>NZ_JASBQE010000038.1 GCF_029960785.1 Polyangium sp. 15x6
GCCCCTACATCGCCTGATGGCCAATTCACCAAGGACGCGTTTCACATGGATCTTGCGAGCGATACGGTCACCTGTCCGGCTGGGCAGCTCGTCCAAATACGCCGCCGAAAGGATGGCTCAGGAGTAGCGTCTTTCGGTGCGCGCTGCGGGAAGTGCCCGCTCGCGGCTTCATGCACGAAATCCAAGCAAGGCCGCAACGTCGCGGTGAATCAGCGAGAGCATCTGCTGCAGCACGCGCGCACGGAGCAGAAGAGCCCCGCGTGGCGCGCTGGCTATAAAGCCACGCGCCCGAAGGTCGAGCGCAAGCTCGCACATCTGATGAGGCGAAGGCACGGCGGACGTCGAGTACGCGTACGCGGCACCGAGCGAGTCACGCGCGACTTCACGATGCTCTGCGCCGCGGAGAACCTCCGACGGCTCGCCGCGCTGGGGCTGCGGCACGACAAGCGGTCGAGAACGCGTTGGGCAGTGTGACCGGGGGCGGGGGGCGCCCCGCACACCCGCCCCCCGCCACGGAAGACCAGAAGACGATCCAAACCATTATCAGCCGTCAGGCGACCTGTCCGATATGCACCCTGGCGGCCATGGGAACACGAGCGGCCACGACCTCTTCGACGGGCTCGCGATCGACACCAGCCACCTAGGACGCCTGCTAGGCGTCACCGGGCGGAAGCGCGCGCGCGTGCTCGGCGCCTCCCGGGAGCATCGGGCGAGCAGGGCGGCGCGGATCGTCGCTCGCATGGTCGAGCGTTGCGGGATCGGGTAGGCGTCCCTCCGCACACCGGACGGCCATCGTCGCGGCATCGCTCCATTCGATTGCGATCCCCTCCGGACCGATCTTGATCCCGTCGAGCATCGCCGCGAGCGTAGCGCGCCGAGCAGGGACGCCCATCGTCTCCCATTGCGCCACGATCGAGCGCAACCACGAGAGCGCCCCCTTTCGATTCTCGACCGTATCGGCCGAAGCTTCCGCGGATAGCGCCCGCTCTTCCGCATCGATCGCGGCAAGCTCTCGCTCGATGCGCGCCGCTTCCGCCCGGATCACCTCCATGGACCATTGACCCGAGGAGACCATGGAAACGAGATTGCTGCGCGCCGTCACGAGCTTGGCCCGCTGCGCCCTAAAATTCGGCGCGTGGGGGGACGGCGGAGGGGCTTTCGACAGTTGACCGTCTAGCGCTTTGAAGTGACGCGCCGCGAGTTTTTCGATCTTCGGGTCGATCTCGCCCTGCCGATTCCAGGGCGCTCCCTGGCAACGCTCCCGTGTCCCGTGTTTCAACTCGGGAGCGTATCGCTTCCGGCACACGTAGTAGCCCGCATGCTTGTTTTTCTCGCTAGCAGGGTGCGACGTGATCATCGATCCGCAAAGGGAGCACCGGGCGAGCCCTCGGATCAACCATTGCGCCGTGATCGTCGTCGTGCTCGCCTTGCGTCCGTAGTTACGGCGCCCCGACAGTGCATGCTGCGCCGCGTGCCACATTTGCAGCGTAACGATCGGCTCGTGTGCATCGACCCATTCCGCGGGCTTCTGCGTCAGTTGACGGTTTTTGTCGGGCCTTACCGGAGTCGTCGCAATCTGCCCGGCGTACATGCGGTTTTTGAGCAACGCCAGGATCCACCGGGAGCGGAAGGCGGAGAGGCCCGGATAGGTGGTCTGACAGTGTCGCGCTATGTCATTCGCGCTATGCCCTGCAATGCACATGTCGAACATTTGGCGCACGATCGGCGCCTTGACCGGATCGATCTCCAATCGGCGCGGCTTGTCGTGAACGTCCGCTCCCTTGGCCCGCACGTACCCGAACGGGGGCTGTCCCTCTACGAATTTCCCGAGGGACCGGAGCCGCTTTCGATTGCCTTCCGTGCGATCACGGATGCGGGCCCGCTCCATCTGTGCGATCGACGCCCACAGGGCCATCTGCGTTTCCCCCTCGGGGGTAGAGGCGTCGAAGCGTTCGGCGAGAGACAGGAAGCGCGCCCCCCGCTTGATGATGTCGCGCACGGCGGAGATCGTGAAGACGATGTCACGGGAGAACCGATCGAGCTTGGCCACGATCACGAGATCCCCCGGGCGGACTGCCTTTAGCAGGGTGGCGATCTTCTCTCGCTTCTCTTGTGACTCGACGCCGCCCGATTCCGTTTCCTCAAAGTCAATCGGATCGGGGAGGCGCGCATACTGGCAGTAACGCCGGATCTCTTCGTCCTGCGCGTCGAGCGACGTGCCGGATCGCATCTGCTCCATGGTGGACACGCGCCGATAGGCAAGGACTCGCGACGTCCCTGCGTGCGGACCGTTGACCGCGAAAACACGCTTGACCGCGGAAGGATCTTCGATCGTGGGCCCTGCGTTCACGACGACCGCGGGCGCATGGGGCGCGGCATCGAAGAAAGAGACTTCGCCCGGGGGGCTCACATGCGCGCCCTTCTGCGCCGTGCCGCGCGCCTTGCCGCCCTTGCTACCCTTGCCGCCCATGCCGGGCATGATGCCGTTCCTGGGATCCATGGTCGAGACCTCTCTAACGGACAGGCTCGACTACTGAACAAGCGATCAGCTAAAGTGCCGGGCCGCGCGTCGCTCTCAGAGTCGCACAAGTTGTTGTAATCATTGAAGTAGCGGCCTGGTACGTACGTAGCAAATGGATCCCTGATCGGAGGCGGAGGCGGAGGCGGAGGCGGAGGCGGAGGCGGAGGCGCGTGCGCGTGCGTTTGGGCGTGCGCGTGCGCGTGCGTTTGGGGAACGGTATGCAGGGGTTCCGCTCGGGGACGGCGATCGTACCGTCGTGCTCGGCCTCTTCAAGGCCAAGCCGTGCTCGCCATCCTCGCCACGCTTCGCGTGGCTCCGGGTGGCTCCGCGCGGTGCTGCGCAGCCTTGAAGAGGCCTCCGCGCGACGCTGTGGGACGGGGGTCCCGGCGAAAGGGTCGTCGGGCGGAGGAGTCATCATGCTGAAGATCTACGAAGTCGTTTTGGCCATGGCGGGGGACGCGGCAAGTATTGCAGAGCGGATTGAGCGAAAGGATTCGGATCTGGCGCGGCAGATGCGCAGGGCCATGCACAGCGTCGCGTTGAACGCGGCAGAAGCGGTGGGAAGCTCTCGCCTAAAGAACGCCAACGTTTCGAAACAGCTCACGTTTCCGTCTGCGTTGACGTCACGAATGGCATCATCGTTGACCTTTCGCCAAACGCACTGACTGGGGCACTGCCCGCTTGACACCATCAAGCTCCACGCCGCGCGCGGCTGTCCAGAACCGTAATTTTGATTGACAGCAGAACTTACATGTATCCAGATCTCGGCAAGATCTGACGCCAGCAACCTGGCTGGCCAACATTCTGCGAGGGAGTCTTCATGTCCAAGGCTTCAAGGCGAACACCCTGCTCCCACGGGTCCAGGGTTCGTTCGCGGCCGCGCACAGGACGCGCGGCCTTGTGCTCCGCACTGATAGGCGCCTTGCTCGGGTGTACGAACGAGCAGCAGCCCGAGAACGGCGCACAGAGGGCTTCGACGCCCCCGAGCCACGCTCCTGCCCCGGTGCCCGCCGCGGGGCAGCTCGGGCTCGGCGACGTCATGCGGCGCGTGCACTTCGCGTTTCGCCCCGAAGGCGATTCGTTTCGTGGGGGCCACACGACGTATGCCGTACGCGCGGATGCGCGCTCGTTCGAGGTCGCGCCGTACCAACCCGCGGGGGAGGAGCCGGGGCGCGATGCGGTGAAAGGCGCCGCCTTCGTTGCCACGCTGGCGTCGATCGATCGCGGCGGCGTCTCTGCGTTAGGCGGAGGCGACACGCGGGCGGACCTTGATCCGAGCTCGCGCGTCGCCATCATGCACGGCGACGTGGTCGAGCACCTCGAAAATACCGAGCAGGGCGTCGAGCAGAGCTTTTCGTTCGCTGCGAAGCCCGAGGGCCGCGGGGATCTCGTGGTTCGGATTGCGGTCTCCGGGGAGATCTTTACGAAGGAGAACGAGGCCGGGCTTCACTTCGTGGATCCGGCGACGGGCCTCGGCGTACGTTATGGCGTCGCGACGTGGATCGACGGGCGCGGGCAGAAGACCGCGGTGCCCGTCGACTTCGAGGAGGGGCACATCGTCTTGCGTGTGCCGGAGCGCGCGCTCGAGGAGAGCGCTTTCCCGGCCGTCCTGGATCCCGTGATCGGGCCCGAGTTCGGCATCGACCAGCCGATCTACGTGCCCGCGTACTACGGGCAGACGGACCCGGCCGTCGCCTATGGCAATGGGCAGTATCTAGTCGTCTGGGAAGACGGACGCACGGCCGGCTCCGCGGAGCGTGACATTTATGGCGCGCGCGTCACGAGCGCGGGAGTCGTCCTCGATCAGACGGGCATCCTGATCTCGGCGGGGGCCAACGAGCAGGAAGCACCCGATCTCGCTTTCGACGGCACCAACTGGATGGTGACGTGGACCGACAAGCGGATCTTCTCGAGCGGCGACATCTATGCCGCGCGTGTCAGCGGCAGCGGCACCGTGCTCGAACCCAATGGGAGGCAAATCTCATCTGGCGGCGCCACGCATGGACCGTCGGCCATCTCGTTCGACGGAACGAAGTACTTCATCGTATACAAGAAAAACACCGGCGTCTACGGGCGCTTCGCGTCGCCCGCAGGTACGCTACAGCCTGAGGTCACCATCCAGAACTCCGGGGTGTACCTGGCCGACAGCGATGTCGACGTCGCATTCAACGGGTTGAACTACCTCGTCGTCAGCGACTCGAAGACCAACAACGGCGGCTACTACGTCCGCGGCCACCGAGTGACGCCCGCGGGGGCCGTGCTCGGGACGGAAGACCTCTGCTCGGACTTCCAGTCCACCGAACCGTGCAATGCCGATCGTATGGAAGTCTCCTCCGACGGCACGAACTGGTTCGCCGTGTGGTCGGGCAAAGGCATGATGGGTCAGCGTGTCACCAACTCCGGCGTGCTGCTCGACGGTATGGATGGCAAATCCCTTGGGCTCACGGGAGCCGTCGGCAGCGTCGTCTACGCAGGCGGCGTGTACAACGTCTTCGCCATTTTCGGCTTCGATGTTCGTGGCGCGCAATTCGACTCGCTCGGGAACATGACGACCCCGTGGGCCGCGCTCATCGGGGAGGCCGGAGGCTCGAGGCACGCCGCCTCCGCGGCGCACGACGGGACGAACATCTTCCTCGTCTTCGAGGACACCCGCGGCTCGAGCGAGTCCTCGGGCAACGATATCTTCGGGCTGCGCCTCTCGAACGCGCTCGCCAAGCTCGATCCGGCGAGCCAGCGCATCACCCAGACGGCGCACACGCAGATGCGCCCCGCCGTCGCCTACAACGGGACGGACTACCTCGCCGTCTGGGAGGACATGCGCCATTCGTCGAGCTCGCGCGACGTCTTCGGGGCGCGGCTGAACTCCGACGGGGCGGTGCTCGATCCGAATGGCATTGAAATTGCGATGGCCGCAAGCCAACAGGGCGCACCCAGCGTCGCCGCGCTCGGTACCGATTGGCTGGTCGCCTGGCAAGACAGTCGCAATCTCGGGACCGACGACGTCTACGCCGCGCGGGTCAGCGGATCCGGGACCGTGTCGGACCCGCAGGGGATCCCGATCGTCACCGGCGCGGGCTTTCAGCGGGCCCCCGTCGTCTCGTCCGACGGCACGAACTGGCTCGTCGCCTGGCAGGACACCGTCACCCTCCAGATCTGGGCGAGCCGCGTCTCCCAGGCCGGGGCGGTGCTCGATCCGTCGGGCATTCAGATCTCGTCGAGCGGCGGGACGACGCCCGCTGTCGCGTACAACGGCACGAACTACCTTATCGCGTGGACGAGGCCCGGGGCGGGCGACGACGTCGTCGCTGCGCGGATGACGCCCGCCGGGACGGTGCTCGACACGGGAAACCTCGTCGTCCCTCTCGGGGTCACGGCGACACGGGAGACGACCCCTTCCGTCGCCTCGAACGGCACGGATTGGCTCGTCACCTGGGAGAACGGCTACGACGCCAACGTCCGCGGCGCGCGCGTGAACAACGACGGCACGATGCTCGATCCGACGGGGATCGACATCTCGACCGCGGCGAACCGGCAAGCGGCGTCCCGCGCAGCCTGGGACGGCGCGCAATACTGGGTCGTCTGGCAAGACGAGCGCGCCGTGAGCGGGCGGCAGGATCTTTATGGCGCGCGGATCACGCCCGGCGGCGTGGTGATGGATCCGACAGGCCTCGTCATCGCCAATGCTCAGAATCGAAATGAGCTGAGTCCCTCCATCGCCGCGGGGCCGTTCAAAGAGACGCTCCTCGTCTACCAGCGCTTCGAGCCCGCACAGCCCATCGGAACCACCCGGACATTCGCCCGCTTCGTCACGGATCCGACGCTCAGCGTGAATGGGGACCCCTGCCAATCGGGCGCCCTGTGCGCGAGCGGCTCGTGCGTCGACGGCGTCTGCTGCGACACGGCCTGCAGCGGCTCCTGCGTGGCCTGCACGGCGGCGAAGAAGGGCGCGGGCGTCGACGGCGAATGTGGTCCCGTCGCGATGGGCGGCGATCCGGACGACGAGTGCGCGGATCAGGGAGCGAGCACCTGCGGGACGACCGGGAGCTGCAATGGCGCGGGCGCGTGCCAGATGTACGCCCAGGGCACGTCTTGCGGAGCGGTCTGCGTGAGTGGCGCAGCGCAGCCGAATGCGTGCAACGGTATAGGCACGTGCGTGGCCGCGGGTGCGTCCGCGAACTGCGCGCCGTACGCCTGCGTGGACGGAGCATGCAACACGACCTGCGCTGCGGATGCCGATTGCGCGGCGGGCAACGTGTGCATCGGAGGCGTATGCGGGAAGCTCGGAGCGAACGGCGCCGCGTGCGCGAGCGACGTCTGGTGCCAGTCGGACGCTTGCGTCGACGGTGTCTGCTGCGACACGGCCTGCGCCGGCCTCTGCGAGGCCTGCACCGCAGCTAAGAAGGGCGCCGGCGCCGACGGCGTGTGCGGGCCCATCGCGAGCGGGACGGATCCCGAGAACGAATGCGCGTTCGAAGCAGCCGAGAGCTGCGGGCAGAACGGCCAATGCAACGGCGCAGGGGCCTGCCAGCTCCATCAGCAGGGGACGTCCTGTGGGGCCTCGCTTTGCCAGGGGACCGTCGTAAAGGGTCAGATTTGCGATGGCACGGGTCAATGCGTGACCGATCCCGCAGGAATGGATTGCGCGCCATACGTCTGCTCGGCGGGGTCGTGCAAGAATCCGTGCACGAACGACAACGAGTGCCTGTCCGGCAATATTTGCATCAACGGAGTATGCAAGCCCCCGGGGATGCCCGGAATTGCTTGCTCGTCCGGATTCGAATGCAGTTCGGGCTTCTGTGTCGACGACGTCTGCTGCGAGACGGCCTGCACTGGATCCTGCGAGGCCTGCTCGGCCGCCAAGAAAGGCCAGGGGGCAGACGGGCAGTGCGAGCCCATCAAGATGGGCACGGATCCCGACGACGAGTGCGCGGCGCAGCCGCCTTCGACCTGCGGGCTCGACGGTCAATGCAACGGGTCCGGGGAGTGTTCGTTGTATGCGGCGGGTACGGAGTGCGCGGCAGCATCCTGTACGGACACCACTCAGGTGAACGCTTCGAAATGCGACGGGAGCGGCACGTGCGTCGAGGGTACGCAGGTGAACTGCGTGGAAGGATACGCGTGCGTCGCGGGCAAGTGTGCCACGAGCTGCACGGACGACACGGCTTGCGCCCCCAGCTACGTATGCAATGTCTCGATGAAGTGGTGTGAGTCTTCGGTCCAGAGCGGCTCGGGGAGTGGCTCCGGTGCCGGCGGCTCCGATCCTGGTGCAGGCGGCTCCGGGGGCGTCGGCGGCGTCTCTCCTGGCTCCGGTGGGAGCGATTCCGCAGGCGATGAAGGTTGCGGATGCCGGGTCGCAGGTACGCTTCGCGTTACGTCCTTCGCGTCGAGAGCGCTGATTGCATTGGCACTGGGCATCGCTTTGCGCCGTCGTTCCCGTGGGTCACGCGCGGGTTCATCCAAGGCCGGCACGGACACCGCTCTTCGGTAACTCTCACGTCCCCCTCACGTCCAGCTCGGCTGGCGTTCTGATGCTCGGTCAATCCTTCCTGCTACGACGCCTCTCATAATGCCCCCGAAGATACGGCGGGATCCCGGTAGTGTGGTGCCGCGGCAGCACGCGGATCCGCTTCCCGCATCCGCACCGGCACACATGCCGCCCTTTCGCGTTCTCCGCTGCTGCCCACGCTGAACACACCTCCGGCTGATGCCACCGGATGAACCGCGGGATCCCGACGCAGTGGTGCCACGGCTTCACCACGACCCGCCCTCCGCACCCGCAGGCGCACGTGTGCCCTTTCACGTTCTCGGCCGCCGCCCACGCCTCTGCCGCGCCCGCGGGGGTCCGGCGCATGGGCAATTTCACGGTTCCTGCCATCACCAGGGGCGGTGTCGCCGTTTGGTGAAAGGTTAACATTGCCGAAGGCATGGGCAACCACGCCGGAAACAAGCGGCAGCGCTACTCCTCCGCCCTCGGGTCGGCCAGGGAGGTGCTGGCCTGCGTCCAGGTCGCCCAGGCCATGCGCTATATCGGCACCGTCGATGCAAAGGTCCTCGACCGAATGGACCACGTCATCGCCACCCTCACCCGCCTCGTCTACCGCCGCGCATCGTAAGGGAAAGCCTCCCTCGCCCCTCTCCCGGGACGGGAGAGGGGTTGGGGGTGAGGGAATTCCCCCGGGACGAACCAATCTCACTTTTTATCGTTGAGTTCCGCCCCGATTCGTGGGACAAAACAAGCGACGCCGGCCGGTGAAGCAACACCGACCAGCGTCTGACCCACAACCCCGCACTGACCGGAGTCATGAGCTAATGACAACGCTACTCGTCCATCCGCCGCCGGCAAACTTTTCGGCATCGCACGCCTTGCTCGGCCGCCTCTACCTCGAACACCGCGCTTTCCTGCGCCGCCTTCTTCTTGTCCAGGCCGTCCCTCTCTGCGACGTGGAGGATGTCCTGCAAGAGGTCTTCATCACGGTATGGCGTCGCCTCTCGTGCCTGATCACGCCGGAGCAGGCTCGCCCGTGGCTCGCGCTGATCGGGCTCAACCATGCGCGCAATCACCGCCGGCTCGTGCGACGCGAGCGTGAGGTGCTCGTTGGATTCGCGGAGGATCTGACCTCGGCGGAGACCCTGCTACACGCGATGTACGGCATGTTCCGGCTGAAGCGATTCCTGGAAAAGCTCAGCTCCCGCCTGCGCGCTGCGGTCCTCCCCTTCCTGGAGGGCCAATCAATACCGGAGATTGCAGCCTCGCTCGGCATCAAGCCGAAGGCCGTCGATGGTCGCCTGCATCTCGCCCGAAAGCGGTTGGAGATGCTCGCGCCCGCGTAAGTCCCGCTCCCGCTTTGCGACGAGGTAGGTCCATCGGTGGGAGCTCGAGCCTTCATTTGGGGAGACGAGTCACCGCAAAAAAGGGTTGTCCCGTCATGCCGGCTCCTCGGGGATCTCGGGCGAGCCGGGCCAGGTGATGCCGACCTTTTGAAGCCTGTACTGGGCGCCATGCACGCGCTTCGGGTCGGGCGCGGGGAGAAGGAGCGTCTCGAGCTCGGCGACCGTGAACTCCGTGGGGCCTTTCAGCCTCCGATCGACCACCGCGTCGATGATCGCGTGTGCGGGGGCGTCTTGCGGGCGGTCGTGGTACGTCACGATCCGATCCACCCGGGGCGTGGATAATACGACTCACAAGACAGCGGCAAGAGCCGCCCGTCGTGGAGCAAGCCCCACGCGGCCAGTCGGACGGCGCCGTGGGCCGTCGGCTTGTCGAAGAGCAAGCCTCCCACGCGATCGCCGTGAAGCCAGAAGCCCACGCCCGCCCGCCTCTCCCCATGCTCGTCCCCCACGTAGAGCCAACCGACGGCCATCACGAAGGCGGATTCGAGCTCGGCGGGGAGCCCTAACACGGCACCGCGCACGTCGTCCGGGCCGCCGGTCACCGCAGAGGCCGAGAGGCGGAGCTGCTCGAATGGCCCGAGAACGAGCGGAATGCCTGGGCCTCTGCCATCGAGGCGAAGCGCGAGGCGTACGACGTCGCCGTGAAAGCGTATCGACCCGTCGAGGCGGCCCGCGTCGTCGCCGAGGCCGGTTATCGCGCCGCCGTGCGGGGCGCGCACACGCGCCTCAAGAACTTCAAGCGCGACCTGAAGAACCTCGGCCTCACCGAGGCGCAGATCCACGAGATCATCCCCGACGCGAGCGCCGCCAAGAAGCGCGGCAGCAGCGGAACCGGGGAAAAATAAGCGTTTCGACCCGTCTCCGCCCGATATCGGTTTCCCGAACCGGCGTTCGACCCTTCCTCGACGAAAAAACGGCTCCCTGAATCGCCTCGCGACGCGTCTTTCGCGCGGAAGGCTTCTCCCAAATTCGCCACGGAAGGGTCGTCTGTGAAACGATGGTCTTCCAAATCTCCTTCCGACCCGTCCGCGGCGCGTCGAGGAGAGGCGCGGTCCGGCAAGGAAGGGTCGCGGCGCCGCCGAGCCTTCCGTTTTTTGTGAAGGAAGGGTCGGGCGACAAAAAACGGAGCCGTTTTTTCGGCAAGGAAGGGTCGGCGGGCGGTTCAGCCTTTCAGGATCGGCGCGAGACGGGTCGGAGTGTGGTTTCGGTAAAAAGTTGCCCCGCGCACACGCCTCCAGTGTCCTGGCTCGCATGCGTCGCCATGGGGTCCTCCTCCTCGCGGTCCTTCTCGTCCTGTGTGTGCCGTCTCTCGTCCGCGCGCAGATCCGCGTCTGCGTCAGGCCGCCTGATGTCGCGCCGAACGTGAACGAATGGGCCTATTCGCCGGGGGCGAAGGAGTGGCACGATGAAGACCAAGGTACGGGTAAAGTTTGACGGGAATGACGTTCCGGGACGCGAACAGACCGTCTTGGGATCCGCGGGGTGTGGTCCCGATGTGGCCGAGGTCAGCGATAACAAATTCCTGAAGCTTTTCGCTTATGTTACGCTCGATTTCGGCGACTCTCGCCGCCTCACCCTGCAGAAGCTTCTCTTTGCCTATGAGGTCGAATGGCAAGAGGATCGCTGGGACGAATACACGGACGAGGAGTTCGAAGCGGCCCCCCTCATCGTTGCGATCGGCACCTCGGAAATCTTCGTCTTCGGAGGCCCTCGGTTCGGCACCGACTACGACATCTCGACCGCGTGCCCGGCCTGTGGCGCAGGGATGCGGCAGACCGCGGCGTACGTGCTCGATGGCTCGGACGCAGAGAGCATGGGCAAGCTCAGGCAGTTTCGCGCCGTGAGCACCTACGGCGAGATCCTCGTCGACGAGCGGCTCGCCGAGACGCTCGAGAACGCAGGGCTCTCGGGGCTCTCCTTTCGCAGCGTGTACGCAAAGCAGAAGGACATGCGGCAGACCCAGCTGCCATGGATGCAGATGTGGGCGCCTTCCACGTTGCCCCCGATGTCCTCACGCTCGACTGGCGTCGAACGCGGCAAGGTGTGCAAATCCTGCGGACGGAGCAAATACAACCAGTCCACAGAAGAACCCTTGCGCCTCGCGTACCACGCCCGTGATCTCGTCGGAGCGCAAGACGTCAACCGGATGTGGGAGCGTTTCGGTATCGCGCGGTGGAACGGCGACCTGAAGACAGCCGTAGTCTCGCAACCCGATTTCCTCGTCACCCCCAAGGCGTCCTTCACCAGCCCCCAGGCGCGCAAGAACGCGGTTGTACCTCGGATCCCGTGCGCTGGGCCCTCGCCTCCGCTTCCGCTTCCCGTTGCAGGATTCCGGCCATCGTCTTCCACTCGGCATGCACCGACGCCTCGATGTCCGTGCGCCTCGTCTCCGGCCTTCGAGCCGGCGGAGCGCGCGGCGCAGGAGCGCGAGATCGGCCTCCGCGAGATGAAGCGACGGATCGGGCCCCTTGTATCGAGGAGGGCGTCGGTCACGTACATGCCGTGGGTCGTGAACCCGAGCCCGAGCGGCGTCGTGTCGCGGAGCTTCCGCAGAAGGGGCACGATGTCCTTGAAGAGCAGGGGTTCGCCGCCGCCGAAGGCCACTTCGAGCACACCCCACGTCGCCGCCTTCGGGAGGAGAGGACGAGCCATACGCCTCGCTGGGTTTGTCCAGAGAGGCTCCGGCATCAACGGGAAACCTCCGCGCCCGATCCGAAGTATCTTTGATTGATCGTCACGGTGCGAAAAACCGTGAAAGCGGGCTCGGCAGCGTCCGTCTTTGCACGACATGTGCTACCTGTGTCGAGGGAGGGGTTCGTGCCGACGATCAAGCACATCATCGAGACGCATGGCGGCCGTATCCTCGAACGCTGGGCCGAGGAGGCGCAGAAAACGGCATCGGCGCGTGGGCTCTCGCAGCCCGAGCTGATGAACATCATGCCGACGTTCCTCGCGTCCCTGGTCGAGGTGAACGTGCGTCAGCCGAGCGGCCGCCAGGTCGAGCTCGTGGAGAGCCACCTGGCTTCCCGCCTCCGCCAGGGCTTCGATCTCCCCGAGCTCCAGAGCGAGTTTGCGCTTCTCAGCCGCTGCATCTTCCAGGCGTGGGCGGCCGTGCCGCCCGAGCAGAGGTGCGACCCGCTGGAGGTCGACAGGATCCTCGAAATCGTGCACGCGTCGACGGTGCTGGTATCCGACAGGTTCGTCCGGCACCTCCTCGACGACGCGCAGTCGGAGAAGCGTTTTTTTCGGCTCATACGACAGGCGTTCACGGGCGAGCCGTCCGACGCGCTCCGCAGGTTCCCGACCCTGGCCGACCGGCTCCACGCCGCCATGCCGATCGTCATGGAGGCGCTCGGCGCCGCGACGGCGGCCATCTTGCTGCACGAGCCCACGACCGAAAAGCTCGTGATGACCGCGTCGGCGGGGATCGCCGACGAAAGCCTCACGCATTACGTCCGCTCGCTCTCGCCCTCCTCGTTTGCCGGGACGATCGCATCGCGCGATGTGCCGACGTCCCTCCTCGACGCGGAGACGACCGAGCTCGACGTCACCGACACGCTCCGCCACAGCGGCATCCATGCGCTCCTCGGGGTCCGTATCCCCCTCCAGCGCAGGCTCCTCGGCGTGATGTACGTCGGCCTGCGCGAGCAGCGGCCTTTCTCGGCGCGGGAGAAGCAGCGTTTCGAGGCGATCGCCCACCACCTCGCGCTCCTCATCGAGAACGTGGAGCTCTACGGCATGCTGCATGATCAAATCGAGGCGCTGCAGGAAGAGCAGCGGATGCGGGAGGTCTTCTCGTCGATCCTCGTGCACGACCTCCGCGGCCCCCTCTCTGCGGCGCGCGTGGCCGCGCAACTGGTGAACCGCTCGATCGACGACCCCAGGTCCAACCGCTGGATGTCGACCGTCCTCCGGAGCCTGGACCGCTCCGAGCGCATGGTGAGCGACCTGCTCGACGCGCAGCGCGTCAAGGCGGGCGACCGCCTCCCGCTCTCACGCGAGCGCTGCGACATCCTCGATATCGTGCGAGACGTCGTGGCCGAGCTTTCCCAGCAGCACGGCGATCGTTTCGTCGTCGTCGCGCCCGAAGGGCCCACGACGGGGAACTTCGGTCGCGAGGAGCTCCGGCGAGCCTTGTGGAACCTCGCGTCGAACGCGCTCAAATACGGGTCGGCCGACCCGGTGCGTTTCACCGTGCGCTCGCGGCCGGACCTCGTCGAGGTGGAGGTCCACAACGAGGGCCCGCCGATCCCCGCGGACGAGCAGGCCACGCTGTTCGAGCCCTTCACCCGCGCGCGCCACGAGCGCGCGTCGCCGGGCGGCTGGGGGCTCGGGCTCGCCGTCGTCCGCGGCGTCGCGGAGGCTCACGGCGGGAGCGTCGACGTCGACAGCACCCCCGGGCGCGGGACCTCGTTCACGATGCGGCTGCCGGTGGGCGACGAGGGACCTCCGGAAAACGCCGAGGGCCGCGCACCTGTCACGCCCGGTCGTTGACGCTCCCGCCTCCCCGGTGCGACCATCCCCCTCACGGAGGCCTCCCGCCGCGCGGAAACCGGCTCGCCTAGCAGGCTGGCGAGAAACGCCGCGAGCGCCCTGGAGCTAGGGAGGAGGACGCAGGAATACAGGCGTATTCCGAGGACGACGACCGACGATCCAGGGCGCGCAGCAAGTTCATCGACAGCCTGCTAGCCGTTGCAACAAACGTAGGTGCTGCACGAGCACCATTTCGTGAGGCTGTTGCACGAGCAATCACAAACGCCGTACTGGGCCACGCCGTCGATGCCGCAATACGCCTTGAGCTTGGTCCACAGGGCATTGCACACGAACGACATGCCGAACGAGCTGCCGCTCGTCGAGTAACACATCGCCGAGCTCGGGTCCTCCGCGCCACTCTCCTCGGCCCCCGAGAGCGTCGGCTCCCCCGTCTCCTCGGCGGGTTCGTCTTCCACGGACGATTGCAGGCCGACCTCGAGATCCTCGTGCTCGATCTGGACCTGCTCCATCCCGCCGCCGAGCGACGCGATCTCCGCGCCGGGCGCGCTTTCGAGCGCCTCGGGCGTGCCCTCCGTCGTCATCGGAGCGACACACCCGATCCCTCCCATCGCGAATGCGCAAACGAAGCCGACACCAAGCCCCCAAACCTTCTTCACGCAAGCGTTCATGGCATTCCCCTCCACGCGCAGGCGACAGACGCGGGCGCCCGCCGCCGGCAGTCTCTAGCAGGGAATGCCCGCGCGTGGCCGGTTTGATCATCCAAACGCGAAGGAGGAGAAACGACCGTCCCGGCCACAGCGGGTCGTGCTCCGGGGGATATGCAGCCTTGCTCTGCACGTCGCCCCCGCGAACCCTTGACACCCGCGACGGGCTTTGTCTTCTTACCGCGCCATGATCTGGAGAACAGGAACCCTTGCGCTTCTCTTGGCGGCTTGCGCATCGAGCACGCCGCCGGACAAGACGTCGGCCGAGGCGGACAAACCCGCGGCGGCAGCGCTCACGCCGGCGGAGCGGGAGGAGCTCGCGCGGCAGTTCCGGCAAGAAGAGGCCGAGGACGCCTACAAGTGGAAGCTGCAGACCTTCGTGCATCCGGTCGTCTGCGCGGACCGGCAAGGCCGCAGCGGGGATGCATGGATCACGATTCAGGACGGGAAGGTCGTGAAAGCGGGCCTCGAGGACGGCTCCCCCGACAACGCGGTTGATCTCACCCCGCAGCTCGCCGGAAAAGCCGTGCCCCCGGTGCCGGCCAAGTACGAGAAGCTCTTTGCGGGCGGCGAACAGGTCTACTTCTCCTGGAGCTGCATGTGAGCGCCATGAAAAAACACGTCTTTGCCGCGGGCCTCGTCGCCCTCGTTTTTGGCGCCGCCCTCGGGTGTAGCAACACGACGCCCGCGCCGGTCGACAGCGGCGCCGCGTCGGCTCAAAAGGCCGCGCCCGCGCCCTCGTGCCCGGCAGGCACGTTCGCGAACAACGAGGGGCAGTGCCTCGAGGAATGCGCGGCCGATGCCGACTGCGAGCCGAACCAGGCCTGCGAGGACGTGCGTTTCATCGAGAAAGACGGCAGCATGGGCCCGCTCATGGGCAAGGGCTGCCAGTAACGTCTAGTCGAGCCGCAGCACCTCGATCGCATTCGTCCCCGCGGGCCGCGCGAGCTTCATCGACTTCCCCCGCCCGAGCAGCGCCGCGTGGAAGACCTCCACGCCGGGCCTCTTCACGATCGTCACCGGATCCACGTAAAGAAACCCCTTCCGCATCCGCTCGACCGGCACCACGAGCGGCATTCCCACCTCGCGTGTCGTCGGATCCGGCATCGTCGTGGAGAACCTTGCACCCGCAAGGACCTTCGAGCGCACGGTGAGCGTCGTCCCCGGCGCGAGCGGGCCCGACGCCCGGACGAACAGGTCGAGGCGCGAACGCGCGCCCGTCCGGTACGACGCGCCCACGATCTCGGGCCCGTCCTCGTACGCCGCGCCGATCGGCCGGAGCTCGCGCGTGATCTCCGCGAAGAGCGCCTCCGCCCGCGCCGCGTCGCCCTGCGTCACGGCGACGTTGTGCGCGATTCGTTTCTGTTCGAACGTCCGCGGCGGCTCCGCGGGCGGCGTCGCCTCCTGCTCCCAGTGCACACGCTGCTCCCATGTCGCATGCGCGTCCGGCACGATCGTACGCGCGGGCTCCGTCGCGCTCACGAACAGCCACTCGAACGTGCTCGGCTCGCGCTCCTCGAAGACGTACGCGTCGATCGGCGCGAACGCCTCGCCCGGGAACACGGCCCAGAACGGGCCCACGGCCGTCACGTGAAACCGCTTCGTCACGGCCGCGAGCTGCGCCTCCGGCACGTAACGGCTGTCCATCACGAACACGCCGGCGCGCCCCGGCAGCGGCCCCGTCGGCACCGGCAGGTTGACCTTCACCACGCGCCCGCCGAGCGACCAGACCTGCGCCCACGTCGCGTGCATGCTCTCGTGCAGGAGGGCCGTGGCGTCGCGCGGGATGCGCGAAGCGAGCCATCGCAGGAACACGGTCTTGTCGCCGTCCGAGTCGATGAGGTTTCCCTTCTCGTTGAAGCGCCCGCCCGTTTGCCGCGCGTAGAGGAGCGCAGGCGCGCCGTCGCGCAGGATGAACACGAGCGGCACGAGCAGGATCCCCAGCGCGATGAGCCCGCCCTCGAGCGCGCTACCCGCGGGCAACCGCCGCGCGCGACGCGCGAGGGCGGCGAGGCGCTCGAACACGGGCGCGAGCGTGGCCACGAGCGCGCCCATCGCGAGCGCGAAGTACGCGCCGAACGTCTGTGGCCAGAACACGTGGATGTCGGCGCCTTGCTTGAAGACGATGTACTGGAACGTCGCCATGCCGAGCACGAGGAGCGGCGCGAGCTCGACCTCGGCGCGCGTGAGGAGCAGGCGCAGCACGCAGAGGGCGGCCGCGATCTTGCCGAGCAGGATCGCGATCGGCGTGAACGAGAGCTCGATCCAGTACCGCCGGCTCGCGAGCACGGCCGAGAGCGGGATCGCGTTGCCCGCCGAGCGGGATCCGTAGACCGAGAGCAGATCGCCGAGCTTGCCGGCCTTCTGGAAGATCGCGAGGTAGAGGACCCCGGTGAGCACGGACAGCACGGCCCAGGTGATCCAGAGCTCGGCATACCGGCGCTCGTGGAGCGGTCCGAAGAAGCGACGGCCGCCGAGGTAGGCGCGGAGGAGCCCGAAGCCGAGCCACTGCCCCGCGAGGACGAACGCCGGCCAGTCCGAGTGCAGCGCCATGAAGAGGCCTGCCGCGCTCACGAAGAGGAAGCGCCTGCGCCATGTCTGGACGAGCCGCACCCAGCCGTAGATCGCGAGGAGCGACCAGAACATGAGCGGCACTTCGAGCGCGTTGAAGCTCGCGAAGGCCAGCGTGATCGGCAGGACGACGAACGCGACGGCCGCCGCCGCGCCCGCCGCGGGTCGCCAGATCGAGCGGCCGATCGCGTAGAGCAAGGGCGGCGTGGCGGCCGAGAGGAGGATCGCGGCGAGGCGGCAGACGACGTCGTGCCGGCCCACGATCTTCATGACGAACGCCGTCACCCAAAAGATGCCCCACGGGTGGTGGCAGTAGTAGAGCTCCGGTCCGGGCCGCGCCTCGGTGTACTCCCAGACGGGGCCCGGGATCCCCCAGCGCAGCATGTTCTCCGCGATGATCCCCATGCTCGCGGTCGAGGCCCAGTGCCCGTTGAGCACGGGCCCGAGCATCTCCCACGCGGCGACGAGGAAAAACCACGCCGTGGCCACGATGGCGAGCGCCCGGGCGATCCGCGCCTCGCGCGCGCTCGCCACGGGCAGCCCGTCCGAGCCTTGGGGCAAGCGGAGCGAGAGCCTCGGGATCATGCGCGCGGGAGGGTAGCGGATGGCAAGCGCGAAGGGCGTGGTAACTTGCCGCCCCCGTGCGTCTCGGAAAGCGGCTAGAGGCCGCCGTACACAAGAATCCCCTCGGTTCCGCTCTGGCGATCGTCGCGCTGGCCGCGTCCCTCTACGTGATCGCCTACCCGTTCACGGCCGCGCGGTACGCGCCGATGACGGATCTCCCGTTCCACGCCGCGCAGACCGGCGCGCTGCGGCATTTCTTCGATCCGAGCTACCACCTGCGGGATCAGTTCGAGCTGCACCCGCTCGCGGTCCCGTACATGTCCTCGTACGTGCTCGGCGCGCTCTTCATGTTCCTCGTGCCCGCGTACGTGGCCGTGAAGATCGCGGCCGTGGCCATGCTCGCGCTCCTGCCCGCGGGCCTCGCCGTGCTCTTTCACGGCATGAAGAAGAGCCCGCTCCTCGGCCTCGCAGGCCTGCCGTTCGCGTGGAGCCACCTCACGCACTGGGGCTTCCTCAACTTCGTCGGCGCGCTCGGCCTCTTCGCGATGGCAGTCGGCGTGACGCTCCTCCTGCTCGACGCGCCCTCGCGGCGCCGGCAGATCACGCTCTCGGCCGTCCTCGTCCTGCTCTTCTTCACGCACGTCTTCCGCTTCCCGTTCGCCGCCCTTGGCGTCGTCGCCGCGGCCGTCGTGATGTACCCGGCGACGCGGCGCTTCCGGCCGATCCTCGCGCCGCTGGCTCTGCCGCTCGCGCTCTTCGCCGTGTGGACACGCGTCCGGCCCGCGGCCATCGGCGGGCCCATCGACCTCTCGCACTTCGATACCCACCGTCTCGACGAGATCCGCCCGCTCCTCTTCGAAGGCGGCTTCCACGATGCGAACGAGGCCGCGGCGATCGTCACGAATTACCGCACCGTGGGGCTCGTCGCGCTCATCTCGCTCGTCGCGTTCGCGCTCTCGGGCCGCGCGAACACCTGGAACCGCCGCGCCTGGTCCTTCGCCCTCGGCAGCCACGTCCTCGCCCTCGGCTGCGCGGGCGCGTTCCTCCTGTCGTTCCTGGTGCTGCCGATGCAGCAGGGCGTCTGGTGGTACGTCTACCCGCGCGAGGCCACGGCGCTCGCGTTCCTCGCGCTCGCCGTCCTGCCCGATCTGCCCCGCGCGCCCCTGCTCCGCGCCCCGCTCGTCCTCGCGCTCGCCCTCGCGCCGATCGGCCTCTCGCGCGCCATCGCCACGAATTACCGCGTCTTCGATCGGGCGACCGAGGACTTCCACCGCATCGTCGAAGACATCCCGCGCGCCCCGCGCCTCATGTATCTCGTCTTCGATCACGGGGGCTCGACCAAGAAAAACACCCCTTTCATCCATTTGCCGGCCTACGTGCAGGCGGAGAAGGGCGGCTGGCTCAGCTTCCATTTCGCCGTCTTCGGCGCCTCGCCGTTCGTGTATCGGAGCCGCGCCGAGCCCTCGGCCGTCATCCCGCCGCACGTCCCCACGCGATGGGAATGGACGCCGCACAAGTTTCGGCCTCTCCAGAATGGTAGGTTTTTCGATTGGTTCCTCGTTCGCAGCCGAACTTCGCCGGACGGCATGTTTCGCGAGGATCCCACGATTGTCCCGGTGAATCACGTCGGCACGTGGTGGCTCTACCGACGGAAATCCGCCCAGGGCCCGCTCGATCGCCCGTGATCCGGCCGCCATCGCTTCCTTGCGTCTCTGACGCCAGGGGCTAGGCTGCGCGATCATGGCGGCAATGATGCGAAGTGCCCCGAGGGATCGCGAGGCCCGGCAGGAGCACGCGCCGGCTTCCGGGGCACGCGCCGAGCTGACCAGGTACACGCCGGAGGAGTCGGCGGCATCTCCGGAGCAAGGGATGTCCAACGCCGAGCAGCTTCGGACGCTCATCGAGGCCTCGCCCGATCCCATTTTCATGAAGGATGGCGAGGGCCGCTGGCTGCAGGTCAATCGCGCCGGGCTCGAAGTCTTCGGCCTCGAAGGCGTCGATTACCAGAACAAGAGCGAGGCCGAGCTCTCGGCGTTCACGCCCTTCTATCGCGAAGCCTTGCTCGTCTGCCCGGATACCGACAGCGTCGCCTGGGACGCGGGCAAGCTCTCCCGCGTCGAGGAGAACGTGCCGCGGCCCGATGGGTCGATCCGGACGTACGATGTCTACAAGGTCCCGCTCTTTTATCCGGACGGCCGGCGCCGCGGACTCGTCGTGCTCGGCCGCGACATCACGGACAGGCGGCGCGCCGAGGAAGAGCGCGATCGGCTCCTCGAAAAAGAGCAGGCCGCCCGCGCGGCCGCCGAGCGCGCCGAGCGAAGGAGCGCATTCCTCGCCGAGACGACGCGTATCCTCTCGGGCACGCTCGATTACGAGGATACGGCGACCCGGCTCGCGCATCTTTGTGTCCCGTTCGCCGCCGATTGGTGCGCCGTGTGGACCGTCGACGGCCAGGGCGGCGTGCACCTCGGCGCCCTCGCCCACGTCGATCCGGCGCGCGAGGCCCTCGCCAAACCCGGCTCCATCCGCGTCGAGCCCGATTTGCCGGGCGGCGTCTCCCACGTCGTCCGCTTCGGCCAGCCGCTGCTCTGCCCCGCGGTCCCCGACACCACGGACGCGCGTCTCGCCGCGCTCGGGACGCGGGATCCGAGCTGCGAGGCGCTCGTCCGCGCGCTCGGCCTCTCCTCGTACGTCGCCGTGCCGCTCGTCGCGCGCGGCCGCACGCTCGGCGCGATCACCCTGGCCCGCATGCCCGGCTCCTCGCCGGCCTGCGCGGCCGACCTCACGCTCGCCGAGGACCTCGGCCACCACGCGGCGCTCGCGCTCGCGAATGCGCGCCTTTACGAGGAGTCGCAGGAGGCCATCCGCGCGCGCGACGAGTTCTTGTCGATCGCCTCGCACGAGCTACGCACGCCTTGCACCTCGCTCCGGCTCGGCATCGAGGCGCTCCTCCGGCATGCGCGCGCGGGCAAGCTCGATCGAATGCCCGCGCCGCTGATCGAGCGCCTGCTCGAGACGAGCGATCGACAAAGCAAGCACCTGCTGCACCTCATCGACCGGCTGCTCGACGTCTCGCGCCTCGAAGCCGGCCACCTCGATCTGGAGCTCGAAGAGGTGGATCTCGCGGCCCTGACGCGCGAGGCGGCCGGCGAGCTGCGCGAGGAGATCGCGCGCACGGGCGGCTCGCTCGTCGTCGAGGCGGAGCGCCCGGTGCGGGGCATGTGGGATCGGGCGAGGCTGCGCCAGGTCGTGACGAACCTGCTCGGCAATGCGCTCAAGTACGGCGCCGGCAAGCCCGTCCGCGTGCGGGCCTCGGGCGACGATTCGCAGGCGTGGCTCTGCGTCGAGGATCGCGGGATCGGCATCCCCGAGGACCGGCAGGCGCACATCTTCGACCGATTCGAGCGCGCGGTCTCGTCCCGCCATTACGGCGGCCTCGGCCTCGGCCTCTACATCGTGCGCCAGATCGTCGAGGCCCACGGCGGCGCCATCTCGCTCGCGAGCCTGCCCGGCGAGGGATCGACCTTCACCGTCACGCTCCCGAAGAGCCGCGCCGCCGTGACCGCGCGCGCGTCCTGACCGATTCCGTTTTTTCAGAACGAAAAGCGGTGCGCATACCGCTCCTTTCTTGATCTTGTCGTCTTGTCCCGAGAGCGGTACATGTGCCGCGGAATGCGGCTCTCCGCGGGGGACCTGGTCGACGATAGGTTCGTGATCGAGCGGGTCGCAGGCTCCGGGGGCATGGGCACGGTCTACCGGGCGCTCGATCGACACACAGGGCTCCGGGTCGCGCTCAAGCTGGTGCACGACGAGGACGCCGAGATGGCGCGGCGCATCGATCACGAGGCGCGGAGCCTCGCCGGGCTCCGCCACCCGCACGTGGTCCGCTACGTCTCGCATGGCTCGATGGGCCTCGGCGGGCGCTGGCTCGCCATGGAATGGCTCGAAGGCGAGGACCTCGCGGCGCGCCTCACCCGCGGGCCGCTGCCGCTCGCGGATGCCATCACGCTCGGCGCGCGCGTGGCGCGGGCGCTCGAGGCCGCGCACCACCACGGCGTCATCCACCGCGACATCAAGCCGAGCAACCTGCTGCTCCTCGGCTCCTCGGTCGAGGAAGTCCGATTGATCGATTTCGGCATTGCGCAGAGGGTGACCACGTCGCGGCGGGTCACGGATTCCGGGGCGGCGATCGGCACGCCGGGGTACATGGCCCCCGAGCAGGCGCGCGGCGACCGGGCCCGGGTCGATGGTCGCGCCGATCTGTTCTCGCTCGGCGCCGTGCTGTTCGAGTGCGTGACGGGGCGGCCCGCGTTCGAGGGCACGCACGTGATGGCCTTGCTCGCGAGGCTGCTCTTCGAGGAGGCGCCGCGCCTCAAGGACCTCCGGCCCGAGGCGCCCCGCGCGCTCGACGAGCTCGTCGCGAGCCTGCTCGCCAAGGACCCGGACGAGAGGCCCCACGACGCGGGCGCCGTGGCGCGCGCCCTCGAATCGATGGACGCGGGGCGCGCCTCGCTGCGCCCGCCGCCCGGACGCGCGGATCTCGGGCACACGGAGAGGCGGCTCTTCTCCATCGTCGCGGCCCTGCCCCACGCGCCGGAGGTGGTCCCGTACGTCGAGACCGAGGAGCGGGCGCACATTCGCGTCACCGCGATCGAGCACGCCGTGCGCCCATTCGGCGCGCATGCTTCGGCGCTCGCGAACGGCGCGCTCTTCGTCACCCTCTCCGGCGAAGGAAGCGCGAGCGACCTCGCCATACGCGCCGCGCGCGCCGCCCTGGCGCTCCGTCCGCTCTTGCCCCCGAGCGCGATCGCCCTCGTCACGGGCCTCGGCGAGGCCGACGGGAGAGCCCCGATCGGCATGGTCGCCGATCGCGCCGTCGTGCTCCTGAAGGACGGCGAGCGCCATCCGCATGGCTCGGTGCTCATGGACGAGGTGACGGCGGCGCTGCTCGACGGCCGGTTCGCCGTGGCGCTCTCGTCGGGTGATTTCGTCCTCGAAGGCGAACGCGAGGCCCCGGAGGACGCGCGCACGCTCCTCGGGCGCCCGAGCCCTTACATCGGCCGCGATCGCGAGCTCCGGATGGTCGAGGAGCTCGTGCACGCGAGCTTCGAGGAGGGCAGCGCGCGGGCCGTGCTCGTGGTCGGCGCGGCGGGCATGGGGAAATCACGCCTGCGCCGCGAGATCGAAATGCGCATTGCCGCCGCCTGGCCGGACGCCATCGTCGAGATTGGCCAAGGCGACCTCCTCGGGCGGGGTTCGCCGTTCGCGGTCATCGCCGCGGCATTGCAACGCACGGCCCGCATCACGTCCGGCGAGCCCTTCGCCGTGCGCCGCCAGAAGCTCGAAGACACGTTCGGCGAGCACCTCGCGCCCGATCGGCAGAGGCACGTCCTCGAATTCCTCGGCGAGATGGTGGGCATTCCCTACCCCGACGACCAGAGCCCCAAGCTCCGGGCCGCGCGGCAGAGCGCGGCGCTCATGGCCGATCGCATTCGCGAGGCGTACCTCGACCTCCTCGCGGCCGAGCTCTCGGCCCGGCCGCGCCTCCTCGTGCTCGAGGACTTGCAATGGGGGGACGCAGCCTCGATCAAGCTCGTCGACGCCGCGCTCCGCGCCCTGGAACATCGCCCTTTCGCGGTGCTCGCGCTCGGGCGGCCCGAGGTGCGGCAGAGTTTTCCGCGGCTGTGGGAGCAACGAGAGCTGCAGGAGATTCGCCTCGGCGCGCTCGCGGGCCGCGCGGCGGCCGAGCTCGTACGGCATTACGTGGGCGAGCGCATCTCGTCCGAGGAGCTCGACCGCGTCGTCGCGCGGGCCGGCGGCAATGCGTTTTACCTGGAGGAGCTCGTGCGCGCCGTGGCCGAGGGCCGCGGCGGCGAGGTGCCCGAGACCGCGCTCGGCCTCGTCGAATCGCGCCTCGCCGCGCTCGTCCCCGAAGAACGGCGCCTCCTGCGCGTCGCCAGCGTCTTCGGCGAGGCTTTCTGGGCGGACGGCCTCGCCGCGGTCGCCGACGAACCCGTCGAATCCGTCACCACCGTGCTCGCCTCGCTCGAAGCACGCGAGCTCGCGTTCCGCCGGAAAACGAGCCGTTTTTCGGGGCGCACCGAATACGCGTTCCGGCACTCCCTCATCCAGGAGGGATCTTATGCGACGTTGACGGAGCGCGATCGCGCCCTCGCGCACGCGCGGGCCGGCGCGTGGCTCCTCTCGGCCGGGGAGAACGATCCCAAGGTCCTCGCCGAGCATTTCGGCCGCGCCGGCGACGCGGGTCGGGCCATCGGGTATTACGTGCGGGCGGCAGAGCAATCCCTCGCCGCGGGCGACACCGAGGCCGCGGTCTCGCTCGCCGACGCGGCGCTCGGGCTCGGCGCCACCGGCACGGACGCGGCCGTGCTCCGGGCCATCCAGAGCGAGGCCTGGACCTGGAGCTGCCAGTACGTCCGGGCGCACGAGGCGGCGCAGGTCGCGCTCTTCCTCGCCGAGCCCGGCAGCCTCAGCCACGCGCGCGCGCTCGGCGGCGTCATCAGCAATGGCCTCATGCTCCGCCGCTTCGACGTCATCGGCGAGGCCATGGACGACCTCCTCCGCGTCGAGCCCCATCCCGAGGCGATCCCCGCGCTCGCCTGGGCCTTCGCGATGGCCGTGAACACGCTGCTCCTCACGGGCCAGCACGGCGCGGCCGAGCTTTACCTGCGCCGCATGGAGCACTTCTCGATCGGCCTCGCGATCGAGAATCCTTCGGTCATGGCGTGGCTCGCGCACGCGCAAGGGTACTGGGCGCACCACGTCGAGCAGGACTTGTGGAACGCGCTCGAACTCCACCGCCTGAGCGTGATCGGCTTCCGCGAGGCCGGCGATCTGCGCTACTTTCCCAACGCCGAGATGCACGTGGGCTCGATTCTCCTCGCGCTCGGCGCATTCGAGGAGGCGAGAGCGATCGTCGAGCGCGCGCTCGCCGCGTCGTCGCCCGGGAGCCAAGCGACCTTGATGGGCCGGTGCGTGCTCGCGTGGATCGCCCTCGATCAGGGCGCGCTCGCGGAGGGCATTCGCCTCGGCGAGGCCGTGGTGAACGAGGCGGACGCGCTCGACGAGGGCGTGATGGGCCTGCATGCGCGCCTTTCGATCCTCGAAGCGCGCGTCGCGGGCGGGGATCTCGACGGCGTCGAGGCGGCGCTCGCGGCGTACGAGCCGGCCGTGAAGGGCATACCCGTCGCGGAGCTCTGGCACGCGAACGTCCGCGCCGCGGTACGCCTGGCCGCAGAAAGGGCCGACGAGGCGCGGGGCCTCTGCGTGGAGGCGCTTTCGCGCGGCGAGGTGCCCGAGGGGATGGATCACCGCCGGCGCGTCGCGCTCGCGGTCGTCCTGGCGCAGGCGCTCGACACGCTCGGGCGGCGGGACGAGGCCCGCGCCTTGCTCCTCCGCATGCGACGAGAGACCGAGGCGCGGGCCGAGAAGATCGCCGATCGGGGGCTCCGCGAGAGTTATCTTTTCCGCGTGCCGGTGCATGCGCGGATGTGGGCGCTGCTCGAATCTTTGCCCGCCTAACGCCGCATTCGAAGCGGATGCACGTGCACCGGGCTCCGCTCGAGCGCGCATCCAGGCACGTCGCGGCTGCATTTCGCCTTCACCCGCGGGATCACGTCCGCGGGCCGCACCTTCTGCCACGCCTCCCACGCCGCCGAGACCTCGGCCTCGGGCGCCGACAGCGCCGACAGCGAGAGCGCCTGCACGCGCAAAAGATCGTGATCCCGCGGCTGGACCACGAGCCCTCGCCGCGCCGCCGAAAGCGCGCCCCGCGCATCGGCCGCGCTCCCCCGCGCGACGGCGAGCATCACCCACGCCGCGTCGTCGCCCGGCGCGCGCTCGGCCGCCTCGGCGAGCGGCGGCGCCGCCTTCTCGAATCGCCACACCTGCGAGAGCGCCTCGCCGCGCAGATACGGAATCGCCGGGTGATCCGGCGCGAGCGGCGTGAGCTTGTCGAGCCAAACCATCGCCTCGTCCACGCGCCCTTGCCGGCTCGCGAGCAAGGCGAGCGCCGCCATCACCACCGCCTTCGGCCTCGCCTCGCCCGCGGCCTCTGCCTCCGCGAGCGCCGCGACCAGGCTCGGCCCGGCCTCGTCACGCCGCTCCTGGAGCGCCCCGATCATCCCGAGCCCGTGATCGTGAAGCCTCCGCCACGTCGGCTTGCCCGCCTTCTCCGGCTTCCGCCCGGCCGATCCCGGCCCGATCCATGCTTCGGTCTCGGCCACCTTCGTCACGGGCTCGGGCGTGCAGCCGTCGAGATCGAATCCCGCGCCGCGAAACGCCTTCCCGCGCTGGCTCTTCGACGCCTCGCACGCCGCGTGAAACACCGGCAAGCTGCGCGTCCGGTGCCGCAATCGCGCGATCACCCGGAGCGGGAACGCCACGCCGGCGGGTGTCTCGAGCCCGTATTCGACGACCTGCGCGCCCCGCGGCGGGATCGTGTGATTGAAGACCGGCGCCCGAAATTGCTCCGTCTGCCGTTCGAGCCGCGGTTTTCCATCGTCGCCGACCTGCAATGCGCGCAGCCGATGCGCCGTCGGATCGTCGCCCGTCGCCTCGTGGTCGAGCCCCGCTTCGGCCACGAGCGCGCCGCTCGCGTCGCGCACCTCGACCTCGACCCACGCATCCGCCGCGTCCATCGTCCCGCCCGGGAACCTGTGCCCCACACGCTCATTGCGCAGCGTCACCGCGAGCACGACCCGCTCGCCCGCCGCGAGGGGCGCCCCGTCGGCGGGCAACGTCCGATGCCCATCCGCGCCGATGACGGCGGCGATATCGATGGAGACGGATCCTTCGAGGAAAGCGCGCGTCTTCGCGAGGACGTCCGGATCCCTTCGCATCGCCGCGAGCCACGTATGCCCGCCGAGAAATGCGTGCGACGCGATCTTCCCGTCCTTCGCCACAGGATCGCCCCTGTCGGCGCGGATCCGCGGCATGTGGCAGCCCCGGCAATCCTGCTCGGGCACCTCCTCGTCGAGCACGTGCACGCGCGAGCCGGCGAACACCGATTGTTGCCACGGCGTCATGTCGTCCTGCCCGATGAGGTGATGCGCGTTTCCAGTCCCCTCGTTCAAGAAGGCCCGATGGCAGCTCGCGCAGAGCGCTGTCGTCCGAAGCGCGGGGCTCGCGGCGCGGGCTTTATGCGCCGCGATGCTCCTCGGATCGCTCTGCGTGGGCATGGGGAACGGCTCGGCGGTGAGCGTATAACTCCCGTTTCCGTCGATGCGCGCCTCCTCGATGCCGTGGCACGTGCGGCACCCGATCCCGGCGTGGGCGCGGGTATCCGAGGGCTCGACGGCCTTGTCCATGGCGCCGTCGACGAGGAGGGAGATGTCGTGACAACCGCCGCAGAACTTGCTCTTCGCGTGGTCGACGTCGGCGCGGAACCGATCGACGGCGGCCCGGTAAACCGGGTTGTTGAACGAGGCGAACGCATGCGCGCTGCCGCGGAAGGCCGCGGCGACGTCGGCGTGGCACCCCTCGCACTCGCTGCCATCCGCGAGCTCCTTGCCGCGGTGTTTTCCTTTCAGGACGGTCTCGGCCGGAGCGAGGTCGAGCTTGGATTGAGGCAAGGTGGCGAAGGTGCGGTCGCGGGCGGGATCGTCCGCGGGGGCGGCGGTCTTCGGGGGCGGATCGGGGGTGCCGCTGGAAGGAGCGCAGGAAATCGCCAGGGCGAGCGACGAGAGGAGGACGGTGCCGAGGACGGCGCTCTTCCTGCGCATGGGAGGCATGCTCGCCGAGTTTTCGCGCGGGGGCAAGAGAGCAGGGGGCGGAAGGTGCGAGCCCCCCACGTATCGGGATTGCGCGCCGTACCTATCACCGATTATACTGGCGGAATGCAACGTTCTTATGCTCTCCAGCTCGCCACCGTCATTTTCGTGCTCGCCTCTGGCTGCGGACAAGGCAGCGGTACTTCGACCGGCGGATCCGGCGCCGGCTCGAGCTCGACCGGTTCGGGACAAGGCGGCGCGGGACAAGGCGGCGCAGGACAAGGCGGCGAGAACGTCGGGGGAGCTTTCGTCGGAAGTGGCGGCGCGGGGAATGGCACGGGGGGTGGTGGTGCCGGCGGGCCCGAGGTTTGCGACGGCATCGACAACGACAACGACGGGACGATCGACAACGTCGACGTGGGCAACGACGGCATCTGCGATTGTCTGCGCATCGCGACGCTCGGGCTGGCCGGCGTCTGGGGCAATGGCGACGTGTTCGCCACGTGGCTCGACACCCGGAGCGACAACGGGGCCGTCTCCCTGAACGATCAGGTGCTCACGAAGGACCTGCTCGACAAATATCAGGTCATCGTGGCGCAGAATTTGAGCGAGCTCGGCCGGACGTATTCGACCGCCGAGGTCGAGGCCTTGAGCGAGTGGGTCAAGGCAGGAGGCGGCTTCATGACGCTCATCGGGTATGCCGACCCCGCCGAGCGGACGAACGTGAATACGTTGCTCGGAGCCTTCGGCATGAGCTATGGCGCGCAGCAAATTCTCCCGAAGAACGGCGGAGCGACCATCCCCGTCACGAACTGGGTGACCCATCCCGTGACGAACGGCGTGACGAGGATCGGCGTCGACAATGGGTATCCGGTCGAGGGGACGGGGCAGACGCTCGCCACGGAGCAAGGGCACGACTTGCTCAAGGCCCAGGAAGTGGGTAGCGGTCACGTGCTCATGTGGGGCGACGAGTGGATCACGTACGACAGTGAGTGGACGGAGCACCCGGAATACCAGCTCGAGCTGTTCTGGCTGAATGCGATCAAGTGGTTGACGCCCGCGAAAAACTGTCAGGTGACCATTCCAACGCCGAAATGACGTCGGTCCTGGGCGTCATCGCTCCTCCCCGAGCCGCCTCGCCTGCTCCGTTGCCTGCCAAGCGAGCGGGATCGTCCTCCCCAGCGTCGAATTCCAGAGCGACCTGAACCGTCGCGCCGTCGCCCGCGAGCGAATCTGCGCCCGAGAAGCGGGCAAATCGACGATACGACAACGACCGACGTGCTACGACATACCGTACCGGTCATGTCGAAGCGACCCCAGAACCTCCGTACGAGACACGAGCGGCCTGCGGTGCTCGAGCGCCGGTCTCCAGGGGTCCGGATCGGTCACGCTGAGGAGACAGGCGAGTTCTGCGTGTCGTTCGGGCGGCAGCGATCGTCGCATCGCTGCCCCGCGGACGACAGCCGTGTTCCAGACTAGCTGGAGCCGCAGTTCATTGGGGGGAGGCGATGTGCACGAAGGACGACACCGAATCTCGCAGACGGCTCATCGCTTCGTACCAGAAAGCGTCGATGGCATTCGGGGGGGCCGTGCTCGTGATCGCGGTGTCCGTGATCGTGGGCTGGGTCTTCGACGTGGAGGTGCTGAAGCGCATCGTCATGCGCTACCCGTCGATGAAGGTGAACACGGCGGCTTCGTTCGCGTCGATGGGGCTCGCCCTCCTCCTGCTCCATGCCAAAGAAAGGGCCGGCGTTCGCTCGAAAGAGAAAACCATCCTCCTCTTGTTCTGCGGGGGCTTCGTGCTCTGCTTGGCCGGCGCGACGCTCGCACAGTACCTGTGGGCGGTCGATCTTCGTATCGACGAGGCGCTCGTCGTCGATCGGGACTCCACCCATTTCCCGAACCCGCCGGGGCGAATGGCCCCGATCACGGCGCTGCGATTCGTTTTGCTGGGCCTGGCGCTCATCGCCATGCAGGTCTCCAAGCGCTGGAGCTGGCTGTGGCAAATCCCCGTGCTCCCGTGCCTGTTCCTCTCCATGCTGGGCCTGCTGATATATCTCTATGACGCCCGCGCAATGGCCAGTTTTTTTCGCCACTCCTCCGTGGCCATTCACACCGAATTCGCGTTCACGCTGCTCTCGCTTGGCCTGCTCTTCGCCCGACCGCGCGTCGGCGTCATGTCCGTTTTCGTGAGCGGCAAGTCCGGGGGCCTCCTGGCAAAACGACTCCTGCCAGCGTCCATCCTGACGCTGGTGATGCTCGGCCTCCTCGTTCAATTCGGGGGTACCCGGGAGATCTTCGATCTGAGCTTCTCGCTCGCGGTCGTCGTCGCGTTCGGAACGACGATCCTGTCCGCCATCATATGGCGGACCTCGGAGAAGCTCAATCGACTGGACGACGCGCGGGAGAAGGCCGCCTATCACCTGAAGCTCATGATCGACCACGCCTCCGGGGCCGTCGCGATGTTCGATCGGGACATGAGGTACCTCTGGGTGAGCCGTCGATGGATCTCCGACTTTCGCCTGGAGAAGGTGGAATGCGTCGGCAAGACTCATTACGAGGTCTTCCCCGAGATACCAGACCACTGGAAAGAGGTGCACCGTCGCTGTCTCGCCGGCGCGGTCGAGCGCTGCGAAGAGGATCGTTTCGAGCGAGCCAATGGCACCATCACGTGGATCCGGTGGGAGGTTCGCCCCTGGCACGAGGACGGCGACGTGATCGGCGGAATTCTGATGTTCGTCGAGGACATCACGCAGAGGAAGCTCGCGGAAGAGGCGCTGAAAGAGGCCAACGCCGAGCTCGAGAGGCGGGTCGAGCAGCGCACGCAGCAGGTGGCTCTTCAAGCGGAGATCCTGCACAACATGGCCGAAGGAACGTGCCTCGTGAAGGCCTCCGATGGATCGATCGTCCACACCAATCCGAAATTCGAAGCCATGTTCGGATATGCTCACGGAGAGCTCATCGGGAGGCACGTCTCGATCCTGAATTTCGAGGACGTCCCCGGAGACTCGCAGGAGGCCGCGCGCCGGCTCGTGTCGATCATTCTCGCGCAAACCGTCGTGACCTACGAAATCCAGAATGTTCGGAAGGACGGAACGCCGTTCTGGTGTCGGGCCACGGCGTCGCAGTTCCACCACCCCGAGCACGGGCTCGTCCTCGTCGCGGTGCACGAGGATATCACCGCAAAGAGAACGAGCGAGGAGGCTCTTCGACGCAGCGAGCAGAGGTATCGTGATCTCGTCGAGCTCGCCGCCGACGGGATCTTCGTCGCCGACACGGCGGGGCGCTGCATCGACGTGAATGGCGCAGGGTGCGGGATGCTCGGTTTCTCCAGGGACGAGCTCGTCGGGACGGCGCTCCTCGACATGATTCCGCCCGACGCCACGTCGCGTTTCGAGGCAGCCACGCAGCGCCTCTCGGAGCCTGGAACCGTCGACGTCGCCGAATGGGAGCTGCGGAAGAAAGACGGCAGTTACCTGCCGGTCGAGGTCAGCGCGAAATTCTCTCCCGACGGGAGGCTCTTGAGCTTCGTTCGCGACATCAGCGGACGAAAACGGGCGGAGCGCGCGCGTGAGGTCGCCGAGAGGCGCTATCGAAGCCTCGTGGAGAGCGCGCACGACGCGATCGTGGTGGTCGACGCTCGGGGGCGCATCAAGCTCGTGAACAAGCAGATCGAGTCCCTGTTCGGTTACGAGCCCGGAGAGATGATCGATCGGCCGGTGGAGATGTTGCTCCCCGAGCGGTACCGGGAACGGCACGTCGGTCACAGGACCGAATACGTCGCGTCCCCTCACGCTCGTCCGATGGGCGCGGGCCTCGATCTTTACGCGGCACGAAGAGACGGCAGCGAGTTTCCCATCGACGTTTCCCTGAGCCCGGTGATCGTCGACGGCGAGCTGCAGGTCACCGCGATCATCCGCGACGTCACGGCGCGAAAGAACATCGAAATGCAGCTCCGCGAAGCGATTCGAACGCGGGAGGACGTCGTCGCCATCGTGTCGCACGATCTGAAGAATCCGCTCTCGGCCATCCTCATGAACGCGCGTTTGCTGAAGAAACTACGCACCATCGATCCGGACGTGAAGGCACGGCTACCGAAGATAGCGGACAGCGTCGACCGCTCGGCCATGGTCATGCAACGGTTGATCATGAGCATCCTGGACTTCGCCAAGATCCAGTCGGGGACCTTCACCGTCGAGCCCGACGTCCACGATGTTCGGGCGATCATCGACATCTGCTGCGAGTCCATCGAAGCCCTCAGCGCGGCGAGATCGATTCACGTCGTGCAGGAGCTCGAGCCCGACCTCCCGCGAATCCTCGCGGATCACGATCGGATCTTGCAGGTCTTCTCGAATCTCCTGGGCAATGCGATCAAGTTCACGCCGGAGGGGGGGATCGTCACGGTCCACGCCCGTCATTCGGGGCGCTACATCGAGGTCTGCGTCTCGGATACCGGCCCTGGCATCCCCGAAGCGCAGATGCCCCACCTCTTCGAGCGTTACTGGCAGGCCAAGGAGACCGCGAGGCTCGGGTCAGGGTTGGGCCTGGCGATCGCCAAGGGCATCGTCGAGGCGCATGGCGGGAGGATCTGGGTCGAGAGCGAGCCTGGACATGGCAGCGCGTTCCATTTCACCGTGCCGACGGCCGAGTCTGCAAGATTGAGCGCCAGCGCTTGAGCCGTTTCGCTGGGCCTCGGTCTTTCGCCTTCCGGGCGCGCGGGCATCCGTCTACTCTCCCGTCATGCGCGAGCCCGACAACGTGGTGAGCACCTCCCCGCTCTACACCCAATTCTTCGGCTGGAGACGCTGGGCCGTCGGCACCGCCGTCGTCTTCGGCGTCATGGTCCTCCAGATCCTCCCCTCCGCCGTCAGCCGCCAGCCCGCCAGCGACATCGCCCTCCGCATTACCTTCCTCCTCGTCACCGTCCCTCTCCTCATGTTTGCCCTCTCCGCCAGCTTCCATTGGGCCACGCGGAGACGACTCGCCTCGGGGCGAACCCTCCTCGTCAGCCTCCTCGTCGCCGCCGTCGTCGGCGCGACGTCCACCTTGGCCATCGTCTGCGTGGCCCTGAGCTTCCCGAGCCTCGGCATGCAGCCCGAGCGCAGGGCCCCCTACAGCATCCTCGCGGCCTTCGGTGTTATCTATGGCCTCATCATGTGCGCCGTCTGGGCCCTCGCGTTCGTGTATCCTTTCGCGGCCGAGGACGCGCGCCTCCGCGCCCTCGAAACCGAAAAGCTCAAGCTCGAGGCCGAACAGCTCCGCGCGGCGGCCGAGCTCGCGCATCTCCGCGCCCAGCTCGAGCCCCATTTCCTCCTGAACACCCTCAACGCCATCGCCGGCCTCGTCACGCAGGATCCCCGCGAAGCCCGCCGCCTCCTCGCTTGCCTCGGGGATCTCCTCCGCGACGCCCTCCACGACGTCGACGAAATGCAAACGCTCGACGAGGAGATCGCGTGGCTCCGCCGTTATGCCGACATCCTCGAATCGCGCCACGCCGGCTCCCTCCGCTTCCAGTGGAACATCGAGAGCCCCGCCGAGGACGTCCTCCTCCCGCGACTCCTCCTCCAGCCGCTCGTCGAAAATGCCGTCAAGCACGGGGCCCTGCGGAGACGCGGCGGCGGCGGCACCGTGCTCGTCCGCGCCTCCGTGACTCCCGCCGAAAACCAGGCCGCCGCACGCCTCGTCTGCACGATCGAGGACAACGGCCCCGGCGTCCCCGAGGCGCCCCCGCGCTCCGGCGCGTTCGGCCTGCACGCGGTCCGGAGGCGCCTCGCGCTCAAATACGAGGGCGCCGCCTTGCGGCTCGAATCCTCCCCCGATGGAACCCGATCCATCGTCGAGCTCCCGTGCATTCCGGCGGAAAAGCAGCCCGGCCCGAGACCCACCTCGAGGTGACGTGATGAAATGACCTCTCCGGCTGGCCTCCGGGCCGCCGCGCCTCGTCGCCCCCAGGGCGCCTCTCGTCGGCGGGATTCCACGGCTCGTCGGATGAGCGTCGCTGGGGTCGCGCTCACCTCCATTCTTGGGACGAGCTTCCTTTCCGCATCCCGGAACGAACGGCCCGATGGAGGTGTTCCCATGACTCGACTTCGATTTGCGCAAATCGCGTCCGCGCTGCTCGGCTTCTTCGCGCTCTTGCCTGCGGCTTCGGCCCGTGACAAGGGCCATCGGTTCGTCGCGACGGTCCACGGCGGCGCCGGGACCGAGGCCGGGGTCGGCGGCACGCTGGAGCTCCGGCTCCTCGACGCCATCTGCCTGGGCGGCACGTTCGATTATGGCGTCAATTATGCGGGCACCTACGGCACGTATCGGTACCTCGGGCCGGCCGTGCACGGGAGCTGGTCCATCAAGTTCGCGGACATCTTCGAGCTCCGGCCCTTCTTCGGCGCGCGTTTCCCGCTCGATCTCCAGACGGTGAACGTGCCCGATTACAAGATCGTCGACAACCACGACGTCGCGTTCACCACCGGGCTCCGCACGGCGTTCATCCTCGACTTCTTCGTGATTGGCCTCCAGTTCGATTTCACGCCCCACGGGGTCACCTGGGAGCAGACCTCGACGGGAAAGCGGCTGGAAGAAGACGAATACTTCTTCCGCGGCTCGTTCGTCCTCGGCGTCGCGTTCGGGCCGGACAAGAAGGAAGGACAGGACGCGCGAGGGAGCGCGCAGACGAAGCGAAGCCGGTTCTGGACGGCATTCTAGCCGCTTTTTGGCTACTCCGCCTCCCCCTCCTGCCCGAACAGCTCCTCGAAAAGCCTCGCCAGCCGGTCGAACTGCACCGGCTTCACCAGATGCGCGTCGAACCCTGCCTCGCGCGAGAGCGACCGATCCGACTCCTGCCCATATCCCGTCACCGCGATCAACCGCAACCTCGTGAGCTCCGGCCGCTCCCGCAATCGATGCGCCAGCTCGTACCCATCCATCACCGGCAACCCGATATCGAGCAGCGCAATGTCCGGCCGAAACTTCTCCGCCACCCGCAAGGCCGACGGCCCATCCGACGCCACCCGCGTCTGATGCCCCAAGCTCCCCAGCGACTCCGCCAATAGCGCCGCCGCATCCTCGTTGTCGTCCACCACCAGAATTCGATGCCCGTCCCCGGCTCCGGCCTTCATCGGCGCCCTCACCCGCGCGCTCGTCGCCTCCACCTCCGCGAGCCCCGCCGCCCCCGGTAGCCGCACCGTGAATTCGCTCCCCCTCCCCTTCCCTTCGCTCCGCGCCGACACCGTCCCCCCGTGCATCGTCACCAGATTCCGCACGATTGCCAGACCGAGCCCGAGTCCCCCCTGCGCCCGATCGAGCGCCTGCCTGTCCTGCACGAAGAAATCGAACACCGTCGGCAGCACGTCCGGGTCGATCCCGATTCCATTGTCGCGCACCCGGATCTCCACGTCGCGCCCCCACCGCTCTGCTTCCACCGCGATCTGCCCGCCCGACTCCGTGTACTTCGCGGCATTCGTCAGCAGATTCGACATCACCTGCGCGAGGCGCGTCCCATCCCCGTCCACCACGAGACCCCGCGACGGCACCTCGACCGTCAGGTGGTGCCGCCTCTGCTCGAGGAGCGGGCTCGCCATCTCGATCGCCTTCGCCACCACCTCCGCGATCTCGATCCGCTCCATCTTCAGCTCCACCTTGCCCCGCGTGATGCGCGAGACGTCCAGGAGATCGTCCACGAGCTGCGCCAGGTGCTTCACCTGCCGCTCGATCACCGCTCGCTCCCGCGCGGCCGCGTCGCCGGCGCGCATCCGCATCAAGTGCAGCGCCGTCGTGATCGGCGCGAGCGGATTGCGCAGCTCGTGCCCCAGCATCGCCAAAAACTCGTCCTTCGAACGGTTCGCCGACTCCGCCTGCCGCCGCGCCTCCTGCTCTCGCACGAGCAGCTCTCCCCGCTCCTTCATCGCCTCTTCCAGGCGCTTGCGGGCTCGCACTCGCTCCGTCACGTCGACGGCCACGCACAAGAGCCCGTCCGGCTCCCCGAACGCGCCGCGCACCGGGCACAGGTTGAAGCTGAAGTACGACTCCTCCACGTGGCCGCTGCCGCGATTGATGTCGAGCCGTTGCTCGTCCGTCACGTACGGCGTACCGGTCGTGTAGACCCGAGCGATGGTGTCCATGATCTCGTGATCCGCGAGCTCGGGAAACACCTCGACGTACGCCCGACCCACCAGGTGCTCCTTGCCCACCATCGCCTCGTAGCGCGGATTCGCCAGCTCGAAGACGTACCGCGGCCCGCGCAGCGACGCGATCGCCACCGGCGCTTGCATGAAGAGCGCTTGCATCTTCGCCCGCTCGCGCACCGCGCTCATCCGCAGCTCCGCGAGCTGCAGATGGACCGCGACCCGCGCCACGAGCTCGCGCGCCGAGAACGGCTTCGGCAGGTAATCGTCCGCGCCCGCCTGGAGCCCCTCGACGCGTGATTCTTCGCCCGCGCGCGCCGAGAGCATGATCACCGGCACGTCGCAGAGCGCCGCGTCGTCGCGCAGCGCGCGCAACAGCCCGAAGCCGTCGAGGTTCGGCATCATCACGTCCGTGAGCACGAGGTCCGGCCGCGACGCGCGCGCGGCCTCGAGCGCCGCCGCGCCGTCCGCGACCGCCTCCACCTTCCAGTGCTCGCCGAGGATGCGCCCGACGTACGCGCGCATGTCCGCGTTGTCGTCCACGAGCAGAATGCGCGCATTCGGTTTCGGAGCGAGCGCGCCGATCGAAGGCTCCGGCAGGAAACACTGCGAGCTCGGCGCCTCGTCGACACCTCCCGCGTCCGCGCCCGGCAGCCACCGCAGCGCCTCTTCCACGTACGGCGCCACCGCGCCGGACCGGCTCGAGGCCGGCGCGGGCTCGGCGCGCACGCGATCGGCGGGCAGGTGCGCCGCGCCGAGCGGGATCACCACCAAAAACCTCGTACCCTTGCCGAGCTCGCTCGCGACCTGGATGCGCCCTCCGTGCAGCCGCACGAGCTCCTGCACCAGCGCGAGCCCGATACCCGAGCCCTCGTGCGTGCGCGCTCGCGCGCCCTGGATGCGGTGGAACCGATCGAAGAGGCGCGGCAGCTCCTCCTCGGCGATGCCCGTGCCCGTGTCCTCGACCGTGAGCTCCACGTGGCTCGTCGCCGCCCGCAGCGCCACGCGCACCTTCCCCTCGAACGTGAACTTGAGCGCGTTCGAGAGCAGATTCAGCACGATCTTCTCCCACATGTCGCGGTCGACGAAGACCGGCTCGGAGAGCGCCGGACAATCGACCTCGAACGCGAGCTCTGCGCGTTCGAAGGCCGAACGAAACGCGCTCGTGAGATCGATCGTCAGCGCCGCGAGATCGGTCGGCTCGTAGGCGGCGTGCACGCGACCGGCCTCGATCCGCGAGAAATCGAGCAGCGCGTTCACGAGCTTCGCGAGCCGCATCGTGCTCCGATGCACCCACCGCAGGGCCTCGCCGCCGAGCGTCCCCGCGCCCGAGGCGAGCGCGTCCTCGACCGGCCCGAGGATCAACGTGAGCGGCGTGCGCAGCTCGTGGCTCGCGTTGCTGAAAAAGGTCGTCTTCGCGCGATCGATCGCGGCGAGCGCCTCGGCGTGCGCGCGCGCCTCCTCGTGGGCGCGGGCGTTGCCGATCGTCGTGACGACCTGATCGGCCGAGAGCCGGAAGAGACCGCAGTACCGATCGTCGAGCAGGCGATGCGGGCTCACGCCCGCCACGAGAAAGCCATACGGCTCGGGTTGCCCGGTGCGCACGAGAGGCAGAACGATCGCGCGCGCCGGCGGGCTGCCCCAGCGGCTGCCGGGAAGCGCGCCGAACCTTCCGGCGAGGTCGTCCACGACGACCTCGCGCCCCGCGCGCGCCGCTTCGGCGAGCGGCCACGCGGCTCGCGAAGTATCGCCCCGGATCGGCACGCTCGCGGGTTTGCCCGGGCCCTCGTATCGGGCGAGCCCGCTCTCGCCGACGAGCCGCGCTTCGCCTTCGCGCCCGTCGGCCAGGTAGAGCAACGTGAACGGCAGATCCGCCTCGTTCGTCGCGAAGATCTCGGCGGCCGTGCGGCATGCCACCTCGGCCGATTTCGCGTCCGCGGCGCGCGCCGCGAGATCGCGCAGCATGCGGAGCTGCCGGTTGTCCTGGATCTGCTCGGTCGTCTCCTGCACCGTGTTGAGCACGCCGCCCACGCGCCCGTCGTCGTCGGGGACGGGGCTGTAGGAGAACGTGAAGTACGTCTCCTCGACGAACCCGCGCCGCTGCATCCAGAGCAGAAGATGTCTGTGCCAGGTCGCGGGCCCGCCCGTGAGCACGCTTTGCGCCATCGGACCCGCGACGTCCCAGACCTCGGCCCAGACCTCGGACCCGGGGGCCCCCAGCGCGGGGTGCTTGTTGCCCAGGATAGGCCGGAAGGCGTCGTTATAGACCGCCTGGATGAGCTCCGGCCCCCACCAGACCACCATCGGAAAGCGCGTGTTGAGCACGACGCCGGCCATCGTCCTCAGGCTCGTCGGCCAGCCCGAGACCGGACCGAGCGACGTCCGCGACCAATCGAACGAGCGCATCAGGGCGCCCATCTCCCCGCCACCGGCGAGGCAGCGCTCGACCGCTGAGTCCTGGACACCACCGGGAGCCATCAATCCAGCTTTAATGGACGTACACACACGATGCTAGGGCGGAAAAACGAACTGTTCTGGACGATTTATCGAGTTTTCCCGAGAATTCGTACGGTCCCGTCCGGGTCGATCTCGCATGCCTTGATGTTCACGTTCTCGGCGCTGTTTGCCGCCCTCGTTTTTGGGGACACGCGCGCCGCGTCCGCGTGCAAGGGTTTGGCGCGGATATACGGCGCCGCGACGGGGTCCTCCTGCCGGCGCTCCTCGGACGGGAGCGCCACGGCAGGGGCCCGGACGAACAGCCTGCCCGCGCGCGGCGGCGGCGAAGGTCTCGCCTCCCCGCGCTTCGGCACACCACGCGCCCTCGCACGGAGTACACTCCGCCCGCGATGACCATCAGCACCTTCGATCTGTTCAAGATCGGCATCGGACCGTCGAGCTCGCACACCGTGGGGCCGATGCGGGCCGCGCGCACGTTTGCCCTGGGCCTCGAGCAGCGAGGGTTGTTCGAACGAACGGCCAAGGTGAAGGCCGAGCTCTTCGGCTCGCTCGGCGCGACGGGCAAGGGCCACGGCAGCGACAAGGCCGTGATCCTCGGCCTCCTTGGCGAGACGCCGGACGGCGTCGACGTCGAGCGCGTCGAGGCGTACGTGGGCGCCGTGCGGGGAGCGGGCCGGCTCGCCCTGCTCGGCCGCAAGGACATCGAATTCGCGCTGCCCTCCCAGATCCTCTTCTCTCGGAAAACCTTGCCGTTCCATCCGAACGGCATGCGATTCACCGCGACGAACGCGGAAGGCGAGATCCTCGACACGCGCGTCTATTATTCGGTCGGCGGCGGCTTCGTGGTCGACGACCCCGAGACGGGCGCGGACGCGCCGAAAGAGGCCCCGAAAGCCGTTTTTCCCTACCCGTTCCGCACGGCCGCGGACCTGCTCGCCGCGTGCGCCGCGCGCGGACTCTCGATCAGCGACTTGATGCTCGCGAACGAGTCGATCTTCCGGCCCGAGGCCGAGACGCGGGCGGGGCTCTTGCGAATCTGGCAGGTCATGCAGGCCTGCGTGCAGCGCGGCCTGCGCACGGAGGGCACGCTCCCCGGGGGCCTGCACGTGCAAAGGCGCGCGCCGGGGCTTTACCGGAACCTGCTCGAAAACCCCGAGGCGGGCCTGCGTGATCCCTTGACGGCGATGGATTGGGTGAGCCTCTACGCGCTCGCCGTGAGCGAGGAGAACGCCGCCGGCGGGCGCGTCGTCACGGCCCCGACGAACGGCGCCGCGGGCATCATCCCGGCCGTGCTCCATTATTATCGGCGGTTCATCCCCCACTCGACGGACGACGGCGTCGTCAGGTTCTTGCTCACGGCGGGGGCGATCGGGGTGCTTTACAAGGAGAACGCCTCGATCAGCGGCGCGGACGTCGGTTGTCAGGGCGAGGTGGGCTCGGCCTGCTCGATGGCGGCGGGCGCGCTCTGCGAGGTCCTCGGCGGCAGCCCTGCGCACGTGGAGAATGCGGCCGAGATCGCGATGGAGCACAACCTCGGCCTCACCTGCGATCCGATCGGCGGCCTCGTGCAGGTGCCGTGCATCGAGCGCAATGCGATGGCCGCGATCAAGGCCATCCAGGCCGCGCGCCTCTCGCTCCGCGGCGACGGCCGCCATTTCGTGGCCCTCGACAAGGTCATCAAGACGATGCGGGACACGGGCGCCGACATGAAGGAGAAGTACAAGGAGACCGCGCGTGGCGGCCTCGCCGTGCACGTCCTCGAAGCGCCCATCGACACGAGCGGCGACGTGAGCGTCGGCATTCCCGAATGCTAGGTTGACAGACGTCCCGGGTTGTCCAGAATATCGGCCCTTCGAGCAGAGAGCAGGCCATGGGGAATGAGGCGCGCGCAGTCTGGGAATCGGTGCAGAAGGTCCGGGCGGGCAAACCGCTCGTGCACAACATCACCAATTACGTCGTGATGAACACCACGGCGAACGCCCTCCTGGCGCTCGGCGCCGCGCCCGCGATGGTGCACGCCGCCGAGGAGGTCGAGGAATTCGTGGCCATCGCCTCGTCGCTCGTGATCAACATCGGAACGCTCTCGTCGCCGTGGATCACGGCGATGCGGCTCTGCGCCACACGCGCGAACGAGCTCGACAAACCCTGGGTGCTCGATCCCGTCGGGGTCGGCGCCACGCCGCTCCGCACGCGCGTCTCGGATCAGCTCGCCCAGATCGGGCCCACGGTCATCCGGGCGAACGCCTCCGAGGTCCTCGCCCTCGCGGCCGTGAGCTCCAAGGTCACGCGCGGCGTCGACAGCACCGAGCCTTCGCAAACCGCGATCGAGCCAGCGCGGCAGATCGCGCAGACCTACAAATGCGTGGTCGTGGTGAGCGGCGCCGTCGATTACGTGACCGACGGCGACCGGCTGCTCGGCGTACGCAACGGCCACCCCATGATGACACGGGTGACGGGCCTCGGATGCACGGCGAGCGCGCTCGTCGGAGCCTTCCTCGCGGTGGAGCCCGATCCGCTCGTCGCCTCCGCGCACGCCATGGCCGTGCTCGGCGTCGCGGGCGAGATCGCCGCGACGCGCAGCCAAGGCCCCGGCAGCCTGCAAATGAACCTGCTCGACGCCCTCTACCAGCTCGACGAAGCCGCCCTCGCGCGCGTGAGGTTCGTGTGAACCAAGCCCGCCTCCTCGCCCACATCGCGCTCGCCGCGGCCGCGCTCACGTCGAGCGCCGGTTGTGTCGTCCTGCGACGCCCGACCACCTTGCCGCCTGCGGACAAACCTTACGTCGCCGTGCTCAGCGGCGAGATGCCCGAGCCCATCACGATGGTGGCGCGGCACGCCTGGATCGTGGCGAACGTCGCGGACCGGGGCCCGCTGCTCCGGTACGAGCTCCTCTCGCGCGCATTCAAGGAGCCGACGACGCGCCCGCTCGACTATTTCGGCGAGGGGGACGTGGCGCTCCATGGCATCGTCGAGAAGGATCGAGGCTCGATCCAGAAGATCGTCGAATGCCTCGACGAGGAGACGCCGCGGTACAACGAGGAGCACCCCGATTACTGGCCGATACCCGGCCCGAACAGCAATACCTACGTCGATCAGATGCTCCGGCGCTGCGACATCCCGGTCGATCTGCCGTCGACGGCCATCGGCAAGGATTATCGCGGGCCGATCGGCGCATCGCTCACGAGCGGCGGCACGGGCGTGCAATTCGACACGTGGATCGCGGGCGTGAAGCTCGGCCTCACGGAGGGCGTGGAGCTGCACGTCCTCGGCTTGACGATCGGCGTGGATTGGTGGCCGCCGGCGCTCATCCTGCCCGTCAACCCCGGCCGGCTCGGCTTCGACGATCGATGATCAATTCGCCGCCTCGAGCTCCCAGCCGAACACGAGCCCGAGAGAGACCGTCCGCATCTGCTCGCGCCGCTCGAGGCGAAAGAAATAGCCGCGGCCCATCAAGTTGCCGTATTTCTCGAACGTTTTCCCGAACCGCGCCGTGAGGGCCATCGTGTTCTCGTCGACGAACGGGATCATCCCCGCGCGGGTCTGCCGCACGTCGTCCGCCGGCGTCCAGCCCACCGCGAAGAGCGCTCCGACCCGCGCGCGCTTCGTCACGTCGAGCTCCAGCCGCACCTCGGCCGGGATCACGAGCGTCATCGGCACGCGCGCCGTCACGCCATTCACGCCGATCCCGCCGAAGATGCCGAAGTATCCCGACGGCCCGATCGCGACCGCGACGCCGGCCGGATACAGCTCGAACCCGAACCCGAACCCCGGCGCCTCGCCGGCGCCGAATTCGAGCCCCAGGCCAAACGCATAAGCGAACCGCTTCCCGTACAGGGCACGCGCGGAGAGCCCGCCCATGAAGAGGCTCGACAGATGGCGCATCGCCTCGGGGTCGCGGACCTGCGCGTACCGCAGGAACATGTTCACGCTGCCGAGGCCGTACCGGCGCTCTTCGACACCGGGGAGCTCTTCCTCCTGCGCCGAGACCGAAGCGCTCACCAGCGTGATGGCCGCCGCGCACCCGACGAGGGCCGTCTTTCTTGCTCGTCCAGCGCTCATTTCAGGGTTTCCGCGGCTTCGCCTTGGGGAACGTCACGTATCCCTTCGCCGTCATCCAGGTCATGACCTCGACGCGCAATCGACCGGCCTTCACCGCCGGATCCTGCTCGGCGAGCGCCCGCGCCTCCTCCACGGAGCCCACGCGATAGAGGGCGAGGCCGCGAAGCGAGTCGTCGGATTGATCATCGAACGGCCCGGCCGCGACGATCGCGCCCTCCTCGGCCATCTTGTCGAGGTGCGCGATGTGGGCCTTCTGGATCGCCGCGAGCTCGGCCTCCGGAATCTCGTTCGCCCGCGGCCCCCGGCGAAGCAGGACGAGCTGATACTTCTCGAATTCCATGGGCCCATCGGCCGCGGGCGCCGCGGGCGCGGGCTGTACGGGTGCCTCGGGGCAACGCTCGGCCGGCGAGGAGGGACCGGAAGCGGCGCATCCTGCGAGGAGGAGCGCGACGACGAGCGAGGAGAGGGTTTGGCGCGGAGGCATCCTGGGCAGGATACGGGACGGCCTACCGGATGTCACTCGCGTCGGGGAACTGAATGCTCGGGTCCTTGATTTCCGTCGCGGCCGCGACCTTGCCCACGAGCTCGTCGATGAGCGGATCGATGCCGGTGTTGTAGAGCGGATCGTCCCACTCGCCGTCGTGGAACCAGCTCTTCAGGATCTCGAGCTTCTTGATCGTGCTCTCCTTGTCGAAGACCGTCGGGTTCGGCGCGTCGAGCTCCTTCTTCATCAGGTAGAGCCCCATCCGGATCGCGTTCGTCACCATCCGTGTATGCGCCGGCTGCCGCGCCGGATCGGCCACGACGTGCCGCGTCCCTTCGAGCTGGCGCGTCAGCAAGAACGGCCGCGGGCTTGCCCATTTGCCGTGGCCGGCGGCGTTGTAGTCCTCCTTGTTCCGATCACGATCCGGCGCCTTCGCGTTCAGCCATCCGAGCGGCGCGCGCGCCTTCGCGACCATCCCCTTCGCCATCAAGAAGCCGTGATGGATCGCGTACCGGTTCATCAGCGTCGAGAGGAAATAATCGCCGTCGATCGAGGGGATGCCGTTGCCAGCGATGAGCAGGGGCGCGTCGTATTCCCACGCGGTCCAGAACCACGATTGCTGGATCACGTCGGTCTGCAGCTCGCGGATGTCCTCGTCCTCGGGCACGTCGGCGAAATCGGGCATCTCGATGCAGGTGCTCGCGCCCGTGCAATGCAAAGGGTTCACCCGGATGATGTCGCCCACGTGCCAGATCGGGTTGCGATCGATCGCGCGATTGCGCGCCGCCTCCGTGGGCCCCGTGGTCGCGCTCGGCGGCTCGGCCCCGTGCCAGACATCCGGGTATTCGTCCGTCTTCATGCGGAAGAGCATGTGCTGCGCGATCTGCACGCTCTTCCATTTCTCGCGCATCCAGGCGATGCCGGGCTCGTCGGCGCCGCCGTTCCAGGGATCGGGCGCGGTCATCTCGTCGATGGCGTCGTAGAACCGCCAGAACTTCGCCTCGTCGCCCGGATCGGCGAGGTATTCGTCGACGATCGCGTACCAGTCCTCCTCGAGCCCCATGATCGGCCGCTGCGCGTGCCAGGGGATCCACTCGGCCACGCTTTCGAAGGGCGGAAGGCCGGCCGGCGTGTTGAACGGATCCTCCGACCAGCGATCGAACGGAATGCCCACGCGGAGCTCGCGGAGGTCGATCGCGTCGAGCTCGTCCGCCACGGCCTCGGCTTTTTCGATGCTGTCGACGGTGCCGTCGAGGACCTTTAGCTTCTGCTCCTCGAGGGACGCGAGAAACACCCGATCCCGCGCCTCGCGGCGCTCGTACGAATCCATGACCCCCTCGGGCGGCAATTCGCCGAGGACCTCGCCGCCCGGCTGGTACGGCCGAAACGCCGTCGAGGAGACCGGGACGATCGCGTGCTTCTTCCGCAGCGCCTCGATCATGGCCACGATGGCGTCCGTCTCCTCGGCGCCGACCTGATCCGCCTCGGCCCTGCGGCGAATCGTGGCCTCGTCGTAGTCGATCGCCGCGATATCGATTCCGTCCGGAGCATGGCAACCGGCGCAAGGACCTCGCACGCCCGGCTTGCGGAACGCCTTCAGGCCTTCCTGGATCACCGCGTCGAGCGCGGGATCCGTCGGCGGATCTCCGGGGCCCGCGCCGCTGCCGGAGGAGCCGCCCCCGCCGCAGGCGAGGAGCGAGGACGAGACGAAGAGCAATCCCGTGAAAGCGAGGATGCGCATGGAGACATGTTCCTGAACCTTCGAGTTCGAAGCAAGCCCGAAGCAGCGCGCGACCCGAGGGTTGTCGATAGACGTGCCTCGTGTAGCATCCTGTCGGCGCTCGATGACCGCACCTCCTCGCCTCCTGCCCGCCCAGATCGTCGCGCTCGGCCCCCTCGGACGCGTCTCGCCCGAGCTTCGCCGCGCGCTCTCGGGGGCGGGCTTCGAGCCCATGCCGCAGCCGGCCGAGGGCGACTGGCTCGCGTGCCACCCCGAGCGCGGCCAGAAGTATGCCGAATTCGTCGCGGAAAAGCGGCTCGTCCCCGACGAAGCTCGCCGCACGCTCGCGCTCCTCCCGCTCGGCGTGCCGGCGCGACCGGGCATTCCGCGGCCTGGGCTCCTCCGCGACGCCCTCGAGGCTTTTTATGCTCTGCCGGCGCGCCTGCTCCCGCGCGTCCCGCTCGCGGAGGTCGGCATGCGGACGCGCATCAACGCGCACACGGGGAAGGTCCAGCTCTACACGCCGCACATCCTCGCCTTCCTGAAGCAGCGATTGCCCCCGGACGTGTTTGCGCTCGCGGCCATCACCGGCGAGGATCTCTATCCCGACGAGTCCTGGAACTTCGTGTTCGGCATCGCCACACTGCGCCACCGCGTCGGCGTCTTCAGCTTCGCGCGGTACGACCCGGCCTTCCACGAGGAGCCCCTCCGCCCCGGCGACGAAAAGCTCGTGCTGCGCCGCATGATCAAGGTGCTCGTCCACGAGGTCGGGCACATGTTCGGCCTGCGTCACTGCATTTATTTCTCGTGCCTCATGAATGGGTCGAACCACATCGAGGAGGCCGACGCGCGCCCGCAACACATCTGCCCGGTGTGCCTGCGGAAGCTCCAGCGCGCGATCGGGTTCGACGTGATATCGCGGTACGAAGCGCTCGAGCGGTTTTACGAGGGCGCGGGCCTCGACGACGAGGCGGCCTGGATCGCCGAACGGCTCGGGGAAATCCGGGCCTGACGCAAGCGGAGGGATGCCTCAGAAAAAGGCGACCCCCACGCCCGTCGCAATCGCGACGAGGCAGAGGATCACGTCCACGGCGCGGCGATGGCGCGCGGGCCGGATGATGGTGACGAGCATCGAGAGCACGACCATCGGGGCGCCCGCGAGCATGACGGTCCACCCGTTCGCCACCGCGATTGCGATCGCCACGAAGGCGATGAGCAGCACGCCGCCGAACGCTGTGAAAGGCTCCCCCTCGTCGGGAGAAGAAATCCGCGCGACGGCGGCGCCCGCAGCGCCGAACGCGAGCGCAAACGCGCCGGCCCCTTCCCAGGCCCAAAAAGACGGCGCCTCGGAGGCGACCATGATCGCGGCGAACACCATCGCCGCGAAGAGCGCCGCGGACGACTCGATCACGAGCCCTACGACGTACCCGGCGGCGGCCATCTGGCCGCGTGTATTCACCTGCTCGACGACCCGGTCCCGCTCCCATTGCTGGTGCCCGCTGAGGTTCGTCGGCTCGCCGATGGGGACGCCGCCGTGCGGGTACAGGATCGCCTGCTCTTCCGGCGTGGCCGACGCCTCCGCGGCCGTCTCGGCGAGCGACGGTCCGCCGCTCAACCCGAGCACGGAGGCGCCGAGGGCGACGAGCCCCAAGAGCGCCGTGGGAACGGCCACGGCCGAAGCATCGGGCACCTTGAAAAAGCCCGCGGCGCCGAGCGCGAGCGTCACGGCGGAGGCGCCGAGCAAGCGGTAGAGGGCGCCACGATCGACGGGCTTGTTTCCCGAAACGGCGCTCACGACCTGGCCCGCGTTGCCGGGAATCCAGGCGCTCACGAGCGCCGCGCCGGCGAGGAGCCACGAGGCTCGCGTCGGGGGCACGGAGGCGAGTGCGGCAGCGACCGGGACGAGGTGGCGCGCGAAAACGAAGGCAAATCGTGCCATTTTTGGTGCTCATCCCGGATGGACTTGCGTCGTGCCGGGAACGATGGATGGACGTGGGGCCGCATGGACGATACCTGGGAGCGCGTCGGAACGCACTGGAACCGTTTCGAGCCGCCCGATCTGCTCCACACGCGTGCCATCGGCCCCATCTCCCGTGACGAGTTCGCGACCGCGCTCGACGTGATCGAGCACCACGCAAAGCAGGGCCCGATCTTCTGGCTCGTCGACCTCACGCACCTCGACGGCATCGCGCCGGAGGCCCGGCGGCTGCTCTCGGAGCGCGACGCCCGCGCGTTCCTGCGTGGGATCGTGCTCATCGGCGGCGGATTCTCGCAGCGCGTCCTCGCCACGCTGGCCATCAAGGCCGTGCGGCTCTTCTGGCGCCACAAGACCCACGTGCCGTTCGTCTTCCTCGCGGACGAGCGCGAGGCGCGCGCGTGGATCGAGGCGGAACGGCGCGCTCACACCGGCGCCCGCGCGAGAGCCCCATCGAACCCCTGATCGGCGACCCATCGAGAGGGGCCAAATCAGGCGCCGCGGTGAATGATCATCAAGAGCAACCGACCATCCGGCGTCTCGACCACCGAAACGTCGCGAAAGCCCGCCTTGCGATAACAAGCCACCGCGCGGCCATTCGTCGGATCCGGATCGGTCTGGATCTTGGTCACGCGCGGATCGGCGAACAGAAAATCGAGAAACGCGCGGACCATGCGGGTGCCGAGGCCTTTGCCGATACGCTCGGCGTCGGCGATGAACTGGTCGATGCCGAGCGCGCACGGGTCCGTCTCGTCGAGCCACCAGCCGTCGGCCTGGCTCGCCATGACCCGATACGCCTGGATGTACGCGAAAGGCTTTCCGTCCTCGCACGCGAGGTACGGAATGGCGCCGCCCGGAGCGTCGAGCGGCAAGGTACCGGCCTCCGCGAGGCACGGGAGGTACTCGTCGCGCAGCTCGTCGAGGGTCGGCGTGGGTTGCCACCATTCCGCGACGTGCGGGCGCGTGAGCCAGGCGTGCATCAAGGGGAGCTCGGCCTCGGTGAGGGGGCGGAAGGTGATGGGCGGAGGCATGGGCGGGGAGTTTACCCCAGCCAGGGGCGTCGAGCGGCCTGGACGTGCCGGGGCGGGGGGCCGGTGGCTCGGGAGCGGGCCGCGGGCGAGGTGTCGTGTAGAACGTGGAGGTTGAACGCGTTCGAGATCGGCGGCTTTGGCCCGTTGAGCCTGATGAGCCGCAACGCGACGGGGCCGATGGAACGGATGCTCTCCGCACCACGTTTCCGTGACGTTGATGCGGGGGTTCAAATCACCGTCACGCATGGAGGAGAGCAAGGGACCGGCACTCGGTCGGAGTGGAGCGCAAGAGTGTGCAACGGCAAGCACCAGGCGAAGACACGACGAAGCATCGGCAGCCCCTCGGTGGTCTCAGGTCACGCCACACCACTCCCGCGGCGGTGAGCGGCCCTGCGTTCTTCCCTGGGGCGCCTCGTGCCACGGAGGCCGACGAGCTGGCGAGAGCGTCGCCGGGACACTCGGACCCACGTCGTCCACGCCAAAGCCAGCCGTTCCGCGCGCGTCAGCGGCTCACGAAGGCTGGTGCCCCGTACCGAACCACGCGCCACCCGGCGCGGCGAAACGAGCCGCGTACAGGTCGCCGCGTCAGCCGCCGTCGCGCGTTACGCTCGCGTACAAGAAAGCTCGCCAGCGGCATGCGCGGCGCTCGGGCCGTACAAAAGGGGACGGCGGCGGCCGAGGAGCCGCAAAGGCCCGTACCGATCGACGCATGACCGGCCGGCGTCCGTCTCCCCGCCGTACAACTCCGTGGCGCGGCCGCCCTTCTCCGCGATGCGCGCGTACACGAAGCCTCCTCGGCGGCGCGTTGACGCGCCTGTACGTGCCGCTGCGCGGGTGAAGCGCTGCGCTGCGGTTTTGTACGTCAACATAGGATCTTGCATCCGTGCCGCCGCTTCGTGTAGCGTCCCACCATGCGGCTCAGGACATTCGATACCGACATCGCGCCGCTCCCCGTTCGGGAGCACCTCATTTACTCGCTGGGGATGTGCGAGAACCACGTTCTCGCAAAGCAACACGTCGTCGTGTTCTCGACGCTGCTCGACCATTGGCAGGCCACGTTCGCGCAATTCTTGGCGCTGCAGGACAAGATCTCCCGGGCGGAGGCCCGCATCGATGCCTGTGACGACACGCTCGACGTGTTCGTGGACGACGTCGCGGACGCGCTGCTGTACGGCAACAACGATCGCACGTCGGCCGAGTTCCGGTCCTTCTTCGGCTCGAAGCAACCCCACGAGATCAAGCGGCCCATCCTGGGCGAAGAGCTGGAAACCGTGCGCGCGTGGATCTCGGCGCTGAAGAATTCGCCGAAGCCGCTGCTCGTGGAGCTCGGCGCACGAGGGGAAGTTTTGGTGGCGAATGCGGATCAAGCGGTCACCGCGCTCGGGCTCGCGCAGCAGGAGTTTCGGACGTTCCGTCTCACGGGTGGATACAGCCAATTCATCGACGCCGTGAACACAGGCCGGAAAACGGTGTACGCCGAGCTCGGAAAGCTGCGGCATCAGCCCGAAGGAAAGGGGCTGCCTGCGGATTTCGCGGATCAGTTTTTCCGCCACGAGCCGCGACGGAACAAGAAGCAAACGGTCGAGGCCGTGCGCGCGAGGATCGCAGCGCTGATGGCCGAGCTGGAGAAGGAGACGGCCGCACTGGCAGCGCTGGAGGCGAAGGCCAAGGGCGCGGAGGAGGCCGAGCAGGCGCGGAAAGGGCTGGAGGCGGAGCTTGCTGCCGCCGAGCAGGCGCGCGCCGAGCTGGAGAAGAAGACGGCGGAGATCAAGGCCAAGCTGAAGCGGTAGAGGGCAGGGGCGCTTCCGCTGCCGCTGCCGCTTCCGCTTCGGATTCCGGAGACCCTCACCCGTCGTGACCCGACGCGTACGGCGCTGCTCGCGGTGCTCATCCAGAGCGAGATCACGGCCGCTGCGGCGGGGGATGTCGAGCTCGTAGCCATTTCGCACGACGCCGCAGGCAAGCATCCTCACGATGCACCCCGTGGGCGACCCATCGATCGACGCCCCGCGCGCGGCCCATAGCGCGGTAGGGAAGCTCCTCGACGCGATGATGGTGGCCACGCGCCGAGGTAGCCCCCGTCGGCGCAGGCGACCCAAGTAAGCGCAGGTCCGCCAAGGTAACGACAAACTCGCGGCGAGCGCGCATCGGCGGATTGCGAGTTCCCGGCCCAGGGCAGCGCGCGGGCGGCGGCGGGCGCGCCGGGCCGGAGACCTCGCAATCAGCGGTCATGTGGGCGAATGTGTCGACGACGTCCTTGGGGAGCGGCGAAGGGGCGGCGAGACATGGCCTACGGCGCCGAGCGCGCCTGTCGCACCCGTCGCGCCGGTCGCACCCGTGGGACCGACTGCGCCTGTCGCACCCGTCGCGCCGGTCGGCCCCGTGGGACCGGTGGGGCCCGTAGGACCGGTAGGACCGGTAGGGCCTGTAGGACCGGTGGGGCCCGTAGCACCGACGGGTTTCGCATTGCCGCTGGGACCGGCGGGGCCGAGTGTCTGGAGAGCTTCGCGGCTCATCGCCGAGTGCTCGGTGTCGTCTTCCGGGGTCGTGGAGTCTTCCGGCACTCCGATGCATCCCCCCGCGACGGCGACGAGCAGCGCAGCAACGCAACCGTGCGTCGCCGAGGGCCATCCAGGACAGCGGCGCTTCATCATATTCATGGTTCTCTCCCGCGAAGACCGTCGAGCACATATCCTCGAAAAAGCGGACTGTCGCGATTCGTCGCCCAGTCGGGAGGGCGACCTTGCCATGTTTTTTTCTTGTCGCCATCTGATGGGTGCCAGGAGCCACGGCTAAAGCAGGGTCGTACAAGCTTGTCGTTACGCCTCGTACAAAATTGGTTCATCGCCGTCGATGCATTCACGCTCGACCATATCGCGGTCAATCCAATGCCGCCTGGATTCGTGCCGCGCTTCGAGATGGGGAAAGCGAAAGGATGGCTTTACCCTCGAGAAGACGCGATGCGGTCCGCGTGCCAGAAGGTGCCCTTGGTTTGCCGGCTCCTTCATGGGTTCCTGCACCGCGAAGGGATGCGGCGCTCGGAAGCCCTCAACCTCACGTGGGCCTAGTTCAACCTCGATCTTGGCAAGGTCATCCTCGATGAAAACAAGACGGACGAACCTCGGGCATGGGTGCTATCGCCGGGGGTCGCGGCTGCTTTCATTGCGTGGCGCGATCACTGCGCGGAGAGAGGCTTGCGCGTGACGGGGAATGCGCCCGCATTCGTGGATGATGAGGGAGCGCGCAAGGGAAAGCGCCTCACGGACCGGGAATCGGCTACCCGGTTTCGGCGACACCTGGAGTGGCCGGCATCGATCGGCCGGAGTTGTTCACGCGCACGAGCGTGAGGCTTCCGATACGGCTGCATGACTGCCGGGCCACGTTCGTGACGCTCGCGCTCGCGAGGGGACAACGGTCTCTGCGGTCTCTGCCATAGATGGCATAATGCCAGAGAAAAACCGGGGATGAGAACATCCAGGTGGATGAGCCCCCCTCTCTCGAGAGCGGTACACAATCGGATTTCGCTTGCCGCTTCCGCTTCCGCCTCCGCTTCCGCTTTCGCTTCCGCTGGCGGACATGTTGCTGATCCCCGAACGGTCAATCTTGACCCGCATGCTGAACCTGACGGTGGCCACGACGAACGCCAACCTTCGAGGGCGCGCGGACCAGCCGCCGGTAAGGTGCGACGAATCGGGATTGGCTCTCCGGCACTGATCCCGCCTGTTTCTGCATTCTCCCAGCAACGCGAGCCCCTTCGGTGTTCACGCACGAGGCGCGGCACTCCCCGAACGCCCGGTTGCACTCTTGCTGCGGCTCCACCTTGGCCCTGTCGTCCACGGGCGCCGCCGGGTTCATGACGCTCGGTCTCTTCTCCGTGGGGAAATGTGCAAAATGCGGAAAGGCGCCCCGCATTCGCTCCGCCCACTTTCCGTCGTGGGCCACATACGGCACCGCCCGCAGCGGTTGGTGTCCGAGCTCGGTGGGCTGCTCCTATCAGCCCGCCCAACGACCCAAGCTCACCTGCACCGGCCGCTCGGTGAGCGATGTATCTGGGAAAACCTACATGCGGCCGGTGCGTTCGGCGGCCCACGAACAGATTTGTCCCATTCGGTGTCATTCACGCTTGGCTACTTCGATCCTGATAAATTCTGGAAGGTACGACGGTGTACAGTTTTTGGCGACACGCTCGTCCTTGTAGAGCCCTAATGCTTCCCCAAGTTTGATACATCTGGATCGAAATCGCGGCTCGTGAACACCAATTTGGCCAGCGCAGAAATTCATTGCCCACTGAACTTCGGGTTCAGCATGAGCCATATCGTTTTCCAGGGAATCAAGCAGGTCTGCACTATTGTCGGGAGGAACTTGCCCTGTCCAGCGCAAGCGAGCTTGGTGATACCAGAACAAGCGACGCAGAATAGGGGAAGGATTCTTCTCCCATGTCGCGATAAGGGAGACAAGTTTCTTGTCTTTGGCTAGCTGGTTTGCCAACAGCCAGTCCGCCAATTGGTTGCGTTCTTCCGCGTCATGCCGAAGCACATCAGATGCAAGCTGATCGATGACATTTTCTGCGAGGAGCTTCTTATCGAAGATGAGGGTCGAGAGAAGTCGAGGGTAGTATTGGCCCGTTGACCAAAGCTCCATTGCCAGACCGTGGTCCTTCTTGATCTCGTTGCCACGCTTTTTTAGGTCGCCCAGCTTCAGGTTTCCGTTAGTGATCTCAGCGACAAGTTTCTTTGCTCTAGCCGATAAAGCCATTTTATCTGTCACCCCTCTGCTTGCCAGATGACGACTCAGCGCAGTAGCTGGCCCCCTGCACCGTTCCTCGACAGTCCCTTACAGGTTCACCCGCCCCACGCCTCCGCCGCCGAACGTTTGAGTTCACCCGCTCGCGGAAGCGGGCTTCGCCCGCTTCCGCGAGTCGGGTGCAACGAAGGGTTAGGCCTCACGGATGTAGCGAGGCGCTTGGGCGTGTTGCCTGTCCGAAGTTCATGGCAATGAAGAAAGTAGATGCAGAAAGGACCTCCTCGTTCGCATCGGGCTGCGACCTCGCCGGTCAGCTCTCGGGGTCGTACCCGAACTCGCGGAGTTCCTGCGAGCAGCGGCAGGCTTTGGCGATCTTCGCGGCCCATTGGACGGCGGCTTCGCGCGACGGGAGTTCCAGGACACAGAAGCCGCCGTCGAACTCCTTGGTCTGCGGGTAGGTCTCGTTCGTGACGGTGCCGTCGGCGGCGACCATCAGCGGCGCGACGTCCTCGTTGATACCACCGCCGAACACATAGACGCCGGCATCCTTCGCCTCGCGTATGACCGCGTGTGCCGCTTCGCCGACGGCAGCCATGTCTTCGTCGGAGACGTCCATCGCCGATCCGGGGAAGGAGATAAGGTACTTCGTCATCGTTCGGTCCTCCGGGTGTGAGTTTCGGAATTGGGTGTGAGGCCCAACTGTGTAATTAGGCCGCCGCTGCAGAACCTTTCAGTGCGCTGGTTAGGCCGTCGCGGCCTAACCACGGAACGGGCGCTGCCTTCAGCGATTCGCATGTGACGCCCGTTAGGATCCTCGCGAGTTCCACGGCTACGACGACATCGAGCTGGTCGTCCGTAGTCATCTTCAAGGACGGTCACCACGGGCTCCCAGCGACGGCCGATGCTGACGAGCTTACGATCACCCATCAGCGTTGGGAGGAGATCGCGTTTGGTGACGGTCATGCTTAGTCCTTGGGGTCCGGTCGGGGACATCAAAGACTGTGCTGGGACGCACGTCAACAGGGATGTTGACGCAGGGGGCCCCGAAGGCTGCGCCCCCTCTTGGAGGACCCCATGCAAATATATCCTGTAAGATCGCTCGTTTGATCCTGCTTCTAGCCGCCCGAGCGGTACACAATCAGATCCCTCTTGCCGCTTCCGCTTCCGCCTCCGCTCAGCCTACGCTCGGCACACTTGCGCGGCCTTCGGCGCCTCTGCCTCGCTCTGGGGCGGCGCGGAGCCTCGAAAAATCAGGTATTGTCCCACGTAGTACGTCGAAAGAATCCAGACCCGCCCAAGGGGCACGGGGCAGACCCAGCGATTCACGCCGATAAGCGAGTCCGATATCACGAAGAAGAGCGCGCCGGCACAGAGGACGCGCGAAGCGTGGTCCTTCGGCTCGACGAAGGCGCGCTCGCTCGCCCGGCCGAGCATGGACGAGATGGCGATCGCATAAGCCGTGATCGGCACGTGCAGGGCCTCCGGCGCGCGGCCAGATCCGACGAGGATCCACCACATGAACCCGCCGAAGACGAGGGCCGGGAGCATGGGGAGCCCGGCGCCTGCCGCGCGCTTAGGCAAACCCATCCCGGCAAGATAAAAGAGGTGCGCGACGAAGAACGCCCCGAGCCCGGCCACGAATACGCTATCGATGAGGGCGTCCGCGATGAGCGACGCGAAGAGCCCAAGCCCGACGAGCCCCGCGAGCCGCCCCTGCCGCTCGCGCAGACGAGCGGCGCAAAGCAGAACAAGGGGTACGAGCTTCACGAGGCGCGTCGCGATCGCGCCCGGCGCGAGCGCGGCGAGCAGACACGCAGCCACCGCGCTCGCGAGGAACGCCGCGAAAAAGAGCGCCTCGCGGCGCCGTGACAAAGCCCGATCCATGGCGCGAGCCTACCACTGATCCTAGAATGCGCGGCATGAACATCCGTCGCGCTTCTTGCTGCTGTGGTCAGCTCGTCGTCACCTGCAAAGGTGATCCCGTTCGCGTTTCGATGTGCCACTGCTTCGCCTGCCAGAAGCGCACGGGAAGCGTCTTCGGTGCCCAGGCCCGCTTCAAGACGGAGGAGGTCACCGTCGAAGGACGGTCCACCGACTACCTTCGCATCGGCGATGAAGGCAATCGCATCCACTTCCACTTCTGTCCGGACTGCGGCTCGACGGTCTACTACCGGTTCGAAAGCGCTCCGGAGCTCACCGCGGTCACCGTCGGAGCATTCGCCGATTCGACGTTTCCCGCGCCCGTCTTTTCCGTGTACGAAGATCGAAAGCACGCGTGGGTCGTCGTGCCCGAAGGCGCCGAGCACATGGCTTGATCGAGTCGCCGCTACGAGCACGCCCGAGCGCGTGCGTGGGCGCATGCGCCCGGACGCCCCGTCGCGATGTCGGTGGCACTCGGGATAGGGAAAGGAATGCGCGAACCTGGCAAGGTCCATGGTCTATTCGGCACTCGACCTACCCACCTTCCTCAACAGCGGTATACGAACAAATCCCGCTTGCCGCTTCCGCCTCCAAACCCGTTTCCGCCCCCGCTTGCGCTCCTATCGCATGAGGGTCACGCTGTTCAGCGGATCTTCCACGTGTCCGGATGACGCCGCATGGGCATGACCGCGATGATTTCTATTCTACCACGGGTTTCATGGTAAAGGATGCCATAAGGAAAACGCCGGGTCTGACAGAGCAGCGCACACGCTCCGAGCGTTTTGGCCATGCTGCCGGCATATCGCAAATACGCGAGATGGTCGTCTCGACCTCGTCGAGGAATTCCTCGCCCGACCCTCGGCTCGCGACGCATGAAAGCGGATTGCATCTCGCAGCTCTTTGCGGGCCGCCGGGTGGAAAAAGAACCGATTCACCGAAGACTCGCCCGAAGCTCGCGCAGGACTTCGGCACCATCGAGGTGCAGGGTCGACCGGGCTTGGGCACGGTTCTTGACGTACTGCGTTCGAGCGCGTCGTGCACCTACCACCACGACCCCGAAACTCTTTCGAAGGCGTGCTGCACGGGAAAAAATCTCCGCGCAGGAACCGACGCGCCGTGCGCGGTGTCGTTCGCCGTACGATGGGCCCCTTGCTGCGTTCTCTCTCCCTTTTGTGCTGCACAGCGGTCACGTTTTCTGCCTGCGTGCGGCCCGTTGTCACGCACACCGCTCCGCCCGCAACCACGTCGACCGCAAGCTCCGCCACCGGCCCGACGAGCGCCGCCGAGGAGCCGCACGTCGCAAACGTGCTCCGCGGCCTGCGCCCGCACGTCGAGATCGCCGGCCGGCCGCCCGTCCGCTGGACCCTCGAAGAGCGCATGGCCCACCACCACGTGCCCGGCGTCAGCATCGCCGTCATCGAGGGCGGGCGCATCGCGTGGGCCCGCGGCTTCGGCGTGAAGACGGCCGGCTCGGCCGACCCGAAGGACGCGGTCACGCCCGACACGCTCTTCCAGGCCGGGTCCATCAGCAAACCCGTCACCGCCACGGCGATGCTCCGCCTCGTCGAGCGCGGGACGCTCGAGCTCGACACCGACGTCAACCGCTACCTCACCACGTGGAAGGTGCCCGACAACGAGCACACCGAGAAGGAGAAGGTCACCCTCCGCCGGCTCGCCAGCCACACCGCCGGGCTCACCAACCACGGCTTCCCGGGCTACGAGCGGAACCAGCCGATCCCGACGCTCGTGCAGATCCTGAACGGGACGGCTCCGGCGAACACCGGGTCGGTGCGCGTCGACGCCGTCCCGGGCTCGATCTCGCGCTACTCCGGCGGCGGGACGCTCGTGATGCAGCTCCTCATGATGGACGTCATCGGCAAGCCCTTCCCTGCCCTCATGCAGGAGCTCGTGTTCGGGCCGGCCGGGATGACCCACAGCACCTTCGAGCAGCCTCTGCCCGCCGCGCGCGCGGGCGAGGCGGCCAGCGCCCACCTCGGCGAGGGCGAGACGATCCCCGGCGGGTGGCACGTGTATCCGGAGATGGCCCCGGCCGGGCTCTGGACGACGGCGAGCGATCTCGCCCGGTTGGCGATCGCGATCGCCGACGCGCACGCCGGGCGGTCCAAGGCGCTGCTCTCGCAGGCGACGGCCGAGCAGATGCTCACGCCGGTGAAGGACGGCATCGGGCTCGGGCCCTATATCAGCGGGAGCGGTCGCTCGCTGCAGTTCGGGCACGGCGGCACCACCACGGGGTTCCTCTGCAGCTTCACGATGTACCCGGAGATCGGCGTGGGCGCGGTGGTGATGACGAACAACGAAGAAGGCGGGCAGGCCCTGCTCCCCGAGATCCAGCTCGCGCTGGCCGCGGAGTACGGCTGGCCGGATAGCGAGCCGATGCGCGTGACGGCCATCGAGCTCAGTACGGCGTCGGCGGCCGGCGTCGCGGGCAGCTACGCGCTGCCGTTCGGTCTGGGCGAAACGGCGGAGGTGAAGCAAGAGGGCGGGCGCCTCGTGCTGCACGCGCCGAGGCTCCCCAAGGAGGAGCTCATCCCGCTGTCGGAGACCGAGTTCGTGATGGGGACGATGGGCTGGCGCGTGACGTTCAAGCGCGAGGCAGGCGGCAAGGCGACCGGGATGACCGTGGACGGGGGGGGGATGGTCGTCGAGGCGACGAGGAAGCCGTAGCAAGCGGACGGGGGCGGCGCGCTCGAGGTGAAGCGGCCGCCTCCTGCTCGCGGATGGCGCTCGTCACGCCGCTCGCGGACCAGCCCGACGCTGGTGTTGGCCTTCTTCTGGGAACCCGATCGCGCATCCCGGGCCCAAGGCATTCTCACCTCGGCGGGCTCTACGCAGATGACCAACCTGGGCGGGGTCGATGATTGGGACAGGAGGTAGAAAGGACCGGCGCTCGAGGCTTCAGTTGGGAGCGCCCGGGGTGAGGTTCGAGCAGGTGCTCCAGTCGACCGAGGCGTTGTCCGTATCGGCGCCGTTCGGCAAGCGGCAAAGCGAGCGGGTCACGGTGTTGCTATCCGCGGTGGCGAACGCCGTCCCCTCCACCAGGCTCACGGTGCCCACGCCCGGAATGCTCGCCGCGGTGACGTTGCCCTCGTAGGAGAGCTTGTCGACGACGCTCGAGCCGCACACCAGCGCCACGCCCTCCGTATCGTTCTGAATGACATTCGCCGACGTCGCGAAATTGATTCTCTTCGCGCCGGCGGGCACCGCCACCGCGCTCGACCCGACCACGAGGTATTGCCCGGCGGCGAGGGAGCCGGCCGGGCTCAGATCGAACGTGCCATAGGCAGCGCCATTCGAGCCGTTGACGAGGAGCAGCGAGCACCCGGAGAGGCTGACGGCGCCGCCGGCCGGGTTGTAGATCTCGACGTATTCGGCGCTATCCGTGCCGACGGTGTCATAGTCGATCTCGTTGATCACGAGGTCGGCGGTGGTGGCCAGCGGCGCGGTGAACGAGCCTTTCAGGGTGACGCCCGAGTAGGGGAGGAAGAAGGTGTTGAGCTCTACATAATAGGTCCCAGCCTGGATGTTCGAGACCGTGCAGCTCTGCGCGCTTCCGTTGCCGATCAGGAAGCAATCATTGGGCGACGCCGACGAGCCGAAAAAGACGGACATCAAGTAGCCGTTGCTGGCGCCGCCGCTGATCTGGAAGGCCAGGTTCGTGGCGCCCGCCGGGACGTCGAGCGAATAATACTTCGTCTCGCCAATGCCGCCGCTGAGGTTGCTGAGCGGCACGTTGTTCTGGAGCGGCGTTGCAGGGGGCGGAGGCGGCGGGACGACGCCGACGGCGTCCCAGGCCTTGGTGACCGAGTCGATCTCCGCCTGGGTGAACCCGAGCTGCGTCGCCGCCTGCACCGTCGCGTTCTTGGCGTCGAGGAAGCTGGAGCTCGAGGTCAGGATGTCGACGTTCGCCTTGTAGAAGACGCGGGCGGCCTTGAGGATGCCGATCCCAGTCACGTTGACGGAGGACTTGCCCTGCGGGTGGGTGCCGCCCTGCGAGAGGAGGTAAAACGCCAGATTGGCGATGCCCGAGCTGAGGTGGACGTCGGCGGAGCCGGCGCTACTGTTGTAGAAATCGAGGGATTCGCCGTCCTGGGCGGGGTTGGCCATGTAGCGCAGGCCGTCGCCCGGGATCGCCGGCGTCCATACCTCATCGCCCACGATCCACGTCTTGCCATTCACCACCTGGCCATCGCGGTACCATTCGCAGACCGCGCCGAAGATGTCGCTCATCGCCTCGTTCAGGCCGCCGGACTCGCCCGAGTAGGTGAGGTTCGATTCGCTGCCAGTGACAGCGTGGGTGAGCTCGTGGGCCGTCACATCCATGGAGTGAGCCAGGCTCGAGGAGGTCACGCCGTCCCCGTCGCCATACACCATCTGCGTCCCGTCCCAGAACGCGTTGACGTAGTCGATGCTGTAATGAACGGAGCTGACGAGCGCAGCGCCCGCGTTGTTGTAGGAGTCGCGGCCGAACAAATTCTTGTAGCAATCGTACGTCTTGCCGAGCCAGTCATAGTTGACGTTGACGGTGGTGTCGCTGCTCGCTGCCTGACCCTCGCTCCGCACCAGCGTGCCCGGGAGGACGGGGAAACCCGGGAGCTCGGGTAAATTGCCGGCCGTATACACCTGCCGATTCTTGGCGGTGTGGATGTGCGGTATCCGGAGCGCGATCGAGCCGTCCGCCGCGTCCACGAGCACGGTGTCCCGCACCGGAGTCCCGTCCTCGAGCCGGCCGCGGACGTCGACTCGATACACGAGCGCGAGCCGCTTTCCGGCAGCGTAATAGGCGAGCGGCGCCTCGCCCTCCACGGAGACGTCCGCCGCCTCGGTACCGTCCCGGGCCGCGCCGAGCGCGTCCGAAAGCTCGATGGTGGGCACCTCGTCCGCCGGTAGGTCGCTCCGCGCGCCGCCGTTTGCCGCGATGATCACCCCGTCCCGCACATGAAGCACGAGCTCCGCGCCGATGACGGGCAAGCCGTTCTTGGTCTGCGAGAAGCGGAAGTGGTGGTCCCCCTGCTCGTCGGTCCGGGCACGCCGGAGCGAGAGCTCGCTCGCGTCCGCGCGGAACACCGGGGCGATGTCCGAGAGAACCGCGCCGAAATCTGTCTTTTCGACGTGATCCGCCGTCGCGAGTAGGCCCAGGTTCCCTGTGACGAACCGCGGGATCGCGTCGTCGTCGAGCTGCACCACCTCCGCATCTGGCAGCGCTGCCAGATGCGCTGGGATGTCCGAGCCGTGCCTGTCGCGCAAATCGTCCACCCCCGCGTCCGTACCTTGGCATGCCGCCGCGGCAAGGATCACCGTAGCCACACCAAGACCCCGAATGAGTTTATTGCGAAGCAATGCCGTCTCCTTTGTATCCGTCGAGCCGCGCTCGATTGACACATGATTGCCGTGGCCTCCGCGCAGTCATGCACTGGGCCGGGTCTCGAGCGCTGTCCCACGAGCGCATCGAGCTGGCGGAGGCAGTATGCGTCGAGGAGAGGAGCGCCGCCGGTTACGAGCGGTTACGTCACACGCACGCGAAGGCGGCAAGCCTTACGGGCGCGCCAAGGTGTCAGAGGCCCCGCCTGTGCGGGGCACCACCCGCTCAGCCGCCAGTCGGCTGTTCTTGGCGTGGCGGTCGTCGACGATGATCTCCACGGCGCTGCCGGCACGCGCGCCGATTTCTCCATGGTTGGAACATCGGCGCATCACCTCCGCGGCAACGACACATAGGACGGGTCGCCCGGCGGCGAGACGAACGTCAGCTCGGTGGATCGGTCCTCCATATCGACGTAGAGCGGGTCGACGGTGTCGAGGACGAGCGTGAGGCGATTGCCTTTCGGCACGTCGTAGGCCGTGACGAAGAAGTCCGTGTCCACGGGATAAATCCAGCCGGCCACCGCCTCGGGAATCGTGAAGGGCACGTGCGTCACGAGGTGCCCCATCCCCAGCGTGTCCGTATCGTAGAGGTATGCGATCACCGTCGTCGGCCCGGAGCTCCCCGGCGCGATCGTCACGTGCAGATGCGCGGCCCCGCGCAGGCGCAGCGCGCTCTCCAGCACATCCGACTGCCAGACGCCCGCGTTCCTGCGGTTCACGGCGGCGATCGACACCGGCTGCGCCTCGCCCATGAACACCTCGCTCGCGACCGTGTCCACGCCCGTGACGATCGGCCAGCGCCAGCCTGTCCACGCGCTCGAGACCAGAGCGCCCTCGCCGCTCGGCCGCTCTACCTGGCCCAGGAAGTAATGTGTGGAGCCCGTCGCAATCGCGCTCCACGTGGGATACGTCTCGTAACCGCCCTGGTTCCGGGGCTGGATCTGGACCGGATCCTCCGCGGTGATGCTGGTGTTCATGCCCTGCAAGAAATGGTCGAACCAGCGGTGCACGTTGCGCCAGAGGTCCTCGGGCTGGCCGATCAAGCCGGGCGTCTCCGCCGTGCCGTGCCCGCCCGGGCGGAGCTCGAGCCGCTTGGGCCCCCGCAATTGCGTGAAGAAGTCGGCGATCGGGTTCGGCGCGAACACGCGATCGTTGTATGCATTCGCCATGAAGATCGCGGGGCGGTTCGTGTTGATGCGGTCGAGATACCTTGCGGGGCTGCGCGCCTCCATGAAGGAGACGACCGCAGGGATGTCTTCGTTGTTGAAGAAATGACGGAGCATTTCCTGCATCTCCGGCGACGGCCGCCCTGTGAGGGCGGCCGTGAACGCAAGCACCCCCCCACGTACGTGGCGGGTCTGGTTCCCGAGCATCGAGGAGGGGAGGTCGGTCCAGCCGCTCATGCTGGCGACCGCGCGGATCCGCGCATCGAACGCCGCGCCGAGCAGGCTGAGGCCCGCGCCGTACGAGATTCCCCCCACGCCAATACGCGCCGGGTCGGTGGGGGTGTTCGTGAGCAGCCAGTCGATGACGACGCTCACGTCGCTGATGTCCTTGGGCCCGCCCATGTCGATCGTGCCCCCCGAGCCGTAAAAACCGCGCGGGGTATACAGGAGCACCACGTACCCGGCTTCGGCGAACTCTTGGGCTTGCAGCAGATACTCGATGTTTGGAAATGCCCAGCTCGTGATGAAAATGACCCCCGGCCGTGGTCCCGGTGTATCCGGCACGAAGACGCTTGCAACGAGGGCCGCTCCGTCGCGCGCGCTGATATTGACGCCGCGCAAGGACGTGTCGGCCTGTGCAGCGCCGGCCCCCATGCCGAGCGAGAGGACCGTGGCAAAGACGACGATTGCACGCAGCCAGGATGGCGACATGGTTTGGGTCAAACCTGCGGAGATCGACCGGCTGCGCCAAGTCGCCTTGCGCCCACGTGGCTCGCGCGGAGCAGGGCACGCAGCCGGCCCGCGAGATGCTGCTGTTCGGGGTAGACGAGGAAGAACTCCATGTCCTACCCAGCGGACCACGCTGGAAGAAGCTGGACGAGGCGCCCGGCAGCCGACCGTATCGCGCCAGCGCCTCCTGGGCGTCTCGAATCGCTCCCGTTCCCGCTTCCGCCTCCGCTTCCGCTACCGCTTCCGCATCTTTTCCCGCCTCGGCCCGCCCCCTCTCCGTCCCGCTTGCCTATCCTGCGCTGTATCGGCATCCTCTCGCCGTGCAGCCTGGAGACGTCGTCGGCGGTCGGTTCGTCCTCGAGCGTATCGCCGGCACGGGGGGCATGGGCTCGGTCTTCCGCGGGCTCGACCACGTCACGCAGCAGCCCGTGGCCATCAAGGTCCTCGGGCAGCACGACCCCGAGGCCATCCGCCGCTTCGATCACGAGGCCAAGATCCTCGCCGAGCTCGGCCATCCCCATATCGTCCGTTACGTCGCGCACGGCACCGCGCCCTCCGGCGCGCCGTGGCTCGTCATGGAATGGCTGGAAGGCAGGAGCCTCGCGTCGCGCCTCGTCGAAGGCCACCTCACGCAGGCCGAGGCCGTCCTCCTCGCCATCCGCATCGCCTCCGCCCTCGCGGCGGCGCACGCGCGCGGCATCGTCCACCGCGACGTCAAGCCGAGCAACGTCTTCCTCGTCGGCGGCTCACCGGAGGCGGCAAAAGTCCTGGATTTCGGCCTCGCGCAGGCCGCCGCGGGCGGCGCGCGCCTCACGCGCACCGGAAGCGTCCTCGGCACGCCCGGGTACATGGCCCCCGAACAGGCCCAAGGCTCGCGTGTTCGCGTCAATCCGCGGGCGGACGTGTTTTCCCTCGGCGCGCTCCTCTTCGAGTGCTTGACGGGCAAACCCGCGTTCGAGGGCGAAGGCGTCATGGCCATCCTCGCGCGCCTCCTCCTCGAAGATGCCCCGCGCGTGCGTTCGATCCGCCCCGACGTCCCCCGCGCGCTCGACACGCTCGTCGCGCGCATGCTCTCGCGCGTCGCCGAGGCTCGACCTGCGGACGGCGCCGAGGTGCTGCGCGCCCTCGAGGGCATCGACACCGTTGGAGGTGAAAGGATCTCCGTCGTCCCGGCCTTGCCCGAGGGGATCAGCGATCGCGAGCATCGCCTCGTCTTCGCGGTCGTCGCCGCGCCCGCCGTGGAGGCGGCCGTGCGGCCTTCGAGCCCCACGCTCCGCACGCAGCTCCCCCGTTCGTCCTGGGACGACGTGCGGGTCATCGCGCGGCGGCACGGCGCCTCGCCCACGGAGCTCGCTTCGGGCACGCTCTTGCTCTCGCTCGACGGCGCCGCGGACGGCCCGGTGCGCGCCGCGCGTTGCGCCCTGGAGATGGCCGAGCTCCTCCTCGGCTTCCGGGTCGCGCTCGTCACGGGTCGGTCCGACGCGAGGCGTGATCTGCCGGCCCCCGACGTCGTCGAGCGCGCGCTCGGCCTGCTCAAGCGCGGGTGCCGCACGCCGGCCTTCGGGGTTCGGATCGACGATCGAACGCAAGCGCTCCTGCCCGCGCGGTTCGAGATCGAAGGCTCGCCCGACGACGCGCGTCTCCGCAGCGAACGAAGCGATCTCGGCGAGCCGTGTCCCCTGCTCGGGCGGCCGTGCACGCTCATGGGCCGCAAGGGCGAGCTCGCGGTGATCCTCGATCTGCTCGAAGAAGGCCTCGACGAGCCGCGCGCGGCGGCCGCGCTCGTGGTCGCGCCGGCCGGGCTCGGAAAGACGCGCCTCGCGCAGGAGGTGGTCCGCGCGCTCCGGTCGAGCCGCCCGGATCTCGTCGTCGGCTACGGACGACCCGGCATCGGCGCCGCCGATTTCGGGGTGATCGAGCCCGTGATCCGCGCCCTCTCGCCCTCGCCTTCCGCGAACGACACGGCTCCCTTCGAGGAGCGCGCGCAGGGCGTCCTCCGCGCGCGCGCGGAGGCGGGGCCGCTCTTGCTCGTGCTCGACGACGTGCAGTGGGCGGACGCGGCTTCGCTCGCGCTCGTGGATCAGGCGCTCGGGGAGCTCGCGGATCGCCCGATCGGCGTGCTCGCGCTCGCCCGACCCGAGGTGCGTGATCGCGCGCCGGGGCTCTTCGCGCGCCGGAGCGTGCAGGAGATCCGCCTGGGGACGCTCTCGCAGCGGGCCTCGCGCGAGCTCTTGCGACGCGCGCTCGGGCCCGAGATGTCGGACGAGGATCTCGCGGCGCTCGCGCAGCGGGCCGACGGGCATCCGCTCTTCCTGCAGGAGCTCGCGCGTGGCGCGACGGCCGTGACGCCGGAGGCGCTGCTCGCCGTGCACGGCCCCGCGATCGCCGAGCTCGCGCCCGCCGCGCGCAGGCTCCTCCGCGCGGCGGCCCTCGTCGGCGTCACGTTCTGGGAGGGCGCGGTCGTCACGCTGCTCGGCGGCGAAGCGGACATCACGCAGGTGCGGACGCAGCTCGGGGAGCTCGCGAAGCGCGAGATCATCACGAAGCGGCGCGCGAGCAGCGCCCCGAACGACACCGAGTACGCGTTCAGCCAGCCCATGCTGCGCGAGGCGTTCCTGGCGACGTCGACGGAGGCGGACATCCGTCGAGGTCAAGCGCTCGCCGAGCGTTGGCTCGCGGGCTCGGGCGTGCGCGCCACGGCGCTCGCGGGCGAGGCCGACGCCGCCCTGGCCCTCGCGCTGAAGCAAGGCGGCACGAGGACATGAAGCGCGGCGACGTCATCGCCGGCCGCTTCGAGATCGAGCTTCGCGCGGGCGCCGGCGGCATGGGCGCCGTCTACCGCGCGCACGACCGCGCGACCGGCTCGCCCGTCGCACTCAAGGTCATCCACCAGCCTGCCTCGGACGCGACGCGCCGCTTCGACGTCGAGGCCCGCGCGCTCGCCGAGCTCTCGCATCCGCACGTCGTCCGCTACGTGACGCACGGCCTCTCCGAGGCGGGTTTTCCCTACCTCGTGATGGAGTGGCTCGAAGGCGAAGACCTCGCCGCGCGGCTCACGCGCGGGCCGCTCACGCTCGAGGAGTGCCTGCTCCTCGCGCGCCGCGTGGCCGCGGGCCTCGGCGCGGCGCACGCGCGGGGCATCGTGCACCGGGACGTCAAGCCCACGAACCTCGTGCTCGTGGGCCGCGCGATCGAGGGCGTCAAGCTCGTGGATTTCGGCCTCGCGCAGCTCGGGGTCACGTCGCGCAAGCTCACGCGGTCGGGCGTGATCCTCGGCACGCCGGGGTACATGGCCCCCGAGCAGGCGAGCGGCGACGGCGCGCCGCTCGACGCGCGCGCGGACGTCTTCTCGCTCGGCGCCGTGCTCTACGAGTGCCTCACGGGCCGCCCGCCGTTCCAGGCCGACAACCTCATGGCCCTCTTCGCCAAGCTCCTGCTCGAAGAGGCCCCGCGCCTCGCCGAAGCGCGGCCCGACCTTCCCCCGCGGCTCGACGTGCTCATGGCGCGCCTGCTCGCGAAGGACCCCGCGTCGCGCCCAGCGAACGGACCCGCGCTCGAGGCGGAGCTCGCCGCGCTCGACGCGCTCGGCATCGAGGAGACGGACGAGGTCCCGACGCTCGCGGACGAACCCGCGGCGATGGGCCTGACCGACGTCGAGGCGCGGTTCGTCTCGATCCTGGCCCTCCACCGCGAGCCCGTGAGCAACATGCTCGACCCGAAGGGCTCCACGGAGCGCTCGCAGGCCGACGTCGTCGCGGCCGTCCGGCACGAAGTCGCGCCGCTCGGCGCGCGTGTCGACGAGCTCCGCAACGGCGCGCTCGTGGTCACGCTCCTCGGCGCGGGCGAGCCCACGGATCGCGCCGCACGCGCGGCCCGCGCGGCCTTGCGGCTCCGCGCGATCCTCCCCGACGCCGCGATCGCGCTCGCCACGGGCCGCGCCGAGGCCTCCGCGCGCCTGCCCGTCGGCGAGGTCGTCGATCGCGTCGCGGCCCTGCTCGAACGGGAGGACGTCTCACCCCCCAGACCTCCCGTCGGCATCCGCATCGACGAGGTCACCCGCGCCCTGCTCGACGCGCGCTTCGATGTCACGAGCACGCCTTCCGACCACCGCCTCGTCGCGGAGCGCGCCTCCGGCGAAGCCGCGCGCACGCTCCTCGGAAGGCCGAGCCCCTTCGTCGGCCGCGACCGCGAGCTCCGCGTGGTGCGCGACCTCGTCGACGCCTCGATCGAGGAAGAGCGCCCCTCCGCCGTGCTGCTCATCGGCGCGGCGGGCGCAGGCAAATCGCGCCTCCTCTCCGAGCTCGTCACGCGCATCCGACAGGATCGCCCCGACGTCCTCGTGGCCCGCGGGCACGGCGATCTGCTCGGCCAGGGCTCACCCTTCTCGCTCCTCGGCTCCACGCTCCTCGGCGCGCTCGTGGACGCGCCCTTCGAGGGCCGCGCGCGTCTCGCCGCGTTCGTCCGCGAATACCTCCCCGCGTCGGAGGCCGAGCGCGTCTCCGAGCTCGTCGCCGAGCTCATCGGCCTGCCCTTCTCCGATGAGGCAAGCCCGCGCCTGCGCGCCGCGCGTCAGAGCCCCGCGCTCATGAAGGACCACGTACGCGGAGCCGTCGTGGATCTCCTCGCCGCGATGACCCGTCGCCACCCCGTCCTCCTCGCGCTCGAGGACGTGCAATGGGGGGACGCCGTCTCCTTGCGCCTCCTCGACGCGGCCATGCGGGAGCTCGGCGATCGCCGCTTCATCGTCCTCGCCGCCGCGCGCCCCGAGGCACTCACCCTGTTCCCGCGCCTCTTCGGGGACCGCTCGAACGAGGTGCGTCTCGCCGAGCTTCCGCGCAAGGCGAGCGCGCGCCTCACCCGCTACGCCCTCGGCGACGCCGCGCCTGCCGAGCTCGTCGACGCCCTCGTCGAGCGCGCCGCGGGCAATCCATTTTATCTCGAAGAGCTCGTGCGCGCCGTCGCCGAGGGCCGCGGCGGCGCGCTGCCCGAGACCGTGCTCGGCATGATCGAGGCTCGCCTCGCCGCCCTCGATCCGCCGGCGCGCCGTGTCCTCCGCGCGGCGAGCGTCTTCGGCGAGTCCTTCTTCCGCGGCGGCATCCCGGCCTTGCTCGGCGACGACGCGCCGGACGAGGAGGAGCTCTCGGCCGTGCTCGCCTCGCTCGTCGAGCGCGAGATCCTCGTGGCTCGGCGGGAAAGCCGGCTTGCCGGCGAGGAGCAGCTCGCGTTCCGGCACATGCTCCTCCGCGAGGGCGCCTATGCGATGCTCACCGATCGGGATCGCGCCCTCGGCCACCGGCTCGCCGGCGAATGGCTCGAAGCGCACGGCGAATGGGATCCCAGGATCCTCGCCGCGCATTTCGATCGCGGCAGCGACGCGGCGCGGGCGATCCGCCATTACGAGCGCGCCGCGCAGCATGCGCTCGGCGCGGGCGACGACGAGGCCGCGCTCGCCCTCGCCGAGCGTGGCCTCGCCCTCGGCGCCACGGGCGATCGGGCAGCCGCATTGCGGGCCATCCAGACCGACGCCTGGGCCTGGAATGGCGACTGGGCCCGCGCCTTCGCCTCGGCCGAGGCCACGTTGTCCCTCGCGACGCCGGGCACGACGAGCCATTGCCGCGCGCTCGGCAGCGCCATCACGAGCCCCGTCATTGCGGACAAACCCGACGTCCGCGCCGCCTTCGTGCGCGACCTCGCCCGCGTGCACCCCGAGCCTTTTGCGATCCCCGCGTTCGCCTGGGCCTACAGCGTGGCGATCATGCCGTACCTCCTCGGCGCCCAGCGCGAGCTCGCCGAGGCGCACCTCGCGCGCCTCGAAGAGGTCACGGCCCCCTTCCTCGACCGCGAGCCCTCCGCCGCCGGCTGGGTGAAAATGACCCGCGCCTTCTGGCAGCGCTACGTCCCCCGCGATTTCGCGGCCGCGCTCGCCCTCGACCGCGAGGCCCTCGCCCATTTCGAGGCCGCGGGCGATCGTCGCTATGGCCCGTACGTGCAGATGCACGTCGGCCTCGACTGGTCCCACCTCGGCGCCTTCGAGCAGGCCGAGGCCGCCCTCGCGCGCGCCATGCAAAGCGCCGAGCCGGGCAGCATGATGGCGCTCACGTCGCGCACCTACCTCGGCCGCGTCCTCGTGCTCCGGGGCCGCCCGACCGACGCCATCGAGGCCTGCACGGCCGTCTACCGGGAGGCCGAGGCGCGCGGCGAACGCACGGTCGCCGTCAACACCGCGCTCCTGCTCGCCGAGGCGGCGCTCGCCGCGGGCTTCCTCGAAGCGGCCCGGACACGCGCCGCCGCCCTCGAGCCGCTCGTGCAAAGTTTACCCTTCGCGCGCGTGGCCCTCGCGGGCATCCGCGCTGGAATCGCGCTCGCCGAGGGCCGCCCCGCCGAGGCCCTCGCGCTCGCCGAGCCTGCGCTCGCCGAGAGCGCGCGGCGTGGCATGTACCATTTTGGCCACGAGCACCTCGTCCTCTCGCGCGTCGATGCCCTCCGCGCCCTCGGCCGGGCCGAGGAGGCGCGCGCGGCCGTCCTTTCGGCGCGCTCCGATCTTTTCCTGCGGGCGTCTCGAATCCCGGATTCGCTCCTTCGCCAAACCTTCCTCGAACGAATCCCGACCCACGCGGCCCTCCTCGCGCGGGCCGAGGAATGGCTTTCGCATCCCCCCGCTGCGCCCGCTTCGACGCTGGTGTCCTGAGCAAACGGCGCATCGCGCCCCACGCTCGGGCTCCGAGCCCGCGGGCGCCGGAGGGTTTCGCGAATGGACGGATCGCCTCTCAGGAAGGACGCGCCCCAGGACCTCGCGCCCCGCTCCTCCACGCGCCCGATCGACGAGGGCGCGGCGCTCCGCGCGAGCCTCCTCCAGGAGCTCCCGGAGATCCCGGCTCGTTACCTCTACGACGACACCGGAAGCGAGCTCTTCGAGCGCATCACCCAGCTCTCCGTCTATTACCAGACCCGCACGGAGATCACGATCCTGGAGCGCGCGGCGAGCGATATCGTCGCGCACGCCCGTCCTCACCACCTGGTCGAGCTCGGCAGCGGCGCGGGCCGGAAAATCCGGCTCCTCCTCGATGCCCTGCGGGCGGAGGGGCAGGACATCACCTGCACCATGCTCGACATCAACGAGCTCTTCTTGCTCCAGTCGATCGACCGCCTCTCCGCCGATTATCCGGAATTCGTGTTCCGCGGCGTCGTCGGCAATTTCATGACCGACCTCGGTCGCCTCGGCCCCGCGGGCGGGCGCCTCATCGTGTTTTTCGCGGGCACCGTGGGCAACCTCCATCCGGACGAACGCCGCTCGTTCCTCGGCGAGCTCGCGCAGCGCATGGATGACTCGGACGCGCTGCTCCTCGGCGTCGATCTCGTCAAGGATCCGGCCCGGCTCGAAGCCGCGTACGACGATCCCGAGGGCGTCACGGCGGCCTTCAACCTGAACATCCTCTCCGTCCTCAACCGGAAGTTCGCCGGCAATTTCGATCCGACGGCCTTCCGGCACCGCGCTTTTTACGACCGGGAAAACGCCTGGATCGAGATGCGCCTCGTCGCGAAGCGCAAGAACACGGTCCGCCTCGGCGCGCTCGACCTCCGGCTCGACCTCGACGCGGGCGCCGAGATCCGCACCGAGCTCTCCTGCAAATTCACGCGCGCCTCGCTCGAGGCGTCTGCGGCCGAAGCCGGCCTCACGATCGACCGCTGGTACACCGACCCGGCCGACCTCTTTGCCCTCGCCCTGCTCCGGAGGCGTCGTTCGTGACCCGGCCCCTCGAATCGTTCTGGAAAGAAAAACTCGACACAGCCTACCAGCGCACGGACCTCCTGTTCAGCCTGCTCCCTCGGGATGCCATGCTCGAACGGCCGATCGGCCTGCGCCACCCGTTCCTGTTTTACCTCGGCCACCTCCCCGCGTTCGCCTGGAACCAGATAGGCCGGGGCGTGCTCGGGGCGGGGCACCTCGACGAGGCGTACGACGTCCTCTTCGAACGGGGCATCGATCCGAAGGACGAGCAGAGCGCGCGCCGGTCGACCCTTGCGAGCTGGCCCTCCGTCTCCGCCGTGCGCGCCTATCGCGACGAGGCGCGCCGCGCCGTCTGCGCGCGGCTCGGCGAGGTCCTCGGCCGCGCGGACGACCCGCTCTGCGAGAACGCGCGCATCCTGCACCTCGTGCTCGAACACGAGCTCATGCACCAGGAGACGCTGCTCTACATGTTCGCGGAGTGCCGCCCGGGCTTGATCCAGCGCCCCGCGCGCATCGCCCCGCCCGGCTCCGGCCAGGGCCGCGCTGCCGAGCGCATCCGCATTTCCGCGGGCGACGCCGTCATCGGCGCCGCCTGGGACGAGATCCCGTTCGGCTGGGACAACGAGTTTGGCCGGGCCACCGTCTCCGTCGGGGCCTTCTCCCTGGATTCGCTCCCTGTCCGAAACCTCGATTGGCGCACGTTCCTCCGAGCGAACGGCGATCCCCCGTCGCTCCTGCCCCGCTCCTGGATTCATAGAGGCGCTCGCCTGTTCGTCAAGACGGTGTTCGGCCCCGTGCCCTTCGAGGTCGCGGAGGGCTGGCCCGTGCAGGTCTCGGGCGAGCAGGCGCGGGCCTATTGCGCTCATCGCGGCGGGCGATTGCCGACGGAGGCCGAGCTCAGCCGCGCCGCCTACGGGACGCCGGACGGCAGCGCATGTCGGCCCTATCCCTGGGGCGACGCCGAACCCGCGCCGTCCCACGGCAATTTCGATTTCGCCCGGTTTTTCCCCTCCCCCACGGGCGCGCATCCGGCCGGGGCGAACGCGTGGGGCGTGGAAGAGCTCGTCGGCAATGGGTGGGAATGGACGAGCACGCCGTTCTCACCCCTCCCCGGGTTCGTCCCGTACGCCCGGACCTACCCGGGCTATTCGGCGGATTTTTTCGACGGCGAGCACGACGTCGTCTTCGGCGCCTCGTGGGCCACCGACCGGAAGCTCCTCCGCCCGAGCTTCCGCAACTGGTACCGGCGCACGTATCCGTACGCGTTCACGAGCTTCCGCGTGGCGTGGGACGATTGACCTACCGCGCGCTCTCCCGCAGCCGCGCGAGCTGCCCCATCGCCCCCGCCAGCGCCGGATACAGCCCCACGTACACCTCGCGGTAAAGCCGCTCGTAAAACCCACGCCGCTCCCCCGGGACGAACACCTCGCCCCGCGAGGTCATTGCCGCGGCCGCCTCCTCGATCCCCGAAAACGCCCCCACCCCGGCCGCCGCCAGGATCCCCGCGCCGAGCGACGTCGCCTCGCTCGTCCCCGCCCGCACGATGGGTTTGTCGAGGACATCCGCCAGGATCTGGCACCACAGCGCGCTCCGCGAGCCGCCTCCCATCACCCGCAGCTCCGCGATCGGCCCCGACGCCCGCTCCACGCCGTCCGTGTGGAGCCGCTGTTCGAGCGCGATTCCTTCGAGGATGGCTCGGTACACGTGCGCCGGCCCCTGCCCACCGGACAGCCCGAGCAGGATCCCCGTGGCCGCGTCGTCCCAGTACGGATTCATCACCCCGTGGAAATACGGCACGAGCACGAGCCCGTCCGCGCCCGGCGTGATGCCCTCCGCTTCCCGTTCGAGCGCGGCCAGCGTCGCCGACGACGCCTCGGTCTCCGCGCCGAGCAAGCGCGCGAGCCACGTGAGCGTGAACGTCCCGCCTTTCAGATCGGTCTCGTACAAAAACGCGCCCGGGGTCGCCGCCATCATCGTGCGAAAAGCGCGATCCGTGCGGTACTCCCGCGAAATGACCCCCGACACGATGGCCGTGCCGAGGTTCAGATACATCACGCCCGGCCCCACGACGCCCGCCCCGAGCGCGGCGGCCTGCCCATCGCCGGCCCCCGCGAACACCGGGATCCCCGCCTCGATCCCCAGCGCCGCGGCGGCCTCGCGCCCCACCTCGCCGATCCGCTCGCCTGGCTCGGCCAGCGCGGGCACCTCCGACGCGGACAAACCTGCCCATTCGAGGATTTCCGCGGAAAAACCCCGCGCCGCCATGTCGACGAGGCCCGTCGGATCCGCGCTCGCCACGGACGTGACGAGGCGGCCCGTGAGCCTGTGGGCGAGAAAGGCGTGCACATCGAGCATCCGCACCGGACGCGCGGCGAGGTGCGGCGCGATCCGATTGCGCAGGTGGAGCAGCTTGTAGAGCGAGGGTGTGGTGCAGGGGAACTTGCCCGAGATCTCGTGCAAGCGCGCCTCCCCCACCCTCGCCGCGAGCGCCGCGACCTCCGCCCGGCAGCGCGCGTCCATCCACACGAGCGCCGGATGCAATGGCTCCCCTTGCTCGTCTGTCAGGACGAACGTCTCCCGCTGGTGCGTGATCGTGATCGCCCGGATGCGCCGCGCGCCCACGTCTCCGAGCGCGCGGGCCGCCTCGCGTGTCGCCGTGCCGAGGGCCTCCCACCACGTCCGCGCGTCCTGCTCCCACGCGTCCGGCGCCGGGTTCGAGAGCGGGATCGGCGCGCGCCCCTCCGCGACGGCGCGCCCCTCCCGGTCCCACGCGATGGCCTTGCACGCCGTCGTGCTGCAATCGATCCCCAGGAAAAGCGCGTCGTCCCCCGCTTGCATCGTCAGCCCCCGAAAAACGAATCGAACGGCATCTCGACCGGCGCGTCCTCGAGCGCGACGGCAATCAGCTTCCGCAGGAGCGGCAACTCCCCGGGACCGAGCTCGCCCCGGGCCTCGTACGCAGGGAGGGCCCGACGCATCACGTCGAGGATCTCCAGGCATTCGAGCGTCGCGCCTTCCATCCGGGCCACGGCCTCGCGCGCGCCGATTCCGAGCCCGAGCAGCCGCCCGAAGCGCCCCGTGCGGCCGCCGTTCATGGTGACGTCGAGATCCCCCACGCCGGGCAAACCCGTCGCCGTCATCGGATCCCCACCCAGCATCCCGATGACCCGCATCATCTCGCGAATGGCCTGCGCGAACACGGCGCTTTCCCAGTTGTGCATCGCCACGCTCCCGGGCGCGCCGCCATTCTTCTCGTGCAGGCCTGCGCCGAGCGCGACACCCATCGCGTACGCATTCTTGAGCGCCGCGCACACCTCGGCGCCGATGACGTCGGCGCACCGGAAAACGTGATAATACGGACCGCGGAGCGCATACGCGAGTTTGTCGAGCGCCTCGCCGTCCCTGCCCGTCACCACGACCGACGTCGGCACACGCCGCGCGAGCTCCCCCGCGATGCACGGCCCCGCGACGGCCGCCGGCGATACGCTCGCGCGCACCTCCTCGGGCAAACCTCGCCGCACGACGTCCGGCAGCACGAGGAGCCGACCGGCCTCGCCGTCGAGCTCGAGCCCCTTCGTGATCATCACGAGCGGCACGCCGGGCCGCGCGTATTTCGCGATCGTCTCCGTGGCCCAGCGAATGCCCGCCGAGCTCACGCCGAACGCGAGGATGTCCGCGCCTCGGGCGGCCTCTTCGAGCTCGGACACGAAAAACGGCCGGATGGAAGGGGGCAAATCGAGCTTGAGCGTCGGGTGAAACCCGCGTGCTTTCAGGCTCTCGATGATCGCGACGTCGAGGTGCGTGCCGACGAGGCGCACGTCGTGCCCGCGATCGACGAGCGGCACGCAAAACGCGCTGCCCATCATGCCGGCGCCGAGGACGGTGATGACGGCCATGGTGGCGGCGGAGGGTAGCCAGAACCGTCGCATTTGCAAGGAGTTGCCCGAGGGGATTGTCTGCGGCGGACCCCTCGGTATCATCGCGGCCCGGAGGTCTTCGTGAGCGGAGAAGACGAGGGCAACGGCAAGAAGTTGGGGCCCATCGCAGCGGTGATCGCGGCGATCGGGATGTTCATGGCCCGGGCCGGCGACGATTGCGCGAGGGTCGGCGCGAAAGGCGCGATGCTCGGCGACGACGCCGCGCGAGGCCTCGGACGCGCGGGATCCCTCGCCGACGACGGCATGCGCGGCGGCGGAAAGATCGGCTCGCTCGCCGACGACGGCATGCGGGCCGGCGCGAAGAGCCCGCTGCCCGGGCTCCACGGACCGAAGCCCGAGGGCGGCGGCGTCCTCGTCGAAGAGGCGATGAACGCCGGTGCCAAGGCCGAAGGCCACGCGGGCGACGTCGCGGAGCTCGGCGTCGACGTCTCCCTGGAAATCCTGTCGAACGTGGGCCCGAGCGACGGAGACGACGACCACGAAGGCGAAACGCCCGTCACGGGCGGCGTGCACATTCCGCCTCCGCCGAGCGCGACCAGCAAAAAGGGCAACCCGGCCGATTTGCTACGAGCGCGTAACATCGTATCGAGCCCGACGCTGCTCCCCCTCGCCTCCGGGGCGACGAAGACGGCCGCGACCGAGACGGATCCATACGCCTGGCTGGAGACCCAGGACGCGCACAACCCCGTCGGGCTGCTTTACGCGTCACGCGAAAAGGTCGACACGAAGACCACGATTTCGCTCGTCTCGCCGAGCGGCGCCACGACCGACGACGCCACGATCCACCGGACGTGCCTCGGGCTCGCGATGAACTGCATCCTGCTCGTCTGCGAGCCGGACGCCGCGGGCGCGAAGGAGTCGTGCGTGAAGGGCGCGACCACGGCGTGGAAGACCGTCGAGACTGCGGATCTCGGCGGCAAGCCCGCCCTGCGTGACTTCCTCGGAAAACTCCTCCTCGCGCGCGTCGGACGCCCGTCGTTGCGGAACCTCGTCGTCTCGCGGCTCGACATCGACAGCACGCCCCCGCGCATCGTGCGGAGCCGGGTCGACACGAAGACCACGCCGACAAAACCCTGACGCCTGCTGCAGGCTCGGGCCTGCAGCGCTGGCTCCCGACTGCAGGCTCGGGCCTGCAGTGCAGGCTCGGACCTGCAGGCTCGGGCCTGCAGGTGCAGGCTCGCGCCGACCGCCGTAGCCCCATTTTGCGCCCCGTCGGTCCGGCGTCGATCGCTGGTCCGCATGTTGCTCAGGCCCGTTTCGTCCTCCGGCGAGATTCCCTGATGGGGCACTTCGCGTTTCGAGCTGGTTCGAATCGCGCGCGCCGGAGATTCGTTCCTGCCCCCGGGGTCTCGTGCGTCATTCGCCCGCGTCCCGGCCGGAGGGGTCCTCATGTCGAAAAACAAATCGTTCCTCGTTCTCGCGGCCGCTTCGATGATCGTCCTCGGCGCGGAGCCCGCGCTCGCCGTCAGCGAGGTGGAGCTCGTGTATGCGGAGGTCACCACCTGGAGGCCGCCGCCGACGACCCCGATCGCCGCACTCGGATCCGCGTTCGGGTTCGCCGACGCCGTCGAGCTCGACGCCGCTCCCATGCTCGCGGAGCTCGACCTCGACGCATTCACGTTCGACGCCATGGGCGAGCCGCTCGGGATCTCGGTCCCCATGTACAGACATTACTTCGAGATCGCCGTCTCGAACCCGGTCTACGCGGGAACCGTGGCCGTGAAGATCCAGATCCCGAGCGGGATCTCCAGTTGCGCTGCGAAATACGCGACCGTCCGCGGTGACGGGCGCGCATTGTACAATGCGTACTGTTATCCCGGTCCGAACAGCGCCAAGGTGTCGATTCGCCACGACGACAACTGGGGACAGACGTTGTGGGACGACAACGGCGGGCTCGGCCACGCCGTTTCGTACGCCGCGGGCCCCACGATGCCCGCGGGCGGGGTGTTCCACCACGGCGTCCCCCGCGTTTCTGGCACCACGCTGCAGGGCGCGGCCGTGCTGGAGAGCCTCCCGCCGGACGCAACGGTCACCGTCGTGTATTCGAAGGACGATTGGACCACGGCGACGGAGCATCCCGCCGTCGTGAGCGGCACGGGCTTCGTGGGCGGCCCAAGCTATCGTTACGGCACGAACCCTGCCATCGACGGCACGACGGTCCACACGTTCTCGCTCCCGGATATCACGTCGAAGGTCAGCTACTATTTCGTGGTGGAATCGAGCCTCGGCTCCTTCACGGACGACAACGAGGGTGCGTATTACGTGTTCAATCCGTGATGCGCGCCTACCGCACCCGCCGCACCTGAAGCTCTCCCGCCGCGTCGAGCCACGCGACCTCCACCCCGTCGGGCGATAACGCGACGGCCTGCGGGTTCGTCGCGTCGAACTCTTCCCGCTCCTCCTCGTCCCACCGCACCACGACGGCCTCGTCCGTGAGCCAGGCGAACGTCCCGTCGCGCGCCACGTCCACGCTCCCGGGCCCGAGGCAACACCCGCCGCTGAAGCCACGATACGTGTCCGTGGCGGTCGCGAGGCAATCCCCCTCGCCGTCCGGCCGGACGACCACGTAAAACGCCGCGGCGCCGTCGATCGCAATCGACACGGTCCCCCGATCGTCGAAATCGGTCGACCAGCACTCGCCTCGGGCCAGCTCTTTGTTTGCCTCGTCGAACGGTCGAATCTCGAACCCGCGCTGATGCCAACCGGCGGAGCCATACTCCGACGCATAAGGCCGCGTACGATACGCGACGGCGTACGCCGCGTCGGCGAGCGCGGCGGTATGGTAGAGGTGCTCCTCCGGCAACCACAGATCGTCGCGGATCCGCTTGCCCCGGAGCGTCTCCCACGCCGCGAAGGCGATCACGTCGTCGAAAGCGGCCGCGAGGCGCGTCGCGCGGCGATCGAAGACGAGCACGTCCGGCGCTCCGAGATGCGCGCGCTCGTCGAGCACGGCCATTCGCCCATCCCCGTGGAGCACGCGCTCCGCGTCCGCGAGCACGAGATCCCCCGCGGCATCCAGCGCGGCCGCGATCCACGACGACGCAATGCCGTGCTCGTGGAGCCTCCCGCCGGGCTCGCGCACGAGCACGCGATCCGGCGCGATCCGCGCGACGAGCCCGGCCTCGCACCAGAAGAGCGGCGCGGAGGTCCGCGGGCCGTCGTCGCTCACGAATTCCGCGCCCGCCGCGGCGGCTTGAAGAGCCCCACCTCGGGCGGCGGCGAGGCGGCGCGCTCGGCCTCCATCGCGGCGCGTAGCTCCGCCGCGAAAGCCGGATCCTTCGTCGCCTTGCGCCCGAGCGAGCGCCGCAGCGGCAGCAGATCCGCCCGCCCGAGGCCGAGTTCTTCGAGGCAACGCGACAGCTTTCCGTGCGCCGCCGCGACCGAGAGCCGCGCATACCCCCGCACGTCGACCGTCCGGCCGAGCGCTTCCATTCGCGCGACGTAAATCCTATCGAATGCTTCGAGCAACGCCCCCTCGCCACGCCCGGCATCTTCCGCGATGATGGCCGTGCTCTCGGCCACGATGGGCGCCCATTTCTCCTCGTCGAGCCCGTGCCGGCGGAGCGTCATGCCCACGTCCACCGTGGGCCCCGCGATTTCCGCCGCAATCGAGGCGTACTTCTCGAGCGGAAGCGGCAAGAGCAGCGCGGCCCCAGGCAATGCGGGCTCGCCTTGCTCGGGCTCCGGCGGCTTCGGTTCGAGCGGAATCGTCGGCAGCGTGACGAGCGCGGGCTTGACGGCATCCTTCGGCGAGAAAGGAATGGGCACCGCGCCCGCGGGCACTGGCGCAGGCGGAGGCAGAGGCACGGACGCAGGCGCAGGCACGGACGCAGGCGCGGGCACGGACGCAGGCGCAGGCGAGGACGGCGGCGCGGCCTCCGCCGGCACGAAGGGCAATCCCGCGCTCGGCAAGACCCGCGGCGCCTCCTCGGCCTGCGGGCGCGGCGGCGCCGCCGGTGGTTGAAATGGTGTGGCCGGAGAAACCTTCGGCGGCGTGGCCGAAGGCCCGAGGGTGATGCTGCCGAACGGCAGGACCCGCCCGGACGGCGGCGGCGCGGAAGGACGCGCCGGCGTCGGCGGATCCGGCTCGATGTCGAGCTCCTCCGCGGGTTTTGCAGCGACGGGCGCCGGCGGCGGGGGCGGCACGGACGTCCGTTCGAAGGGTGTGGCTGGACGAATGACCACCGCGGGCGCGCCCACGTGCACCGTACCGCTGCCGAACGGTAGCGCAGAGCTCGGGCGTGGCGGCGCGGGAGGCGCGGCGGGCGCGGGCGCGCCGGGCGCCGCGGGTCGAAATGGCAAGGCCGGGGCCTTCGCGGACGTGGAGCCGCTCGTGGTGCCGCCCGATCGCGCCTGCCCGATCGGCCGCGTATCATGCCTCATTTCGAGGGGATGTAGCTCCGGCGCGCCCGCGACGTCCTCCAGCGAGCCCCCTTGCCGCACGACCTTCTCGATATCGGCGGGCCTTACCCGCTTTCCCTGCGGATGGCTCGCCACGACGAGCGTCCCCACCGCGATCGGCGCCTTCGCGGGCACGTCCGTGAGGCCGCGGAACACGAGCGACATACGCCCCCGATCCGTGTCGATCGTGAGGGTATCACAACGCAGCGCGATCTCGCTGACCCGGCCGGTCTTCGGATCGATCCGGAACGCCTGCGGCCGCGCCGCGGGCAAACGTGTTTCGAGCCGCTCCAGCGTCGGATGCAGATGTTCGAGCACGAGCGTCGCGCCGGGGCGAAGGAGCGGAATCTGCTGATCCGACGGTGCGGCCTGAAAAAACCCGAAATCGAACCCTTCGGGCGCCGGGCCCGGCTCCTCGCCACGCGCGGCCGTCGCCCACCTGTGCCCGTCTTCGGTCACGAGCTTTCGACGCTGCGGCCATCCCGGCGCGAGCGGGCCGAGCCCCGGGGTTTGTCCGGTCGATACCACGATGTTCGGCACGGCCATCGCGTCGCGCACCGGCGCCGCCGCGAGATCGATTCCGACCGGATTCCCCTCCCCGCGCGCCGCGCGCTCGTACCGCAGCGGCATCCGCGTGAATGCAGCCGGCGGTCCCGCCGAAAGCCCGTCGGGTCCGGGCGTGTACCGCCGATCCCCGACGAGGCGGAGCTCCTTCGCGAAATCGCCCATTTCGATGCGGCACGAGAGCTCCGTGACCGGCGCGCCTTTCGGGGCGAATGCGTGCCCGGCGACGAGCACGTCCGTGCGCGGCTTGAGCGGCGCGAAATCGGTGGCAAAGCGGAGCGACGCGCCCGGCTCGTTGTCCCACGGAACGTCGCCCGAGGGCTCGTCCTGCGCCGGCGCGACCGTCGCCTCGGCCCCGTGCACGAGCAGGAACGTGGCTTTGACGAGGATCGTGAGCGAATGCACTCCCTTTGCGGCCTCCCAGACGAAGGCCGCCGCGGGGAATGGACAAAACGACCGGATCTCCAAGACGAACCAGGTGATGAGAGGCTCGCGGCCTCAGGGAGCGAGCAGGAGCACCTTGACCTGCGCGGGCACGATCGCGAGGCCCGGACAGTTCGTGTTGTTCTGGATGTTGAAGCTCGTCATGCGGGTCGCGGGGATCCCATTGACGAGCACGGTGAACGCCCCGGTGACGGGCCGCGTCGGCGCCATGATCATGCCCGAGGCCACGCCCATCGCGATGCCCGGCGTATCTCCGATCGAAATGAGCGGCGTCGTCAGGAGGTGATGCGCCGGCGTGCACATCCAGAGGACATTGAACGAGGGCGGGAAGCCGACCGGACCGAAGGAGACGTTCGGATACGGAATCGGCACCGGAACGGGCGTCGGCGTGAGGCACACGTCCGGAAACCCGAGGTTCACACCGCCCAATTGCGAATTCCCGAACATGACGCGCCTCCTCCCTGCCCCGGTTTTCGCTCAGCCGAGATGAATCTGCTCGCCGTCCATCTTCACGAGCTCCTCCGCCGTGACGATGGCGTTCTCCGCGCGAAGGCTCATGACCTGCTTCGCAGAATAATCGATCCGCTCGGCCTTGACCTGATCGACCTCTTCCACTTTGCGGAACGAGCGCTTCACGCGCTCGCTCACGCGCTCGACCACGCGCTCGACGATGCCGCCCTCGTGACGCAGTTTGCCGATCTCGCTCCGCACGAGCCCGCCGAGGTACGAGAGGCTGTCCATCACCACGCTGCCCGTCGCCGCGTGCACGCGCACGCCGTCGGCGAGGACCGAGACGTCCTTCTGCGAGACGAGATCGATGCCCTCCTTCGAGGCCACGCGCACGCGGCCCTCGGGCACCTTGATTTCGAGGTCGCCGTCGCAAGCGAGCGACGCGCCCGCGCCCTCTTCGCGCTCGAGCACGGCGAGGACCCACGCCGCGCCGCTCGGGGCGCCCGCGACGAGGACGAAATCGTCGAGGCGCGGCTCGACGAGGCAGCTCGTCGCGCGCCGCGCCCGCATGTCGCCGCGGCCCGTGCGGACGATGAAGAGCCCGGGCTCGGCGTGCACGACCGTGCCCATGACCTGGTATGCCTCGAGCTCATCGAGCTTCCTCGCGAGATTGCCGTTCATGTCGTTCTCCGTGCCCTCTCAGTAAAGCTCCGCGCCTCGAAAAACCCGCCCCCTCAGGAGGCTGGTACAAACCCTTCCGCCTCGGCGAGCTCCGCGTCGTCGCCGAGCGCGATCTTCCGGGCGAGCCCGAACGTCGCGTCCTCGTCCTTCACGCGGTGGAGCCGCGTCCGCAGCATGTTCGCGCCCGCGAAATCGGCGCGCGAGATGTCCGCATTCGAGAAATCCGCATACGAGAGCGTCGCCCCGCCGAATCGCGCGCCCACGCACGAGGCGCGGGCGAACACCGAGAGCTCGAGGTCGGCCTTCTCGAAATTCGCGCCCGTGGCCAGCGCCTCCACGAAGAGCGTCTCGCGCAGCACCGCGCCCGAGAGGATCGCCCCTTCGAGCTTCGCCGCGGCGAACATCGCCTTCGGCGCCCGCGCCTTTTCGAGCTTCGCGCCGCGGAGGTCCGCGCCCTTGAAATTGCATTGCTCGAGGTTCGCCTCCGAGAGATCCGCGCCGGAGAGGTCCGCGTCCACGAACTGCGAGCAGCCGAGATCCATCCCCGCGAGATCCATCCCCGCGAGCACCGATTCGTGCAGCACCGCGATCTCGAAGCGGGTCTTCGTGATCAGGGTCTTTCGCAGGTCGGTCTTCGCGATGACCGATTGCTTGATCAGGCTCCCCCGCAGATCGAGCCCGTCGACCTTCGCCTCGACGAGCGCGCCGCGATCGAACGTGACCTCGGCGAGCGAGGCGCCCGAGAGATCACACTCGACGAAGAAGACCGTGAGCAGGTTCGAGCCCGAGAGGTCCGCGCCCGCGAGGTTCGACTCGACAAACCTGGCGATGGGCGCGTAGAGCTTCTTCAAATTCGCGCCGGGGAGCTTCGTTTCGAGCACGGAAGCGTGATGCAGGTTCGCCCCTTCGAGGTTCGCCTCGGAGAGATCACAGCCGCAAAGCACGCTCTCCTTGAGCCGCGCCCCCGAAAGGTTCGCGCCCTTGAGCACGACCTTCTCGAAGATGCCGCCCGAGAGGTCCGCGCCAGAGAGATCGAGTCCCGAGAGATCGATCTCGGTGATGATCTCCCCGTTCTTCACGAGCGCGACGAGCTCTTCGCGGTTCATCGGGCCGACCTCTGGTGCACGACGCGCTTCAGGTTCGCGTGATCGAAGCGCGTCTCGTCGTCGCCGACGGCGCGGAGCAGATCCGCCGCGAAGAGGTTCGCGCCCGTGAAATCGGCGCCCGCGAGGCGCGCCTTGTGCATGATGCCGAGCATGAGGTTCGCCGAAACGCACTGCGCATTGCGGAGGTCCGTCCCGACGAACCGCGCGTCCACCGCGATCACACGCGCGAGGCTCGCGCCGCGCAGATCCGCCTCGGAGAGGTCGCTCTTCGAGATCGTGGCCTCCGTGAAATCGGACGATTGCAGCCTCGTCCCACGCAGGTTCGAGCCGAGGAGCTTGGCCCCCTTGAAGCTCGTCCGCTCCATCGTCGAGTCGTGCACGACGCGGATGTTCTCGAGGTCGGCGCCGTCGAACCGCGCGCCATCGGCCGTGACGCCGACGAACGTACACGACTTGAGATCGGCGCCCGTGAAATCGGCGTCGACCAGATTCGACTCGATGAAGCTCGATTTCGAGAGCTTCGTGCCCGCCCAGCGGACGCCGTGGAGATTGCACTTGACGAAAAACAGTTTTTCGCCGCGCGCGCCCGAGAGATCCGCGTTTTCGAGCCGCAGCTCGATCAGGAGCGCGCCGTCGAGCAAGACACCGAGGAGCTTCGCGCCCGCCGCGTCGGTCTCGTGGAGCGTCGCGCCGGAGAGGTCCGCGCCCTCGAAATCCGCGCCTTCGAGCCGCGCGCGCCCGAGGTTCGCCTCCCGCAACGAGGAGAGCGCGAGGCGCGCATTCGTCAGGTTCGCCCGCGCGAGCACCGCGCGATCGAGCTTCGCGCCCGTCAGGTTCGCGCCCGTCAGGTTCGCGCCTTCGAGATAGGCCTCTTCGAGATCCGCGCCCGAGAGATCGATCCCCGAAAGATCCGCGCCCGAGAAATCACGCCGCGCGAGTTTCTCGCCCGTCGCGTACGCGCGCCGGATGTCGGCCCGCGCCCGCTCGCTCTCCTCCGGCTCCATCGGCGCCGGCGCCTCGGCCTGGTGCGCCGCGATTCGATAGGCCGTGTGGACCTGCTCCTCGGCCTTGCGCAGTTTGTCCAGAAGCTCGGGATCCGCGAGCTTCTCGGTCACGCCCGGCAGCGGGACGCCGGCGTTCTTCGAAAGCTCCGCCATGTCGCGCAGCTTTTCGATTTCCTTCTCGGCGCTGAACTTGGGCGGGCCCGTCTTCTCGCGCCGCGCTTTCGTGATGATCTCGTCGTAATCGAGGCCATTGGCCGCGCACATGGCGCGCACCTTCTGCTCGGCCTCCTGCTGCTGCTTCTCGGCCTCGGCCTTTTGCTTCTCCGCCTCGGTGTTCATCCGATCGACGTAGGCCGGCAGGTCGTCGAGGTCCGGCACCTTCTCCTCGGGCGGGAGGGTTTGCTTCGGCAACGTGTCCGGCTGCGCGCCCATCTCGATTGCACGATCACGCGCGCGGTCGAGCTCGGCCTGGGCCTTTCGACGCGCGTTCTTCAGGGCGAGCTGCTCCTGCTCGATGGCCTGGTCGTACTCGTCCGCGAGGACCGGCGCGGCCTTCGGGGCCGTGGCGAGGCTTCGCGGCATGAGGTCGAAGTCGCGCAGCATGTAGAGGTACGACTTCTTGCGGTCCATCCGCTGCGCGAAGACCTCCTCGTAATGGGCGCGCGGCTTCGGCTCGTCGCCGAGGTCTTCGAGCGCCGCCATGGCCACGCGAATGTCGGAGGCGTCGGGCTCCTCGATCTCGTGGAGGCCGCGGAAGAACACGATTCCCCGCCCGAGGTGCGGGAAGAGCTGCACCGTCTCGAGGTGCAAGGGGACCTCGACGAGATCGTCGCCTCGATCGGGCTTGAACTGCAAGAAGCAGCGGGCGACGACCGAGGGCAGGTGCGACTCGATCACGCTCTCGTCCGGATGCATGTTCTCGATCCGGAACGTCTCGTCGCCGCGGAAATACCCTTCGACGCGCTGATCCGGCGGCGCGACGTTGAAGACGCTGAAATCGATGTCGAGCGCGAAGCCGGGGAACTGCTCCTCCTGCCATTTCTTGTCGTACGTCCCCATCTTCGCGAACTGGTGCGGCCAGGTGAGATCGATGGGCCCGAGGCCCGCGGGCTCCGGCCGGTCGCCCTTCGATTTCACGACGTGCCGCGGATCCTCGACGTTCGGCAGCGGATGAATGGTTTGTCCCGATTCGGTCTTGATCGGCGCAAGGCCCTTGCCCACGGGGTTCTGCGGGTACTTCTCGCCGCCGAACGCGTGGTGCCAGTCGATGGGCATCCGCGCGAACGGGACGGGATCACTCGGACCCATGAGGCCCCAGGTGCGATCGCCGATCACATAGAGCGTCTTGTCGATCGTCCCGAGCGACACCTTTACGTGCGCGTAGGGGGCTTCTTTTTGGCCCGGCGGGTAGCAATGCCCCGTGACGAGCAGCTCGCCCCGGGGCTTCCACATGCAATGGTCGAGCACGCCGAACCGGCCGAGCTCCTTGCCCGCCATCTTCCAGAGGTCGACCTCGGTCCCGATCGATTTCGGCGAGTCGAACGGAAAGAGCGCCATCACCGTGGGCACGAAGAGGCAACGCCGCTTGTGCTCGAAGGTGCGGTGCACGAAGGAGAGCCGGAGAGGCTTCAGGATCTTCACGCGCAGGCTCTCGCCGAAAACGTTGTGCTCAGGTCTTGACGTGCAGGCCGGCGACGCTGAGGTGCATGCCCTTGGCCTCGAGCTTGTTGCCGAGCGCCTGGAGCTTGAGGCCGAGCGCGTTCAACTCCGTGCCCTCCAGCTTGACCTCGGCGGGCGCGATCGTGATGGTCGGCCCCGCCGTGACCGCGAGCGAGACGCCTCCGGTGATGTCGATCTTCAGGCCGCCGAAGAGCGAGAGCTTGATGCCCGCGAACCAGTCGAGGGCGAAGCCGGCGTGGCCGTCGAACTTGGCCCCGCCCGTGAAGCCCTGGAACTCCGCCGCCTTGAACCACTCGACCGGCCCCTTCGTCTCGATCTTCTGGTTGCCGTTGATCGACGTCTTCATGTTGCCCTTGACCGTGAGGTCATAGATGCCGTCGATCTTCTCGGTCGAATTGCCAGTGACGTGGATGTCCTGCGTGCCGTTGACGGTGAGTTTGTCCTCGCCGGTCACGGTGTCCTCGCGCGACGCGAGATAGATGCCGGTCATCTTCCCGGTCACGGTCTCGGTGTACGTGCTGTCGAACCGCTCGGTATTCGGGCCGACCACGTGGAGGTTGACGACGCTCTTGTAGACCTGGATCGCGCACGCCGTGACTTGCAGATCGAGGGAGCTATTGTATCGAACGGTGACCGCGCCTTCGACCGTCTCTTCGAACGTCGCATTGTACGTCTGCGTGACGGGATTCGTGACCGTCGTCGAGAACGGCCCCACGTACGTCTCGGTGATGGTCCCGTGGACGTCCTCGGTCTTGTTCGCCATCACGTCGACGTCGAGGTTCACCCCCGTGTAAACGTGGCCGCTTCCGTCCGTGCGGAGGTCGAAGTTGTAGGGACCGTTGCCGAGGTGGAGCGAGGAATTGAACTTCGGCGCGTAGATGTGCACGTACGTCGAGCCGAGGAGATCCTCCATCTCGATGAAGTTGTTCGACCCCGTGCGGATCAGGTTCTTCGTGTAATTGTTCTGCGTCACCACGCTCGGCGTCTCGGCGTTGTGCGCGGCGCCCACGATCACGGGGCGATCCGGGTCGCCGCCGAGGAAGACGAGGTGCACCTCGGTGCCCTTGCGCAGCGGGAAATGTTGGCCCTCGACGGTGCCTCCGTGCGGCTGGAGCATGCGCACCCACGTCGAGCGCGAGCCGTCGATCGCGTCGCCCTCGTCGAAGAAGATGTTCACCTTGTAGCGGCCGTGCCCGTCGATCTGCGCGTACGGGCTCGCCGCCACGCCGTCGACCACGCCGTCGACCACGCCGTCGATGCGCGGCCAGGGCGTCTTGCGCTCGGCGCGGAACTGCGTCGCGTGCGGGATCGCGTGCACCGTGGCGAGGTACGTCTCCTTCGTGGGCGCATCCTCGCCGAAGAGCATCTCCATGTCCTCGGCGCTCGCCGATTGATTGCCGAGGTGATCGATCTCGATCGTGAGGTAATCGCTGTTGAACGCGAGCCGCGGGTGCTCCTCGAGCAGGAACACGTAGCCCGGCCGGAGGTAGAACTGCGGGCCGACACCCGTGTACACCGTCTGCCGCGCCGCGATCTCCTCGGCGCGGATCGAGGCGTACCGCTTGCCCTCGCCGGGCGTCATCGCGTTCTCGCCGTAGAGCACGATGTCGCCCTTGCCCGAGAGCTCGGCGGTGCCTTTGACCTCCAGGCTCGGCTTCAGGTAGTTGTAGTCCGTGACCTTCACGCGGCCGGGCAGCGCGTTCGAGCGGCACCGGAACGAGCGGATCGACTCGCCCGCGGAGACGTCGCCGGGCGGCGCAGGGAAATACTTCACCGGCTTCGGCGCGAGCTTCTTGTGCGCCGAGCGCGTGTCCGTGAACACCAGGACCTCGCGATCCTCGCCCTGCTCGAAGTAGAAGTAGATGCCCTCACGCTCGGCGAGGCGCGCAATGAAATCGTAGTTGCTCTCGCGATACTGGCAGACGTGCTCGAGCTTCGGATAGTCGTTCCAGAGCGAGATCCGGTAATCGTTCGACCCGAGCCCGCCCTCTTTCAGGATGGCCTCGATGATGTCGGGGATGCTCGCGTCCGTGAAGATGCGGCTGTGGCGCGTGAGCGTGAGCTGCCAGTACGTCGGCACGAGACGCGCGAGGTAGAGGCCGTACGCGCCGTAATCGTTCACGAGCTCGACGGACGCGAGGATTCCGTGAAAGACGAACGGCGGCGCGCCGAGGCCGCGATCGATGTTCAGCGTGCCGCGGGCTCCGACCGCGGCGGCGACGTCGACGTCGAGCCCCGTGAGCTTCAACGCGATGTCGAATTCATAGGTCCGCGAAATGGCCTCCCGCCCCTTGAAAGCCGTGACCTGCGCCGTCGGGGGGAAGGCGGTGGACAAGAAGGTGAAGATCTCGCTCATCGCTCACGCTCCGGCACGTGGTGCGAGAGTAGAGCACGGGCCCGTGCCGGTCGTAAAGGGGCACCGCCCGGAAAGAACGCTCGCAGAGGCAGCGGAAAATTCCTGACGAGCGCGGCCTTGACAGGCTCTCGTCGCGGCGTGGATGATCACGTGCTCGCACGGAGGAAACACATGCGGATCGGTCGACACGCGAGGCTCGTCGGGATGGGAATTGTAATCCTCGCGGCCCTCGGCTGCGCCCAGGACGAGGGCAACGAGAAGCCCAGCACCACGGGGACGCCGGTCGAGCCGCCGCCCGAACCGTCGGCCGACCTCAGCCGGAACATCCAGAAAACGGGTCTCACCATCGACCTTTCGACGATGACCGGGACCGCGGTGATCGACCTCGCAGGCTCGCTGACCGGCACGGGCGCGTCGTTCGAGGCGGCGGGGCTCGAGATCCAGGGCGTGTCGCGCGCCGAAGGTCCGCTGAAATGGTCGCTCGCGCAGGGGCAGCTCGACGTCGGCGTGCCGAAGTCGCAGGGCTCCGCGCAGATCACGATCGATTACAAGTTCAAGGAGCAGGCGCAGTTCGAAGGCCTCATGGCGAAGGGCTCGACGCTCGTCTGGCCGACCTTCTGCGGCAATCTCTTCCCGTGCCATTCGGATCCCGCGGACGGGACGACGTTCGAGCTCACCGTCACGGGCACGCCCGCGGGCATGATGACGCTCTACCCGCCCGCGATCGGGATCGACGTGCCGTCCTACCAGATCGCCTGGGCGACGGGGAGTTACACGAAGCTCGACATCGGGACGACGTTCCAGGGGACGCACCTCGTGGCCTATTACCTGCCGGGCGGCGGGACGGACGCGCAAAACGGGACTGCGAAGCTCGTCGACATCATGAATTTCTACGAGACGATGCTCGCCGGGTATCCGTTCGGCGGCGAGGCGGGCGCCATTGCGGTGGACTGGGGCGCCACCGCGTACGGAGGCATGGAGCACCACCCGCTGTGGCACGTCTCGACGCTCGCCATGGGAGATCCTTGGATCCAGGCGCACGAGGCGGCGCACGCCTGGTTCGGCGACGGCGTGCGCCCGGCCTGCTGGGAGGATTTCGTGCTCTCCGAGGGCACCGTGAGTTACCTCGAAGCGCGGGCGATCACGGAGGTCCTCGGCGCGGACGAGGGCACGAAGGTCTGGTCCCATTACCAGACCCGCCTGAACAAGGCGATGGCGGAGGCGGCGTCGAAGATCGCGTGGCCCGAAGGCTGCGGCGAGGTCGACATCCTGAAGGACCTCTTCGGGGACATCGCCTACATGAAAGGCGCGTTCTTCTTCCGCGCGCTCGAGGCGAAGGTGGGCAAGGCGAAGCTCGACCCGTCGCTGAAGGCGTTTTTCCTGAAACACAAGGGGAAGGCCGCCCATTTCCAGGATCTGCTCGACATCGTGAAATCGGTGGCCGGGTACGATCCCTCGGCCTGCGCGGCGGCGTGGCTCCGCAGCGAGGCGGTGCCGGCGGAGCAGGTTTGTCCTTGATGCGCGCGGTCGTGACGCCTTTCGCAGAGAGAGCGCTCGTGGGATGCATGGCCGCGGCGCTCGTGCTCTCGGGCGCGGCGTGCCGGCGCCCGGCGCCGAAGAAGGACAAACCGTTGCCACAGGCGCCGCCCACGGCGAGCGCCGAGCCCCTGGCGACGCCGAGCGCGGAGCCGGACGAGGACGGGGCGCCCGCGGGTTCGGCCGCGCCCGCGGGTTCGACCGCGCCCGCGGGTTCGGCCGCGCTCGCGGGCGCGGGCGGTGGCAGCACGAAGAAGCGCAAGCCGAGGACCGGCGCGCGGTTCCTCATCGACGGGCCGGAGCAGCCGATCGCGATCGGCGGGGCGGCGACGGTTTATTCGAAAGGCGTGATCTGGCGGCTCTCGGGCAATGCAGCGCAGGTGAGCCCGTTCGGGCCCGACGGTCCAGCGGCCGGGCCGAGCGAGCCGGAGCGCGCGCGGAAATGGCCACGCGGGAGGGTCGCGGTCGCCGAGGACGCCTCGGGCGTGATGCACACGTACTGGGTCGAAGGATCGGGGCTCGTGCGGAGCGCGCTCGACGCGGCGGGAAAGCTCGGCGCGCCGGAGGTCGTGGCGAACGACGCGGTGCCGGGGACGAGCCCTTCGGCGCTGCGCACGGGCGGGCGCGACGCGGTGGCGTATCTGGCGGCGCCGAATGCGCGGAACGCGGAGCGACACGGGCGATTGTGGGTCGAGGGGGGCGGCGTGCTGGACATGTCGCCCGAGGGATCGGGGGCGACGTCGATTTCGCTCGTGTCCGTCGGCGAGGGGCAGGTGATCGCGATGTGGCTCGACGCGCGTTCGGCGATGACGCCGGTGCACGCGCGGCGCTTCGAGATCCGCGAAAAGACGACGGCGCTCGCGGCCGACGACGTGGTGTTCGTGGGCGGCCCGCCCGAGGGGTATCCGGAGCTCGTGGGCGTACGCGCGGGCAACTCCGCGGCGGGGCTCTTGCCGCTCGCCACGGACAAGGGTTTCGCCCTCCATGACATTCTCGTCGACTGGAACGGGAAGGCGAAGATCAAGACGCTCGATTACCCGAACGGGATGGATACGGCGCCCGTGGCGGCGGCGTCCGCGTGCGGGGAGACGATCGTGGTCTACGCGCGGCCGGAGGCGAAGGAGCCGGGCTCGCCGCAGGTGCTGGAGATCGCGACGCTCGGCGGGAGCGGGGCGATAGAGGCGCAGGAGGTGGCGGCGTATCCGGGGCAGGTGCTGGAGCTGCACGCGGCGGCGGCGGACGCGAATACGATCTGGGTGGTGTACACGGCGGGGACGAAATCGTTCGCCATGCGGCTCGGGTGCGGGGTGAAGGCCACGGCTCCGGCCGCGCCGAAGGGCAAATGAAGAAGTGAGCGATCACTTGCCGGAGCCGTCGATCACGCAGCCGAACCGCTCCGAGACGAAATGCGCGCGGCGCGTGTTCCAGAGCGCCGTGACGGTGACCGCCTTGCCCTCCATGTCGAAGGAGCGGCCGTCGATCGGGACGACGCTCTGGCGAATGAAGGCCTCGCAATCCGGCTGCGGGCGGCCCTCGACGAAGAGACAGGAGCAAAGCTCTTTGGCCTCGTAGCCCGACGGGAGCAACGGGAACGCCGAGAGAGCCTTCCAGTTCCACGCGATGAAGATCCCGACGAGGCCGAGGATCACGCCGAGGACGATGCCGATGATTTTCAGGACGCGCTTGGCCCGCTTCATCGCTTCACCAGCCCGGACAGAAGCTCCAAGTAATACCCCTTCGTGAAGGCCTTTTCGCGGTCGGGCACGCAGTTTTTCTGCACGTGGGCGGAGCAGCCGTATTCGCGGTCGTCGCCCAGGCGCACGGCGATGAGGTCGAGCGACGGGATCACGAAGATCGATTTGCCCCAGTGGCCGAGGGCCGCGAAGGTGTCGGGCGGCGCGGCCGGCCAGGGGCGCGGGATGTTGCGCTTCGGGTCGCCGACGTTCAGGTAGACCTGGGCGCCGGGGTTGTCCTCCCATAACGGAGGCGGGACGTCGGTCGTGAAGTAGGCCGGCGCCATCGTGAGCGTGTAGGCGACCCATCCCTCCGGCAGGAGGCGCTGGCCGTCCCAGACGCCGTCGGAGAGGTAGAGCAGGCCCCATTTCGCGAGGTCGCGCGCGGTCGCGTAGAGGTACGAGGAGCCGACGAAATTGCCGGCGCCGTCGCGCTCGAAGCGTGCGCTCGTCATGCCGAGCGGCTCGAAGAGCGCTCTCCAGGGATACGAGGCGTACTCGGCGTCCGACATCGTGTCGCGCAGCGACGCGAGGAGGAGGTTCGTGTCGCCGCTCGAATAACTCCAGTGCGTGCCCGGGGCATGGGCGAGGCCGTGCCCGGCGACGAACCGCGGCATGTCGTCCGTTCCGCGCGTGTAAAGCATGGCCATGACCGAGGAGAAGACCGGCGACGCCTCGTACGTCTCGTTCCAGTCGATCCCGGAGCTCATGCGGAGCAGATCGGTGAGCCGGACGTTCTGTTTGTCCGGGCCGAGCGCCGCGTAATACTTCCCCGCGGGGTCGTCGACCTTGAAGCGCCCCTCCCCTACCGCGATGCCGATCAGGGTGTTCACGAAGCTCTTCGACACCGACCACGTGAGCAGCGAGGTCTCGGCCGTGGTGCCGCGCGCGTAATGCTCGAAGACGAGCTTTCCGTCTTTCACCAGCACGAACGCATTCGTGCGTTGTCCCTTGCGATCGACGTCGTCGCCGTTTCGCGCGAAGAGATAGTCGTCGAGCTTCTTCAGCGCGGCCGGATCGATGCCCACGGACGCGGGATCCGCCGTGGACCAGGCGCGCGTGGGCCATTCGGTCCGGGGTTTTCCCGCGAACGGGGGCGGGCCCTTCAGCTCGACGGGGGTTGCATCGCCGGGGCCCGGGGACGAGCAGCCGGCGAGGGCAAAAAGCGCGGCGAAGAGCGCGGCACGGCGGGTGGGCATGAAGGTGTTCACCAGGCGACGACCGTCACGATCGGGCCGGGTTCGTCCTCGACCCACATCTCGGAGAGGCCGAGGCTCGACCGGACCATCGGCCCGCTGCTGCCCGGCATGTAATACCCCCCGGTCCGCTGCGTGATCTGGAAGAAGCGCCGATCGCCGCGGCGCAGCGGGAAGACGACCTCGACGGCATCCCAGCAAATCTGACCCTCGCCGGGCTCGTCGTGGCATTCGCCGCCGCCCTGCTTCACGGAGAAGAAGACATCGTTCGAATGGCCCGTGACGAGGTCGATGCTGTTCGAATTCATGACCTCGCAGCGAAAACGAAGCCATTCCCGGACCCGGCGGACGCCGCAGGACGTGGAGCTCACCGGCGCGGCGAGGTCCTTGGCGGCGGTCCACTCGGCGAACGTCGGAGGCTTCGACTTCTCGGTGGGGACGGGGCCGAGGAACGGGAGGGATTCCGTGGGCGCCGCGGCCGCCGCCGCATCCGCGCCCGCGTCGCCGGGGGAGGCGTCGGGCACGTCCTCGGGCGACGCGACGCTCGAGAGGAGCGAGATCGCGGCGAAGGCGGGGAGGAGCGAGCGGAGCTTCATAACGTCCTCAGGTAGGCGACGAGGGCGGCCTTGTCCTCGGCGGAGAGCTGGTTCGTCTTGCCCATGCGGTCATCGTTCTTGTCGATGAGCTCTTCGAGCGTGGCATAGCTGCCGTCGTGGAAATACGGTGCCGTGCCGCCGACGAAGAGCAGCGATGGGGTCTTGTATTTGTTGTTTTCCTTCTCGTCGGCGTAGCCCGCGCGGATCGTCATGCGGGGCAGCGGCATGGGGACACGATCGGTGTACTCGGCCCCGGCATGGCACGTTTTGCAGGCGGTCTCGGCGCTCTCGAAGACGGCCTTGCCGCGCTTCGCGACGTCGGAGAGCTCGGCCTTTTCGCGCGGCGGAGGGACGAGGCCGGCCCGAAGGAAGGCGGCGATCGCGAGCGCCCGCGGGCGGGCCGTTTGCTTGTCCACGACGTGTCGCTCGTCCCAGCGGTGAAGGGCGAAGCCCGCGAGGATCCGATCGACGAGGGTCTCGCTCTCGCCATGCCAGCCATACGGGCCTTGCGCGGCGACGCGGCCGGCGAGCATGGGCGTTTGGCGGGCCGCACCGGGGACGATGGTGCTGCCATGCGAACTGAACGTGACATTCCCGCCGTCTTCCACCGGGGCGAACTCGGTCCAGGTAAAACCGTCGTCGCGGCCCTCGGGGTGGCAAGCCGCGCAACCGAGGCCGCCGCTCACGAGGGTATCCTGGGCGTCGTAGAAGAGGCGGCGTCCTTCGGCGGCGAGGGCGTCGTCGGGGCCCTTGCCGAGCGGAATGCGGACGACGCTGGATTTCGCGCCGCTCTTGGGGTCGGGCAACGTGAGGACGGCGAGCGCATTCGTGGCGCGGCAAAAGACGTAGGCCTTGCCTTCGTCGGAGGAGAGCGCAAGGCCACTCGGCGCGGCGCACGCGGGGCCACCGCCGGTCGCCCCCTCGTCGTGCAAGGGGTGCTTTGTCCGGACCATCGCCGCGGGGTCGATCGAAGTCGCGTCGAGCTCGGACACGATGAGGCTGCCCTCGCCGAGGACGAGCAAGGTGCGCGTGGTCCCGCGATAAACCATGGCGCGCGGCTGGACCATGTCGCCGGGGCGAAGGTCGAGGGTCGGGTCCTCGGGTGGAATCGCGTTGATGTGCGCCCCGAAGACCGCGGGCTGCTTGCGCCGGGGCGCGAGCGGAGAATCGTCGCGCGGGAGCAAGACGTCGACGATGGGCATGCCATACCAGGCCTCGACGCCCACGGCACCGAAGGCGTGGCGCGCGACGAAAAGCCTGCGTTCGTCGGGTGAGAACGTGAGGGCATAACCGAGCGAGGCGTCGCCTTCGCTCGTGGTTTCGTACGGCAGCCGGAGCGGCGCGGCCGGGAGGCTCACGCGCTTGACCGTCGGATTGCCCGTGCCGATTCCGTCGATGCGCGTGAGGGAAGCGCCGACGAGGTGGCTCACGTACGCGCGCGAGCCGTCGCCGAGAATGGCGATGCCGCGCGGCTCGCGGGCGACGTCGACGGTGAAGCGGACCTTTTTCGTTTCGAGGTCGACGGCGGAGACCTCGTGCGTCCACGCGGACGAGACGAGCGCGGTCTTCTCGTCCTTCGTGATCGCGAGGCCCCAGGCGTCGGCGGGCAGGGCGATCCGCGCGGATTCGACGAGGCCCTTCGCGCCGTCGGGCTTCATCACGAGGACGAGGCCCGGATCGCGGATCGTGACGAGGACCTCGCCGTCGAGCGGCAGGACCTGCGCGGGCCGGCCGGGGAGCGCGACGGTCCACGCGGGTTTTTCCTTGTCGAACGGGAGCTGCACGAGGTGGAGGGCGCTTCCATCCTCGTCGACGACGTAAAGCAGGTCCTCGGCGGGGCTCCGCGCGACGACGTTGCCCTGGCGGCTCGGCGCGGGCGTCTTCGCTTTCGGGGGCGGCGCGGCGGCGGATTCGCTCGCGCCGGGCGCCGCGGAGGACGCGGCCTCGGGCGCGGGGCCGGAGGAGCTTTTCCCGCAGGAAGAGCACCCGGTGGCGGCGAGGGGCGCGGCGAGGAGGGCAAGGGCGAGGAGGCGCGAGGTCCGCATGTCCCTGATTGGAGAGCGAATATCATGGAGGTCCGCGGGACGGAACCCGGAAAGGGAGCCATTCCAAGCGTTGTCCTCGCCCGCCCGGAGGTGCTAGGGTGGCGCCGATCGCGATGGAAAGCGCCGAACGACGAGCCTCGTTTCCCCATGGATTCGCGGTGGTGGACATCGAGACGACCGGGCTGCGATGGAAGACGGACCGGGTCGTGGAGCTCGCCGTCGTGCGCACGGACGCGGAAGGTCGTGTGCTCGCGGAGCTCACGACGCTGGTGAACCCCGAGAGGAATCCGGGCGCGACGCACATCCACGGGCTCGGCGCGGAGGATCTCGCGGGCGCGCCGCGGTTCCCGGAGGTGCTCGCGGAGCTCGTGCGGTACCTCGAAGGCGCGGTGCTCGTCGGGCACAACGTGAAATTCGATCTCGCGTTCCTCGCCGAGGAGCTCGGACGGCTCGGGCACGTGCTGCCGGACGCGCCGCGGGTGTGCACGCGCGAGCTCGCGATGCGGGTCTTGCCGGCGCTCGGGGATTATCGGCTCGCGTCGTGCTGCAAGGCGCTCGGCGTCGAGAGCGGGAACGAGCACCGGGCGCTCGACGACGCGCGCGCGGCCGCCGGGGTGTTCGCGCGGCTCAGCAAGACGGGTTTTTGGCGCACGTCGTACGAAAGGGAGCTCGCGGAGGCGGCGAGCGTCGTGTGGCCGGTGATCGAAGGGCCGTCGCGCATCGCCGCGCGGGGCGAGGCGCAGGCCGCGGCGGAGCCGTCGCCGCTCGGCGTGATGGTGGAGGGTTTGCCCGAGGGGACGTCGAGCGGGAGCGTGGAGGGGTACTTCACGGTGCTCGACGAGATCCTCGAAGATCGGCGCGTCACCGAGGAAAAGGCGGAGGCCGCGCGCAGGCACGTGGAGGGCGCGGGGCTTTTGCGCGGGGATATCGTCGCGGCGCATCGGGCCTATCTGACGGGCGTGGCGCGGGCGGCGCTCGCGGGAGATCTCGGCGGGGGCCTCGGCGCGTCGGATCTCGGGCGGGTCTCGCGGCTCCTCGGTTTGCCCGCGGATTCGGTCGAGCAGGCGCTCGCGGCGGCGCGGTCCGGGGCGGCGGCGCCTTGGCCCGGGTCGACGCGGCCGCTCCGGCCGGGGACGTCGATATGTTTTTCCGGGGACGGCGAGCCCTCGAAGGCCGCGCTCGAAGCGCGCGCGGTGGCGGCGGGGCTCAAGGTCCAGACCTCCGTGACGAAGAAGCTCGAGGTGCTGGTGATCGACGACCCGCATTCGCTCACGGCGAAGAGCCAGAAAGCGCGGGCGTACGGGATCCGCGTGATGACGGTGCCGGTGTTTCTGGCGCTCGCGCGATCGCCTGACAAACAATGACCGGGCCGCGAGGTTCGGGGCTCGCCAGCGTCGTTCGATTGGGGTAGGGTCGGGTTCGTCCTCGCGGGGGACGGAGGAGGTCATTCGCATGGCAAGGTCTGGCGAAGTCGCGATGTCGACGGTGCTCGAGCGGCTCCAGGGGAAGTATCCGGACGCTCGTTACGAACTCGACTGGACGACGCCGCTCGAGCTCTTGATCGCCACCATCCTCGCCGCGCAATGCACCGACGTGCGGGTCAACAAGGTGACGAAGACGCTCTTCCCGAAATACCGCACGGCCAAGGAGTACGCCGAGGCGAACACCGAGGAGCTCGAGCAGATCCTGCAGCCGACGGGCGCTTATCGGCAGAAGGCGAAGGCCGTTCAGGAGACGTGCCGGGCGCTCGTGGCGCGGCACGGGGGCGAGGTGCCGCGGACGATGGAGGAGCTCACGGCGCTGCGCGGGGTCGCGCGAAAGACGGCGAACGTGGTGCTGAACAATGCGTGGGACATCCCCTCGGGCATCATCGTGGACACGCACGTGGCGCGCGTGAGCCAGCGGATGGGGCTGACCACGCAGGAAAAGCCCGAGGCCATCGAGCGGGATCTGATGAACATGGTGCCCGAGGAGCGCTGGACGAAGTTCGGCCCCGCGATGGTGCTGCACGGGAGGTACACGTGCACGGCGAAGGCACCCCAATGCGGCGATTGCATGTTCTCCGACGTGTGCCCGAAGAGAAACGTGTGAGCCCGGTGCCGCGCATGTCTCGCGCGGACGGCGATCCGGCGCACGTGTCCATATCGGGGTAGCCGCCCGGCGTGGGGCCCCGAGGTAGGGGGCCCAGCTCGTCTCCATCCGCTTGATCTCGGCAGAAAATCCGCCGATGATCAGCGATCATGCAAAATGTCCAATCTTTGAACCATTGGGCTGGCCGCCTCGGTGCGGTCGTACTTGCGACACTCTCGCTCGTCGGCGCCGGCTGCGACAACGACGAGGGCAACGGGCCGGAGGGGTGTGCGCCGAACTGCCCGGCGATCTGCACGCCGAGCAGCAAGACCTGCAATGGCACGGTCGTGGAGACGTGCTCGGCGGATGGGCAATCGCGAGAGAACTTCGACTGCGCGACCGTAGGCCTCGTCTGCAATGAGGGGGCGTGCGCGCCGGCGAGCACGTGCGGCGATGGGACATGCAGCGGCGGCGAGACGTTCGCGTCCTGCCCCCAGGATTGCGAGCCGTTCTGCCAGCCGGGCAGCAAGCGGTGCGACGGGAACGTGGCGAAGGTCTGCGCGGCCGACGGGGGCTCGGAGGAGGGATTCGATTGCGCGACCGTAGGCCTCGTCTGCAATGAGGGGGCGTGCGCGCCGGCGAGCACGTGCGGGGATGGGACGTGCAGCGGCGGCGAGACGTTCGCGTCCTGCCCCCAGGATTGCGAGCCGTTCTGCCAGCCGAACACGAAGACGTGCGAGGGGAACGTGGCGAAGGTCTGCGCGGCCGACGGCGGGTCGTGGATGACGTTCGATTGCACGACCGTGGTCCTCGTCTGCAGCGGCGGGACGTGCGTGGTGGGCGGCGGCTGCGGCGACGGGGCGTGTAATGGGGGCGAGACGCCCATGTCCTGCCCCATGGACTGCCCGAGCGCGACGTGCGGCGACGGGGTCTGCGGCCCGAACGAGCCCGTGGCGTGTCCGCAGGACTGCCCCTCGTGCGTGCCGGGATCGAAGTCGTGCACCGGCAACGTGCTGAAGGTGTGCGCGCCGAACGGGATGGGGTTCTCGACCGTCGATTGCTCGCAGAGCGGCCAGGTCTGCGGGGGCGGGCAGTGTCGGCCCAAGGACGTGTGCGGCAACTTCCTGTGCGAGTCCGGCGAGGTGCCCGCTTGCACCCTCGATTGCATGGCGCAATGCGGGGACGGGACCTGCGGCGCGGGCGAGAGCTTCGATACGTGCTCGGCCGATTGCCCGGCGCAATGCGGCGATGGGGCCTGCAACGGGGCCGAGACGCCCATGACGTGCGCGGCGGACTGCCCGAACACCTGCGGCGACGGGACCTGCGACGGCGCCGAGACGCGGCAGAGCTGCCCGAAGGACTGCGGCTACTGCGGGGATCTCGTGTGCCAGGACGGGTTCGAGTCGCCGTCGTCGAACCCGCCGGCGCCGAAGGTGAGCTGTCCGCAGGACTGCACGGTGCTCACCTGCGCGACGAACGCCGATTGCAACGACATGATCGCCTGCACGACGAACGTGTGCAGCGCGGGCGTCTGCACGTATCCGCCGAACAACGCGGCCTGCGGCGCCTCCGGAAAATGCCTCGGCGCGGCGTCGACCGATCCGAGCGGCTGCTGCTCGGACATCGACGGCGACGGGTACGCGGCGGCCACCTGCGGCGGGAGCGATTGCAACGACGGGGATCCGAGCATCCACCCGGGCGCACTCGAACAATGCGACGGCGTGGACCGGAACTGCGACGGGAAGAACCAGCCGACGCTGGCCCCGGCGGTCCAGGTGACGAGCGATTTCGCGTTCAAGAAGTCGCTCGCCGTCACGTACGACGGCTCGAAGTACCTCGTCGCGTACGCGGGGCAGCCGATCGCGTCGTACGTGCTGCAATACCTCGTCGTCGACGGGATGGGGAGCGGGACGATCCAGACGACGTCGGAGCCCGCGGATCTCGTCCGCACCGTGTACAGCAACCAGAAGCCGTCGTGGGGCGTGGCGTGGAAGAACGGGCAGAACGCCACGATGTCGTGGATCCATGCCGCGGGCACGCTCTCGGCGGCGCGCATCCCGCTCGGCACGGTCCCCACGGGCTTGTCGTTCGGGTGGACGGCGGGGAGTTATCTCGTCATCAAGACGGGCAATTCCTCGTGCCCCTTCGGCGGCTGCTATACGTCGAACACGGGCCTCATGGTGTCGGAGGCGTCCGGCGTCACGGAGGCCGATCCCGCCCTGGTCGCCGCGTCGACCGTGGGCGCCGGACAGCTCGCGCCGCTGCCGCTCGATCTCGCCGTGAACGGCGATACGTTCGTCGTCCTGCACGAGAGCGGCACGCTGCTCTACCTCAAGGCCGACAATACCTCGCCCGGCTACGTCACCGCGCAATCGACGTACGTCAACAAGCAGTCGTCGTCGCACACGGCCTGGGACGGGCAGATGCTCGTCGCCGTGTCGAAGGCGCCGAACGCGGTGCAATACGAGCGCATCGCGTCGAACGGCCTCGTCGTGTCGTCGACGGCCGTGGGGACGAAGTCGCTCTCGCCGGTGAAGGTGGCCGTCGCGCCGGCCGTGGGGATGAAGCCCGCGCTCGTGGGTGTGCTCGCGACGGACGGCGCGAATTTCTATTTCTTCTCGCGTAGCGGCGACGGCTCGCCGGCGCTGCCCGTCGGGCTGATCGGCGGCGGGAACACCCCGACCGACGGCACGCTCCTCTGGGACGGTCAGCGCTTCGTGGCCTTCTGGCTCGCGAACGTGGCCGGGACGCAGCAGGTGTTCATGACGAGCGTCACCTGCCAGTAGCGACGATCGCGCAGCCCCCGGCCCCCGAACCGAGGTCCCCTGCCCCGAGAGCCGATCCCCCGCGGGGGATCACCGTCCGGAGCAGGGGACTGTAGGCTCGGACACGGGGGATCACCTTCCGGAGCAGGGGGATCACTTCCCGGAGCAGGGGGATCACCTCCGGGGAGGGGGGGAATGTGAAGTCGGACACGGGGATCGACCTTCCGGAGGGGGGGAATCACCCTCGGGACCGGGGGAGTGACCTTGGGCGCGGAAGGTTTGCGATCTCGCGGGGCGAGTTGGTAAGTTCCGCCGCGTGCCAGGTCCCCGCGTCCTCGTTTTGCTCCCTGCCCTCGCCGCCCTCGCCGGTTGCGCCAAGCAGCCGAGCGGCGGAAGCGGTCCAGAGGACGCAGGTACGACCCCGCCCATCGACGGGGGTGACGTGCCGGACGCAGCGGCGACGGCGACGGCGACGGCCGCGCCCGAGGAGAAGGGGCCTTGCGCGGGGAAAGCGGAGGGCGCGCTCGCCTGTGAGGGGGAGAGCGTGGTGCGTTGCGTCGGGGCGGGGCGCGCGCCGGAGGCGGTGAAGACGTGCCTCGACATCGAGCGTTGCGAGGCAGGCGCGTGCGCGCCGGCGTGTCCCGAGGGGGAGGTGTACGTGCCGGCGACGGGGCCCGCGGGGTTCAAGATGGGCAAGAACCTGTCGGCGTTCGGATTCGGCAACCGCAAATCGGGCAATACCGGCAAGGGGCGCGCGGACCTGCCGCACAAGGTGGTGCTGACGAAGCCGTTCTGCATGGACCAGACCGAGGTGACGGCCGGCGCGATGAAGAAATGCGTCGAGGAGAAGGGCTGCAAGGCGCCGCAGCGGACCGATCGGTGGGTGACATACCCCGACAAACCAGATTACCCGGTGAACCTGGTCGACTATCCGATGTCGAAGTACTACTGCGAGCAGTACGAGAAGAGCCTGCCGACCGAGGCGCAATGGGAGTGGGCAGCGACGGGCGGCGACGGCCGGTCATGGCCCTGGGGCGAGGAGGAGCCGACGTGCGAGCACACCGATTTCACGCAGGCGATCCTGATCTCACCAGGCGGCGACAGCGGTTGCCACGGAGGCGGGCCCTCGAAGGTGGGGACGCACCGCAAAGGGGATAAAATCTGGCCCGACGGGCCCATTCACGATCTGGCCGGGAACGTGTGGGAATGGGTGCTCGACAGCTACGTGCCATATTCGGGCAAGGACGAGGTCGATCCGGTGCACGTGCGGTCGAACATCGGGAACTACGTGGTGCGCGGCGGCGGCTGGAACCGGAGCGGCCGCGGATGCCTCGCAGCCTTCCGCGGCGGGGCCATCGTGTCGTACAAGGTGCCAGGGCTGGGCTTCCGGTGCGTGCGGAACGCGAAGGAGCGGGCGGCGACGCGTTGAGTTTGTCTCTCTCGAAGCCGCTGTGCTGGGGCGTTGCCCCAGGCCCCACCAGGGGCTATCCGCCCCTGGACCCGGACCAGCGCAAGCGCTGGACCCGGGGTCGATGAACTGCGCTTCGCGCAGTTCATCGAACAGCCGCGGCAAGACCAGCGACGACCCTGCCAGCCAAGACAGCGGCGCTGCCATTTCGATCGGCAACGCCGTCTCACCGGCCTGTGGGAAGAACTGCGCATCGCGCAGTTCTTCCCCCTGAGGTCCAGGGCTTGCCCTGGTCCGGGTCGAGGGGCGGATAGCCCCCGCGGGGTCCGGGGCGGCGCCCCGGCGCGGCGGCCCCAGCCTAGAGTGCGCCGCGGCGCTTGACGAGCTCTTGAATGGCGAGGTTCGCGACGTCGAGGCGCATCCATGGATCGTTCGCCCCGACCCCTTCCCCACCCTTTCCAAGGGCGAACACGACGGGCGCGCTCGGGCCGAGGTCGGCTTTGCCGGCGCGGCGATTCAGGAGGCGCAAGGGATCCACGAAGGCGACGAATGCGGTCTTGTCGCCGACGGCCGCGACGGCCGATTTTGCCTCGGCGCGGCCCGAGAGGTTTTCCTTGCCGGGCGACTCGAGGACGGTCCGGAACGCGGCCTTGGCGTCGTAGCCGGCTGCGAGGACGAGGCCTTCCTTGCCGAGCATGTAGAGGACGTCAATCGTGCTCGGCACGCCCTCCAGCGAAGGAGCGGGGGTGTCCTTGCCGGATTTGTCTTTCCGGTCCTTGCTCGCTTTGCCCTTGTCGTCCTTGCCCTCGACGCGCGCGAGGCGGATGCGGCGAATGTCGCCTGGAAGGTTTTCGAGGACGGTCTTTCCGGTGCTGACTTCGATCTCGTTTTGACCGAGCCACGAGGAGAAGCTCTTTCGTTTGGCGAGACCGAGGAGGTTTCCGAGGGCCTCGTCGAGCTTGCCTTCGTTGGCGACTTCGCTGCGCGCGTAGATGGCCGGGCCCGTGGAGAGGAGCGAGGCGCCGGCCGTGAAGGAGTCGCCTCGGCCCTCGGCGAGGGCGACGAGCGCAGCCGAAAGGGCGGCGCGGTCTTCCTCGGGGACGTCCTTGCCCATCGCTGCGATGAGGGCGTCGGCGTATTTCTTGGCGTCGGCCGTGCGTGATTTCGCGCTGTCTTGCAGATAGATCGCGAGGTCGGTGTCGGCCGGCAATTCGAGCAGGCGGCGCGGATCGCCGACGGTCATCGCGGCGATGTTCGAGGCGCCGACCGAACCCTCGCGCGGCGTGCCGAGGAGGCGCAGGTGCGCCGCGCGGTCGTCGAAATCGAGGGTGATGCGCGCGTGGTCGAGCTCGACGAGGATGCCGAGCAAGGCGTCCACGAGTCCATTCAGCGGGCTCGGGACGGGCGTGGGCGCTTTGCCGCCCTCGGCGGTCGCGCCGGGGCGGGGGCGGGGACGGAGGCTCTCCCAGCTCGAGCGCAGGCCTTTTTCGATCGGGCCGCCGAGCGCCTCGCGCGGCAGCTCGAAGGAGACGTCGGCCTTCGGCATCTTCGCCGAGGGCAAGGTGCGCACGACGTACGGGCCGACGTCGAGCAGGTCCGCGGCGTCCTGCGCGAAGAGGAGGTAGTTGCCGAGCAGGCCGATCGCCATCGCGCGAGCGCCGCCGTCCTTGGGTTCGAGGAGGGTGATGGAGGTCTTCTCGTCGACGCGGATCTGGAAGCGCGCGTTCTCGCCCTTCACGAGCAAGCCCTCGACCTTGCCGGCGTCGCGCACGTGGATGCCCATCGCCGAGCGCGGGCGGCCGCCGCCGGTGCGCTCGACGAGCGCGCCGACGAGCGGGAGGTTGCCGTCGATCTCGGCGGAGACGGCGAGCGGCAAGCCGAGGAGCGTGACCGCGAGGTTGCCCGCGTTCGAGGGGAGGAAGAGCGCAGGTCCGCCGACGGCCGCGCGCGCCTTGGCCCAGGCTTCGTCGGGGTTCGGGACGAAGACCTCGGCGAGCAGGCCCGCCGGCGCCGGGATCGGCTCGAGGGGCGCGACTTTCTGCGGCGGCGGGGGCTGTTCGTCCTTGCAACCCGTGAGGGTCACGGGGAGCGCGAGGGCGAAGGCGAAGAGGAGCCCGCGGGCGAGACGGGTGATGGCACGTCGCGGACGGGCTCGGAGGGGCGGGGCGTGGGCGCTCATCGTACGTCGGAAGGCTAGTACGAATCGCGGGCCCGTTTCACCCCGGTCTGTGGGGTTCGCATGCGGTAAGCTCGGTACGTGCCCCGCCCCGGTCACGACGAGGTCGTGCTGATCAACGGGTTCCCTTCGCTCTACGCGCAGCGGATCACCGAGCACGTGCTGTCCACGAACCCCCGCGCGTTCGTGTACGTGGTCGTGCGGGCCGAGGAGAAGGTCGAGGCCGATCGGGCGCTCGTCGCGCTCGGGGAGGCCGCCGCGGCGCGAGCGAGCGTGCTCGAAGGAGATCCCGCAGCGATGGATCTCGGGCTCTCGGGCGCGGAGTACCGGCAGCTCGCGTCGGAGGTCGATCGGATCCACCACGCGGCGCACGCGGCGTGGGTGGGGATGGACGAGGCGACCGCGGCGCGGGCGAACGTGGCGACGACGGCGGAGATCCTGGAGCTCGCGCGGGCGTCGAGCTCGCTCGAAGCGCTGGTCGTGCACTCGACGGCGGCCGTGTCGGGCGACCGGACGGGCGTGGTGTACGAGGAGGAGCTGGAAGCCGGGCAAGAGTTCCACGACGAGGCCGCGCGGGCGCGGATGCGAGCCGAGGCGGTGGCCCGGCGCGCGAGCAAGACGTTGCCGATCGTGATCGTGCGGCCCGGGGCGGTGGTCGGGGCGTCGGGGCCGGGGGATCGGCTCGACGCGCTGCACCTCGCGGCGCTGCTCGCGCTGACGACGCCAGCGGAGATCCCGCTGCCGTTGCCGCAACGAGGCGAGGCGCCGGTGCACGTGGTGCCGATGGAGTACGTGGTCCGCGCGTCGTGCGCGCTCGGGCGGATGCGGGAGGCGCGCGGCAAGACGTTTCACCTCGTGGATCCGCATCCGATCGCGGCGCGGCGTTTCTTCGAGGTGCTCGGGCGCGCCGCGCGCGGGTGCAACCTCCGGCAGGTGCCGGCGAGCGCGGCGGCGATGCTCCTGCGTACGCCGGGGATCGAGCGGTTCGTGCGCAGCCCCAAGGCGTTCCTGGAGCAGATCGCGCGCGGCGTGCGGTACGACGCGCGCGCCGCGACGAGCGCGCTCGCGGGGACCGGGATCACGTGCGCGCCGTTCGAGGCCTACGCCGAGGAGCTCGTGCGCGAGGTGGAAGAACATGTCAGCGCGCGACGCGCGCCGCGGCCGCCGTCGTCGTCTCCAGGGGGAGAAGCAGAGGTGTACGATCCGTTCTCGTGAGGTTTTCTGGGCGGGAGCGTTGCTCGCGCTCGTCGTCGCGGCCTGCGGCGGGGAACATCGGCAGCCGGCGGACGCAGGGCCGGTTCCGTCGCGTCCCGTCGCGTCCGCGTCCGTGTCTGCGTCCGCGTCGGCCAACGTGCCCGCGCCTGCGGCCTCGGCGAGCGCCGCCGCGCCGATCGAGACGGCGATCCCGGACGAAGCGGCATCCGCGGCCCCGACGCCCGCGCTGCCGACAGGCGAGCCCGAGCTTTCGCGGTTTCACGGGGCGCTGCGAGAGCTCGGCCGGGGCGGTCGGAAGGCGCACGTGCGGATCCTCTGGCTCGGCGATTCGCACGGGCAGGCGGACTTCTGGACGGGGGCGATGCGCGACGTCTTGCAGAAGCGGTTCGGCAAGGCGGGGCCGGGGTTCGTGCACGTCGGCTGGAAGCAGTACAGGCACGACGGCGTGCGGCTGTCGACCGAAGACAAGTGGACGATCCGGCCGAAGGTGCCGGCCGCGTCGTCACGAACGGGCGACGGGGTGTTCGGGCTCGGCGGTCTCGTGACGACGGGTCCGGCCGGCAGCGGTCGCGCGCGGGTGAACGTGACGGACGAAGGGCTCGCGAGCCGGCTGTCGTGGGACGTGTGCTACCGGCTGCGCTCGGCCGACGACGAGTTCGAGGTGTCGCTCGGCAGCGGGCCGAAGACGAAGATCCGCACGACCGCGACCGAGCCGCCGGGCGAGCTGCGGCATCTCTTGCTGGTGAGCGAGGGGCGCGAGACGCTGCAGGTGACGCCCACGCGCGGCAATCCCGAGCTCTGCGGGGTGGTGATCGAGACGGATCCGGCCGAGCGGCCAGGGGTGGTGCTCGACACGCTGGGGATCAACGGGGCGCGGTTCGGGACGCCGCTCGCGTGGGATGAAGCGAGCTTCGGGGCCGAGCTCGCCCGGCGGAAGCCCTCGCTCGTGGTGCTGGAGTACGGGACGAACGAGGCGGGCGACGTGGCGGTGGATCCGGTGAAGTACACGCAGAGGCTCGTGCGGCTCGTGGAGCGGATCCGCCGCTTCGCGCCCGACACGGACTGCCTCGCGCTCGCGCCGACGGATCGCGCGGACACGCGCGCACGCACGCCGCTCGTTCGTGACGCGATCCGCGAGGGCGCGCGGCAGGCGGGGTGCAGCTTCTGGGATACGTACGCCGTCATGGGCGGCGAGGGCTCGATCCGGGCGTGGGCGGCGGAGTCGCCGGCGCGCGCGGCGGGCGACGGCGTGCACCTGACGCAGCGGGGCTACCGGGATCTCGGCGAGGCGCTCGCGACGCACGTCCTCCGCGGTTTGCCCCCGTGAGACCCGTCCTCGTCCCCGGAAAAACGGAGGCGCGTTTCCTGCACTCACCCGCCCCCTTCGGAGGGGGAGCATGGCCCGAGCGGGCGAGCTGTTGGGGGACCGATACCGGCTGATCCGGGCGATCGGCGCTGGCGGGATGGGGACCGTGTGGTGGGCCCGCGACGAACGGATCGGGCGTGACGTGGCGCTGAAGCTCTCACCCCCCGAGGGCGACGTCACCGGAGCTCCCTGTTTCGTGCGCGAGACGCACATCGCCGCGCAGATCTCTCATCCGAACGTCGTGGGTGTGCTCGACGCCGGAGAGGCCGCGCCCGAGCGTCGTTTCCTGGTGATGGAGCTGCTCCGAGGCGAGACGCTGGCCGAGAGGTTGCGCTCGCGCGAGCCGCTGCCCGTGGCGGAGGCGTTGTCGATCGCGATCGAGGTTTGTCGAGGGCTCGAGGCGATCCACGCGCACGGGATCGTGCATCGGGACGTGAAGCCGGAGAACATCTTCCTCGCGGACGTACCAGGCGAGGGGCGCGTGCCGAAGCTGCTCGATTTCGGGTGCAGCGCGCCGATGGGTGCGCCCGCTGTGCCGAGCGGGTTCGTCCCGGCGCCGCTCCGGGCCGGCGAGCCGAGCGAGTGTTCGCCGGAGGGGACGCCGCGGGTCGTGGGGACCCCGCAGTACATGAGTCCAGAGCAAGCGAGCGGTGATGAGGACGTGGACGGGCGCGCGGATCTCTGGGCGCTCGGGGCGGTGCTGTACGAGGCGCTGGCGGGGCGGGCGCCGTTCGACGGGACGGACGTGGACGCGGTGATCGAGGCCGTGCTCGCGGAGGAGCCGGGTCCGCTGCCGGGCTGGGTGCCAGAGGGCGCGCGGCGGCTCGTGGCGAAGTGTCTCGAGAAGGATCGACGCAGACGGTATCCAGGCGCGCGGGCGCTGCGGTTCGCGCTGGAGGAGGCGCTCGCCGATTTCATGGGCGCGTCCTCGACGGGCTTCACGCGGAGCCGGGGTTCATCGATGAGGCCGCCCGCGCGAGGTCGCGGGCGCACGGCAGGGTTCACGATCGCAACGGCGCTCGTGCTCTTCGCCGCGGGCTCGCTCCCCTCCTTGGAAGTCGCGCGGCGGGCAGCAGCGCACCTGCTGCGCGCGACGGTCGGAGATGCGGTGAAGGCCGCCGCAAGCCGCTCGCGCGAGGCAGTGCTGTACGAGGCGAGGCCCGCCGAACCACGGTGACGCGCGCGTCGCGCCGGGGTTTCACCCCGGACCCCGACCAGGGGTTGTCCACCCCTGGACCCGGACCAGCGCAAGCGCTGGACCCAGGGCGACAGCGCGCGATGCGCGCTGTCGACAGGGGAAACGTCGCTAGCAACGAGGGCAGCGCTGCTGTCTCGATGGGCGAGGCCTCGCGGTCTTGCCAGGGCCTGTTCGATGAACTGCGCATCGCGCAGTTCATCGACCCCGAGTCCAGCGCTTGCGCTGGTCCGGGGTGCAGGGGGCGGACAGCCCCCTGCTGGGGTGCGGGGCAAAGCCACGCTCTCAGACGAGATGGCGCGCCACGGCCGAGCGATACGCTTGCCAGAGCGTGAGAGCTTCGGTCATCGCGTCGATGAGGGAGGCTGCGAGGTCGCTCTCGGGTGGGACGTGGGCGAGGAGCATGTTCCATGCGTCGCGACGATGCCCTCCCTCGACGGCGCGGTGGGCGCGGGCGAGGCGCATGCGCTCGGGGGGACAGCCGTAGTGGAGGACCATCGGGTGCGTGCGGATCACCTCGTCGATGGGCGGGAGTTTTCGTTTGCCTTCGAGCTCGGCGCGCTCGTGCACGCTGCCTTCGACGAAGATGGTCAGGATTGCGGCGCCGATTTGCCAGGGCGGGCTTGCGCTCACGCGGTCGAGCATCGCGCGGTAGGTGAGGGCCTCGGGTTCGAGGGGGATCGAGGGGGCTTCGATCGAGGCGCGATCGATGCCGAGGCCGTCGATCATTTCCAGGAACAAGGCTGGGTGCGGGACGCCGAGGCTCAGCTTTCCGGTCTGCTCTTCGTAGAGGTTCTCGGCGAGCGCGATGCGCACGTCGTCGGGCGGGCCCTGGCCGAGGACACGCGCGAGCAGCACCGGGAAGTCGCGCACGTAGGTGCGGTATTCGTGGCGGAAATGCGCGGCGAGCGCGGCGCGCGAGAGGCCTGGCTGCGTGAGCTTCGGCCAGGCCCAGTGGTTCTTCTGATCCATGATGGAAAGCAGGCGCTCGACGAGCAGCCCGCGGTCCCCCCTCGCGATCGTCATGGGCTCGATCCTCCTTGGATCGTTATGACGTCGAAGCGTCCGCGTGCACGCGATCGCCGCGTTCCTACGCGCCTGGCACGTCGTGGGCGTACGCGTCGAGGCCGTGGCCCCGGAGCGTCGCCTCCACGAGGGCGAGCGGATGCGCGAGCGCGGGCTCGCTCTGCGCATCGCCTCGCGTGAACACGAGCGGCAAGGCGCGCGCGAGGAGGATTCGCGCGGCGCGATCGCGAAGCGCGTGCGCGAGGGGGAGGTCGCTGGAGACGAGCTGATAGGCGTGTGCGCCTGCGCGAAGGTAAAAGGCCTCGGCGCGGGCGCGCGTGGCAGGAGCGGGCGCGGCGAGGGTCGGATCCTCGGCGAGCGCGCGGGAGGCGGCCTCGATCCAGCGGACGGCGCGGCGCGCGAGGTCGTGCTCGGCGCGGAAGGTCGCGTCGATGCGTGCGCGACGGGATGCGCGCGACGCGAGCGCGGCGAAGAAGGGGCGGAAGAGCTCGGCATCGAGGGGCGCGGGCTCGGCGAGGGCGCGTGTCGCGGCCGCGGGATCGAGGCCCGATGTCTCCACGGACGATGCGAGCGCTGCGAGCGCATCCGCCGTGTCGATCGGCGCGGGAGCCTCCGCGACGGCATGCATGAAGCGAACGAGATCGGCGCGCGTACCGTGCCTGCCCGGGGCGAGCAGCAGCGTCTCCGGGAGCTCGACGATCAGGATGCCCTCGTCGAGATCCGCGGAGCTTCGCGCGCCTTCGGGGACGAGCGAAGCGCCATTCGGCGGCGGCTCGAGCGCGCTCGCGAGCACGCATGCGCACTCCACCGCGGGCGCGACGCGCACCGCCTCCCCATCGTCGATGAAGAGCGCAGGAAACGTCTGGCACCCGAGCGGTTTTACGTGCGCGCCCTGCGCCGCGTGCAGGCGGCAGAGCCCGCTGCCATCGAGGTACGCGCAGCGGCCGTCGACGAGCGGCACCGAGCTCGCGCCGCAGGGGGAGGAGCCTTGCAAAGGCGTGAACGCGCGCTCGGGGTGATCACCGGCGTCGAGCACGCGCGGCAAGAGCGCGCGGGCGTAGGCTTCCTCGACGGGCCGGAAAATGACGGAGGCATAAAGACGGCAGCAGCTCCCGCGGCCGTCACACGCGAGGGAAAATCCTGGCACCGGATCGAGCCGTCGTGATGCGCCGCGGGCCTTCGACTCGGGCAGCGGCGCGACGCCTTCGGCGAGCAGGCCAGCCTCGTGCAGAGCGGCGAGGAACGCGCGCAGGGTCTCGACTTTCGCGAAGGTCCCGACGCGCGAGGCCGCGGCCACGATCCCTTCGAGATCACGCGATCCGTCGGCCTGCGAGAGCAATCCCCACTCGCGCGCGCCGAGGCGATATGCGAGGCCCGAGCGCTGATCGTGCAGGACCCAGAAGTCCTCGTCACCCACGCGGTGGCGCCGGACGACGGCGTGATCGGCGAGGCGAGGACGCGAGGGGAACGGCGCTGGCGACATGGTCAGTTGCGAGCCCAGTGCTGAACGTGTGCCTCGCTACCTGGATTCGGCGCGCCACGCGCTTCGCGTGCGAGGCTCCTCGCGAGAGGCGCCGGCCGTGCAACCTGAAAAGCTTGCTGGATCCGGCTTCTACGAACCTGATAGCATGCGGCGGCAATGGCGCTCGATACTCAGACTGCCACTGGATCGGCTTCGAAGCTCGGGAAATACGAGTTGACGCGGGAGATGGCCGGCAGTGGCGTGGCGTCCACCTGGCTCGCCCGAACGGACGGAAGCACGAAGAGCTACGTCGTGCTTCGCCTGCACAAGCACGTGACGAAGAAGCCGGAGGTCGCCGAGGCGTTCCTGCGCGACGCGAAGAACGGCAAGCTCCTCACGCACGCGAACGTGGTGCCGATGGTGGAGACGGGCGTCGGCGACGGCGAGATCTTCGTGGTCTCGGAGCACTTCGAAGGCGAGACGCTCTCCTCGCTGGTCGCGAACGCGAAGACGGCCGGCATCCCGCTGCCGATCGCGCTGCGTATCAGCCTCGAAATGCTCGAAGGTCTGTCCGCGGCGCACGCGCAGGGCGAGCCCATCGCGCACGGCGAGCTGAGCCCGTTCCACGTGCTCGTGGGCAAGGACGGCGTGACGCGCGTCGGCGGGTTCGGCTGGGCGCGGGCCCTCGCGAAGCTCGGTCCGCACGGGATCATGAAGCAAGATCGGCTCGCCTACGCGCCGCCCGAGCGCGTGAAGGCCATGAGCGCCGCGACGCCCGGCGGGCCGACGGGCACGATCGATCCAAAAGGCGACGTGTTCGCCGCCGCCGTGATCCTGTGGGAGCTCCTCGCGAAGCAGCGCCTCTTCGCCTCGAAGATGGAGGCGGCCGTCGTGCAGAAGGTCCTCTCGGGGCCGATCCAGGAGCTGTCGTCCGTGATGATCGAGGGCCTGCCGTCCTCGGTGGAGGACGCGCTCCCGAAGGCGCTCGAGCGGGATCCCGCGAAGCGCGCGTCGCTCGACAGCCTGCTCCAGGCGCTCCGCAGCGTCCCGGCCGACGAGCTCGCCAAGCCCGAGGAAGTGGGCGCTTTCGTGGAGAAGCTCGCCTCGAAGCCCGCAGCCGCGCCGGCCGTGGCGCCGGCTGCGTCGCCGGCCGTGGCGCCCGCTGTGGCGCCGGCCGCGTCGCCCGCCGTGGCGCCCGCC
>NZ_JASBQE010000039.1 GCF_029960785.1 Polyangium sp. 15x6
TACCGGAAATCCGGCGGCGACTGATTCAAAGGCTCGCTGCGCCCCAAAGATGCGCGCGGTGCGGAGCGACGGTGCGGGCGCTCGTGCCGATATGAACGTGTGGGTGGATGTGGCAGAGTAGTGCTAGGGCTGCGTGGTTCGTCGGGAATCTTCGACGCGTGCGGGTCCGTGTTCACGTTGCAGAGCAAGCCCGACGAACCGGCCCGAAGGCTCGTCCACGTCAAGCCCGCGGCCGAGTCCACTGGCGGGATGATCGAGCCCTTCTACCTCCGATTTGAAGACGTCGCGATCGGCAACGATCCCAAGGGAGGCGTGCGGGTCGTGTACCGGAGCGCGGAGCAGGAGCAGGACCAGAAACAGAAGCACGATCCGAAGCTGGAACGCCTGATGCGTAAGGTCCTGGCGTACGTGAAAGACCACGAAGGATGCGCCGCGCGGACGCTCGTGGCCGGAATCGATGGCAGTAGCAACAATACCTACGGTGCTCGCGACGAGCTGGAGCGGCGCAAATATGTGCGCGTCGACAGGCCAAAGGAGAGGCGCAAGCCCGTCTGTCACTACATAACCCCTGCCGGCCTCGCGTGGTTGGCGGGTGAGGCTCCACCGGCAACGCCAGGCCCCGCAGACGCACCCGAACGCGAGCCCGACCCCGGCCCGCAGTAGCGGGCGAGCGGCCCGCGCGCGGCCCGAGGATGCCCGTGGACGCCTCGGGCGACGGGCGACGGGCGGACGGTCGCGGCGAGCTCGCAAGGCCCACGACGGGCCAGACATGCGGCGAGGAAGGCCCTACGGGTCCGGCCCCCTCGTCGTGCTGCACCTTGACGCCGGTCCCCGCTTGTGCTCGTCTGTACGGGCTTTAACAAAAGCGGAGCCCGCCCGGTGCTGCAAACGCCGAACGGGCCCCTTGCCGAACCCCGATTGCACCGAGGTCCAGCCATGCGCACCATACCGCCCGCGTGGGCGAGATCCAGCCATTTTTTAAGCGCGGAGGTCCTGTAATATGGGCCGCCGTCGCACTGGTAACATATTGCCCGAGGGTGACCATTACGTGGCTCGCGTCCTTCTGGACGGTCGCTACGTGCGGATCCACCTCTCCCCGGGCATGTCCGAAGCGCGCGCCCGTGAGTCTGCGCAGTTCTACACGGACAATCCCGACCGGGCACGCGCACGCCTTGAAGAGCAGGCGCGCGAGCGCACCAAAGCCGCACCCATACCGAAGGGCGAGACCTTCGCAGAGTACCTCGAACGGTGGCTGAAAGACCGCGACGAGCGCGGCTACTCGAACGTAGGAAGCGACCGTTCGGCGTTCAAGCTGCACGTCCTGCCGCACATCGGCACAAAGCCGATCACAGCGATCACGCGTGGAGACCTTGAAAAGCTCGTGCAAGCCCTCGACGGGCAGATCGCCCGAAAGGAGTATTCATGGCAGAGCGTGTCGAAGCTATGGCTTGCCGTCGGAAAGCTCTTCAAGGATGCGTCCGCCTCCAAGAACCTCGCGCTGCGCGTGCGCGCGGATAACCCGGCGCTTGGCATCACGCCCCCCGACCGGGGGACCGAGAAGTCAAAAGCCTACCTCTATCCGGACGAGTTCCTGAAACTCGCATCGTGCGAAGGTGTAGACCTGGAATTGCGACGCCTCTACACGCTCGCAATTTATCTCTATTGCCGCGTCTCGGAAGTGCTGCAACTGAGGTGGACAGACATCGATCTGGAACACGGCGTCGCGCACATCCGGCGCAGCTACGATCGCCAGCGGAAGCAGGAGAAGGGCACGAAGGGCAAGCGCCCGCGTGGGTTCCGGATAGAGCCGAACCTGCTCCCCCTGCTGCACGTGCTGTACGCGGAGCGCGATGACAGCGGGTTCGTGATACGCGTCCGAAATTGGGCGATGGCCCGGCGCTTCCGCAAGGCCCTGACGCAGGCCGGAATCACCCGGCCGGATCTCTTCATTGCCGACGAACTACACAAGCGTATTACTTTCCACGATCTTCGTGCCACAGGTTTGACCTGGATGGCATTGCGCGGCGACACGCCGCACGTCATCATGCAGCGCGCTGGACATCGGAATTTCGAGACGACGATGCTCTGCATTCGCGAGGCGGAGTCGGTGACGGGCAACGTGGGCGAGCCCTTCCCGCCGTTGCCCGCCTCCCTTCTCGGCTCGACCATGGAGCCCCCCCGGGCGAGCGGGGATTTGTCGGGGAATCTGTCGAGGGTTCCGCGCAGCGTGCGCGAAACCGCTGGAATCATAGGGCAAGCGAAGCGATCGCTATATCCTTCTCCAGGATGTGGTGTGCCTGGTACGATCCGCCGAGGTTCTTCGTGAACTCGCGCATGATCTCATAGCTTGCGATCGCGCCGTTCTGCTCCAGCGCATGCGCGATGTCCGCCCCGTACTGCTTCGCCAAAAACTCCGCCGTCTCCTTCGACAGCTCCTCGGTTCCCTGGAGGATGAGCGGCGCCTTCTTCGCGCACGCCTCCTCCAGCTTCTTCGCGAACTTGTCAGCCTGTCCGAGCAGCACGCCCGAGGCGATCGCCGCGGTGGCCACCGCGGCCTGGACGATCGGGTTGTCGACGCCGTCCTCGTTCGTGCCCCCGATGATCCCGAACTGCTTGCCGTCCTTCCGCGAAAGGTCCGCGTTGAGCTCGCCGTTCGCGATGGCGGCGGCGATCGCGAGCTCCTGCGCGATCTCTTCGAGCCGCGTCTTCGGCTTGCCCTTGCCGGTCCCTCGGCCCTTGCACCCCTCCGTCGTCTGCTCGCACGGGACCGCGCTCACGAGCGGTCGCCCTTGCCGGTGCTGAAGCTCCGGCAGCGCGCCACCTCGATCCACCATCGTGCACTGCTCGTCCACGCACTTCGGCGGGTGCACCTCGTCCCGCTTCGGTAAAACGCCCTCCGACGGCAACTGCGGCTCGTTCGAAAGCACGCCCTGCGGTGGAGGCGGCGCTGCCCTCGGCTTCTCCGGCGGACGCTCCGGCATCTTCTTCACGCCCGGCGGCACGACGTCCCCCTGCGCGTCCTTGACCTGCTCGGACGGCGGCTTCTTCGACGCCGAGGCCTCGGCAGGCGCGGACGTCCGCAGGACACTTCAGATTGTTGTGCGGCGGCGGTAAAAACCGGACGTTTTCGGGCGGTGCGTAGGGGTCGTAGACGAAGACCGTGAGGCCATTCGTCTGTGAAGACCGCCCAGTCTTTCGTGATGACGGTCGCGCTTCCCGACAGGGCAAACCGATCCATCTTCGGATGCCCCGGGAGCCTCACACAGACGGGGATCTCCGCGCGCGCGACCGTCGGAATGCACAGGGCGAGAAGAACGAGCGGCAAGCACCAGGCAACGATGAAACGAAGCATCGGCAGACCCCTCGGTGAACGCAGCGACCCGTGGAACCGGCGTGCAGCGTTCGTGCACGACGGGATACGGCCTCGCCGAGCCCTCGGCGACACGCTCACGCGACGCGCGCCCGCCGCGCCCATCCGTGGAAAGGCACTTGCACGCCGCGCAAAGCACCTCTCCACGACCCGGGCTCGTACAGCACATCACGCACAAGCGCCTTTCCGCGACGTTGGAAAGGCACTTGCTCGCCGCGCAGCCGGCGTTCCAACCTGGCGGAAGAACCTCCGCACGCCGCGCGAACGCCGTCCCTCTGCTCTGGAACCCCCGTTTCCCGACGGGAAGACGCGCCCCCCGCGATATCTCCCCGGCTATCCTTCCGCGCCCTCCGCCGGGGCGGCCTCTTCGCCTGCCTCCGCCGCCTCGCCCGGCGCGGTGGTGCTCGGCCGGAAGAACGAATCCGCGGCCTTCTTGTCGCCGAGGATCTGAAGCAGCTTTGCGTGCACATCCAGGCGACGCTTGTCGATGTGCAGCTTGAGCTGACGCAGCTTCGACCGGGCGAGCGACAGCGAGACCTCCGCCGTGTCGACCGCGGCGTCGGCCTTCTCCAGCGCGTCGATATCCTCTTTCAGCCCGACCTCGTATTGCGCCCGGAGCGGGTGGCCGTCCGGCAGCGCGCCGAGCTCGTCGGCGATTCGCTTGTTCTCCTTGAGCTGGCGATCCAGGGCCATCTTCGTCACCTGGCTCGGATTCGCGTTCGGGAACAGCAGCGCATAGACCTCCTTGTCCGTCGCGCGCGCCACGCCGCCGAGCTCGAGGGTCTTCTTGTCGACTTTCCGATCCCGCCTCGCGCGGAGCGCGAGCGCGACGACGAGCAGATTCTCGGCCTCCTCGAACGCAGCACGCTCGGTCTGAAGCTGCTGGAGGACGTCGAGCACGGCGGGCGCGAGGTCCCTGACCTCGGGGCGCTCCTCCTCGGCGTTGAGGCCGGCATACAAATAGATGAGATCCCAGCGGAATGTGGAGAGGGGTGATTTCGATCCCAGCAAACGCATGTGGGTGACGGTACAAGGACTGCCGACCAAAGTACAAGGGGAAACTTGGTCGTGCGTCGGGCTCGGTGGTAAGCGAGCGTCCCTCCAGAGACACGGAAAGGACGCGACGCAGTGAAGAAAAGGACCCTTCTCGCCTGCCTCCCCGGCATTCTCTTTCCATTCGGGTGCGGCGGCGCGGTCACGGACGAGATTGTCCCGGAGGCGCGGCGCGCGCCCCTCGGAGCGGCCGTCTTCTGGCAAAACATCGTCGAAGCCGAGGCCGACGGAAACCTCCTCCGTCGGCCGAACGGCGCGGGCTGGAATGCGGGCGCCTCCTCGACGCAATCCATCGTCGCGGGTGATGGATTCGTCGAGCTCTCCACCGGCGAGACCGACCGCGACAAAATGGCCGGCCTGAGCCACGGCGACGACCACCAGAGCTTCGGCGACATCGATGACGCCTTTTATCTGCGGGGCGACGGCGCCTTCGACATCTACGAGCAAGGCTATAGCCAGGGCACCTTCGGCACCTACCAGCCCGGGGACGCGCTCCGCGTCGAGGTCCACGACGGCGTGGTGCGATACCGCAAGAACGGGCTCGTCCTTCACACGAGCACGACCCCGCCGACCTATCCCCTCGTCCTCGACACGAGCCTCGCGAACGCCGGCGCGACCATCACCCAGGCGCAGATCGAGACCTGCACGCCCGGGGACACGAGCTGCATCCCCGACGTGTGGTGGAGAAACGTCCGGTATGCGACCGCCGACGGAAACGCGCTCACCCGGGACCCTCACATCGGCGCCAGTTGGTCCTCCGGTGCTTCCTCCGTGCAATCGATCAGCGACGGGGATGGGTTCGTAGAATTCTCCACCGACGAGACCCACCTCGACAAGATGGCCGGCCTGAGCCACGGCGACGACCATCAAAGCTTCGGCGACATCGATTACGCCTTTTACCTCCGCAGCGACGGCGCCCTCGACATCTACGAGCAAGGTTACAGCCAGGGCACCTTCGGAACCTACCAGGTCGGCGACGCCTTCCGCGTCGAGGTCCAGGACGGCGTGGTGCGATATCGCAAAAACGGCATCGTCCTTCACACGAGCACGACCCCGCCGACCCATCCCCTCGTCCTCGACACGAGCCTCGCCAACGGCGCCGGGACGATCACCGCCGCGCAGATCGTCTCCTGCGCATCCGGCGACACGAACTGCATCCCCGACGTATGGTGGAAAAACGTCCGGTATGCGACCGCCGACGGAAACACGCTCACGCGGGACCCTCACATCGGCGTCAGCTGGTCCACCGGTGCTTCCTCCGTGCAATCGATCAGCGACGGCAATGGCTTCGTCGAATTCTCCACCGCCGAGACCCACCTCGACAAGATGGCCGGCTTGAGCCACGGCGACGATCATCAAGGCTTCGGCGACATCGATTACGCGTTCCATTTGCGAAGCGACGGATACCTCGACATTTACGAGCAGGGCTGGCACCAGGGCACCTTTGGAAGCTACCGGGCAGGCGACATCTTCCGTGTCGAGGTCGAGGACGACGTGGTGCGTTACCGCAAAAACGGGCTCGTCCTTCACACGAGCACGACCCCGCCCGCCTATCCCCTCGTCCTCGACACGAGCCTCGCCAACGGCGCCGGGACGATCACGGACGCCCGCGTCGTGAGCTGCGCGGCTCTCGACACGACGTGCATCCCCGCCGTGTGGTGGAAAAACGTCCGTTATGCCGCGACAAACGGGACGACCCTCACGCGAAACCCGCACGTCGGCACCAGCTGGTCCGCCGGGGCCTCCTCGGTCAAGGACATCGACGAGGGCGACGGTTACGTCCAGTTCTCCACGAAGGAAGCCAATCTCGACAAGATGGCCGGCCTCGGCCACGGCGACGCCCACCAGGGCTTCGGGGACATCGAGTACGCGCTCCACCTGCGCAGCGACGGGTTCCTCGACATTTACGAGCAGGGCTGGCACCAGGGCACGTTCGGCGCATACAAGGCCGGCGACGTCTTCCGCATCGAGGTCCACGACGAACAGGTGCGATACCGAAAAAACGGCCGCGTCCTGCACACGAGCCTGACGCCCCCCACGTATCCCCTCGTCCTCGACACGAGCCTCGCGAACGGCAGCGGGAGCGTCACCCGCGCGCGCGTCGTGCGTTGCGCCCCTGGGGACACGCTCTGCATGCCCGCGGTGTGGTGGAAAAACGTCCGTTATGCGACTGCGGGCGGGCGCTCGCTCACGCGCGACCCGCACGTCGGCACCAGCTGGTCCGCCGGCGCGTCCTCGGTCCAGGAAATCGGGCCCGAGGGCGGCGCCGTGGAGTTCTCCACCAAGGAGACGAACCTCGACAAGATGGCCGGTCTGAGCGAGGGCGATACCGATCAAGGGTATGTGGACATCGATTACGCGTTCCACTTGCGGAGCGACGGCTACCTCGACATCTACGAGAGAGGCTGGCAGCAAGGCACATTCGGCACCTACCAGGCCGGCGACGTCTTCCGCGTCGATGTGCAGAACGACGAAGTGCGTTATCTCCACAATGGCGCCTTGCTCCGCACGAGCCCGACGCCGCCGACGTATCCGCTCGTGCTCGACACGAGCCTCGCGAACGGCGCCGGGACGATCACGAATGCGCGCCTCGGCGACGGCGACGAGCCGACGCCGGAGAGCACGTGCACCGCCCTCCTGGACCTCCCGGCTTGTAATGCCGCGGGCTGCGCGTGGTACTCCTGCGACGAGAGTTGCCATTCGCAGGACGCCGATCCCGAGCTCGTTTGTCCGGGTGGCGGAGCCTGCAACGACGACGGGACGGGGTGGACCCCGCCTTCGGGCGCGACCACCAAGCCTGCCGGCTTCGTGCTCGTCCCTCCCTGGGCCGACGGCGGCGAACACCTCGTGCTGAACGGGTATGGCCGGCACTGCCACAAGAACAAGGACCATTATTCGCTCGACTTCGATATGGATACGGGAACGGCCGTGTTCGCCGCGGCGCCCGGAACGGTCATGAAGGCGGGTTATGCAGGAAAGCTCGGGTGCACGTTCAAGAGCTACGGCAACTACGTCCTCATCGACCACCACAACGGCTATCAGACGCTCTACGCCCACCTGAACACGATCGCCGTCGAGGAGAATGATCCGGTCGACGTCACGACGCGGATCGGGACCTCCGGCGACAGCGGCGGCTTCGATTGTACGGGCACCTGCGCGTCTTCGTGCCAGGAAACCTCGACGCCGACGTGTGAATGCGATCCGACCCCCCAGGACACGCCGCATCTCCACTTCACGCTCTACCAGGGCGCGACCTTGCCCTCGACCGGCAACCCTGTCGATCCCATGCCCTTCCTGAGCTGCACCAAAAATGGTGGACAGGCCCCGTGCAGCGACATCGACCCCTGGGACGATAAACTGCAAAAGGACCGGGCGCCGGTGGCCCTCGTCGAGGACCGTGCAGCGAACACGCTGCACCTCTTCGCGCGCGGAGAATCCAGCAAGATGTGGCACTGTGAGCTCACCCGGAACGGCGCGACACTCCTTTGCAATGGCTGGACCGACATCGGCGGAGTCCTCACGACGGGGCCGGAGGCCGTATGGGACAGCGTGGCCGGTGGACCACGCGCCTTCGTTCGCGGCATCGACGGCCAGATTTGTGATGCGAGCCGACCGAGCCCCGGGAGCGCCTTCCACTGGACATGCGCGAGCAACAGCGACATGCGCGGTCGCCCCAAGCCCTTCTTCAACGCGGCCGCTCAGCGCACCGACGTCTTCTTCCGCGCCTCGAACGATGGCCTGTACACCATCGCCAGGAGTGCCCAGGGATATGGCTCGATCACGCAGCTCGCGGGCACTCTATCGAGCGAGCCGACGGTCTCCGGCTGGGGGATTCCCCAGGTGTTTTTCGTGGATGGATCCCATCGACTGAACACCCTCGCGCCCAATGCCACCGGCGCATGGCCCGCGGCGGCAACCTACGTCGGCGATAGTGGTGTCGTCGTCGACAGCCCCGCGGCGCTGGTCCAGGTCCACGCGGCGCCTGATTCCAGCCAAGCTCATGTCTTTGCGCGTGACGGCGACAATGACGCCATGATCAGCGCGGCGTATTTCTTCACGACCCCGCCGAGCCAGGCTTCGTGGTCCAATCACGCGAGGATCCTGACAGCGACGCCAGCGCTCGGGCTCAACGTCGACGGCCGCCTCAGCGTGCTCGTGCGCGACACGTCGAACCGGATCCGCGAACATGTCGAGGGGCAATTCGGCGATCCCATGGGGACCACGGTCGCCACCAGCACGCCCGTGGTGAGCCGCGTCGGGGATGGCCGCCTCGTCGTCTTCATCTGGTCCGGGACCGAGCTCTACTACGCCGTGCAAACCGACGCAGGCTCGACGGTTTGGTCCCCCTGGACCAAGCTCGCTTTGCCGGCGGGTTTCTGAACGCTCCGGCCAAAAACTAGCCACCTCCCCACGCCCCCGGCTACGCTCCCCTGGCCCCTCGTGGGCTCGGGTGACCTCATGGCCGTTCAAATCGCTACCGGCGCCACCGCAATGTGCAGCTTCGGCATGGCGCCCGCCTCGATCATGGTCCTGCCTGCGAACATGGTCAATGCGACCACGTCCGCCGCGAACATCGCCGACATGGTGACCGCGACGAACGTCCTGCCTTTTGGCGCTTGCACATCGCTCGCGAATCCCACGGTCGCTTCGGCCACCGCCGCCGCCTTGGGCGTCCTCACCCCCATGCCCTGCGTCCCCGTCCCCGCGGGCACGTGGCTCCCCGGCAGCACCAAGGTCATGCTGAAAAGCCTGCCCACCCTCCACAACTCCTGCAAGCTCATGTGTTCGTATGGCGGCGTGATCCAGATCCTCAGCCCGGGCCAGTTCAAGGTCATGGCCGGCGGATGAGCCCCCCGTGACCGCGCTCTCGTCCGGGAACCTGCTCCTCGAATTCACCCGCACCGCGCAGGCCGACGAATCGTTTGTCTTGCCGGACGGCGAGGTCACGTATGTCCTGCGCACCGAGGGCGGCGGCGCCGAGACCATCACGATCGACTGGACGCCCGCGCTCTTCGCCGACCTCGACGCCGTCCGCCGCCCCGGCTGCGATCCCGCCACAGTCCAGCGCCTCGGCCGCGCCCTCCGGCGATTCCTCGCGCCCGCGGGATGGGCTCGCCACGAAGAAGACATCCTCGCCGCCTCCTCGCGCGGCGATCCGGTCAGGATCACGTTCCGCTCGAATGCCGCGGAGCTTTATGCGTTGCCCTGGGAGCTCCTGACGCTCAAATCGAGCGGCCAGCACCTCGGCGAGCTCCCCGAGGCCCTCGTCCGTTATGCCTGGCCCGAGAGCACCACGCGCCCCGAGGATCCCTCGCCTTTGCCCGAGGGCGGGCGAATCCTCTTCGGCTGGTCCGCCGTCGCCGGCGCCGTGCCCCTCGCCGAGCAATCGAATGCCCTCCGCGCCGCCGCCGAGCGTGGTCATCATTCCTTCGATCCCGCCCGCGACGTGATCGACCACCTCTCGCTCGGCCGCCTCTCCCGCGCCCTCGAAAAAGCCTCCGCGTCGGGAGAAAACATCAACGTCCTCCACCTCCTCTGCCACGGCACCCAGGTCGGACAAACCCACGGCCTCGCCTGGGACGCGGACGACGGCAGCGGCGAGCGCGTCTTGCTCGACGCGGGCAAACTAAGGCAGCTCCTCGCACCCCACGCGGGTCGCATTCGCCTCGTCGTGCTCTCCGCCTGCGACAGCGGCAATCCCGGGCAGATCGGCAATCACCTCGGGAGCGTCGCCCAGAACCTCCACCAGGCCGGCATCCAGGCCGTCGTCGCCTCCCGCTTCCCCCTCTCCGTCCCGGGCTCCATCACCTTCACCGAAACCTTTTACGACAAACTCCTCGTCGAGCCCGCGTCCGTCGAAGACGCGCTCCTCGCCGCCCGGCAGCGCCTCCTCCGCGAAGGCGCGGGAAGGCTCGACTGGGCGAGCCTCACCCTGCACGCGCGCCCCGAGGACGGCGACGATACCCGCCCGATCGCCTTTCGCCCTTATCGAGGCCTCCTCGCCTTCCACGCCGCGCATCGCCGGTTCTTCTTCGGCCGCGAGGCCGAAATCGAGGAGACGCTCGCCGACCTCGCGGCCCTCGCCGCCTCGGGAAAACCTCGTTTCCTCGTGGTCGCGGGCGCCTCGGGCACCGGTAAATCCTCCATGGTCCTCGCCGGCGTCGTCCCGCGCCTGCTCGATCGCGGCGCCGCGCGCGAAGGTGCCGTGGACGCCGAGGATTTCAACCGCGCGATCGAGCGGCTCGCGCACCTCCTCGGGCGCAGGAGCTTGGGCGCCACGGCGCAACAAGCGCTCTCCGTGCTCCACCGCGAAATCACGACGCTCGCCACGGCCGCGGGCGGCGCGTGGGAGGCCGTCGTCATGCGCCCCGGCGCTTCTCCGCTCGCCGCCCTCGAATCGGCGCTCGCGGCGCGCCGCGACAAGGACATTCCTTTCCTCCTCGTCGTCGATCAATTCGAGGAAATCTTCACCCACGTACACGATCCTGCCGAGCGGCAGGCGTTCGTCGCCGAGCTCTGGAAGCGCTGCGGCGGCGAGGACGCCATCCATTGCGTCACCAGCATGCGCGTCGATTTCGTGGGCGAGTGCGGGCAGATCGTGCTCGACGCGAGCACGGGCCTAAGGCTCGATCGCGTCGCCTACGACGAGGCGCACCGCGTCTTCGTCGCGCAGATGGGCCCCGCGCAGCTCCGCACCGTGATCGAGGAGCCCGCGCGCAAGGTCGGCCTCTCCCTTTCCCAGGGGCTCGCGAGCCGCATCATCGCCGAGGTCGGCGCCGAGCCCACGGCCCTGCCGCTCGTCGAATACGTCCTCGACCTCCTCTGGCAAAAACGCCAGGGAACAACCCTCGACGCGGCCCGGTACGAGGAGCTCGGCGGCGTGTTCGGCGCGCTCGAACGAATGGCGGACGCCGTCGTCGACGAGCTCGACGAGCCCTCGCAAAAGCTCGCGCGCCGGCTCTTCTCGCGCCTCACCCATTTCGGCGAGGGCGGCGCCTCGAACACGCGCCGCCGCGTCCCCCTCGCGCGCATCCTCCCCGCCGATCCGGAGAAGCGCGCGCGCTTCGAGGCCTTGCTCGAACGATTCATCGACGCGCGCCTCGTCTCGCGTCAGGACGAAGGCGGCCGCATCGTGGTCGAGGTCGCGCACGAGGCCTTGCTCCGGCGGTGGAAACGCCTCGCGGCCTGGCTCGCCGAGGATCGGGCGCGCGTCGTCGAAATCGGCAAGCTCGAGCGCTGGGCCGCCGATTTCAAGGCCCACGTCGCCCTCCTTCGCGGCGCCCAGCTCGGGTATGCCAAGCAGATCCGCGCGCAGGCCGAGGACGAGCTCGACGACGACACGCGCGCCATGATCGAGGCGAGCGAACACGCGGAGGAAGCCGAAGCCGAAAAAGCACGCGCGAAGCAGAGCGTGGAGCGGCGCAAGCTCTACGCCGGCGCCGCGGGCGCGGTGATCGTGGCCGTCGCCATGACGCTCCTCGCGCTCCAGACGACCCGGGCCAAAGCCGAGGCCGACGCCTCGAGGAAGCAGGCGGAGCAGGGTCGCGCCGAGGCTGAAAAAGCGCACGAGCAGGCCGACGCGGAGCGCGAGATCGCCGAAAGGCAATTGCGCATCGGCGGCGCCTTGAACCTCGTCGCGCGCAATCAGCACGCGGCCGCCGCGTCCGTCGTGTCGGAGCGAAGCGGCCCGTTCCCCGAGCTCCTCACGGATTTCAGGCACCTCTCGCTGGCGCAGCGCCTCCTCGCTTTGCCCATTCCGAAGGTCACGCTCGCCGGGCACCACGAGAAGTTGTGGCACGCCGCCTGGTCCCCGGATGGACGCCGCTTCGTCACGGCCTCGGAGGACAAAGTGGCCTACCTCTGGGACGGCAATGGCCGGGGCAAACCCATCGCCTTGCGGCACGACGGGCCGCTCACCTCGGCCGTCTTCGACGCCCAGGGGCGCCGCGTGCTCACCTCCTCCACGAATGGCGTCGCGAAGATCTGGGACGTCTCCGGCCCGGCGCCCCGCGTCCTCTCCGAGCTCCGCGGCAAGACGCGCGGCTTATGGACGGCCGCCTTCTCCCCCGACGGGACACGCGTGGCCACCGCGACGGTCGAGGGCGCGATCGAGATGTGGGACCTCTCCGCGGTCACCGGCCCCGTCCTCGAAACCAGTTTGACCGGGCACACGCGCGTGGTCTCGTGGATCGAATTCGATCCCTCGGGCGAGAAGCTCGTGAGCTCCTCCTGGGACCGAACAGCGTGCATCTGGGACGTCCGGAGAGGGACACGCGCCTGCCTCGAAGGGCACACGGGCCCCGTCATGTCGGCCGCATTTTCCCCCGACGGCAAGGTCGTCGTCACCGCTTCGACCGACGGCACCGCGCGCATCTGGGACGTCGCGACCCGCAAGGAGATGGTTGCCCTGCGGGGCCATTTGGGCCCGCTCAACCAGGCGGTCTTTCATCCCAAGAGCAGCCGCGTCGTCGCCACGGCGAGCGACGACAACACGGTCCGATTCTGGACGAAAGAGGACGTGGGGCCGGGCGCGCGCGCTGCCGGGGTCGCCTCCTACACGGAGCTCGCGGACCTGGATGGCCACGAGGCCGACGTCACCACCGTCGCCTTCTCGCCGGACGGAGAGCGGCTCCTGACGGCCTCCTGGGACGAGACGGCGCGCATCTGGGACCTCGCGCGCCTGCCGCGGCGCGTCCTTCCACGGATCCTCGGGCATTACGTGACGGGCGCGAGCGAGAGCCCGACCCAGGACCACCTGCTCCAGACCACGCCCGAGGGCGAGCTCGCCCTGTATCGCCTGCCTCCGAATCCCGAGGTCTACGAGGGCGTCCACCGGCTCGGCCTCCTCTCCCATGGAAAGAGGCGAATCCTATCGGTTGCGTGGAGCCGCGACGGGAGCCGCCTCGTCACCGGCGACGAGGTGGGCGGCGTGGCCATCACGCCCATCGAGCCTCGCACCGCGCCCCCGTCGCTCCCCGTCCTGCACACGCGAATGCTCCCCGCGCATCACCAGGCGCCCATCCTCGCGCTCGCCTGGAATGCGGACGGCAACCAATTCGTCAGCGTCGCCGCCGAGAAGGCGCCGCTCGTATGGGACGCGAACCATCCCGAACGTCCCCCGATCCCCGTCACGGCCTCCGCCGAGGGATGCGAGGATCCCGGCGCCTCCGCGGCACGTGCGCAAGTTTCTGCGAATTCGGGCGACTTCACGTCCGTCGCGTGGAGCGGCAAACCGGGCGCGCGCCATATCGTCCTTGGTCGCGAAGACGGCTGCGCCTGGTGGGTCGACCTCGATGGCCGGGAAAAACCCGTGGTGCTCGGCCGCCACCAAGCCGCACTCACCGCCGTCGCCTTGTCACCCGATGGCGAGCGCGTCGCCACGGCCTCGCAGGACAGGACCGTGCGCGTCTGGAAACGCGACGGCACCTACGTCGAGCTCGCGCATCCGGCGCCGCTCCTCTCCGTCGCGTTCGATGCGCGCGGCGAGCGCGTGATCACGCGGGCCCGGGACAACACGGTCAACGTGTGGAGGGTCGACGGTTCCGGCCAGGTGTTCGCCCTGGCAAACGACGCCGCGACCTTCCCCATTGCAGCCTTCGACGTGAAGGGAAATGGAATCCTCACCGTGGACGCGCGTGGCTTCCTCCAGCGCTGGAACGCCGAGCCCGCCGCCATCGTCGCGAGCCTCGAGCGCGCGAACGACGACTGCGCCACCGCGGCGCTCCGCGAGCGTTACCTGGCCGAGGCCGAGGACGACGCGATCAAGGGCTGCCGCGCGTGCGCCGAAAAGCAAGGGCTCGACCCGGACAATTGCACGCACGACCTGAAGACCGGCGCGCTCGGGCCCCGGAAATGATACCGTCCCTGTGAATCGAGGACGCCATGCCCGCGAATGACCTCCACCTCCTCCTCAGCCACGACGACGACGAGGGTGGCGCCTTCCTCGAAGGCGGCTTGCCCGCGGACGCGGCCGCGCAGCACGAAGAGCGCCCCGAGGCGCGCCCCGGCCCGACGCACCTCTGGGACGAAGGAGACGACCCGGACGACCTCGTCGCCCAGCGCTGGGGCGTGATCGTACCGGAAGGCCAAACGGGCGATCGACTGCTGGAGCTCGCGCGTCCCCTCCTCGAAGCGCGCCGCGCGGCCCAGGGGGGCCACGAAATCAAGGTGTTCCGCGCGCCCGCGCGCCTCGACATGGCGGGCGCCGCGCGCTGGCGCAAGGATGTCTTCGATCGGGGCGCCGACCTCGCCGTCGATCTGCCGCGTTATCAGCTCATCCTCGGCGATCTCGATCAGGTCCCCTTCGCCATCCAGCAGGTCCAGCAATCGGACGGGTTCGTCGGGCGAATCGCCTTCCCGGACGAACGCGGCTACGAGGCCTACGTCCACAAGATCCTCGCCGCCGAGCGCGCGGCCGCGCTGCCTTCGCCCCCGCACGCCACGTTTTACACCGTGCACGACGGCACGGCGGCGACGACGGCGACGTACCGCGCGCTCGTGCGTCCGGGGCTCGATCTCGTGCGCCGCCGCCTCGAGGCGGGGCAATTCCCCGCGAGCACGATTGAAGAGCGGGGGCGTGCCGACGTGCCTTCCCCCGACGAGCTCTTCGAGGTCGCGTCCCGCCCCGACCCGGGCGTGCTCTTCAGCGTCAGCCACGGCGCCGGCGCGCCGCGCGAGGGCTGGAAGAACTTCGCCGAGCAACGCGCGCGTCAAGGGGCCATGCGATTCGGCCGCGAGGGCACGTTCGCCGCGAGCGAACTCGGCGAGCGCCCCTTCGCGCCGGGCGGCGTCTGGTTCATGGTCGCCTGTTATGGCGGCGGCACGCCGGATCGCAGCGCCTACCGCCACTGGCTCGAACGATTGCAGAAGCTCGGCCATTACGGCGGCGAGGCCGAGGAGGTCCTCAAGGCACTCCCTCGCAATGCGCCGCCCTTCATCGCGTCGCTCCCCCGCGCGGCGCTGGCGAACCCGAACGGCCCCCTCGCATTCCTCGGGCACGTCGATCTCGCCTGGACCTACAGCTTCGAGGAGCGCGATGCGGGCACGCCGATCGCCCGCCCGGCGCGCTTCATGTCGGTCGTGCGTTCGCTCGTGCGTGGCGACCGCGTCGGCCTCGCGTTCCGCGAGCTCGTGCGATTCTTCGAGCAGGCGAACACGGAGCTCACGAGCCTCTACGACCACGAGGCGAGCGGAGGCCGGCGCGACGAGGTGCGGCTCGGGCATCTCTGGATGCTCCGGCAGGACCTCTCGGGATACATCCTCCTCGGCGATCCCGCGGTGCGCCTGCGTGTTCCAAAGGCGCAAAAGAGCACGCCCGTCGAGCCCCCCGCCCCGACGGCGGCGAACATTCTCGGGTTTGGCCAGGCACAGGCGCCCGCGCCTGCCCCCGCGCCTGCCCCCGCGCCGATTGCGCAGGTCGAACCCGTCGCGCTTCCCATGGAGCTCGAGCGCCTCGAAGAGGCCTTCGGCCACATGCTCGTGGGCGAGCGCGGGCACAAGGAGATCGCCAAGGAATACGGCATCGAGCTCGGAGAGCTGCGCAAGCTCTTCGACCGGTACAAGAAGGGTGGGCGCGGATCACTCGGGCATACCTGAAATGCGTTCGCTCCCGCGAATCCTCTCGCTCTCGCTCGCCGCGCTCCTCGCGTTCGCCGCCCCCGCGCGCGCGGACGACATCGCCTTGCCGCGATTCCAGCCCGCCTTCGCCGGCGACCGGATGCTCGGCGTGCAGTCTCCCTACGCCGCCGGTGATTTCACCTTCCACGGCATGTTGCTCGTGGATTACGCCAGGAACCCCTACGTCCTCAAGACGGACGACGGCGCCACGGCGTCGGAGATCGTGGGCCGGCAGCTCTTCCTCCACGCGAACGCCACCTATTCGATGTGGAATCGCCTGTCGGTGAACCTCGACGTGCCCGTCGCGCTCCTGCAGACGGGCGACGCCGACACATCCCCGACCACCGCCGCTTTCGGCGACATCCGCCTCGGCGCCCGCGTCCGCCTCTACGGCGCGTACGAGGACCCGTTGCAGGTAGGGATCGGCGGCTATTTCTGGATCCCCACCGGCACGGGCGCCTACGTCACCGATGGCTACGTGCGTGGCCTGCCGCAGCTCCTCCTCGGCGGACAGCTCGGGGACCGCTGGGTCTGGTCCTTCGCCGTGGGCCCCGAGATCCGCGACAAACGCGCGACGGACGACGGCGTCGTGCTGGGCACGGCCATCACCGGCGGCGCCGGCATCGCGGTCCTCCTCGGGCAGGACCGCGCCCTGCAAATCGGCCCGGAGCTCGACATCTCGCAGGTGCTCCTCGACGCGACGAGCCAGAATCGCAACATCGAGCTCTCGCTCCAGGGCCGATACCGGTTCCTCGACAACTATGAGGCGGGCATGAGCATCGGCGCCGGCCTGAGCGAGGGTGTCGGCACGCCTCTGTTCCGCGTGGTCGCGATGGTCGCCTACACGCCCTTCCTCTCGGAGCGCCTGCGGGACAGCGACGGAGACGGGATCTTGAACGATCAGGACGCCTGCCCCGAGGTCCGCGGCGATCGCAGCGTGTACGCCGTGGAGAATGGGTGCCCGTCCGTGTACCGCAAGCGCGCGAACGACGCCGACGGCGACGACGTCATCGATGATCAGGACGCCTGCCCGCGTGTCTACGGTATTCCGCAGAGCGACGAGACACGAAATGGCTGCCCGCTCGACGACGCCGAGGAGGCGGCGCTGCTCGAACAATACCGGGACAACCGCCCGGATTCGAAGGGCGACACCGACGGCGACGGCCTCGCCGACGACGTCGACGCCTGCCCCGCGGAGAAGGGCGCGCCGAGCGAGGTGGCCGCGAAGAACGGCTGCCCGGAGCTCGTGCGGGTCACGGACGGCGAGATCGTCCTCTTGCGCGAGCTCCTCTTCGACACGGGCCGGGCCACGTTACGCCCCTCGTCCCGGCAGATGCTGGAAGAGGTCGCCGAGGTCCTCTTCCAGCACCCCGAAATCACGCGGATCGAGGTGCAAGGCCACACCGACAATCGAGGAACGTTGCCGCGCAACGACGCGCTCGCACTGCAGCGAGCCCAGGCCGTGCGCGACCTGCTCGTTCGCCGCAGCATCGATCCGAAGCGCATCGTCATCAAAGCCTTTGGCCCGAACGCCCCGGTCGCGACGAACACGACGCCGGAGGGGAGGCAACGCAACCGGCGCGCGACGTTCGTCATCCTGGAGAAAACCCCTTCGCCCGCGCCTCCTTCTCCTTCCCCTTCAGGCGCCACGCCGGCGCCGTAGGTACGTTCGCCCACATGATCCGGACAAATCCGGACAAATTCGGACAAATTCGGACAAATCCCGCGAGATGTCCGGTCCTGCCGCCGTCTTGCACGTGAGCCATTTCACCACCTGAGCTCGACCCAAAGGTGGCGTGCACGCGTCTCCAGGTCGCGTGCACGCGTCTCCAGGTCGTGTGCACGCGTCGCCAAGTCACGCGGGCACGCCTTCCCCTCGTGCCCACGCGTCTCCGCGTCGCGGGCACGCACCGTCATGACATTCCCGAACGATCTCCACGTCATGCACGCGCGTCTCGACCTCACGCGCGCGCGCCTCGCCGCCCCCCACGCGCGCCTTCGCTCCCCGCCCACGCGTCATTTTCCTGCGCCCACGCGCCCCAGAGACACGCCCACACGCCTCGCGCCTCGCTCGCGCGTGAAGCCTCCGCGCGCCCTCGCCCCGCGCCTGGCATATCCCGTGCAATGGCTTCCTGCGCGGCGCACGAGACGGGACCTCTCCCGTCTACCGCCACACGACAACCCCAACCGCCCCCCATTGGAGGCTGATCATGAACGACCCCAAGAAACCCGTCTCCGGCGACAAGCACATCGACGCGAGCGACCTCGCGCTCATCGACGTCACCCCCGAGCAAATGCTGAAGTTCATCAAGATTCGCGAGGGCGTCGCGCACGCAATCGCCAACCTGAGGCGCCTCACCCCCGAGCAGATCGACCGCGCAGGGCTGAACGCGGGGGACGTGCAGCGCGCCCTCCATATCGCCGACGAGCACCAGCAACTCGACGCCATGGTCCCCGCAGCAGAGAAGCTCGCCGAGATGCTCATCGAGACCCGCGCCTCGCGGGGCCACGATCTCGCCATGCTCCTCGGCGAAATCGCCTCGCAAGCGCGGCGGCGCGGCCAGCGCGACCCAAAGGGCCCGGAGATCCTCGGCCCCCTCGAGGACCTCTTCGCCTATCAATACGGCCCCGCCCAGAAAAGCGCCGCCACCCGCGCCAAATCGAGCAGCCCGGCCGAGCAGAACGGGCCAAGCCAAAGCACCGGCTGATCCAGGGACACGGGCGGCGCCTCGCCGGGGCGCCGCCCCGGACCCCGCGGGGGCTGTTCGCCCCTCGACCCGAACCAGCGCAAGCGCTGGACCATTTGGGGAAGAACTGCGCGATGCGCAGTTCTTCCCACGGGCCCGTGGCAAGACCCAAGGCAGCGTTGCCGATTGAGGCCTGTTCGATGAACTGCGCATCGCGCAGTTCATCGACCCCGGGTCCAGCGCTTGCGCTGGTCCGGGTCCAGGGGCGGATAGCCCCTGGTGGGGCCTGGGGCAACGCCCCAGCGAAGCGGCTCCCAGATGAGACCCACGCTCAGCGCCAGGGTGGATCCGGCCGAGGCCGGCGGGCGTACCCTCGGAATGAGCACGCCTATTTCCAGCCGCTTTCATTTCACCCACCTCCTCTTGCTCGCCGCCACCTGCGCGGGCGCGACCGCGTGCCTCGCCGCCGGGGACGACGCCGTGCGTATCGGCGACGCCCCCGAGAGCGGCATTCAGGGCATCACGATCGTGCCCACGAACCCCACGTCGCCGCCCCCTCCGCCTCCACCTCCGCCGCCCCCGTGCGTCACGAACGTGAGTTCGAATCCTGCCTTCGGCTGCCTCACCGCGGCCTGGATTTATGGCCCGGGTGTGGGGCTCGAGTCCATGCTGAGCTCGGCCGTGGGGTGCGGCTGCGAGGCCGAGATCGTCACGACCGGCGTGGTGCCCGCCGCGTGCAACGTGCAACGCGTCGCCGTGAGCTGCGGGAGCGGCACACCTCCGTTCAACGCCGTCTCGCCCATTCCTCCGGGCGAGTATCCGTGTGAAGGCCTCACGAACGACGACGGCACCCCGAGGGTCATCGAGGTCAATACGAACGAGCTCCCGTTCATGGGCATCCACATCGATCCGGACAACAACGGCCAGCTCTGCGACGTCACCCTCGACCCCTTCGTGGGGCCCATCGATCGCGAGATCAAGGAAAAGTGCTCCAGTTGCCACACGGACAACGAACCCCAATGGTGGCCCGAGGAGACCGACACGGAAGAAGAAAGCTGCCCCTACTGCCACGCGAACAACGAGCCCCCATGGCGGCCCCAGGTGGCCGCCATGGCGGACGCCGAGTCCCTCACACGAGGCCCCCGCCCCGCGTCAGGGCGCTTCCGGCACGCAGACTTTGCCCGATTTCGGTGACGACCGAAGCCCCCGGCGCCGCCGGCGCACGCACGCACCGGCGAGGACCAGCCCGAGGAACCAGCCGTCCTCGCCCGCCTCCGAGGCCGGGCCGCCCGCGCTACGGCACGCGCATCCGCCGCCGCTCGAGATCGACCCCTGGTCGGGACAGAGCTCGCCGTTTAGCGGGTAATCGCAGATGCCCGTCAGCGGGTTGCAGATGCCGGCGCCGTGGCAATCGTCGGGCGGCGGCAGGCATTCCACGAGCTCAGAGCCCGTGCACGCGCCTGCCTGGCACGTATCCGTCTTCGTGCAGGCATTTTCGTCGTCGCAAGCCGTGCCGTCCTCGGCCGCGGTGAACGAGCATTCTCCCGTTGCCGGATCACAGGTCCCTTTGCCGGTCTGGCAGACGCCGGCAGGTGGACAAACCACGGGATTGCCGCCCGTGCAGACCCCGCTCTGACAGGTATCGAGCTCGGTGCACGCGTCGCCGTCGTCGCAAACGAGCCCATTGGGCTGATTCGGGTACACGCACGCGCCGGTCGCCGGATCACAGGCGCCGTCCTCGCGGCACGCGTCGGGCGCTGGGCACGCTTTCGTGGCGCCGCCCGTGCAGACGCCCGCCTCGCAGGCGTCCTCGTCGGTGCACGGATTGCCGTCGTCGCAGGGGATGCCGTCGGGCAACGTGCCGTTGCATTCGCCCGTCGCGGGGTCGCAGATACCCGCGACGTGGCATGCGTCGGCCGCCGGACAGGACTTCTGCGTCCCCGCGCAGGTCCCCGCCTGGCAGGCGTCGTTCTCCGTGCAAGGATTGCCGTCGTCGCACGTATAGCCGTCCGGCAGCGTCCCCGTGCATGCGCCCGTGAGCGGATCACACACGCCCGCGATGTGGCATTGGTCCGGCGCCGGGCAGCTCTTTTGCGTGCCGGCGCAGGTGCCCTGCGCGCAGGCGTCGTTCTGGGTGCAGGGATTGCCGTCGTTGCAAGGGACGCCGTCGTCCTTGTTCACGTACACGCACTGGCCATTCTGCGGGTTGCACGTGACCGAGTGCTGGCAGGCGTTCGGCGGTGCGCACGCGATCGGGTTCCCCCCGGAGCAGGCGCCGCTCTGACACGTGTCCGTCTGCGTACAACCATTGCCATCGTTGCAGGGCGTTCCGTTCGGCAGCGCCGGCGTCGAGCACGCTCCCGTCTGTGGGTTGCAGGCGCCGGGCCCGTGGCAGTCGTCGATGGGCGCGCAGGTCACGCTCGCGCCCGCCATGCAGCTGCCGCCCTGGCAGGCGTCGTTCTCGGTGCAGAGGTTTCCGTCGTTGCACGGCGACCCGTTCGGCTTGACCGGGTTCGAGCACACGCCCGTCTGCGGATTGCATACCCCCGCGTCGTGGCACTGGTCCTGCGCCTGGCAGGTCACGGGGTTGCCCTGACAAGCACCCCCCTGGCAGGTGTCGACGAGCGTGCAGGCGTCGTTGTCGTTGCAGGGCGTCCCGTTCGCCTTGATCGGCGTAGAGCACAGCCCCGTCTGCGGGTTGCACGTCCCCGCGTCGTGGCATGCGTCGATGGGCTGACAGACGATCGGCGCGCCGCCGGTGCACACGCCGCCCTGGCACGAATCGGCCTGCGTGCAGGCATTGTTGTCGCTGCAGGCGGCGCCGTTCGGCTTCGGCGGATTCGTGCACATCCCCGTGGCGGGATTACACACGCCGGGATCGCTGCACGGTCCTTGCGCCTGGCAGACGATCGGCTGGCCGCCGACGCAGATCCCATTCTGGCACGAGTCGTTCGCCGTACAGAGGTTGCTATCGTTGCAGGGCGCGCCGCTCGGCTTGATCGGGTTCGAGCACAGGCCCGTCTGCGGATTGCAGACGCCGGGGTCGTGGCATGCATCGCTCGGCGGACACGGGACGGGCGGGCCGCCCATGCACGCGCCGTTCAAGCAGATGTCGTTCTGCGTGCAAACGTTGTTGTCGTTGCAGGGCGTGCCATTGAACTTCGGCGGGTTCGAGCACAGGCCCGTCTGCGGGTTGCAGACCCCTGCGTCGTGGCATTGATCGAGCGGCATGCAGGTCACCGCTGGCATCCCTTGACAAACCCCGTTCGTGCAGGCGTCGTTCGCCGTGCACGCATTGCCGTCGTCGCAGGTCGAGCCGTCTGGATCATTTTGCACGGCGCAAGCGCCGGAGGCGTCACACACGCCTGATTTGCAGGCGCCCGGGTCCGGACAATTCAGGGTACCGACGCAGGTCCCCTCCACACACGTATCCGCGGTGGTGCAGCTCGCGCCGTCGTCACACGGGACATCCGACAGGGGTTCATGGGTGCACAGACCACCGAACACCAGGATGCATACATCCTGGGTGCACGGGTTCTTGTCATCGCAATCGACCGGGATACACGCCTCCGGCGAGGAGGGTTCCCTCGGACGATCGCCGGCCGGCACATCTCCCTTCGACGCCCCGACCCGCGGCGCCTCCTTGGCCCAGCGAATCCCCGCGAGCGCCGCCTCGCCCCCCGCATCCACGCCGAGCGCCACGCGCCCCTCGTCCACCCAAAGCCGCGCCGTCACCTCGCGCCCATTCGCCGCGTGGGCCTCGGGCGTCGTCACCCGCACACGCACCACGCCGCGCTCGTCCACGAGCGCGACCGCTTCCCCTTCTTGTCGCGGCGTCGCCCCCTCCACGTCCCACGTCGCCACGACGTGCTCCTCGGCGACCCCGGGCCCGAGGAGCAGCCACGCCTCGATTCCTCCGGTCGCGGCGGTCCAGAACGACGAACCCCCCTCGCTCGCGTACGCGACGGCGCCCTCGGCGTTCACGCCCGCGCCGCGCATCCCGGGCGAGCGTACGCGGATCTCCGCGCCGTCCGGCAAGACGAGCACGACCGCCCCGTCGCCCTCGCGTGGCAGACGCGCCCCGAGTCCCTCCGATTGTGACGGCAAGACAAACGCGTCGTCTCCCGGGACAAACGCCTCCTCGCCCGCGAGCACGCGCGGCGCCTCCGCGGGGAAGCGGGTCCGAAGCTCCACGATCGCCGCCGGCTCGGCCTCGCCGCAGCCCAGGCACCCCTGCGCCACGGTGCCGAGGAAGACGAGGGGAGCGAGGACCGCGAGATGCCTACCGAGAGGACGAATCTGCATACGAACTCCGAGCGTCGAGGCCGTCAGCCAGCCCGGGACGATCTCAAAGAATCGCGATCGCGTCCATCGATTCGCTCGCTCGTGCTGCGTGCGTCAGGGCGCGCCCGGCACGCACGTCTCGCCGGACTTGCTGACGCGGCACAACCTGCTCCGCTCGATGCGGACTTCGATCTTCTCCGGCGGCGGCGACGACAGGAGCACCCGCCACGCGTCGCGGTCCGGCCGTTCGAGGAGCGCGTAAATCGCGAGCGTCCCCTTCTCCGGCACCGGCACCTTGATCACCTGCGCCTGCCCGGGCAGCACCACCACCGATTTCTGCACCGACTCGTCGGGCGTGGTCACGCGTGCCGCGACGGACTCGTACGACTCCGCGCCGAACGTCTTTTCGTCGATCGCGCGGGCGAGCACGTAGACCGAGCGCGCGCCATTCGCGTCGGCCGCCGGACGGAGCACGAGCTCCACCTGGGAAGCATTCGACGACGCGCAACCGGCCCCGAGCATCGAGGCGAGCAGCGCGGTCAGGCCGCAGAGGGAGGCGTGGCCTCGCACGGGCGCAGTATCAACGAGGCGTCGTGGCTTGTCCACTTAGCGTCGTGGAGGGCGGCGGCCGCGACGGGCAACGGTACCCGCGGTTCGGCGGCGGGAGGAGCACGTCCCATGGATCCGAGCCGAGATCGAAGGCCACGCGCGCGCCGAGCATCCACGACACCGCCGATCCTCGCCACGCCGGCGCCTCGCAGACGAGCCGGAGCGTCTGCCACGCCTCGCCCGTCCCCTCTTGCGACCGAGACGTCTTGCCGCCGCTCGAAAGGTCGGTGAGCTCCGCGCTCACGATCGCCGGCGTCGACGTCGACCAGGGCACGGGCAGGGGTTTCCACGCCGGCGCCTGATTGAACCCCGCAACGGTCGTCTCCCCCGCGCTGAGCGAGGACATCGTCACGGCCACCCGATCGTCCCGCTCCACCTTGGGCAGCGCGTGCGGCCGCACCGAAAGCGCGATCGCCTTGGGTTTGCCCGCCTCGTCCCAGAGCAGCCCCGAAAGCTGGTCGAACCAGCCGCCGACCTCGAGCGCCTCTTTCGGGAGCGCGACCGCGCGATAATCGAGCGGCCGCTTCGCCACCCACGCCCCGCCGTCGCTTCGCCGCGCGGCCGGCGCCACGCCGTCCTGGAAGGCGACGCGCATCGTGCCCTTGACGCCGAAGACTGAATCCACGTCGCTCGGCGGCGCCTCGACCTTCGCCGTCGGCATGAAGGGAAACCGCGTCCAGAGCGGCTCGCCGAGCGGTCGAATCTCGGTCTTGTAGATCTTGTCGACGGCCTTCTCCACGTTCGTCAGGGCATACTCGTAGACCTGATTCACCGGTAGAAGGAAAGGCCTCCGCATGTCCCCGCCCGGAATCCGGGCCGCGTCGAGCCACGCCTTCACCTGCGGCAGCGGCTGCTTCGGGTCGGGGTCGAGCAGGGACAAACCCAGCTTTCCCACGAGCGGCAAACGATCCCCGAGCGGCGCGCCCGCCGCCTGGAGCGGCCCGTCCTCCAGCGAGGCGATGAGTGGCGTCAGGATCGCGTAATACTTGTCGAGATTGACGGGTTTGCCCTTCTCGGGCTGGAGCGCCACGATGGGATCGAACGAGCGGAGCGCATTGCGCAGGATCGCGAGGTACGGGTCGTTGCCCGGGTCGATCGCCGCGTTCTCCGCCACGGTGGTCCAGAACTGGCCGAACCACGAGCTCGGCGTCGTCATGTCCTGCAGATCGGTCCGCAGCGACGCGAGCGAGCCCGACGAGAAGCCGAAGCCCTGCACGTAGGAAAACAGCGCGTTCTGGTAGGCCGTCGCGTACTGGTCCATCCCGTCGCGCGCGAGCCGCGCGAGCGCGTCGCGCTCGGTCTGCTGCACGCACGCCCCCGTGAGCGCGGCGTCGAGCTTCGTGAACGCGGGCACGAGCTCGTCATTGACGGCCCGCATCGTGTAGAGCCCCGGCAAAGGCCGGCTCGGGCCGCGCCCCGGCATGTCGCTCGCGCCCACCGCAGGGAACGATTGGTTTGGCCCAAAGAACGGCGAGCGCTGCTTGGCCCGGACATCCTCCACGAACGCCTTCACGTACGCCGACGATTTGCTCGACGCGACGAGCCGGTCCCAGTCCTCCGCGCGATAGACGCGGTTCTTGTCGATCGGGTACGTCTCCTTCGAGGCCGTGTCCCCCGCGGGGCATTTCATCCCCTCGAGATCACCCACGATCTGCCGCAGCGTCCGGTTCTCCGCGCTCGGCACCTCGACCTTCGATCCGTCGACCTCGCCGAGCAGCCCTTCGAGCTCCTTGCTCTTCACCTGCACCCAGTCCGGGATCTGGCGGCTGCCGCCGGGCCCGAGCAGTTTGTCCGCGTCCTCCGGAGCCTCCGTCCGAAGCAGCGATTCGAGCTCCTTCTGCGAGGGCGCGTCATCCACGCCGCGCAGCGCATCCGAGAGCCTGCGCGCGCTCTCCGAGAGCGCGTCGACCTCGCCCGGCGGGACCGCGCCCTTCTTCAAGGACGCGTCGAGCCCTTCCAGAAACCCTGCCCAATCGCCCCGCGGAATGCCCTGGTCGAGCCCTTCGATCGCCCCCCGCCACGGCGAATACGAGAACGTCACGTAATCGCCGACGACGCTGTCCGGCACCTCGAGCACCTGCGCGAACGTCTCCTTGTCGCGCAGCGCGAGCTCGCCGAGATCGTTCTCCTCCGAGGCCCGCAAAAGCGCCACCGCATAAAGCCGCACCGGCAGCGAGGACGCCCTCGCCGCCGGCAGGAGATACACGTCGCGGATCTTCCCGAGGAACGCCTCGCGTTCGCCGCCTCCGTCACGTTCGGTCCGCGGCCGGTCGATCTCCTCTTTTGCGTGCGGATAAGCGTATCGCAAAGGCCACCAGCGTGGCCGGAGCGCCGCCCGGAGCGCCTTCGCGGCTTTTCCTTCGGCCCGATCGATCTCCACGTTGCGCGGCGGGCGCAGCGTGGTGAACCCCGCGACCTGCGCGGGCACGGCCTTCACGTCTTGCCAGTGCCACAGATACATCCCGCCGATGAGCCCCGCGATCGAGGCCCCGACGACGAGCGCGCCCAGCGTCCGCCGCCGCTCGTGCGCATTGAAATCGGATTGCACCGCCTGCGCGTCGAGGCCGAGCGGCTCGCCCACCATCCCCGCGTCCGCGCCCTCGGGCAAACCCGCCACCACGATCCCATCGAGCGCCGGCGTCGCGACCTGCGTCGCGCTTCCCACGAACGCGTCCAGGAACGGTTCGAGCGCCCCGAACACGCTGCCCCCGCCGCCCGCGAGCATCTTCGTCACCGCCGCCGTCTGCGCGGCCGGCAGCGTTTTGATCGCGGAGGACAAACACGGGTCGAGCGGCGCGAGCAGCCCTTCGAGGTCCGCCGCGCGCCGGCCCGCGGGCTTCAAGGTCTGCGTCGCGTGTCCCTCGTCCTCGGCCACGCGCGCGAGCGGGACGAAGCCTTCGAGGCGCTCGTCGAGGTGCGAAAGGACGACCCGCACCCGCGGCGCGCGCCCGCGCCGGAGCGACGTGAGCCTGTCGACCACGTCCCGCCCGAGCGCGCCGAGGCGCCTGAGGCCCGCGGGCGTGAACGAAGGCGCGCGCGCGTCGATCACGAAGAGGACGACCGGCACCCGGAGCGCGATGGGCTTCCAGAGATCCGCGAGCGAAGAGCGCGCCTCGGGCCGCGTGTCTTCGAGCAGCTCGCCGCTGATCTCCTGCACGAGCGCGTGCTGGCCCGCGAACATCGAGAGCCGCGCGTCCGACGTATCGCTCGGCGCGACCTGCGAGGCCGAACCCGAGCGCGCGAGCCCCGTCTGGATCACGCTCGTCTTGCCCGCACGACGCTCGCCGAGCACGACGACGATCGGCGCGCCCTGCACGCTCTCCGGCAGGCGGCGCACGAAATCGTCCCACGTCCGGTCGAGCGAGCGCGGCGAGGGCAACGGCGGCGCCTCCTCGCCGGCTTTCTTACGGGACCGTACGAACAAATAAATGCCGAGGACGAGCAGCAAGACCCCCACGAGGGCGATCGCGGCGATCACCCAGGGGTTCAAGGACGCTCCCAGCGCTGCGGCCTGCTGCATCGCGCGCGCCTCCTCGCCGCCCTAACCCCCCGCGGGCATACGTCGCCCGGCGAAGAAAAAGGCCTCGAAGAGCTCCTCCACCCGATCGAAGGCCAGCGCGAGCGCCTTCGGATCCCGCGCCTCGGGCGGCAAGGCGAGGGCCTCGCGGATGGGTTTCACGAACGGCGCGAGCACGTGGGGAGGCACGACGCCCGCGGCGCCCGCTTCGACCGCCGCGAGAAGGGCCGCCGCGTCCGGCGGAGGCGGCGAACGAGGCGCGGCCTCGACGTCGACCCGGGGAGGCGGTGGGGGCGCGGACGGACGGCGCCCGCTCGCTCGCCATCGTGCGAGCAGCGAGGACCGCGGATCACTCTCCTTGCCTCCGGCCGCCATTCCCTCGGCACTTCACCACAGAAGGCTGACGAGGGCAAAAACCGCGTGAAAACCTGCCGCGACGCCCAGGGCAAGCAGGGCGTACCGCAGCGCGGCCCGGGCCCGGACCGTGGGGGCCGCGGCCGTCTTCTGCGGCGCCTCGCTCCGCGGCAGGCAGCGCGCGAGCCTCTCCTTCCAGGCGCGGATCTCCTGGGGCTCGTCGAAATGGCGGCCCACGAAACCACACTCCAGGCAATGCAGGTACGTCGCGACCACGAGCGGCTCGGGCTTGCTCTCGGGCGTGAGGAGCGCCGCCCGCTCGAAGAACTCGTCGCCGCCGTCGGTCTCGCCGAGCAGGTCCCATTGCAAGAGCGGCCACGGCGGGCTCTCCGGATCGCCCTCGCGCGCGAGCCGTGTCTGCACGCGTTCGTCCAGGAAAACCACGAGCGGGACGAGGACGCCCTCCATGGTGCTCGGCGAGACGATCTTGTCGAGCTTCGTGTCGAGGTCGTCGAGCCTCTTCCGGAGCTTCGCGCGGAGCGCCTCGACGTCGCGGGTCCTGTTGTTTCGCACGGCCGCGTCGACGATCCGCCCGGTGTCCTCGATACAGGCGACGATCTCCGCGAACGCGCGGGTATCGAGCGTGCCCGTCGCGCTCATGCCTTCGTCCCTCCGGAAAGCGCGCGCTGGCCCGCCATCGGGCGCGTCGTGATCTCCACGTCCACGGGCTCCTCCGTCCACGCGTCGAGGAGCGCGGCGATCTGCGCCGAGAGCCGCCGCACGAGCGGCGCCTCCTCGGGCGTCCTTTGCCGCACCGCGAGCCGATACACGCGCCGGATTCCTCCGGCGCGCCGGGCCGGATCCGGCGCCTCGCGCGAATCGAGCTCGTCGACGAGCGTGGCAAACCCTCGATACGCCCCATCTCCGCTCGCGCCGAGGATCTCCAGCATCCCCACGAGATCCCGCCGCCCGAGCGACGGCCGCATGCGGAGCGACAGCACGTCGAGGCACCGCGCCGGATCCCGCGCGAGCGGGCTCTCCGCGGGCGCGCGCATGCTGCCTACGAGCCGGAACGTCACGCCCGGCAAATGCCGCGTTTGCAAGCCGAGCGCGAGCTTTCCCGGCGACGCCGACCAGAGCACCGGCTGGGAAAACCGTGCTTCCGCGAGCACCTTGCAGGGCTGCTCGAAGGCGCCGTCGATGGAGAGCCTGAGCTCGGTCACCCCGTCGCCTTCTTCGATCTCGTACGTATCGCCGTCCTGCGCGAGCGCGGCGGGCAGAATCGGCACGAGCCCGCGATCCGTCGCCTTGTAGACCCCCCGCACCCCCGCGACCTCGACGCCTTCGAGCAGCGGCGAGGGCGAACGCACGGGCGCCGACGTCCGCGTCCCGTCCCAGAGGATCGGCTCGCCGAAATCGACCCACGCGTTCTCCACGGGGACGACGTGCAGGCGGAACGAATCGTTCGATACCGACAAACTCGTGGGGAACTCCTCGTCGAGCTCCAGGAAGAGGTCGAGCGTGTCCCACGGGGCGCGGGTCTGCGGGACCTCGACCTGCACGAAGAGCTCCTGCTCGGGCAGGTGGAAAAACGAGCGAACGCGGGCGAGCGCGCCGCGATCGTCGCCGTCTTCGAGGGCGCTCGCGCGCGGAGCGCCGAACGACACGCGGCAAGCCATCTCGGGCCCGTCGGTACCGGCCACCGCGAAGGCGCGCGTGAGGTGGCGCGAAAGCGCGTCGTGGAGCGCGAGCGACGCGCGATAATCGTCGAGACGCCGCACGTAAAACGAGAGCGTGGCCGCGTTTTTCCAGGAACGCCGGGCGCGGAGGCGGATCCGCACGAAGAGCCGCCGGTTCTGCTCGACGAGCCGCGCGCCGGTGACGTCGATCGGCAGGATCGAGAGCGGCCGCATCATCGCAAAGAGCCCGACCTTGCCCTCGGCCGACATCGCGCGGAGCAGCGTGCCTCGCGGCAAGACCGCAGGCTCGACGCGCTCCTCGCCGACCACGCATTCGACCATCATCGACGCGGGCGCCGGGGCGATCAGCTCGTCGAGCGTGCCGGCGGCGATGCGACGGACGGCCGCGGCCGTCGCGCGCTGGGCGGCGGCGCGTGTCCTCGCCGAGAAGAAGGCCTGCGCTTCGAGGATCCGGCGCACGTCGGGATCTTCGGCCCCGAGCGAGAGCGCGCCCTCGGCCTCGCGGCGCGCGGCGAACGCGTCGAGCGCGGAGAGCTCCTCGAGGAAGAGCGAATTCAAAATCTCGGCCTCCGCCATCGTCCCCTCCTATCCGAGATTGACCAGGTTTCCCTGCACGTTCGTCATGGCGCCCTTGAGGGTCGCGATGCCGGACGATTCGAGGTTCATCGTGCCATCGGCCTTCGCCTCGATCATCGCGCCCTTGGCCGAGATCTGGCTCGTCCCTTCGAGCTTGAGCGTCGCCGTCGTCGACAGCGTCGCGCCCGCGCTCTCGAGCGTCAACGTATTCGAGCTCGCGCCCGTGAGCCCCACCTTCGACGACCCCTCGACGGTCACGTTTTGCGCCCCCGAGATGGCCACGTTCGCGTCCGAGGAGATCGTCGCGTCCTTCGTGCTCTGCACGGAGAACGTATCCTGGCTCGTCCAGCTCGACGCCTTGGTGGAGGTCATGGTGATCGTCTCGTCGGCCGTGACCTCGAATTGCTTGCAGGCGATCGCGATCTTCTCCGACGTCTGCGTGATCGTGCTCGTGGCCGAATCCCCGGCGACCTTGATCTCGATCTTCGTCCCGTCCATCACGATGGTCTGCGTGATGCTCGCGTCGGCGTTGACCACGGTCACGGTGATCCCCGCCGTCTTGTCCATCTCGATGGTGCAGACCAGCGGCATGGCCGACTACCCTCCCGTCTCCTCGACCTTGAGGGTCATCTTGCCCTCCTCCAGCCGGAGGAGCACGGTGTCCTTGTCGTTCGTGCGGAGCACGCGCAGGACGGGTTTTTCGTCCTGGTAATCGTGGAGCACGGAGGTGTTGTTCGTCGAGGTTTTCCCGAGGAAGAGGTGCTGCCCCTGCCCGTCCTTGGCCACGCGCGCCTCACCGCGCCAATCGATCATCCGGATGACCGTGGCCTTGCCGAAATCGAGGGCCACGAGCACGCGCTGGTTCTTGTAGAGCGGCAGATACAGGTTCCCCGCCCCGCTCTCCGGCTCGTACGGCGCGCTGATCTCCTTGTTCTCGAAGAGCGGAATCTTGACCGTGTATTGATCGACCGAGGTGTCCTGGTCCGTCACGAAATCGTACGTGACGTCGGTATCTGCCCCGACGGCGCTCACCACCTTGCCTTCGAGGTGACCCGGGAAGCGCGGCTCGACGATGGATGGCAGGCGAACGCGCGCCTCGCTCTTCTCTTCGAGGCGGGCCGTGCATTCGACGGAGAAGCTCGCCGCGGTGTCGCCGTAGGTCAGCTCCGGCCCGCCGTCGAGCGCGCGCGCTTCGAGCAAGAGGGAAAACACGCGGAAGGGCTCGGTCGCCGCGATCAGGTTCGCGCTGTGACCGCCCGTCGTGGAGATGTCGAGCAAGCTGCCCGGTGAAACGGCCACCGTGGGAAACCGCCGGAACGAGAGCTCGACCTCGCGCTTGGGCAGGAGGGGCCGCGCGGTCTCCAGGGTGACGCGATCGTCGACGTCCTGCGCGATCGGCGTGCGGAGGAGCGTGTCGCGATACATGCCCGTCGCCGCATTCGTGTTGTCGATGAGCTGGGTCGCCGTGCTCTCGGTGTACGAGTTCAGGACGCGCGGCTTGTAGCGCGGGACCTCGGGGAAAAACGAGGTCATGGAGGAGAGGTCGTCGAGCAAGAGCTCCGAAGCCTCGCCGCTCGTGTCCTTGGCCCCCTTGATCGAATACGTGCCCTCCGCGTGATCGTACGTGAAGACGCCGTTCCGGTAGCGGACGTACCAGATCACGAGATCGTAAAAGCTCGATCGCGCGATGGGGTCGAGATGAAAAAAGACCTGCGAGACCGTCTTGGTGATGACGTCCCAATCGTAGGTCAGGCTGATCTTGTCGCCCTTGTGGGCCTCGATCACGTCCTTGAACGTCGTCTGGGTGTAGAGCGCGCAGGGGAAATGCTGGCGCCAGAGGGCCTGCGCCGGGTCCACGAACGTGACGCGGTAGCGCCGACAGAGCACCGCCGGCTCGTCCATCACCCGCTGCGTCGTCTCCTCGCGCACCGACTTTTCGAGCACGAGGCCGCTCGTCTTGATCTCCGCGTCGTCGGCCTCGGTGTCGGTCTCGAGGTGCCCCGGCTTGATCGAAAGGGAGACTGCGCCGAGGTCGGGTTTCACGAAATCGGCGAGCAGGTCGTCGGTGTATTTCCCGCCCCACGACGAGTCGTCCTGCATGACGAACTCGACGGAGCCCGAGACGCCCCACGCTTCCATGCGCAAGGAAAAACCCCGCACGTTGCCGCCCGGGATCGTGTGCTCCGTCCCCCCGACCGTGAGCGCCAGCGTGATTTCGAGTTTTTCCTTCAAGGCCCGCCTCCGCCGGCGGAGCCTACCCTCGGCGTACGGAGACGTTCCGGAGGACGCTGTGAAAAAACACGTGATACGTCACCGGCAGTCCTCCCACGAGGCCCGTGAGCGTGAATCGCACCCAGAGGCCCCGGTCGCGGCCGATCAGGGTGAGCTTCGGTTCGAGCAGCCGCGGCTCGTACGCCCGCACGACCCCGAGCATCTCGGCGCACAGCTCGTCGAGCAGGGGCTTCGTCGCGAAATGGCCGTCGTACCGGCCGAGCCCGTACACCTCGACCGCCGAGGCATATCCGGCCTTCGCGTTGAGCGAAACCTCGAGGTTGCGCGCGATGCTCTCCAGACGGGGCTCGTGATCGCCCCTGAGCTTGCCGTAAAACGACAACGACGGCCTCCTCCGCGGTCCCTTCTATCACGACCGCCTCCAGGAGAGCAGCACCTGCAAGCCCTCGAGCTCCTTGGGCATCAAAAAACAGATCGCCCGCTCCCGGAGCACGGCCCCCCACTCACGCGCGTCCTCGCCCGCCGACGAGCCCGCCCCCACGATCCGATAAAAATCCACCGGCCCGCCGAACCGATGCCGGAACGGCGGGTTCGGCGAATACACGAGGCGCATGCCACGGAGCGCATGCTCGCGCACGAGGCGGAGCCGCCCCGGGCTCGAGAGCACCGTGCCTTCGAGCGGCAGTTTGTCCGCGGTGCGATTCTTGAGGACCACGACGTAAAGCTCGGTCGCGCCGAGGGCCTCTGGCGGGAGATCTCCCGCGACGAGACGACCATTCTCGGGGACGAACGAGATCGCCGGCTCCTCGGGCAGGGGCACGCGGGCGCGCGACGAGATCTCGTCGAGCACGACGCCGAAGACGCGGGCGAGATCGTGATGGTCGTAGGGAGGCGCCGCGAACGGCGCGGCTCGCTCGTCGAGCAAGCCGAGCTCGAGCGCGAAATTGCGTAATGCCGAGTAGACCGGATACGGGTGCAGGTGCACCCCGCGGTCCATGTCGTCGAGCAGCCCGCCGAGCTTGCGGGCCTCGACACGCACGCGAAAGAGCGCCGCCGCCGAATCCCCGCGCGCCACGGCCTCCAGCGCGAGATCGTCGAGCGCGCCTTCGATCTCGGCGAGCTCGCCGCGCAGGCGCGTGAGGCGCGGCGCGAGGTAAGGCGTGGAGCCGAGCCGCACGAGCGGCGGGATGAAATCCGTCGAGAGGCGGAACTGGCCCCCGGTCGTGACCTCGAAATGGCCGAGCTCCGCCCGGCCAATGCTGCCCTCGATGCTCGCCTCGGACGAGAGCACGACGCGGAGGAAGACGCGCGGGATTTCCTTGGGCGAGGGCGGCTCGAGCGCCCCCTCCGCATTCGCCTCGTCGTCCGGAGGCAAGACGTGGGCGAACACCTCGACGCGGCGCCGCCCGACGGCCTTGAGATCGAGCGGCGCGCTGAGGCGGGCATTGCCGGGCACGTCCACGAGCGCCCCGTCCGGCAGGACGGCGGAGAGGCCCGACACCCAGAGCACGCCATTCCTGGGATCGTCGCCGTTCCATTCGAGCCGCGCGATCCCGGTGAGGGGCAAACCGAGGAGGCTCGCCCGCAGCGCGGCTTCGGCCGAGAGCGCATCCTCGAGACCGAGGAAATGCTCGGGGAGCAGGACCTGCCCGATCCGCCATTTCGGCCGTGCCAGCGCCGCCACGGTTCGTCCCGGCTAGCTCTGCGCCAAGCCCCAGAGCTTGGCGAAGTTCTTCCCCTTGCCGACGGCGACCTGCAGCGATTGCGCCGAGGGCTGGGGCTTGATGCCGGTGTTGAAGGTGAAATTGATCGGCGACTGCACCTCGCCCGACGCGTCGTCCGCCACCGAGAGGTTCAGCTCATCGCCCCGCTTCTCCAGGATCCCATTCATGTCGGTCGAGTTCGAGTGGAAGCAGAGGTAATACTCCTTCTGCACCGGGTCGTACTCGTAGACCGAGAACTGGAACGTGACCAGCACGTTCGTCATGGATGTGTAAATCAGGAGGGCGATGTTCTGCTTGTTCGTCGCGGAGACCTGCCCCGTCAGATAGACCGCGTCGGTGACGCCCGTCTCCCAGAGGATGTCGCGCAGGACCGCGACGACCGCCAGGTCCTCGGTCGGGTTCATGGGATTCTTGCAGGTGAGATCGGCGGTCAGCGTCGTATCTCCGACCTTGATGGACGTGATGAAACCGACCGCTGTCTGCTTGTCCTTCTTGTAGTTGAAGCCCTGATAAACGTCGAGGACTTTACGAAATTCCGGCATGGCCGCTCATCCTTTCCTGAATGCTCGATCCCGTATCAGGGCCCGCCCAGGGCCGCTTCGAGCCGGAGCTCGACGTCCATTCCTTCGAATTGCGCGTGCGGCAGGACCGAGATGATCGACTTGTACCAGCCGAACGGCCCGGGCTTCGGCTCCACGGTCACGTCCACGGCCTTGAACGGATAGAACCGCAAGGTCAGATCGTCGGGATTGACGACCGTCGTGACGTATCCGCCGAGCCAATTGGCGAGCACCTGCTGGATGTACGGGCCATCGGCCGTGCTGCCGATGTACTCGCGCATCATGCGCTTGACGAAATGCGCGATGCGGGTGATCGAGAACGTGTAGGCGAGGTTCGTCACGAGGTGCGCGTTCTTCGTGTTGAGGTCCTCCACGAACGTGCGCGCCTTCTTAATCGACTGCGAGCTGAAGAACGTCGCCACCGACTCGTTCTTCTTGTGCACGAGCGGGATGAACCCGTTCGAGGCGAACTGGAGCTCGCGGAAATCGGGAATCGCGATCTCCACGGGCGGCTGCACGTGCTCGTAGCCGTTCTTCTCGTACGTGAAGACCGTGAGGCCCTCGACGAGGCCGCCGCCGCGCGGACCGCGGATGTGCTGGGCCCAGCCGGAGCTCTCGAAGGAGCGGACCATGTTCTTCGCGAACAGGATGGCCGCGTTGCCCCAGAGGAAATGGCTCGCGTCGTCCGTGCGGCCCGGATGCACCGTCTCCTTGTAGCCGACGACGTTGCCCGGCTCGAGCTTGGACGCATGGCCGTACGGGCCGCGCAGGAGGTAGCGCGGCAGGACGAGCCCGATGTACGCGGCGTAATCGGTCTCGCGCAGCTCGTTGTATCTGCCGAAATGCGGGTGCGTGAGCACCGCGTCGAGGTCGCCGATCTCCGCGACCTCCTGCATCGTCTTGCAGGGGTTGAAGAACGTGGGGGAGACCGCGGCGACGAACGGGCAATGGGAGGCGTTCGACACGCGGCCCATGGCGCGCAGCCAGTCGATATCCTCGTCCGACGAGTCGAACTCGTAGAGACCGATCATCGTGGCGAAGGGCTTGCCGCCGTAGCGATCGTACTCCTGGATGTAGACCTTGTTGAAGAGGCTGCCGCCGAAGATGTCGGTGTCGTGATCGATGACGTCGGCGCCGATCTCGTCCTTGCTGCCGTCGAGGAAATCGATGATGACGTCCTCGCTCTCGACGCCGGACGCGAGGTGGTTGAGGCCCCGCCAGGACGCCTCGAGCGCCTGGAGATTGTCGTCGTGGAAGACGTCGTCGAGGTGCTTGCCGAGCTTCTCGTCGATCTTCTGCGCGACGAGCGCGATGGCCTCCACGACGTTCGAGTAGCTGGCGAAGGCCTTCAGCGGACCGAGCTCTTCGCCGCGCGAGAGCTCGAGGTTGTCGTCGCAATTGACGAGCAGCGCCGCGAGGTCGTTCATGAACCGCGCGCCGTCGTTGATGTCGACGTTGCGATCGTCGAACTTGAGCGGCGCCACGGCGCCCGACTCGTCGGCGAGGGAGAGGGCGCCGCCATCCGTCGGCGCAGGCGTCGCCGGCGGCTTGATGTAGCTGATCAGCGACTTCAGCGAGTCGCCTTCCTTGAGGTCGCCCGGGGTCTCACCAAATGCGCCGAGCAGATCGCCTTTGAGCTCTTCGGCTGTTCTTTGCGTAGTCATGATCGCTCCTCGACCTCAGATCTCGAGCACCTTGTAATTGGTCTTCGCCCACTTCTGGAGCTCCTTGAGCCCCTCGGGCGAGGCGAGCGCGCGCTTCATCTGGGCGCGCAGCTCGGGGCGGTTGCGCAGCATCGACTGGAGCTCGAGCATCATCAGCTTGAGGACGCGGAGGCGCTGGAGCTCGGGGATGCTGCTCGCCACGGCGTCCGGCGAGAAATGCTTCAGCGACGCGAAGGGCACCGTGCGCTCCGCGCTGACGTCAATCGGCGTGGTGATCGGCAGGGCGTACACCCGGCCCTTCGTGGTGTCCGTCTCGCCGTCTTCCTCGGCCACGGGCGTGGGCACCTTGTCCTTCGCGAGCGCGATCTGGCGATTGTGCAAGATGCCCGTCACGAGGCCGACCTTCTTGCGGGTCGACGGATCGATCGTGTCGCCGGCGACCTCGCCGGAGAATGTGATCGTCGCGGATTCGACGGTGAGGTTGCCCGCGTCGTCGATCGCGCTCACCTCGAGCGTGCCGCCAATGACGATGCTGCCGTCGATGCGGCTCACGCCATTCTGCTCCACCGTGCTCTCGAAATGCGCCGTGCCCGAGAGCGGATACTTGCCAGGCTCCTTGCGGGCGATGGCGCCGCTCGGGACCGTGCAGACGACCCGGTCGAGCTTCACGGTGCCGGGCAGCGTCGATCGGAGGTACGAAAGCGTTTTCGGCAAATGCCAGGTGGGCACGATCTCGTGGAGGTGATCGTCGACGGTCGTGCCGCGCTTGATGGAGCGGACGTTCCGCTCGGAGAGGGCCGGGAGCAGCCCCGCGGCGCGCTTGGAGCGGCCCTCGAACTCACCCAGGACCAGGATCCGGTAGGGCAGCTTCTCCTGCTGCGGCGTGCCGGTAATGTTGGTCCGGTAGGTGATGGTGAGCCTGGACTTGAAAATCTGGTCCTGGATGTACTTGCTCAAGATCGGTTCTCCTTCCCCACCACCTCGTCCAAACGAGGCAAGGCGCGCGTGTGCCAGCGATGCGCCGCTCGCCTTTGCCCCCCTCGTGCAGAAAACCCGAGGACCGAACCGTGGGGGCTCGGGGCTTTACGGTTCCAATCGCGCATAGCGTTCCACGGGCGCGCTCCCTCGGACAAATTTGCCGTCACATCGGGCGGTCGGGCGGGCGCCCCTCGAAGAGCGTGTGGATCTCGGAAGGCCGCGATTTCGCAAGCGGGTCCCAGCCGAGCTCGCCTGGCCCGCGGACGATGAGCTTGCCCGACGCCTCGTGATCGACGAGCAACACGCGCAGGTGCACGGCCGCGCCGGAAAGCGCGGGCAAGACGTGATCGAAGAGACGTGCGCGCGCCTCGCGTGTCCACGGCTCGTTCGTCCAGGTCCGCGACGCGTCCGTGACCAGAATGGCATCGATCCCGGGCACCGAGACCTCGGCCTCGCCGCCGAGCGCGGAAATGCCGAGCGTCGCCTGTCCAATCCGCGCGTCGGGCGCGGGCAAGCGACGCTCGTGTCCGGCGCGGCGCACCGAGACGTCGAGCTCGGGATAGACCTTGCGAAAGAGCCAGCCGAGCGTGATCGGCGACGAGGGGCGGGCGAGCGTGAATGCCGAGCCGCGCAGGGAACGAGGGCGCGGGACGAGGCGCTCGTTCTCCACGGGCGCGCGCGACGCGGCGTGATCGTCGAGGAGGCGATGGTCGGCGAGCCCGACGATGCCTTCGAGCGCCGGACCCGCTTGTGGATGCGCGAAGAGCTCCTGAAAATACGAGGGCAGCGGGGTCGTGACCGCGCGCATGCCGAGGTTCAGGGTGACGGCGATATGGTCGCCGAAAAACTCGACCGCGCGCACGAGCGTGGGTTCGAGCGCGAGCGAGGGGTGACTGCGAAACCGCAAGGCGCGGTCGGGAAAACGCGCGCGGAGCAAGGCCACGAGAGCCGGGAGCTCGAAGGCGGGGGCGGCGCGCGAAATGGCCTCCTCCAGCGCGGCGCGGCCTGCGCCGGGCGGAGCGGGGGGCATTTCGGAGGACAGCGGCGCCGGCCCGTCCATGCGTCAGGTCCCGACGAACGCGTCGAGGTCGACCTGATAGAGCTGCTCCAGCGCCTGCCACGCGGCCCCCCCCTCGGCTTCCCAGTGCGGCGCGATGTCGCCGATGTGCGCCGAGAGAAGGCGGAAATGGGGCGCGAGCAAGGCGGGCAGGTACACGCGCGGATCGAATCGATCGAGGACACGGCGCACGTCCTGCGCCACGATCGCGGCCTTGCCCATATCGCCGCGGCTCACGAGGAGCTCGAACGCTTCGAGCTTGCGGATGAACTGCTCGAGCGCGGGCGAGACCTCGATCGTGCGTGCGGGCGGCGTGCTGGGATGGAGTTTTTCCGAATCGAACACAGGCTCGGGATCGGAAAGTGGTTTCTCTTCGAGCTCGTCCACGACTTGTTCCTCGATCAGCTCCAGCTCCGCGGGCGTGACCTCCGCCGGGGGCGGCGGCGGCGGCGGCGGCGGCGGCGGCACGCGCTGGAAGACGCTCTCGCTGCGTGCGCGGAGCGCGGCGAGCTCACGCACGGATTGCGGGGACTCGATCACCGTCGTGATCGCCTTGGCGAGCGCCTCGGCCTCGGCGGCGGTCCTCGCCGGCAAATCGCGCTGGATCGTCGTGGCCCAGGTCTTCCACGTCGCGTCTCGTTTGGCTTCGTAGAAATCGATGGACGATCGAATTCCGCGAAACAAGAGCGTCCAGGCCGAATCGGCGACGCGTGTTTTGCGCTGGAACGGCCGGAGCGCGCGAAAGCCTCCTTCGAGGGCGAAACGTACTGTCGCGAGGATCTCGGGCAATGCCACCGGGCCTCGCTCGGCGAAGACCCCGAGCAGGAAGGACGCGATGAGCCGGGCGTCGGTCGCGCCGTCCTCGATCGAGAGCGAGGCACGCTCGGCGGCGGCGCGGAGCTCGCCGCCCTGGGCGAGGCGCAACGTATCGTCCACGGCCGCGGTGGTCGCATCCATTCCGGGGCCGGAGAGGGCGTGCGTGACGAGGTGCGGATCGAGCATGACGAGGACCTCGGACCGGACGTATGTCGGGACAGACTCTTCAGGTCCCGAGCATCTGCGCCCGGAGGGCGGTCAGATCACGGAAGACGGGGCTGCCCGCCTTCCGCAGGAGGATGCCCGAGGAGTATTGCCGATGGCACCAGTCGAGGTCCAATTCCTTGCCGACGCGCCGGGGGAAGAGGGGGAAGACCTCCACGCGCTCGGGGAGGAAGTCCTCGCCGAGATCCGCGCGGATCGTGCGGGAAACGAGGGCGGAGACGTCCTTTTCGGAGACGTCGTTCGCGCCCGTGAAGACGAGCAGGAGGAAGGCCCAGCGGGCGCCCGGCTCGCCGGCCGGCACGGGCACGACGGCGGCGCCCACGACGCCGGGCAGCGTGGAGACGCGGGCCGTGACCTCGCTCGCGGGATACACGCGCGCGGCGCGGCGCGGGAGGAGGGTGGAGCCATAAAGGAACTCGGCGCCGAGGCTCGCCAGAATGAAAAACCCTTCTTTGCCGGGCAAGGGGACGAAGATCCCGGTCGCGCCCACGGCAGGTTCACCGCTGCCGCCGGAATCCAGCAGGAGGTACGGGCGACCGGGCGCGGGCAAAACGCGGGCGTTGCTGCTGCCGGGCCGGCGGGTGGAGACGAGCAGGCAGCCGCCGCTGGCCGCGTCGACGAGGACGTTGCTCACGGGAACACGCGCCAGATCGTTTCTCTTGACGAACTCGTTGTGGGCGATCCAGTCGAGCGGCTCGTCGACGCTCCGGAAGACATGGCGGAGGCGCGCGAGGCGCGCGGGTTTGCGGCGAAGGTGGGCCGCGACCGCCGGGGCCACGCCGAGCACGGTGATCGGCGATTTTTCGAGGAGGGTCGGGTCTTCTTCGAGATCGGCCTTTCGAATGTGAACGAATGTCGCGCCCGCGAGCCAGGTCGCGAGGAGCAGGGCCGGCATGTGCTGCTGCATCGGGAAATCCGGCGCTGCGAGGGCGTCACCGGGTCCGATGCGATAAGCGAACACGGCGTCGCGCAAGGCGTCTTCGAGGGCACGCGCGGCGGGTAGATCGACGGGGACGAGCAGGGGCGCGCGCAGCGGGGAGAAGAGGCGGGCGCAGGGTTCGTCGGGCGCGTACGCATATGGGGGCGCGCGCAGGGCCGGGCCATTCTCGACGAGGGGCAACGCGAGCGCGGCGAAATCGCCGAGCGGCGGAGGGTCTTCGGGATCGAAGACGACGTGCGCGGGTCCGAGCGCTTCGAGGCGCGCGGCGAGCGCGTGGGCGCCCGCGGGTTCGAGGATGGAGACGCAAAGGCCGAGGCGCAGGGCCGCGGCGAGGGCCACGACGAACGCGGGTCCGAGGGGAAGGACGAGGGCGATCGGCGCGCCGGCCTTGGCGCCGCGCTTTGCCCAGGCGGCCGCGCACGCGGAGGCGCGCGCGTCGAGCGCGGAGAACGAGAGCGAGCGCGCCGTGAAACGTTCATACCAGACAAACGCCGGCCGGCCCGCGGCGACGTGGCGCAGGACGGCGTCGTGATAGAGATCCTGCGGCTTTCCCGGCCGGCTCCGGAGCGGCGAGCCTATTTCGCGAGCGAACTCGAAGAGGGCGGACCAGAAGGAATCCGGGGTCTCGCAGCTCTCGGCGAGCCAGCCGATCGAGGGGACTTCGTCCTCGCGGGAGAGGTCGAGGCTCTGGACGAGGGCGGGGATCTCCATGAGGCGCCCGGGCAGACGAGCAGGGCGCACGCGGCGGCGCAAGTTTTCTGCGAAGCTCGGGCGCCGCGGCGGCGCGCTCGCTCAATTGCAGGTGGCCCCGTCCTCGAAGCACTTCTGGAAGTTGCAGCGGCATACCACGCTCCGACCGCCCGGCAGGTCCGTGGTCCAGCCATCCTTGGAGCAATCGGAGAACGAGCACCGCGTGCGGGCCGTTTCACCGCCGGGCAGATCCGTTTCCCAGCCGTTCTTCACGCAATCGGAGAACGAGCATCGCGTCCGCGCCGTCGTGCCATCCGGAAAGCTCGTCTCCCAGCCGTTCTTCACGCAATTGGAGAACGAGCACCGCGTCCGCGCCGTCGTGCCATCGGGGTAGCGGGCCTCCCAGCCGTCTTTCATGCAGTCGCCGAAGGAGCAACGCACGTCGATGTCGCCCTCGGGCGTCGAGGTCGTCCAGCCGTCCTTCAGGCAATTGCTGAATTTGCATCGGCCCGCGGCGAACTCCGCGGCGGCCACGTAACGGGTCGTCTTCGCTTGCGCTTTTCGTTCGGCTTCCTCTGCCGCGGCCTCGGCGGCGACACGCTCGGCTTCGATCTTGCGGAGCTGGGCGACGTCACTCGCCGCGCTCGCCCATTTCAATTTCTTCGGGTCGTCGTGGGCCCAGGAGAGGCACGCGCCGGTGAACGAAGGGACATCGGCCGCGGGGACCTTGGGCCTGACGCGATGGCAGGCCCGGAGAACGATGGCGTTGGCATCGGCGTGCGGCGCGACTTCGGTGAGCAGGTCGAACGATTCGAGTGAAGGGGCTTTCTCGATCGCCTTTTCGAGATACCCGGCGGCCTCGAGCTCCAGCTTGGCCACCTCTATTTCGCCGTTCCTCGCAGCCTTCGTGCGCCTCAGTTCGATCACGTGCTCGGCGAAGGACCTGGCGTCGTCGACCAGGTCTTTGCCCTCCGTGATCTTCGAGCGCAGCGACGCGAGCTCGACCTGGATCTCCTCCACGCGCGTGGCCTCCGCGTCCTCTTTCTTTTCGACCTCCGCGACCCGCGCGGCGGTGCGATTCTCCGGGGGGACCTCGACTGGCTCGGACTCTCCGAAGCCACTCGTCTGTGCTTGCGTCTGCACTTGCAGCGGGATGAACGAGCACCCCATGCCGAGGACGACGGGCAGCCCGAGGACGAGGGTCCAAGCCTTGGACATGCGCGACATATCGCGTCGATCGTACGCGGATCCGCGGTGATGCACAACCACGCGTGGTGAGCTGTCGCCAGCTACTTGGCCCTGCCCTCGCGACGCCTGGTACCCTCGTCCCGCCGGAGGAGGAAACTCGCCCGGAAGGCCCGATGCTGGTCACCATTCGTATTCGAACCACGCGCGACGAGGGACGGACCGCGCTCTGCGAGCTCACGCTGGACCGCCGGCAGAGCTTTTCGGCGCTCGCCGAATCCCTCTTCACGCAATGGGAGATCGAGACCGCCGGGCCACGGCTCGACCCTGAAGATCGCGCGGGCCTTTTGCGCAAGCTCGAGAGCTGGCTCGTCACGCATCGGCACGACCTGCGCTTCGGGCAGGCGCCGATTTTCGAGTACACGTGCCTGCGCCCGCCCCCACCCCCGAAGCGGCCACGCCCCCTGCCCCGCCCCGCCGAGGCGCCTCCTTCCCCGCCTGTGGACGACAGCGGCGAGGACGGAGCCTTGAAGCGCATCGAGGCCCAGATCGATTGGCAAGGGGGTTCGCCGTGAGCGGGGTGAAATCGCTGCGCATTCGGCCGAGCAAGAGGGACGAGGTGGCTTTGCGGCGGGCCGCGGCCGAGCGCGCGAAACAGGCTCGCGAGGAGGCCGCGAAGGTGGAGGGCGCGAAGAATTCGCCGCCGGTCCATTTGCCAAGGACGGCTCCCGTGGAGGCATGCCTCCGGCGCGTCGAGCGGTCGGTCGGGCTATTGTCGGCATGCGTGGCGCTCGGCATCGTGCTCGATCGCGCGGCGGAGCAGGCCCGCGTCGAGCTCGTCGAATTCACGCGTCAGCCGGACGCGGCGCGGATCGGGGCGGTGGATGCGCTCATCACGCGGATCTCGCCGCGCACGCTGGAAGAAGCCATTGCAGCCCGGCAGGAGGCGCTCACGCGCGCGCTCGCCGTGCTGGAAGCGCCCGCGTGGCAGCAGCAGCTCGAAGCTTTTCGCCCCGGGCTCGCGGCCGACCTCCGAGGTTTGGCGGGACGAAGGGCCCAAGAGGGCCTTTCGAATGTCGCGAGCCTGCTCGACGAGCTCGACGCGCTCCTCTCGGCGCGGGCACGGGCGCGGGTCGTATCGCTCTGCGAGGGCGGCGTCGCTGCGGGGCTCCGGGCCTCGGAGGTCCGATTCGAGGCGCGCGAAGGCGCGTTCGTCGCCGAGCTCTCCGACGATCATGGCGTCTTCGCGCGGATTGCAGAGCACCTCGTGTCGTGGGCCGTGCTCCCGGAGATCGACACGATCGAAATGCGCGGTCCCGCGGAGTGGGACGGGCCCGCGTGCGTGCATGGAGGGTATGCGGACGTGCTCGCCGCGCTGCGGGCGCAGGGCGTCGAGGCCGAGCTTTACGGCGAGGACGGGCGCGCGTTGTGGCCCGCGGGGGGCGACGGCGCGGGCGGCGCGGTGGTTGTCCTGCAAAACGTGGCGGCGACGGGGAGGCAGGGTTCGTCGTGACGGACCTCCTGCTCAACCTCGCGGACGCCGTCGCGCCGTCGCGCGCGAACGGGCCCGGCGCGCGCGCGGTCCTCTGGGCGCAGGGCTGCTCGCTCCGGTGCCGGGGTTGTCACAACCCGCAAACGTGGGCCACGGCGCCGCGGCGCGTTTGCACGGTGGATGCAGCCGTGTCCTGGGTGCGCTCGTTTCGAGGCTTGCGCGGGGTGACGTTGAGCGGCGGTGAGCCGTTCGAGCAAGCGCTCGGCTTCGCAGCGCTCTGCCGCGCGCTTCGAGCCGAGGGCGCGGACGTCGTGGCATTCTCGGGTTTTACCCGGGACGAGATCGAAGAAGGCGTGCGGCCTCACGCCCAGGCGCTGCTCGCCGAGGTCGATCTGCTGATCGATGGCCGATACGAGGCCGATCTCGCGGCACGGCTGCCCTTGCGGGGCTCGTCGAACCAGCGCTTGCATTTCCTGACGAGCCGGATTCGACCCGAGGAAATCGAACGTTTGCCGGCGGTGGAGTGGATCGGCAAAGGCGAGGGCGCGCGTGTGACGGGGTTTGCCCTCCGCGCCCTCCGTCCACGAACCGCCGAGGGGCGCGCATGAGCGGGAGCCCCGCGCCGGATCGAGAGCGCGAGCCTGTGATCCTGCTGCTCGGCTGGCGTCGGTCCGGAAAAACCCGGACGCGGATGCGGTGGAGCCAGTACACCCGCATGGCGCCGGTGACGGCCGAGGGAATCGGGCCTCCGAAGGTGGAGACAGGGGCAAACCCGGCGCCGACGGCGGCGGTGACGGAGCATCGGGTCGAAATCGGCGAGCGCGCGGTGCGGGTGATCGACGTGCCGGGGGCGATCGTGGACGCGGCGCGGGACGAAGCCGGCGCGCTGCGGGATGCGCTGGAGTCGCGGGTCGGTCGAATCGGAGGCATCGTCCTTTGCGTGGCTCCGCCGGTGCCGCCGCGGCGAAGAGGTCTGGTACCGGGGCACGTGCACCCCTCGCTCGTGCCCGCGTATGGCGACCTCTTCCCGGCTGGCGAAGGCACGGCCGAGCCCGCGGCTGCGCAGGTGGAGGAGGTGCGCGCGCGGATCGACGCCGTGATGGCGTTCGTGGAGCAACTCGCGGGGCGCATGGGCAAGGACGCGCGCGACGTGCCCATTTCCGTGCAGCTCAATTTCGCTGATCTCGTCGCGCTCGGGAGCACCGACGACGAGGACGCGGCGGCGCGGGATCGGCTCTTCGCGCAGTATGGTCGCATGCTGCCGGCCGATCGAGGGGCATTCACGAACCCCGCGCAGATCGAGGCGCGGCGCGCGGAGGCCGCGGCGGTGGACGCCGAGGTATCCGCCCTCGCGACGGACATCGCGGGCTTCATGCGGGCGCGATGGCCCGGGCACGATCTCTGGTTTTCGGCAGCCGCGAACGTGGAGGATCCGCTCGGGCATCGAAGCGCGGCGGCGGGGCTCGTCTATCTCGTCGACCGGACGCTCGGGGAAGAGGCGCTCGCGGAGGCGCGCGCCGAGCGCGAGGAGGCGCGACGGGCGGAAATGGCGCGGCGCGTGGAAGCGCGGCGGGCGCTGTTGCGGCGCCTCCGGCCGGCGCTCGTCGGGGTGCCGGCGCTGGTCCTCCTTTTGCTGGCCGCGAGCACGGTGACCTGGGGGAGCCGCACGGAAAATGCCGCTCCGTTGCTGGTTCGTCGCGTGCGATGGTACGCTCAATCTTATCTGGCCCCGGAGGGCCCCGGGCATGGGCCCGGCCCCCGTGCAGCCCGGACACGATCGCCATGAGCCCGAAACAACGCGTCATTCAGGCGTGTTATCCCGCCAATCGTATCCCGGCCGCGATGCTGGCGCAGGCCTTTTTCCGGCCGCACGCGACGAGACCGCCGCACGCCGCCAAGGCCATCCAGCGAAGCACGACGTCCCTGCCCCCGCATCCAGCCACGGTGGCGCAACGAAAAAGCATGGCTCCGGGGCCCGCCGAACGTCCGCCCCACGCCGCGACGCGCGGCGCCCCGCTGCAAAGGCGCGCCGCGGACGAATCGGCCACCGTCGACCCGGCGCAGCCCTCGGGCGTGCACGCCTTCCAGCCTCCGACGGGTTTCCTCGAAGGCAAGCCGGCGCGGGAGGGGCAGTCTCTGCCGCCCTCGGTGCTTCGAAAAATGGAAACCTTCTTCGAGGCCGATTTCTCCGATGTGCGGGTCCACGTCGGCGGCGAGGCGGCGTCGATCGGGGCGATCGCGTTCACGCTGGGCACCGACATCCATTTTGCGCCCGGGTTTTACGAGCCACACACGGCGCGAGGGCAAGAGCTCCTCGGGCACGAGCTGACGCACGTGGTGCAGCAGCGTGAGGGGCGGGTGGCGAACCCGCTGGGCGACGGAATCGCCGTGGTGCAGGATTTCGAGCTGGAGGCGGAGGCGGATCGCATGGGGAGGGCGGTGGCCACGGGGCAACCCAAGATGGCGGCGAATGCGCGCCCCTTCCCCGCCTTCGGGCCGCCGGCGCAGAACGTCGGTCCGCTGCAAATGCGGGCGGCGCAGGCGAAGGGCGCGGGATACCGGCTCATCTTCGGGACGTACATGCACGAGAACGAGAGCCTCCCGGAGCCGCTCGCCGGCCATAGCTTCGTCGCGCTCGAGGAGCCGACCGGTGAACGGCACGCCTTCGGTTTTTCGCCCCGGAATTACGGCTCGTACGATCCGCACCGGGACCTCGGCAAGCTCATGTCGGGCGTCCCCGGCGTCGTGCACGATGATGGATCGGCCTTCGAGAAGCCCGGGGTGCGGCTCAAGGAGTATCCCATCGACGCGGCGCAGGCGCAGGCGGCGATGGCGAAGGTGGCCGAGTATCAGTCGGGGCGGCACCGGTTCAATCTGCAATCGAAGCAATGCTCGGCCTTCGCGCTCGACGTGCTCCGCGCGGCCGACGTGAAGACGCCCGTGAGCGGATCCACGCGCGGGCCGCGCGACGTGTACGAGAAGCTGCGATGAGGTTTTCCCGAGGGTAACGACGCGGAGGAGGCGGCGATGGCGAACGGCGAGGGCGAGGGGAAAAAGCAGCGAGGGCCGCACCCGGCCACGGTGCAGCGAAAAACGACGGCGACGCAGCCCGCAAAACGGCCGAGCAGGCCGCCGCACCCGGCCACGGTTCAAAAGAAGCCGGCCGCGAAGGCCGGCGCGCGCAAGGAGCGTCCGCCGCACCCGGCCACGGTGCAACGAAAAGCGTCCGCACCCGGCGGCGCGCGCAAGGAGCGGCCCCCGCATCCGGCCACAGTGGCCCGGACAAACGGCTCCGGGGCCGCGCAACGCCTCTCGGCGACCGGCAAAACCGGCGCGCTCACGCTTGCGTCCGGCTCGGCGCTCTATCATGCGACGAGTTATGCCGGGCTCAGCGTCCTTTTGCGGGCGGGGATCGGGGCCAGCGTGAACGGGCGAACGGGCTCGGCGTTCCCCACGTCGACCGCGCTCGACGCCGGGCGCGCGGGCTCGGGCGGGCCTTCGGCGGTGCTGGAGCTGCGGACGACGCGTGCGTTGCAAGGCGGTCGTGACACGCCGGCACAGCCGAAGATCGCGGCCCGGGCCGCGCCGGCCGAAGGCGAGACGCCGCCCGATTTCGCCGTCGATCGCCGCGGCTCGCGCGGGGTGCAGTGCAAGCTGCATCCTCGCGCGCTCGACGCCCTCGAACCCGTGGCCGTGCACCTGCGCGACGCGCGAGGCGCCTGGGCGCGCTTCACGGTCGCGCAGTACCGGGAAATGTCGGGCGCGGGCTGAACCGCTGCCGCGCCCTTGCCTCGGCGCTCCGGCTTCTTCACCATGCGCTCCCGCACATGGCGTCGCTCGAAGACATCACCAGGCGCTACTACGAGACGACGGCCTCGCGTGGCCATCGCCCGACCGCGGAGTACTACAAAACGAGCGCCGCGGGCCTCCTGCGCCGCCTCGGGTCTTGGCTCCCCGAAGATCGCACGACGCCGTGCATCGACCTCGCGTGCGGCTGCGGCGAGCTCATCTACGCGCTCGAGCAGCGCGGGTTCGCGCGTACGCACGGCGTCGACCTCTGTGTCGAGGAGCTCGACGAAGCCCGGAAGTTCGTGCGCGGCGAGCTCGTCGTCGGCGACGTGATCGACCACCTCGCCGCGCAACGCGAGGGCGCCTACGGCTTCGTGACGGCTTTCAACATCGTCGAGCACCTGCCCAAGGATCGACTCATCGACTTCTTTCGCGAGGCGCATCGCGTGCTGCGTCCCGGCGGCGCGCTCGTGGGCATGGTGCCGAACGCCGTCTCTCCGTTCGGCGCGGCGGCGCGATACTGGGACATCACGCATCAGATCGCGTTCACGCCGAACAGCATCACGCAGCTCGCGGCGATGACGGGCTGGGGTGACCGCGCGGAGTTCCGCGAGTGCGGCCCGGTGCCGTACGGCGTGAAGAGCGCGATCCGGTACGTCGCATGGCGAGCGCTGCGCGGCGCGATCGAGGCGTGGTTTCTCGTGGAAAACGGGGCGACGCGCGGCGGGATTTATTCGTCGGACATGCTCTTCCGGCTGCGGAAGGAATCCTGAGAAGCCATGCGTATCCTCGTCCTCGGCCCCCGATTCGCGGACGGCTTTGCCGACAACGTCGCCGAGACGCTCGTCGAGATGGGCCACGAGGTCCTCGGGGCGGAGGAGGTCGATCACGCTGCGTACTGGTCGGTCCCTCGGCGCGCGCTGCGCATGGTGGAGGAGCGCGTCTTCGGGGACGCGCCTTTGCCGCAGGATCGCAAGCTCCTGCGCCTCGTCACGGATCGACGTCCCGACGTCTTGCTCGCGCTCACGTGGGACGTGCACCCGGAGATCCTCGACGCGCTCGGCCGCTTCGTGTCGGGGCGGCGTATTCTCTGGTGGGGCGACGCGCCCGCGAACAGCCGCAGGTTCGGGCTCGTGAATCCCTTCTGGGACAAGGTGTACGTCAAGGATCCGGACGCCGTGAAAAAGCTCCGGCTCGCGGGCAAGGAGTGCGCGCTCCTGCACGAGGCGATGAATCCGAGGTGGCATCGGCCGCTCGCGAAGCAAACGAGTGATGCCGTGGTCGTCGCTGGAAACTATTATGCCTTCCGACAAGCCGTCCTCCTGCGGCTGCTCCGCGACGGCGCGCGGCTCGAACTCTACGGCACCGAGCCACCGCCCTGGTCGGCGAAGGAGATCCGGGCGAGTTTTTCCGGAAAATACGTCGTCCGCGAGGAGAAGAGCCGCGTGTTCGGGGCGGGAATGGCCTGCCTGAATACGTTCGCGCTGGCGGAGGGCAATTCGCTGAATTGCCGCGCGTTCGAGATCGCGGGCGCCGGCGGACTCCAGCTCGTGGAGTTCCGGCCGACGCTGCTCCAGTGCTTCGAGCCGGGGAAAGAGGTGCTCACCTTCGAGACGTACGAGGAGCTCCGAGGCCACCTCGAACACGCGCGACGCTTCCCGGCCGACATGCTCGCGATCCGCGAGGCCGGCGCGCGGCGCGCCCTCGCCGAGCACACGTATCGGCACAGGCTCGAAACCATCCTCGCGGATATCGCCTGACGTTTTTCATGGCCCTCCGCGTCCTCCACGTCATTCCGAGCTTCTGGCCCGCGACGCGGTATGGCGGACCGATCGAAGGCGTCCTCCGGCTTTGCCAGCGCCTTCTCCGCCTCGGCGTGACGGTCGAGGTCGTCACGACGGACGCCGACGGCGCGGGGGATCTGCCCGTGCCCCACGCGGAGAAGACGCTCGCCGAGGGCGTGCCCGTTCGTTATTTTCCGCGCAGGCCCCGTACACGATTCGCGTTCTCCGCGCCCCTCGCGCTTCATCTCGCCCGGGAAATCCCGCGGTGGGATCTGATCCACGTCACGGCCCTGTTCTCCTTTTCCTCGGCCGCGGCCATGGCCCTCGCCCGGCGCGCGGCCGTGCCCGCCGTGCTCTCGCCCCAGGGCACGCTCATGCCCTGGGCCATCGGCTCGAAGCGCTGGAAAAAGGCGCCCTATTTCGAGCTCGTCGAACGGAAGAACGTGCTCTCCGCCGCGGGCGTGCACGCGACGAGTGACGAGGAGGCACGCGAGATCCTCCGCCACGTCCCCGGCGCGCGAACGTTCGTCGTGCCAAACGGCGTCGATCTGCCCGACGTGCTTGCCGACGTGCCGCGCGAAAGGGCACGGATCGTCTTTCTGGGCCGCATTCATCCGGTCAAAGGGTTCGACGTGCTCGTGCCTGCGCTCGCCCGCGTCGCGGCCGTGATGCCCGAGGTGGAGACGCTCGTCGCCGGGCCGGACGAGGACGGCGAACAGGCGCGCGTCGAGGCGCTCCTCACCCGCGTCACGCCCCGCCCCCGCGTGCGGTTTCTCGGGCCTGTGTACGTGAAAGACAAACTCGCGCTGCTCGCGTCGGCCACGGTCCTCGTGCTGCCCTCGCACGGCGAGAACTTCGGCATCGTGGTCGCCGAGGCGCTCGCCGCTGGGACGCCCGTCGTCGTGAGCAAGGCTTGTCCCTGGAAGATTTTGGAAGAGCGCGGCGCGGGCGCCTGGGTCGAGAATACGCCTGAGCGGATCGCCGAGGCGTTGCTTTCGATCCTCGAAGACCCCGCGCGCGCCCGGCGCATGGGGGAAGCGGGGCGCGCCGTGGCCGCGGGGTTCGGCTGGGACGCTATTGCAAAGCAGATGCTCGGGCATTACGAGGCGATCGTCGCCGGCGAGAGGCGACCATGAAAATCCTCGTCGTCTCCTCGGTGGGCGGTCACCTGACCGAGATCATGCAGCTCGCTCCTGTCCTCGCGGGTCACGAGGTCGTCCTGGTCCTCAACGACGAGGCCGCATTGCCCGATTTCCCGTTTGCCCGGGTCTACCGCATCGCGCACGCCGAGCGGGACGTCCGCGTGCTCTGGAACCTGCTCGAAGCCGCGCGGATCCTGCGCCACGAGGAGCCCGACATCGTGCTCTCGGCCGGCGCGGGGCCGGCGGTCCCGGTCGCGCTCGTGGCGCGGATGGGCACGCGGGCGCGGGTCGTGTTCGTGGAGACGGCCGCGGCGATCGTCCGCCCGACGCTCACGGGTCGGCTGATGGCGCCCCTCGCGCACCGGTTCTTTTATCAATGGGACACGCTCGCGCGGTTCTTCCCGCGGGCCGAGAAGGCGAGCATTCATTTCGGATGAGGATCTTCGTCACCGTCGGAAATGCGCTCGTCCCCTTCGACCGGCTCCTCCGCTGGGTCGACGAGGCCACGTCCGCGCTCGACGTGCCCGTCGAAGGGCTTTGCCAGCACGGCCCGAGTGAGGTTCGTCCGCGCGCGCTCACGCCGCGCGAGCACCTCTCGCGCGCGGAATTCGAGATCGAAATGAATCGGGCCGACGTGGTCGTCTGCCACGCGGGCGTCGGCACGCTCTCCGATGCCCTTCGCCGCGGCCATCGCCCGATCGTCGCCGCGCGCCGCGCCGGGTTTGGCGAGATCGTCAACGATCATCAGCTCGAAATCGTCGCCGCCCTGGGACATGAAGGGCGCATCGAAGTCGCGGAGGATGCCGGCTCCCTTCGTGCGGCGCTCCTGCGGTATGCGCGGGGCGAGGCGCGGCGTGGTCCTCCGCGGGACGAGGATCCTGCGAGGCTCCTGCCCGTGGCCCGCGCGATCGCCGAAGGTCCCGCCCGCGCGCGCCCGCCGCGGCTCGGAAAACTCGCCATGGACGCGCTCGCCGCGCTGGGTCCGCGGCTCGATCGGCTGCGCGTGCGATGAAACCGCGCGCTTGCCCCCGCGCCGCGCTCCCGCTACGTTCGGCGGCGCGATGAGCATGACCCGCGAAAACGCGCGTTCCGCGTGCCGGATCTGCGGGGCGCGTGGAGCGCCGGAGGAATCCTTCGAGGAGATCGCCTGTTTCCGCTGCGCCACCTGCGGCACCGTGCAATCGAACGTTCTGCCAACGGTAGAAGAACTGGCCCGACATTACGCAGGTTTTTCCGAGAGCTACACGGCCGGCATGGGCGCCGAGCGGTTCGCCCGCGAGATGCCGAAGCGTCACGCCGCGAAGCTCGCGCTGGCGCGTCGTCACCAGCCCCGAGGCCGCCTGCTCGACGTCGGCTGCGGCGAAGGCGGGTTCCTCTCGCAGGCCCTCGAAGCCGGCTTCGATGCCGTCGGGTGCGATTACTCCGTGCGGAAGGAATATCCGCCTGGCGTAAAGGTTTTTCCGGGCAATCTCGACGCCGAGGGCGGGCTGCCGTTCGAGGACGAAAGCTTCGACGCCGTCACATCCTGGGCCGTGATCGAGCACGTCCGCGACCCGCACGCCGCGATGCGCGAGGTGCGCCGCGTTCTCAAGCCCGGTGGTTTCTTCTTTTGCGATACGCCCCTCTGCGGCGACGCCTCGGAGCGCGACGTCGCGGCGCGCTCGCACTGGTTCTGCCCGCCCGAGCACATTCACGTCTTCTCGTACGGGTCGCTCTCGCGCCTCGTCTGGGCCGCGGGCCTCGACGTCGTGTATTCGACGCCCTCGTTCGAGCGCTCGGCGCCGAGGTACGTGGCGCGGCGCCTGCGAAACGTGCTGGTCGGCGTCGTCCTCGGGCGCGCGCTGCGCCATTTCGACCCGGGCGCGTGGGAGCGCCGCAGGCAGAGCGTGGTCACGCAGATCGGGGACATCCAGCTCCTCGTCGCGCAGAAGCCGCGGACCTGACCGTGCCGCCCGCTTGCCCCGCGGCCGATGGGCCGCTAGTTTCATCGGAGCTTCTGGCATGAGCCCCGATCCTCGAGCGAAATTCCGCGCGCTGACCCGGGTCTTCGACCCGATTTACCGGCCGTACCTCGACGCCGACGACGGACCCGGCTCGTCGTACGTCCCGGAAGCGCACGAGCACTATCGCGCCGAGCTCGAAGCCGCGCTCGACCTGAACGACAACGCCAAGCTCCTGCTCGCGGGCCAGCCCGGCTGCGGCAAGACCACGCTCCTGCTCAGCATCGCCCACCGGCTGCGGCGCGAGGGGCGGCTCGTCGCGTTCGTCGACCTCGAAGCGCAGACGGCCGTGCAGGACCTCGGCTCGCTCGAGATGTATCTCGCCGCCAAGGCCGAGCTCGTGGCCGAGGTGAAAAAAGCGGGAATCAGCCTCTCCGAGAAGACGACCGAGATGCTGCGCAGCGCCCTCGAACGGCTGCTCACCTCGCCCGTCGCGCCCGACCTCGACGCCCTCGGCGCCGCGCTCCGCCGGCTGCTCTCGACGGTGCGCGAGAGCAAGCTCCTGCGCGACGAGCTGCGCCGGCAAATCAAGGAGTCGGGCTTCGAGCCGATCGACATGCTCGCAGGCCTGCTCGACGATCTCGAAGAGCACAGGCCCGTCGTGCTGCTCGACGGCCTCGACAAACTCCCGCCCGTGCAGGCGCGCGACGCGTTCCTCGGCGACGAAAAGAAGCCGATGGTCGAGGCGCCGGGCGCGGCGATCCTGACGATCCCGATCTCGCTGATCTACGAGCCCACGTTCAACGTCCTCTCGGAGAGGTACAACAACGCGGGCAGCGCGGTCCTGCCCGCGGTTCGTCTCTACGATCTCAATCCCCACACGAACACGCGCAGGCGCTCCGAGCAGGGCGTGAGCATCATGCGCCGGATCGTGGAGGCGCGCGTCGAGCCGATCGATGCGCGGATCGTGATGCCCGAGGCCGTCGAGCGCGCGATCGTGGGCTCGGGCGGCAACATCCGCGAGCTCGCGCGGCTCCTCCAATCGAGCGTGGTCAAAGCGCACGTCCGCCGCGGCACGTTCATCGAGGAGCAGGACGTGGCCGCCGCGATCGCCGATCAACGCGAGTCGTTCCGACGCGCCTACGATCCGCGCTTCTTGTCGGTGCTCGAAAGGGTCCGGCGCGAGTTCCGCCTCGAAGGCCAGGGCGACGTGACGAAGCAGCTCCTCTACGGGCTCTGGGTGATCGAATATCGCAATGGTATCGCGTGGTATTCGCTCCCCGATCCCGTCGAGCAGCTCCTCCGGCAAATGGAGAGCTGGGCCGGATGACGCCGGAAGCGCGCATCGAGGAGCTCTCCGCGAGGCTCTCGCTGGCGCAGGGCTCGCCGTCCCTGCTCGTCGTGGTGGCCGAATCCGAAGCGACGCTCGACGAGGCGCGTACGCTGCTCGTGGGCATTTTGCAAAGGGCGCCGATGCGCGTGGAGAACCTCGGCGCGTGCGGCGTCGACATGGGCCCCGCGCGCTGGGTGGAGCTCACACATGAACGCGCGGCCGACGCCTACGTGCTCTCGGCGGCGCCGTGGGGTCCGTTCAGCGGCGGCGCGTTCGCGGGTCTGCTGAATGCCGAGCGCGAGTTCTTGCGGCGGCTCGCGGGGCCCGTGCTGCTCGTCGTCTCCCGCGATACGGAGCGTATTCTCCGGCAAAAAGCACCAGATTTCTTCACGTGGGCCGCGCGGACGTACGAGCTGCCCGCGCCCGCGGAGCTCGTCGCAATCGCACGGAAGCTCGGCGCCCTGCCGGACCGCGCGCCCGGCGTGCCCTCGGAGGAGCCGCCCATTCGATTCCTCCACCTCTCGGACCTCCATTTGAGGCCCCAGCGGGTGAAGCGATACGATCAGGATCGCGTGCTCCGCGGCCTCGTCGATTTCCTGGCGCAGGAGCGCCCGCGGTTCCCGCTCGATTTGATCTTCGTCACCGGTGACCTCGCCCATAGCGGCAAACCCGAAGAGTTCGAGCTCGTGATCGAGCTCTTCCAGCGCATCCTCGACGTGACGGGCGTCCCGCCGTCCCATTTCTTCGTCGTCCCCGGCAACCACGACGTCGACCGCGAGGTGGGCCGATGGCTCCGGCGCACGCTCGACAAGGACGAGGATGCCATCACATTCTTCGAGGACGAGCACGCCCGGCGATTCCACGCGCAGAAGCTCGAAGCGTATCGCACGGCGCTCGCTCCGCTGCTCGGTGAGGACCGCGCGCTCGGCCTCGGCGTCGGCGCGAATGCCGTGGAAGTCGTGACGGTGCGCGGCGCGCGGATCGCGGTGGCGTCGTTCAATTCGGCGTTTTTCGCGCAGGGCGACGACGACCACGGAAAGCTATGGCTCGGCGAGCCGAACGTGGATCGCGCCGGCGATCGCATCGCGGACGAGGGCGCGCGGGCCGCGATCGCGCTCATGCACCACCCGTTCGAGGAGCTGCACGAGCTCGAGCGCGACATCATCGAGCACCGCTTCGAGCGCCTGTTCGACCTCGTGCTGCGCGGTCACATGCACCAGCCGAAGAGCCGCGGCATCGCCTCGCAGCGCGGCGGGTTCGTCGAGCTCGCGGCGCCGTCGGCCTACCAGGGGAGCCCGTGGCCGAATGGCTGCCTGCTCGGCGAGCTCCGCCCGCGCTCGGGCAAGGTGAGAATCACCCCGTACACGTACGCCTCGGGCGCGGATCCGTGGGTGCTCGATACCAAGGTGTTTCCGGACGACGCGAAGGACGGATACACGCACACGTTCAGCGTGCCCGAAAAGAAGCGGACGCCGAGCACATTGCGGAGGCATCTGGCCCAGGCGACGGAGGAAGCCGTGGAAGCCGCGCCGGAGGCCGTGCAAAGGCAGGTCGCGAAGGTGCTCGGCATCGAGGCGCCGAGCAGCCGGATGTCGAAAGAGGTGGCGAAAAAGGTGGCGCGGGCCGCGGCGGCGAAGGTGGACGATCCGGCATTGCTCGCGAACGTGGTGGACGAGCGGCGCATGAGCACGGCGCTGAGCAAGACGGCCGCGGATGAGCTCGAAGCGGGAGGACCGACGCGGATTCCGCGGTCGGATCCGCAGTTCTTGGAAAAAGCGCTCGGGCGGGTGGCGGAGTTCATCCACCGGAAGGTCAGCGGCAAGGTGGCGAAGGACGCCGCCCGCGAGGAAATGCTCGTGCAGCTCATCGCCGCGGCGCTGAGTCACATCGTGGATGGGCCTGTGTCGGTGGAACGCTCGTTTCCGGACTCGCCGCGACCGGACATCCTCATCGGCAATACGAACGAGGCGCCGGCGGTCCGCTCAGTCATTGGAGTACGTTTGCTCCGGAAACTCGGGGACTGGAAACTCGGGGACGCTTTGGACAATCGGCTCAAGCAACTCGATCACTATATGGAGAGCAGCGACGCCGCGCACGGCGCGCTCGTGGTGATTCACACGGGCGAAGGCGATGCGGTGCCGCGCATCGAGCACGCGAAGACCCCGGCTGGGCGGGAGGTCCTCGTGTTGCATCTGTTCTGGTAGGAGCGTCGTTCTCAGAACGAAAGGGCAAACCCGTCCGCCGTCGGCAGGAACCGGACTTTGCTCTCGTCCTTCCGCGCCGCGCTCATGGGTTTGTCCGAGCTCGACGGGCGCGTCGCCATGAAGACGATGCCGACGATCGTGAGCGGCAAACCCACGAGCATGGCCGTTCCGCCCGTCGAGATGAGCACGATGCCGAGCGGGTCATTCCCCTTGTCCCGCACGCGATCGATGCCCCAGGCGAGGCTCGCCGTGCCCATCCCGAGGGTGATGGCGCCTCCGATCAAAAGCCCCACGCCGGACGAGCGCTTCTTCTTTTTCTTCTGCCGCCGCAGCCGCTCCAGGTCGACCTCCACGGGGGCCGCGGAGGCCACGGGCAGCTGCGGGACGTCGATCGTCACCGAAGCGCACGCGCACAGCGAGAAGATGCCCCGCGAATCGCAGGTCTGCGTGCCCGGACGCCCGTCCTGGCAGACGCAGCGAGCCTGCGCGCCGGCCCTGCACATCCGCGGCCCCGCCGCGACGAACGTGGGATCATAGGTGAACGGCGCGGCCGGCGCCGAGGGCGATGTCTCCTCCGCGCGGACGAGCGACGCCGTCGTGAGCAGCGCGGCGACCATCAAGCAAATACCAAGCAATCTCGCCATGTTGGCATTCCTCGGCGTTAATGCGATATTGCAAGGTACCACGAAGCGGACGGGCGGCGCAATCTCGCGCCGCGTCAAGCGCGGAGGAGCTCTGCAAACCCCCGCGCCGGATCCTGCGGGTCGAAGACGAGCGTGATCGTCCCTTTTCCCGCAAAGGCTCGCCACTGCTCCCGGAGGCGCGGGAGCACACGCCGCACCTCGCGCACCCGATCGGTCGTGAGCACGGCGCCGGCCTCGACGCCGGCACGGGCGCAATTCGACGCGATGACCTCCAGGATCGCGGCGTCGGAGACCTCTGCGTCCGACCACGGAGCGCCCGCGAGCCCCTCGGCGAGCAGGAGCTCCTCGAGGTCGTCCCCGAAGCCCGCGTACTTGCTTCCCCCGCCCTTGCGATTGGCCTCGTCGTTGATGCGCGCCGGATCCAAGCCCGCATCGACCCGCCCCCAGAATCCTTTTTTCAGGCCAAACGCTGCTTCGACGACGATGTGCACGAGGTCGTGCGGCAGCTCGTCGCCGTAGGTAGGAAAGACCCAGGAGACCTCTGTGCCGTTGCTTCGGTGGACGTAGATGCGATCCCGCTGGCCGGGGACGCGGACGAAGGCGGCGCGGAGGTGGGAGGGCATGGCCGTCCGATCAGGAGACGACCTCGGGCTCCTCGAAGGCTCCGCGGTAGACCGCGTCCACCGATAGCGAGCAGCCGATCGATACGAGGTCGATCGATCCGCTATGCGCCTCGTGCAGAATCCAGGCGCCTTCTTGGGCGCGTCGGTAGACCTCGATGCGCTTTGTACGGTACGAAACGAGTACGTATTCGCGGAGCGAGGCAATCTGCCGGTAATGGGCAAATTTCTCCACGCGGTCGTACCCCTCGGTGCTCTTCGAGAGGACCTCGACGAGGACGATCGGATTCACGATGGCGTTCGGATCGTCGGCGTCGCGCAGAAGCTTCCCACAGACAACGCTGACGTCGGGGTAGGTCAGGAGGTCCGTCGCCTGCACGCGGACACGAACGTCCGAGGTGTGCACGCGGCAGGGGCGCTCGCGGAGTTGGGCCCCGAGTTCCAGAATCACGTTCGCCGCGAGGAGCCCGTGATCTGGCGTCCCCCCGGACATGTCGTAGATCTGTCCGTCCAGGTACTCGTGCTTCGTCTCGCTCGCCTCTTCGAGCGCGAGGTACTCGGCGATCGTGACCTTGAGCTTCCCCGCCGGCTGCGCCATGACCAAACCTCTTCCCTCAGCGTAGCACGCCCGCCGATACGCCGTCAGCCCTCCCCGCCCGGTTTTTCCAGCCAGAACGACCCGATCCCCAGCGCATCCATCTTCGTGCGCCGATAACAATCGATCGCCTCGTCGGGCGTGTGCACGATCGGCTCGTTTTCGTTGAACGACGTGTTGAGCAGCACCGGGATCCCCGTCTTCTCCTCGAAGACCCCGAGCAGGTCGTAATACAATTCATTGTCGGCCCGCCGCACCGTCTGCACCCGGCCCGTGCCGTCCTCGTGCGTGATCGCCGAGAGTTTGTCCTTCCATTCCGGGCGGACCTTGTAGACGATGATCATGAACGGCACCTCGTGATCCCCGCGGAAGCAGGTGCTCAGCTTTTCGAGCCGCACGACGGGCGCGAAGGGGCGGAAAGGCTCGCGGTTCTTGATGCGCGCGTTCAGCGTGGCCTTCATCCCCGGCCAGCCGGGGTGGCAGAGGATGCTGCGATTGCCGAGCGCCCGCGGGCCCCACTCCTCGCGCCCCTGGAACCAGCCCACGATCTTGCCCTCGGAGAGCGCCTGCGCCGCCGCCCCGAGCAATTCGTCCCGGCCGAGCTTGCGGAACGGGAGGCCCGAATTCACGAGCGCCGCCTCGATTTCGTCGTCGCGGAAGCTCGTCCCCCAGTACGCATGCCGCACCTCGGGTGTCCGCGCCTCGCCGTGCACGCCGTGCTTCACCCAGAGCGCCGCGCCCACGGCCGTGCCGTCGTCCGAGGCCGCAGGCTGGAAATAAGCCCGATCCACCCAGCCCTCGGTGATCATTCGACCATTGCCGACCGAATTCAGCACCGAGCCGCCTGCCATCGCCACGCTGCGCACGCCCGTGCGTTCGACCGCGTCCGCCACGAGCGCGAGATACACCTCCTCGAACCGCGTCTGCAGCGACGCCGCGACGTCACGCTCCCGATCCGTGATCGGATCCTCGCGCCGACGCGCCGGGCCGAAGAGCGAGGCCATCGCGTCCGACCAGAGCCGCGGGACCTGGATCTCCGCGCCGTCCACGGTCTCCATTCCCTCGCTCGTCTTGTGGTGCCTAAACCACGTCAAATCGAGCCGGATGCCCTGCTCCGGATCCCAGCGCACGACGCGGCGCATCTCCCGGGCGAATCGATTCACGCCGTACGCCGACAAACCCATCACCTTGTATTCCTCGCCGAACCTGTCGAAGCCGAGGAACTGGCAGACGGCCGTGTAAAACACGCCGAGCGAGTGCGGCCAGAGGTTCTTGCGCAGGATCTCGATGCGATTGCCCTGGCAAAGGCCGACGAGGCTCGTCGCGAAATCGCCGGCGCCGTCGCAGGTGATCGCCGTGGCCCGGTCGAACGGCGACCAGTAAAACGCGCTCGCCGCGTGCGCGAGGTGGTGCTCGACGCGGTGGAATTTCGCGCGGATCGAGGCCTCCGGGACGCCGAGCGCCTCGGCGACGAGCCCGCCGCTCGTCGCGACCTCGCGGTGCACCGCGAGCCGCTTCACCGCGCTCGGGACGCCCGTGAACGGCCTCGACGCGATGAACGCGACCTTCGACGCGACGTTCGCCCGCGGATCACGCGCGACGGCGATGTCCGTGAGGTCCCCCGGCGTCGCCCCGGCGAGGCGCAGGACCTCGGCCACGGCGAGGCGCGGGAAACCTGCGCAGTGCTTTTTCCGGTTGATCCGCTCCTCGGCGATCGCCGCGAGGATGCCCCCCTCACCGATGAGCGCCGCCGACGCATCCCCGTGGGCCGAATTGATGCCCAAGACCAGACGAGACATTCATTTCTCCGTTGCGCTCGCGTCGCGCGGAGGCGAAAGGTAGCGATCGAAAGCGGGCAGCGTCAAGCCGGCTCGGCCCGGGCCCGCGGGATCTCCTTCGCATGCGCGTCGTCGCCGTCAACCAATTTTATGCCCCCGACCACGCCGCCACCTCGCAGCTCCTCACCGAGCTCTGCGAGGACCTCGCCGCCGCGGGCGACGACGTGACGGTCATTGCGAGCCGCGGCGGATACCTCGGCGGCGAGGCGCTGCCCGCCCGCGAGCGCATCCGCGGCGTCGACGTCGTCCGCCCCTTCGCCACGCGCTTCGGCAAGGCCACGATGGCCGGCCGCCTCGCCGATTACCTGTCGTTCTGGGCCACGAGCGTGCTCGCCGCCGCCCGCGAAGCCAAACCCGACGTGCTCGTCGTGCTCACGACCCCGCCCATGATCGCCGCGGGCGGCGCGCTCGTCGCGCTCGCCCGCCGCCTGCCGCTCGTGACGTGGGTGCAAGACGTCTATCCGGAGGCGGCGATCCAGCTCGGCTACCTCGCGCCCCGCGGCCCCGCGTCGCTCGCGCTGCTCGGCCTCGGACACGCCACGCACCGCGCCGCCGCCCGCATCGTCGCGCTCTCCGAAGGCATGGCCGACCGCCTCGTCGCGCAGGGCGCGCCCCGCGAGCGTATCCGCGTCCTGCCGAACTGGTCCGACGGACGCCTCGTGTCGCCGCGCGGACGCGAGGACCATCCTTTCCGAAAAACCCACGGTTTGGACGGACGATTCGTGGCGATGTACAGCGGCAACCTCGGCATCGGGCACGACGTCCGGACGTTCGTCGAGGCCGCACGACGCTTGAAAGACAGGCTGCCCGAGCTCGTCGTGCTGTTCATCGGCGACGGCGCGCGGCGCGCCGAGGCCGAGGGACTCGCGAAAGGCCTCGAAAACGTGCGTTTCCTGCCGTATCAGCCCCACGACGCGATCGGCGAGAGCCTCTCGGCCGCGGACGCGCACCTCGTGTCACTGCGCGAAGATCTCGAAGGTCTGCTCGTCCCGAGCAAGCTTTACGGCGCGCTCGCCGCGGGAAGGCCGGTGATCTACCTCGGACCGCCGCGCTGCGAGGTCGCCCGCGTGGTGCGCGAGGACGATCTCGGCTGGACGGGCCGCCCCGGCGACGTCGAGGGCCTGTGCCGCGCGCTCGAGGACGCGGTCACGCGGAGGGCGGCGTGGGACGAGAAGGGCGCGCGGGCCCGCAGGATCTTCGACGAACGGTACGATCGTCCCGTATCCTCGGCCCGCTTCCGCGCCCTGTTGCAGGAGGCGTCGAAGGACAGCCCGTAGTAACCGCTCGGGGGCTACGCTCCGGCGAGCGGAGCTACGCCCCCGAACCCCCGTCGCCTCGCGCGCGTGAATGTGGAAGACCCACCGCACAACCAAGATCCAGCGATGATGGGAGGCATCGGCTCATGAGGACCTACCTGGCGGCGTTCGCGCTCTCGGCGCTCGTCAGTGGGATTTTCACGCCGCTCGTGCGCCTCCTCGCGTTCCGGCTCGGCGCGGTTTCACGTCCCGGCGGCAGGCACGTGCACCGCCACGAGACGCCGAGGCTCGGCGGCCTCGCGATTTGCGCGGGCTTCTTCGCGCCGCTCGTGGGCCTGTTTTTCGTGCAATCGGTGGTGGCGCAGGCGTTCACGCAGGACGTACGCAAGGTCATCGGCCTCTTCGCGGGCGGCGCGATCCTCTGCGCCGTGGGCGCGATCGACGACACGCGTGGCCTCCGCGCGCTGCACAAGCTTTACGCGCAGGTCGCGGTGGCCGTGCTCGCGTTCGCCTGCGGATTCCGGATCGAGGCGATCTCCTTGCCTTTCGTGGGCGAGCTCTCGATGGGCATCTTCGCCCTGCCCATCACGGTGCTCTGGATCGTGGGCATCGTGAATGCGGTGAACCTCATCGACGGGCTCGACGGCCTCGCCGCGGGCGTGGTGTTTTTCGCGGCCCTGACGAATTTCGTCGTCGCGTATCTATCGTTCGGCACGCTGCCCGCGCTCTTCATGGCGACGATGATGGGCGCGATCATCGGGTTTCTCTTTTACAATTTCAACCCCGCGCGCATCTTCATGGGCGACTCGGGGAGTTATTTCCTCGGCTACGTCATCGCCGCGACGTCGCTCATCGGCGCGACGCAGAAGGCGTCGACCACGGTCTCGCTGCTCGTGCCCGTGGTCGCCCTCGGCGTGCCGATCTTCGACACGCTCTTCGCGATGGTGCGGCGCTGGCTCGAGCGCCGGCCGCTGTTCTCCCCGGATCGCGGGCACATCCATCACCGCCTGCTCGACATGGGCATCACGCACCGCCGCGCGGTGCTCATCATTTACGGCGTGAGCGTGCTGCTCACGGTGGCGGCGATCGGCATCTCGCTCGGCCGGAGCTGGCAGGTGGGGCTCGCGCTCGTGGCGAGCAGCGTGGTGTTCATCGGGCTCGTGCGCACCGTGGGGTATTTCGAGCAGGTGCACGGGCGGCGGCGGCAAAAAGAACGGCTGCGCTCGCGCGACAGCGAGATCCTGCGCCGCCTCTTGCCCCGGCTTCCCGCGCGTTTCGAGGCGGCGCGATCCGAGGCCGACGTGCTCTCTACGATCGGGACCTTCGCGCTCGAAGGACATCTCGCATACGTCGAGATTCTCCCCGTGATCGAGGGCGAGCCCACGGCGTTTCGCTGGACGAACCCGACGGACGAGGATCCTTACGGCCGCGACGTGGTGTCGGCGCGTTATCCGATCGGCCGGGACGACGCGGCGCGCGCGGAGCTGAAATTCGGCCTGCGCAGCGATTTCGGCGACGTCTCGCCGCAGACCGAGGTGCTGCTCCAGGTCGTGACGGACATGGTGGAGGCGAGCCTCTCGCGCGTGAAGAGCCGCCTCGCGCCGCGGGTGCTCGCCGAAGCGGAGGCGGCCGAAGCGCCGGCGCTCGAGGCCGCGTCGGGGACCTGAGAGGGCTTGACGGCCGCTTTCGGATGGCCAACGCTGCCCCGCGGTGATTCTGCTTTATCATCATATCCTGCCCGAGGGCGACGCCGCGGGCCTCTCCGACGAGGATGGGCTCTTTTTCCGGCACAGCCCCGAGGCCTTCCGATTTCACCTGGAGGAGCTTCAGCGGCGGGGATATCGGTTCGGCTCGCTCGATGGCCTCGTCCGCCAGATCGACGACGGCATCGCGGAGGACGAGCGCTCGGCATTCGTGACGTTCGACGACGGATGGCGGAACCAGTACGAGCACGCCTTGCCGATCCTGCGGGCGCTCGGGATCCCGGCGACGTTTTTCGTCACGACGGACCACCTGCGGAAGGGCGTTTCGTGCACGAAGCGGATGGGCCCCGCGGAGCTCGGGGCGCTCGTGGATGCGGGCATGACGATCGGCTCGCACACGCGGACGCATCCGGATCTCGTGCGCCTCGACGATACGCGGCTGGAAGAGGAGCTCCGCGGCAGCCGGCAGGATCTCGAGGATCTGCTCGGCAGACCCGTCACGCTTTTCGCCTATCCGGGCGGCTCGCTCTCCGCGCGCGTGGTCCGCGCCGTGCGCCGCGCCGGCTACGAGGCCGCATGCTCGAGCTTCGGTCCGGCGCGGAACGACGCGACCTCGATTTTCTGGCTTTACCGCGACGTGATCAGCGCGTCGATGCAGAGCCCGCGGGATCGGTATCGTCTCTCGCCCGTCGCGCGGCAGCTCCTCACGTTCCGCGTCGAGCGCCGCTTGCGCGCGAGCCTGCACCGCCGCGCCTGAGGAGCCATGACGGAGCTTTTGGTTCGTGCATTCGCGCGTGACGAGGTGAGGGATCACGTCGCGTCGTTCGCGCTGCTCCACGGCGTGCGGCCGGAGGAATTCGACGCCGATTTCATGGACTGGTGGTTCTTCCGGAACCCCACGCACGAGGGGCTGCTCTCGGGCGCGTTCGACGGCGACGCGCTGGTCGGTTACGTGGGTTTCGCGGCGCAGCACCTCCGCGTGAACGGGCGGCGCGTCTCGGCCGCGATCCTGAGCAGCGCGTTCACGCATCCCGATCATCGCGGCAAGGGGCTCTTCCAGCGATTGATCCGGTTCCTCGTCGAGGCCGCGGGCGCACGGGGACACGAAGCCGTCTTCGGCTGGCCCAACGAGACCGCGCTGCGGATTTATCTGGGCCGCCTCGGCTTCTCGGCCATGTTCCCCGTGGACCGATCCGCCCGTCCGGTGTCCTTCGGCCCGCTCGGCGCGCGGTTCGGCAAGCCCGGCGTCTTCGTTGCGGAATGCGCGGGCGCCGCGTTCGACCGAGTGCTGCCGCTGCGCCTCGGACGCTATCGGTACGAGATCGGGCCGGCCAGCGAGCACGAATGGGAAGGCTTCATGGCGAGGGTGCTCGCCGCCTCCGATTGCATGCTCGAACGCCCGCACGCGTACGTCCGCTGGCGCCTGTCCCGTCCACGGCGCGAATACATCGAGGTGCGGATACGCGACGAGCGTGGCGTGCTCCGCGGCTGGGCCGCGGCCCGCCTGCCCATCCCGAGCGAGCCGCCGCGCCTGCACGTCGGCGATTTCCTCGTCGACCCGCGGAGCCCCCGCGCGCTTCGGGCGCTTTTCGCGGCCTGCGCGATGGAGGCTCGCCGCCGTTCCCTCGAGCAGGTTTATACGATCGCGCGCTCGGCCCGGATCGGGAGCACGCTCGCGACGCTGGGGTTTGTATCGCGGCGCTCCGCGACGCCCATCGTGGGGATCGCGACGTCGAACGCGGACCTCTCGCCCTATCACGCGTGGGAGTACCGCGACGCGGACATGGACATGTTCTGAGCCGCGCGCGGGCGGGTCGATCCGGGCGAGGACGACGGGACTACGGCCCCTCGCTCCGCCGATAGAGGTGATACTCGCAATCCGCGCAATCGCGCAAATACGGCGGATGGCTCCGATTTGCCTGAAAGACCGCCACGTGCTCATAGGTCGAGAGGGCATCGGGCGTCTCTCGGAGGATGGCGTCTCGCTCGGGCGGGCGCAGGCTCACGTACTGCGGCTTCAGCTGCTTCATGAGCTCGCCGTAGGACCAGACCCCGGAGCGCTGCACGATCGCGGAGACCTTCGGCTCCACGAGCCCCGGGAAATCGATCACCTTCCGGCCGCGCAGCCCCCACCCGACGTGACCGAGCGGCTCCAGCATCAGCACGTCATCCGGGGCCGCGTTCGCCTCGACGTATTTCACCAGCGGCCACTTCACCTCGTCGACCACCGTACGCTCCAGCCGATGGTGATGGTTCACCACGACGACCCCGGCGACCGCGAAGGCCACGGCGGTGAGCGCTGGCACGCCGAGCCTCACGCGGGGATGTGCGCGGAGCGCCGGCAAACCGAACCAGCCGATGGCGGAGAGGACCAGCACCGCGGCGCGTGTGGGGAGGAAATACCAGGCGTGCATGGCGCTGGTGAGGATCGCGTACACGGCGAAAAAAAGGATGTACGCGGCCAGCACGAACGCCACCCGGCGCGTCGGCTCGGGCAGGTTTTTCCAGGCGATGACGAGCGAGACGAGGCCGAGCGCGATCGAGAGGACCGCGCCCTGGTTGAAGAGAGAATGGTCCAGACCGGGCGCGCCGAGCCCGAGCGAGAGGGTCGACGAGAGAAAGCCCTTCGTGTTCGCCACGAGCTTCGACGCGTCGAGCGTCTGGGCCGCGAAATAGACGGCGCGTTTGGCCAGGACCGACTGGGGCACGGGCGTCCCGTACAGGAGCGTCGCGCAACCGATCCAGCCCGCGAGCAGCGGTAGACCCGCCGCGAGCACGCCGGCGAAGTAACGCGGGCTCCTCGTGGTCGAGAGCCGCGCCAGAAACCAGCCGGGGACGAACCATATCGTGTCCGGGCGCGTCAGGCCGAGCAGCGCGAGCAGGAGCCCCTCCGCGACGGGCCGCGGCTCACGGGTCAGGAGCAGGAGGCTCGACGCCATCAGCGCGAGGACGAGCGGCGTCTCCAGGCCCGCCAGGCTGCCCTCCAGGAAGGGGCCATTGCAGAGGAGGACGAACGTGGCGAGCGCGCGCTCGATGGGCCGGAAACCCAGCCTCGCGAGCAGGCGCGCGAGGACGAACACGAATGCCGCGAGGACGACGACCGCAAAAACAGGGCCGATCACGGGCATCTCGACCGGAAGCAAGGCGCGGAGCAGCGCGAGGCTCATCATGTGGAGCGGGGACGTGAAGCCCATGACGGGCTCACCCGCGTTGAACCCCGGTTCTCGGCGCTCCACGAGGTTCCAGACGTGACGATAAGTGATATAGGCGTCCTCGCTGGAGTCTTTCCACGCCGCAATGGCTCCGGCCATGACGAGGTACCCGAGCCCGATCCACAGAAAATCGCCCTCGAATACAAATTCACGGAGTCGCCGCGTGCTCGTGGATACCATTCTGGTACCGCCTCGCCCTTCCGCCAAGGTTTGCGCCGCCCCGAGCCGCGGACGCCGGCCGATTCAAGCCGGTGGAGCGCTTCCCGCGCCTTGCTCGTCCTCGGGGGCCGACGGCTGGGTCCTCTTCCGTGAGGGGCGCGCCGCCGGGACGGCGTCGTCCTTGTAATACCCGTCGCGGCGGTAATAATAGTATCGATACTTGTATTCGTGTTTGTTGAAGTTCACGGCGTTCAGCACCGCGCCCGCCTTCGTCGCGCCGATGTCCTGCAGCGCGCGCACCGCGTGCCGCGCGAGGTCCTTCGTCGTCTTGAACGCGCGCACGACGAGCACCGTGCCGTCGACCAGCGTGGAGAGGACGGCGGCGTCCGTGACCGGCACGATCGGCGGGCTGTCGATGATCACCCGATCGAAGCGCTTCTTCACGTCGTCGAGGAACTTCTTGAACTTCTCGCTATGGAGCAGCTCCGCCGGATTCGGCGGGATCGGGCCGGCGGGTATCACCCACAGATTCGGCACGTCCGTGTCGAGCACGGCCTCGTCGAGCGAATCTTCGAGCATCGCCGTCGTCACGCCGACCTCGGAGCTCTTGCGGAAGACGCGGTGCACGCGCGGCCGGCGCAGATCACAATCGATGAGCGCGACCTTCTGCCCCGCCTGGGCCATGACGATCGCAATGCACGTGGCCACCGTGGTCTTGCCCTCCGAAGGCCCCGCGCTCGTGACGAGCAGGGTGCGGTAGGGTTTGTCCGGGGCCATGAAGAGCAGGTTCGTCCGGATGGTGCGCGCCGCCTCCGCGATGCCGCTCGTCGGCTGCTCGTGCACGATGAGCTCGGAGTTCGTCAGGCGCACCGGCTTGCCGCGCTGCCGCCTGGGCGCATACGAGCCGGGCTTCCCCCCGTCGTCGATCTCGGGCAAAAGGCCGAGGAACGGCAGGCCGAGGTCCTTTTCGACCTCGTCGGGCGTCTTCAAGCTGCGATCGAGCAGGCCGCGGGCGAGCGCCGTCGCGATGCCGAGGAGGACACCGAGAAAAACCCCGATCGCAATGCTGCGCGTGACCTGCGGCCGCACCGGCGCGCGCGGGACGAGCGGCCGATCGAGGACGCGGATGTTGTTCACGCGGAGCACGCGCGCCAGATCGCTCTCCTTCGTGCGTTCGAGGACGAGCGAATAAAGCTTTTCGTTGTTCTCTTTCGAGCGGCGGAGGCGGTTGTACTCGATTTCGAGCAGGTTCAAATCGAGCGCCTGCTTCTTCGCCCGCTCGAAGAGCCCCGAGAGCCCCGCCTCCTGGCGCTTCAGGACGGCGAGATCCTTGTCGAGGGCGCGCTGGATGTTCTTCACCTCGGCGAGCAAGGCCTTCTTCGCCGCCTCGGCCCGCGCGTCGGCCTCCTTCACGTCGGGGTAATTGCGCCCCTTGCCCTCGCCGAGCAGGCCGTCGCGCGTGCGGATCGCCTCCTCGTACGAGGTCCGGAGGCCCATCAAGACGTGGCTCTCCAGAAGCTCGCTCGCCGGCAAATCCGTGGGGTTTTCCCCCTTCACCTTCGCGAGCTCGTCCCGCCGCGCCTGGACCTCTTCTTTTCGTGTACGGACCGACGTCAGCGTGTCATTGAGCTGCTTCATCTCCTCGCGCAGCATGTTCGACTGATCGTCGATCGCCACGGAGAGGATGTTCTTGTTCTCCTTGTATTCGTGCAGCGCCATTTCGCTCGACTCGAGGTCGACCTTGAGTTTGTCGAGCTGGCTGCGCAGCCAATCGGCCGCCGTCGCGGTCGAGGTCACCGCGTCATCGAGGTTCTGCTGGACGTAGGTATCGACGAGGACGTTCAGAATACGCTGGGCGCGCTGCGGATCGGCGTCCTCGAGCTTCACCACGGCGAGGCGGCTCTCCTTGACCGCGTCGACCTTGAGGCGGCCGCGAAGCACCTCCGCCGCGATTTCCTCGGACACGTTCGCGTCCGGCGCGGGCGTGCCCGGCGGGAGGTTGCCGAGAAAGCCGCCGTCGTGCTGGAGCCCGAGCTCGCTCACGACGGCCGTCGTGACCTTCATCGACTGGATGATCTTGTATTGCGTCTCGTAATACTCGCGGTTGTCCCAGAAGCTGCCCGCGCCGAGGTCCACGATGTTCTCGACCTTCTGGCCGAGGGGACGCGGCGGGTTCGGGTCGAAGAGGATCGTCGACTGCGCCTGGTAGATCTTGACCTGACCGAGGGTATTGAACGTCGCCGCGAGCGAGACCACGAGCGCCGCCCCGAGCGCCGTGGACCAGTACTTGCGGACCATCTGCCAGACGACGGCGGGGCCCAGGGCCCCCTCGGGCGCGCGCTCGACGGCCGCGGCGGGCTTGGGCGTCAGGGTCGAGGTTCGGGGGGCGTCCGTCACGGTGGCACGTCGAGGAGCGGCCGAGCTGGCCGGCTCCGCCTAAGGTGCGCCCACGTCCCCAGATGTTCAAGCGGGCCGCGATCGCGGCAAGAGCTTACTCCCTGGCGGGGATCGCGGCCGAAAATTGGGGGGATCGGGGCCTCGCGGGCTACGGTCGGCTTTGCGTGCTCGGTGATCTCGTCAAGCGCCTGGTGAACGGCGTGGTGCTCCTGCTCGGGAGCCTCGCGTTTTTCCTCGTCCCCGTCGGGGGCAAGACGTCGGCGCAGCACGTCGTGGCGATCTTCTCCACGAAGCCGGCGCGCGAGGCGGCGCAAGCCTTCGCGCACGCGGCGCGCGACCTCGCCCACGAGGTGGCCGCGAACGTCGAACGAGCCAAGCGCGCCCCGGCCCTGCCCGACGCGAAGCCGAAGCCCGCGCATGGGAGTGAGCGGTAGCTCTTCAGCTCTTCTTCTTGCGCGGGTCCGGGTACTGCGGGTGCTCGTTGTAGAAGGCGTCGAGGCTCTCGCGCGTGATCTCGGCCTCGATGTCGCCCTCGCGCCGGATCTTCGCCTGGCAGCCGAGCCGCGAGTTCAGCCGCACGTCGAAGGCCTTGTCGAGGATGTCCTCCTCGTCCTCCTCGGCCTCCGAGAGCAGCTCCTTGCCGCGCAAAACGTAGACGTGGCACGTCGAGCACGCGCACACGCCGCCACACGCCGAGCCCTCGGGCGCCTCGACCTTGCGCGCCGCTTCGAGGAGCGAAGTCCCGATCGGTACCTCGACGTCGTACGTCGACCCGTGCGCCAGAAACCGTACCTTTGCCATCAGCTCCCCGTCCCGGAGGCGTCGCCTTCCGGTGCGTTATGCCCCGCATGCTCGGCGAGGTGGGCCTCGACGCCCCTCGCCTGCGCCACGGTGCTCTCGATCGCCGCCACATCCTTGCCCGCGATCGCGCGGGCGATCGCGCGATCCATGCGCCTGCCGGCCCAGCCGTGCGTGACCTCGTCGAGGACCTCGGTGCGGCCGCGAATGATCGCCGCGCGCGTGCCGCGGATGGCCTCTTCGAGCCCGGCGAGGGCCTCGTCGATGCGCGCGCGCTCCTCGTCGCCTTCGAGCAGATCGGCGTCGGCGACGAGGGCCTTTCGCGTGGCGAGCACGACCCGCTCGGCCTCGACGCGCGCCTCGATGAGCTGACGTTTTTCGAGGTCCTCTTCGCCGTGATCGAGCGCGGCCATGAGCATCGCCTCGACCTCTTCGTCCGTGAGGCCGTAACTCGGTTTGACCTCCACCTTTTGCTCGACGCCGGTCGTGAGCTCCTTCGCGGTCACGCTGAGCAGGCCGTCCGCGTCCACGCGGAACGTGACTTCGAGCCGCGCGAGGCCCGCGGGCATGGGCGGGATTCCTTTGAGGACAAAGCGAGCGAGGGAGCGGCCGTCGACCGCGAGCTCGCGCTCGCCCTGGACGATGTGCAGGTCGAAGCCGGTCTGGTTGTCCGCGTACGTGGTGAAGGTTTGTCGCGCGCCAGCCGGGATCGTGGTGTTGCGCGGGAGGATCTTCTCGACCACGCCGCCCATGGTCTCGAGGCCGAGCGAGAGCGGCAGGACGTCGAGCAGGAGGACCTCGTCGGCGCGTTCTTTCGAGCCGGCGAGGATGTCGGCCTGGATCGCGGCGCCGAGCGCGACGACTTCCTCGGGATCGAGGTCGCAGAGCGGCAGCTTGCCGAAGAGTTTTTCCACGTACTGCCGCACGTACGGCACGCGGGTCGAGCCGCCGACGAGGATGACGCCGTCGAGCTCTTCAGCGGTGATGCCCGCGTCGCGGATCGCGCGACGGCAAGCGACGCCCGTGCGCTCGACGATGGGCTTGATCATCGCCTCGAACTCGTCACGTGTGAACGCGATGGGAATTTGCTTGCCGTCGCCGACGGGGATGTCGACCTCCACGCGCTCGGCATTGGTGAGCCCGTGCTTGATCTTGCGAGCGGTATCGAGGGCAAACCGCACGAGCTCGCGCGGTCGCTGCTCACCCACCTCGAGCTTCTCGAGGATCTTCTCGGCCAGCGCGCGATCCATGTCGTCGCCGCCGAGCGCGCTGTCGCCGCCGGTCGAGCGCACCTGGAACACGCCGTCGTCGAGCAGGAGGATCGTCACGTCGAACGTGCCGCCGCCGAGGTCGTAGACGGCGAAGAGGCCGTTCTTCTGCTTTTCGAGCCCGTACGCGAGCGCCGCGGCCGTCGGCTCGTTGAGGAGCCGCAGCACGTCGAGGCCCGCGAGCTTGCCCGCGTCCTTCGTCGCCTGCCGCTGCGCGTCGTCGAAGTACGCAGGCACGGTGATCACCGCGCCGCCGACGGAGCGCAGCTCGTCCTCGGCGAGCGAACGGAGGACCTTGAGGACCTCGGCCGAGACCTCGACAGGCGTCACGGAGCGATCGCGGACCTTGAACCGCACGCTCTTCGCCTCCTCGGGCGTCTTCGGCTCGGCGAACTCGTACGGGCCGAGGCGGCGCGTCTCGGGATCGTCGGCTCCGCGCCCCATGAAGCGCTTCACGCTGACGATGGTCTCGCGTGGAAAGTCGACCGCGAGGCGCTGCGCGTCGGCTCCGACGATCACGCGGCCGCGCGGATCGTAGTGCACGACCGAAGGGACGAGCTTCTCCGCGTTGCAGTCGGTGATGACGACGGGCTTGCCGTCACGGACACGCGCGACGAGCGAGTTCGTGGTGCCGAGGTCGATGCCGATCGGCCTCGGGGCTGCCTTGGGGTCGAAGATTTCGAGTAGAGCCATGGGGGTTCCGGTAGCCCCCATCGTTTCCATGAGGGCCTTTCAGGATCAGGAAGAGAGCTCTTCCTCGATCGCGCTCGCCTCGTCGAGGAAGCGCCGAAGATAACGGAGCTCGCCGAGCTCGGGCAGGACGGCCGCGAGCTTCGTCGAATCCGGATCGGAAACTGCAAACTGGCGGCCCATCGATGCGAGCACCTCGCGCTCACGCAAGCGGATCGCATCCGCGAGCGCATGGACGGCCGCGAGGTCCTTCCGCCGCCGCGCATCGCCGAGTTCTTCGCGCCGCTCCATCATCTCCATCAGGAGATCGGGCGACGGCTTGGGCTCGGCGGTCTCCCCGACGGGCACGCCGGCGCGACGAAGGAGCGCCTCGGCGCGGCGGATCGGGTCCTTCAGCACGCGGAAGGCGTCGTTCACTTCGATCGCGCGCGACAAGGACAAACGCCGCTCCGCCGCGGGCGCGCCCGCGTAGCGGTCGGGGTGGAGCGCGCGCGAGAGGTCACGATGCCGGCGCGCGAGGTCGTCCGGATCGAGGTCGAAGCGGGCCTCGACGCCCAGCGTCTGGAAGGGATCGATCATCGTGAGAGGAGCGGTGGAATGCAGCGTCCGCGCCGCGGCGCGCGGCGCGCGGTTCAGCCGACGGTGAAGGAGTGGCCGCAGCCGCAACGGCTCGCTTCCTTGGGGTTCTTGAACTTGAAGCCCTGGAACATCAGGGTCTTCTCCCAGTCGAGCACCGAGCCGCCGAGGTAAAGGATGCTCTTCTTGTCGCAGTAGACGCGGACCGTGCTCTTGCCCTCTTCGGGGAACTCGAGGACGAGGTCGCCCTTGCGCGGAGCGTCGTCGTCGAACTCGATGACGTACGAGAAACCCGAGCAGCCGCCGCCCCGGATCCCGACGCGGATCGCGGCGTCGGGCGTGCCCCGCTTGGCGAGGTTCGTCCGCATCGCCTCGACCGCCGACGAGCTCACGCCGATCGTCTTCTTCGCGTCGGCCGGCGCAGGCGCCCGCTGCTCCGTCTGGTTGCCCTGCGAAACTTCGCTACTCGCGTTCATCGTACGTTCTCCGTCCGCCGCCACGAAGGCGCCGTCACTGCCCCGCGAGGGCCTTCTTCGCCGCCTGCTTCGACCGGAAGTCGGCGATCGCGCTCTTGATCGCGTCCTCGGCGAGCACCGAGCAGTGGATCTTCACCGGCGGCAGGTGGAGCTCCTCCGCGATCATGCTGTTCTTGATCTGCTCGGCCTCGTCGATCGTCTTGCCCTTGAGCCACTCCGTGGCGAGCGACGAAGAGGCGATCGCCGAGCCGCAGCCGAACGTCTTGAACTTCGCGTCCTCGATGACGCCGGAGTCGCTCACCTTGATCTGGAGACGCATCACGTCGCCGCACGCGGGGGCGCCGACGAGCCCCGTGCCGACGTGTTCGTCGTTCTTGTCGAGCGTGCCCACGTTGCGCGGGTTCTCGTAGTGCTCGATCACTTTCTCGCTGTATGCCATGGCTCGAAACTCTCCTACCTCAAATCAATGCGCGGCCCACTGCACGGAAGCGAGATCGATGCCTTCCTTGTGCATCTCGTAGAGCGGGGACATCTCGCGGAGCTTGTTTACCTTGCGGATCACGAGGTCGGCTACGTAGTCGACCTCCTCCTCGGTGGTGAATCGACCGAGGCCAAAACGAATCGACGAGTGGGCGAGGTCGTCGCCGATGCCCATCGCGTGCAGGACGTACGAGGGCTCGAGGCTCGCGCTCGTGCAAGCCGAGCCGCTCGAGACCGCCACGTCCTTGATCGCCATGATGAGGGCCTCGCCCTCGACGAACGCGAACGAGACGTTGAGGTTGCCCGGGAGCCTGTGCTCGAGCGAGCCGTTCACGATGACCTCGTCGAGCTCGCTCGTGATGCGCCGGCGGAGTTTTTCGCGAAGCGCGAGGATGCGCTCGCTCTCCGCGCGTCCCTCCTCCAGCATGATCTCCGCGGCCCTCGCAAAACCCACGATGCCCGGCACGTTCAGCGTGCCCGAGCGCATGCCGTACTCGTGCCCGCCGCCGTCCATCTGCGCGACGAGGCGCACGCGCGGCTTCGACCGGCGCACGTAGAGCCCGCCAACCCCTTTGGGCCCATACATCTTGTGCGCGGTGATCGAGGCGAGATCGACGTTCATCGCCTCGACGTCGAACGGCACCTTGCCCACGCCCTGCACCGCGTCCGAGTGGAAGAGGACGCCGCGAGAGCGCGTGATCTTGCCGATCTCCGCGATCGGCTGCACGGTGCCGACCTCGTTGTTCGCGAGCATCACGGAGACGAGGATGGTCTTGTCCGTGATCGCCTTGGCGACGTCGTCGGGGCTCACGCGCCCGTCCTTGCCGACGGGCAGGTACGTCACCTCGTAGCCCTGCTTTTCCAGGCGCTTGCACGTGTCGAGCACGGCCTTGTGCTCGATCACCGTGGTGACGATGTGGTTGCCCTTCTCCTTGTAGAGCTCGGCGACGCCCTTGATCGCGAGGTTGTTGCTCTCGGTCGCGCCCGACGTGAAGACGATCTCCTTCGGGTTCGACGCGCCCACGAGCTTCGCCAGGATCTCCCGCGAGCGCGAGACCGCCTCTTCCGCCGTCCACCCGAAGACATGGCTCCGGCTGGCCGCGTTGCCGAACCGGGCGTTGAAATACGGGAGCATCGCCTCCACGACGCGCGGATCGACCGGCGTCGTGGCGTGGTAGTCCATGTAAATCGGGATCTGGATCGACATCGGTTTCGTCTCTCTTCGAAGCACCCTCTAGCGGTCCGCGCCACCTCGGGAATGCCCGTTTCCGCCGTGAATTCCGGCCACCAGCTCAGGCTCGGCCTGCGTCCGATCGTGCACGTTGCAGTCCGTACACGCGGCCACGATCTCGTCGGGAGCACACGTGTCGCACGTGTCGAGGTAGTCGATGCTCGCCTCGAGCTCCCGCTCGAGCGAAGAGAGCCGCGCGATCTGCGCGCGCGTCTCTTCGAGTTTCTGCAGGTAGATCGATCGGACCCGCGCCATCGCCTCGGGCGCCGAGGGCGCGCTCTCCCAGAACGCGACGATCTCCTGGATCTGCGCGAGGCTGAGCCCGAGATCGTGCAGCTTGCCGATCCACCGGACCCGCGTGACCGCCGCCCGATCGTAGAGGCGATACCGGCCCTTCGATCGCGCGTGCGGCCGGAGCAAACCGACTTCCTCGTAATGGTGAATCGCCCGCACCGTCTTGCCGACGGCACGCGCGATGTCCCCGACTTGGAGGAGGCGTTCGTGCCCGTCCCGATCGTCGTCGAGGTCCGGCGGTACGAGCCCCGCCTCGGCCCGCTGTACCCCATGCGCACGAATGCCATCCGGGAGAGGAAGGACACCTCTCTCGAATCCCCGCGCTAAAGGTAGGTGGCGAACCGGTCGCATCGGAAACTCCAACCCTCACGCACGCGTTAGGGTTACCTAACGGAAGGTTTAGGCGGGCCTCGGGAGGCTGTCAACCGGAGCAGGACGAAAATGCACGCGATCGAGCTGAAGAAGCGCGCGATTCCCGAAGCGCTCGCGCTCGGCCCCGCGCTTCTCGAGCAGGCCGCGCAGGCGCAGGCGGCGCATGTGGCGCTGAGCCTGGTCGATGGATCGGCCGTGGTGCTCGGCGCGGCGCAGCGCGCAGGCCGCGTCGTGGACCTCGCGGCGTGCGCGCGGAGAGGCGTCCCGATCTTGCGACGCGCGACGACGGGCACGGCTGCCTGGCTCGGCGGTCGCGGCCTCGTGGTGACGCTCGCGCTGCCGCACGTCGCGGCGCTCGTCGCCGACGCGACGCCGCGAACGCTGCTGAACCGGAACGTGCGCCCACTCCTCGGAGGGTTCACCCGCGCAGGGCTCATCGCGCATTACTTCGGTCGCGAATGGATCTCGCTGCGTCGTCGGCCGGCGGTGCTGCTCGGGTTCGACGTCGCGGAATCGGGCGCGGTGCTCGTGGAAGCGTTCGTCGGGTACGACGCGGCGATCGCGCTGCCGGAAGAGATCACGACGGAGAGCGAACGCGCGGTCGATCGGTTCCTCGGCAAGAAGCCCGCCTCGCTCGCCGAGCTCGCGACCGACGCACCACTCGACCTCGAGGGTTTTGCGCACGCGCTTCTCGAAGGTTTGCGGACACGCGCCCCGTCGATGAGCGCGACGATGACGATCACATCGGAGGAGCTCGACACGCGTCCGTTCGCTCCGATCGATCGCGCGCTCGACCCCGTCCCCGATGGCCTGAACCTTCGCCCGGCCGTGCGTGTCCCGATCGGCTGGATCGAAGCCGCGATCGAGCCCGAAGGCGGGCAGCGCGCCTGGCTTGGTGGAGACGTGCTCGCGCCGCGCTGGGCGCTCGCTCGCATCGCGGCAGGGGCAGGAGCTGGCCTCGCGGAGATCCCGCTCGAAGGCGCGACGATGGCGGATCTCCTCGCCTGCCTCGATCGATCGTAGGACCTCAAAAGAAAAACGCCCCGCGTGAGCAGGGCGTTTTCCCTCGGAGCAAGCCGTTCAGCTCACTTGGGATCTTCGATCGGATCCGTGCCGACGACGACCGTGCCGCCGTTCGCGACCCACTCGAACCCGTCGACGAGCACCGTCGAGTCCCACGAGGTGTCGCCCGTGTCCCAGATGGCCCAGCGGAGCGTCACCTCGTCGCCGCCCTTGATCGGGGCCTGCGTCTGCAGCCACGACGTGCCGCCGGCATCGCCCCACTGGTTGAAGCCCGTGCCGGCCATCTCGCCGGAGCCGAGCGCGCAGCCGTCGCATACGTCGAAGAAGGCGATGTTGACGCTGACGGGGTTCGTGTTCTGGTCGAACGAGATGTTGCCGTTGATCGAGCCCTGCGGCGCGGGGCTCGCGAGCGCGATGAACTGATCGTTGAACGACGAGCAAACCCACTCGGGGTACTCGAACGAGTAGAACTTGAATTTGAACTTGTAGCCCGTCGCGTTCTTCGGCGAGCGGATCGTCACCTGCAGGCCGACGTCGTCGTTGATGTCCGTGTCGCCCGAGCAACCCGGCACGTCCTGCGGGAAGCCCGACGGCGCGATGCCGCTGCCGATCTGGCTGCAACTGATGCCGCCGCAAGCGCCGACCTGACTCGGCAGACGCGCGTAGCCCGAGGAGAGCGTGAGCAGGCGCGTGCCCTTCTGCACGTTCACGTTCGTCCCGAAGTTGCTCTGGATACCGATGTGTCGCGAGTACGTGGCAGCGCTGCCGTTCGCGCGCACGTACTGCGCGTTGAGCACGCCCCACTTCTTCTCGTCCGGCGTGATGAACTGGCAGAGGTCGAGCGCGCGCGCGCCGTTCTGCGGATTCGAATCCTCGATCGCGATGTTGTCGTCGCACGACGCAGGCGCGACGTTGTCGACGACCATGTCGCAGTCCTCGTCCGCAGGCTTCGCCATCGGATCGTCCGGATTGGTGGCGACCTCGATCGAGCCCGGCGAGACGTTGGCGTCGCAGTCGTTGCAGTCGCCCGCCGCCTCCGAGAACCCGTCACCGTCGTCGTCGACGCTCGGATCGGTGCTGCACTGCGCTCCGCTGCCGCCGGAGCCGCTCGCGCCGGGGCCGACGAACGCGCCCACGCTGTCCTCCGACGAACCGCCGTTGCCAGCTTGCCCGGCCCCCGAGCCGCCCTTGCCGCTCGAGTCCTCACCGCCGGACCCGCCGTCGTTGTCGAAGACGCTGCGACCGCCGGTCGCCTGGCAACCCGCGGAGCCTGCCGCAGCGACGCCCAGAACTGCGGCGAGACCGAACAGAACGAGATGGCTACGCTTCATGATCCTTCTCCATCCCCCTCGCACGGAGGACAAGCCAAGCCGGACGCGAACACAGAGCCGTACACCCCGCGCGCGGACCGCATTCGAAAGTGTACCCATGCACGTCGGGGCGTGAAGAGAGATCGCGTCCGGAGCGACGCAGGATCAGGTCGCTCCGGGCACGTCCAGGCGCGTCACTTCGGGATGATGACCTCGGTCACCGTCGTCCCGGGCTTTCCCGACCAGCGCCAGTTGTCGATCAAGGTGGACGAGTCGACCTTTCCGTCCGTCGAGTCGTAGGTGACGAGGCGCAGCCGGATCGGGCTGCCAGGCGTCACGGCCGTCGTCGTACGCAGCCACCCCGTCGAGCCATGGCTCCACCCGGCGTTCGCTTCGTCCTTCTCGAAGGTGGTGCCGAGAAGCTGCTTCGTCTCGAGGGAGCACTTGAACGAGAAGGTGCTCGCGACGCACTCGCCGTTGGGCCCCACGGGGTTGCCCGGACAACCGCACGCCTCGAAGAACTTGTTGTTCACGCTGATCGGCGCGCCGAGCATGTCGAACGCGATGTTCCCGTCGCTCTGCCCCATCGGGAACGGGATCATGTAGGCGATGAAGAAGTCGTTGTACTCGCGGCACAAGAAGTCCGGCCACTCGTAGCTGAAGAACTGGAAGTCGAACGAGACGCTGAGCGCGTTCGAGGGGACGTCGACCTCGATCTCGAGGCCCGTCGCGTCGTGCGGGAGGCCCGTGATCACGTTGGGGCACGAAGGGCTCGCCTTCGGGAAGCCGAAGGGCGCGTTGCTCGTGTAGCCCTTGTCGAACGTGCGGTACGTGGCGTCCGCGTCGCCCTTGTCCCGCGCCTTGCCCGACGACAGGAAGAGCATCGAGCTGCCCTCCTGCGGGTTGTTGTTCGTCCCGAGCTTCGCGACGATGCCGTGCCCGAGGTGGAAGTTCGCCTTCTGCGTCTCGTTCACCGGCGGCGGGCTGCCGTCCGAGAGCACCCACTTCGCGGTCTTCAGGAACTTGCAGACGCCGATCGCCTTGGCCGCGTCGGCGGGATCGAGGCTCGCGAGCGCGAGGCCACTGTCGCAGGCCGGCGGCAGGACGTCGATCGTACCGTCGCAGTCCTCGTCCGCAGGCTCGGGGAGGTTGCCGTTCTCGTCCTCCTCGGCGATGACCTCGACCGCGCTCGGATTGACGAACTTGTCGCAGTCGTTGCAGTCGCCTTCGAGCTCGGTGTAGCCGTCGCCGTCGTTGTCCTTGTCGGGCAAGCCTTCATCACAAGCGCCGCCGCCCGCGCCGCCGGTGCCGGTCGACGAGCTGCTCGTCGTGATGAGGACGTCGCCGCCCTGGCCGTTGCCGGCGGTGCCGCCCACACCGCCGACGCCGCCGGATCCAGCATCCCCCCCGTTGCCCCCCATGTTTCCGCTGCCGCCGCCCGCGGCGCATGCGCCCGCCGCCGTCGCGGCGACGACGCACAACCCGACGAGCCCGAACCATGTGGATGTTCTCGACCGCTTCATGACGACGCCCTCGTGATGAAAAAGGATTCCTCGGGGACTCACGGTCGCCGTCGTCGACCCATGGCCCGCCGGATCGGCCACGTCGAGCGAGCGGTACCTCGGGGAAAGGAAGACGCGCGTATCGATGGACACGGCGAGCGCAAGCATGCCTAGCCTAGCCGAACGGCCGGCATGCTGTCACGCGCTCGGGGCGCTACCGTGGTGCTGGAGAAGAGAGCGTCAGGAGGACGCGGGAGAGGAGGGACGCAGCGCGAGCGCGCGTACTCAGGCTTCGGGCGAGGCCGAGGAAGCCTTCTTGCGCTTCTTCTGATCTTTCTTGCCGCTGCCGTTCGCGTGCGCGGAGCCGTTCGCGGCGGACACGCTCGGACGGAGCAGATCGTCCGCCATCTTCGCGGCGCGATCCGTCTTCTCCCAGGCGAACTCGTCCCGGCCGAAATGCCCGTACGCCGCGGTCTTGCGGTAGATGGGCTTGAGCAGGTCGAGCTGCTCGATGATCGCCTTCGGCCGCATGTCGAAGTTCTCGAGGATGTACTTCTCGAGCACCTCATCGGCGACGCGGCCCGAGCCGAACGTGTTCACGTGGACGCCGACCGGCTGCGCGACGCCGATCGCGTAGGCGATCTGCACCTCGCAACGCGCCGCGAGCTTCGCCGCGACGACGTTCTTCGCGACGAACCGCGCGTAGTAACAAGCCGAGCGATCGACCTTCGTCGGGTCCTTGCCGCTGAAGGCGCCGCCGCCGTGCCGGCCCATGCCGCCGTACGTGTCGACGATGATCTTGCGGCCCGTGAGGCCCGCGTCGCCGTAGGGGCCGCCGATGACGAACCGGCCCGTCGGGTTGATGTAGAACTTCGTGTTCTTGTCGACGAGCTTCTGCGGCAGGACCTTGTCGATGACGAGCGTGCGCATCGCCTCGACGATCTCCTTGTGCTTGACGTCCGGCCCGTGCTGCGTCGAGAGCACGACCGCGGCGATGCGCGCGGGGACGTCGTTCTCGTACTCGATCGTCACCTGCGTCTTGCCGTCCGGCCGCAGCCAGTTGACCTTCTTCGACTTGCGGACCTCGGCGAGCTTGCGCGCCATGCGGTGCGCGAACGAGATCGGCGCGGGCATGAGCTCGGGGGTCTCGTCCGTCGCGTACCCGAACATCAGGCCCTGGTCACCCGCTCCCTGCTCCTTGAACAGACCCTCGCCCTCCGTGACGCCGCGCGAGATGTCCGGGCTCTGCTTCTCGATCGCCGTGAGCACCGCGCACGTCTCGTAGTCGAAGCCCATCGACGAGTCCGTGTACCCGATGTCCTTGATCGTGCTGCGAACGACCACGGGCATGTCGACCCACGCAGAGGTCGTGATCTCGCCGGCCACGATCGCCATGCCGGTCTTGACCATCGTCTCGCAGGCGACACGCGCCGTCGGATCCTGCGCGAGGATACCGTCGAGGATGGCGTCGGAGATCTGGTCGCAAATCTTGTCGGGATGGCCTTCCGTGACGGACTCGGACGTGAACTGGTAACGGCGCATGGATGCTCCTTGGGGCGGACGGGGCGTACGCATACGCCGTGGACGATGCACCGTCAACGCGTCGAACAGGACAAAAGCGAAGCGCCGGGCCTCTCCAAAGCGACCCGGCGCACGCGAGCAATGACTCTGGAAATCTGTCAGCCGCCGAGCCCCTCGAGCTTGGTGATGACGTCGGCCGGGAACGTGCCCTGCGCGAGGCGCCCGCGCACCTGCTTGAAGAGGCCTTGCCACTTGGCCTTCTGATCGGCCGTCAGCTCGATGACCGTCATCTTGCCCTTCAGGCGGCCGAACGCGGCGTCGTCCTCGCTGCGGATGCGCTTCGTGAGCGCCGCGCTGGCGACCTTGCCCGTGTCCTGGAGGATGGCCTTGAGATCGGCCGGCAGCCCGTCGAGCTTCTTGCTCGTCAGGACGAGCGCGCCGACCGCGAAGCCGGACGCGTCCGCGACGATGTGGTCGAGCTTCGACGCCCACTGGAGCTGCTCGGCCACGACCGCCGGCGCGACGATCGCGTTGATCGCGCCCGTGTTGAGGTTCGGCAGGACCTCCGGGATGTTGGCCTGGAAGGGCGTGGTGCCGCCGACGACCTGGAAGAACACCGGCATCATCGCGTCGTCGCGCCACACGTAGGGCTTGGTGCCCTTGAAGTCGTCGGGCGTGCGGATCGCGACGCCCTTCGTCATGAGGTGCGCCTGTCCGACGTCACCCCAGCCGACGATGCTGAAGCCGGCGTCCGCCGCGCCCTTCTCGAACTCGGGCCGCATGGCCTCGCGCGCGGCGTCGAGCTTCGCCCACGAGGTGAAGAGACCCGGCATCTGGAGCGCGAGGATGGGCTTGTGAATCTTGCCGAGACCCACCGCCGTGACCGCGGCGCCGTCGAGCTGGCCGGCCTTCATCTTGCCGACCATCGCGCCTTCATCACCCTGCTGACCGTTGTAGAAGAACTGCAGCTCGAGCCGGCCGCCGCTCTTCTCCTTGACAGCCTTCTCCCAGACACTGAACACCTGCCCCCAGGGGCTCGCCTTCGGCGCAAGCGTGCCGATCTTGATCACTTCAGCCGCACTTGCATCCTGCGACGCGCCGATCCCCGCGAGGACCGTCAGGGCGCCGAGGAGTTTCACCATCGCTCTTCGCAGCATCATCAGAAGCCTCCGTCTCGGTTCTTCCGACCCTCGTACGCGACGTGTCTCGAGGGTTGCTCCTGGCCTTCGCGTGTTCGTATACCGGAGCTTGTCGTTCTCGAACAGTCGGGCTCGCCCCGCACGCATGCACGATGCACCGCAGCATCGAGCATCGCGTTCCAGGAAGAGGGCGTCACGGGACAGTGGACGTCGCGCTCACGACGTTATTCACGTTGCCGCATCGCGAAAAACCCTGATGATAGCGACCCGATGACCCTGGATGAGATCCGCGCCGTCCTCGAGGCGCAAGGATGGCCGGTCGAGCGGCTCTCCGAGGCCACGCTGCGCAGCCGCTTCCGCAGCAAGGACCGGATTTTTCCGCTGTTCGTACACCTCGAACCGCTGTTCGTGACGTTCGCAGTGATCCCCTACGCGCGTTTGCCCGAGGAGCCGGATACGGCCGAAGCGCTCATGACGCGCCTGCTCAAGCTCAACCGGGAGATCAACCTCGCCAAGTACTCGGTCGACGACGACGGCGACATCATCCTGAGCGTCGAGTACCGGATCGAGCACCTCGACCCGAGCGAGATCCGCGACGCCGTGGACGTGCTCTCGTTCTACGCCGACAAACATCACCAGGACGTGCACAAGCTCGCAGGTCCGTGACGCGTAACGCGCGGTGGCGTTCGGGACGAACCCCGGCGCGACGCTCCGCACGCCTCACTCGGTGATCGTCTCGGTGCGCGGACGTTCTTCCTTCTTCGCGTCGAGCAGGGCGCGGCGCTCGACGCGCACCCGGCGCACCTCTTCGCCGCGCACGATGGTGAGGCGCACGGACGTGCCGACGTCGCCGCGCAGGAGCGCGCGGATCTCCTTGGCGTCGAGGTCGCGCACGTAGCGGCCCTCGATCATGACGAGCTCGTCGCCCGGCAAGAGGCCCGCGCGCTCGGCGGAGAGTCCCGGGGACAGGTCGCGCACGTAGAGCGCGCCCGTGTCGTTGTCCCGCGAGAGCACCGCGCCGATGGAGCCCTTCTGCTCGGCCGCGCAAGCGAGGCCCACGAAGAGGAACGACGCGAGGAGCGGCGCTCGGGCGACGCGCATGCCCCGCATCCTAGCGGACGTCGCGACGAACGAGCCGGCTTGCAGCACGACGAGCGCTCGGGTGAGCCTTTCCGCATGCGCGCGCGACGTCTCCTCCTCCTGCTCGTCGCCTTCACGCCGATCGCCGCGGGCCTCGTCGCATGCACGCTCGGCGCGCCCGAAGAGCCGGGCTGCCAGAGCGACGCGGAGTGCGGCGAAGGGCGCGTTTGCCGGGCCGGCGCGTGTTTCCGTTTCATCGGGGAAGGCGCGCCGGCGACCGACGCGGGCGCGGACGCGAGCGAGGGTGCGTAGAGGATTTCCGAGAGCGTGGTGACAGCGCATCCGGCTACGCGCCGAGGTCCTTTCCGCCCTACGTCGTTCCCTCGAATTCGACAAAACCTCGACGTTTCGCGCACCTTCGATGGGCGCCGATCTTGCTTGAGACCGCCGCACGACCCATGGCGATGAAGCCTCGACCTGGTGAACCTTCCCCCCTAGACTCCGCCGCGTCATCTCCCGCGGCGTCGCGGTTCGTCGCTGGATCTCGGTCACGCGGAGAGAACAAGTGAGCACTTCCACGCACAACAACGGACTCTGGAGCCCGTCGGACATGCGTGCCTCCGAAGAGCACGTCGAGGGAGCCCCCGCGCAGATCACCGCCATGCAAGGCGGGTGGCTCAAGTTCTTGCTCGGTAGCTTCACCGTGCAAGACGTCATCCTGCTCGTTTACCTCACGGTCGTGCGGGTGCTGCTCGCGCAGCGGCAAGCCACGGCCGATCAGGCGTCGTGCGCGCGGACGACGGAGCTCTGCATCGGCGTCGTCCTCGGCGCCGTGCTGATCGGCCGCGTGATCCCCGGCATCCCGCCGCTCGTCCGGAAGATCGTCTACCGCGTGAGCATCGTCGGCGTGCTCCTGCAGAACTACCTCGTGCTGCGCTGGCTCTTGCCCGTGGTGCGGCCGGACTCGGTGGACGGGACGCTGCTCCGGATCGACGAGGCGATCTTCGGCCGCGAGCCGGCGCTCATGCTCGAGGCCTTCAACGTGCGGCCCGTGGTCGAGTGGTTCTCGTTCTTCTACTTCAGCTACTTCTTCATCGGCGCGACCTACATGATCGTCAGCGTGTGGCTGACGAAGCCGAGCCGCCGGACGACGGCGTTCGCGATCGGGACGCTGCTCGTCTTCGGCATCGGGCAACTCGGCTACATGGCGGTGCCCGGCTACGGCCCGCATCAGTACCTGGCCCAGCAGTTCAAGGGGCCGATCGACGGCGGGTTTTTCTGGGGCTGCGTCTGGGACACGGTGCAAGCCGGCAGCGCGATGAAGGACATCTTCCCCTCGCTGCACACGGCCGTGCCGACGTGGTTCACGCTGCACGCGCTGCACAACGCGAAGACGGATCGACGCTGGCTCTGGCCCGCGATCGTGACGGGCTTCTTCGCGGCGAACATCATCTTCTCGACGGTGTTCTTGCGCTGGCACTACGCCATCGACGTGCTCGCGGGCCTGACGCTCGCATTCACGGCCGGGACGCTCGCGCCCCTGATCGCGCGGCGCGAAGAAGAGTGGCGCCTCGCGCGAGGCCTGCGCGGCGCGTGGGTCTTCGACTGACGAAGACGCGAACGACGCGCCGCACCGTCGATCATTCGTCACTCCCCGCCCAGCGAAGCCGCACGAGCCCCTCCCCCCGAGCCACGAGACGCGCCGAGCAAGCGAGCCGCTGCGAAGGCGGCGCGTCGAAGACGTCGAGCACGTCGGACTCGTCGCTCGAAGGTGGTTCGAGGAGCGCGGCGCCTTCGAGGACCTCGACGAGGCAGGTTCCACAGCTCGCGGAGCGACACGAGAACGAGACGGGCGCGCGGCATGCGTCGCTGACGTCGACGAGCGCGTCGCCAGGCTCGGCGTCCGCGGCCGCGGCGGGGCCGAGCTCGTTCGCCAGGAACTCCACCCGGATCACGAGGCAGCTCTAACGGAAGGCGCGCGCGACGTCGACCCGCTGCCTCGGCATTGGCGAGGCCGAGCGACCGCGATATCCAGGGGCCATGTCGAATCATGGGTGGGATGCGTTGATCCTGGGGGGCGGGCCTGGTGGTTCCACGCTCGCCGCGAGCCTCGCGCAGCGCGGTCGGCGGGCGCTCGTGCTCGAGCGGGAGAAGTTCCCGCGGTTTCACATCGGCGAGTCGCTCCTGCCGCGATCACGCGAGGTCTTCGCCGAGCTCGGCCTGGAGGAGGAGCTCGATCGGAGGTTTCTGCGCAAGTACGGCGCGCGGTTCCTCTGCTGCACGACGAAGCGCGAGAGCACGTATCGCTTCGAGGAGAGCTTCGATCCGAAGTTCACGTACGCCTATCAGGTGCCACGCGCCGAGTTCGATCACGTGCTGCTCGAGCACGCGCGCAAGCTCGGCGCCGAGGTGCGCGAGCAGTGGGAGGCGACGGACGTGCTCTTCGAAGGCAGCCGCGCCGTCGGGGTGCGCGCGAAAAACCTCCTGAACCCTTCCGAGGTGGTGGAGCTCTTCGCGCCGGTCGTCGTCGACGCGACGGGACGCGACACGCTCCTGGCTTCACGCACGCGGCGGAAGGCGAACATCGCGCGGCTCGACAAGACCGCGCTGTTCTCGCACTACCGCGGCACGTTCCGGCCGAGCGGCCAGGACGAGGGGAACATCCAGCTCGTGATCTTCGAGCACGGCTGGTTCTGGTTCATCCCGTTCCGCGGCGACGTGACGAGCGTGGGCGTGGTCGTGTCGTCGGAGTGGATGCGGCAGAAGCAAAAAGGCGAGACGCTCGACTCGTTTTACGATCGTACGTTCGCGCGATCGCCGATGGCATGCGAGCTCTTGAGCGGCGCGACGCGGCTTCGGCCCGTCGGTGCCCTCGCTGATTTCTCATACCGGATCGATCAGCTCGCGGGTGATGGGTGGCTGTTCGTCGGCGACGCGGGCGGCTTCCTCGATCCGCTGTTCTCGACGGGCGCGCACCTCGCCATCAAGGGCGCCTCGCTCGCGGCCGAGGCGATCGATCACGCGCTCACGACGGGCGACGTGTCGCGCGCGGCGTTCGCCTCGTACGAAGCGAATGTGCGGTACGCGGTCGACCTGTTCCTGGGTGTCGTGCAGAGCTTCTACGCGGGGCAGTTTCGCGAGACGTTGTTCGAGCCGAACCAGCGGACGACGATCCGCAGGCTCATCACGTCGATCCTCGCGGGCGACGTGTTCCACGTGGAGCGACGTCCGCCATGGGCCGCGTTCCTCCGCGAGCACTACCCCGCCGAGGTGCCGACGTTCGCCTGAACGCGCGCTACTTCGAGGGCACGTTCGCGAGGTTCTCCTTGCACGTCGCGGCGAGCCCTTCCTTGCCGCCGGGCGCTTGCGCGGCGTCACGCCACGCTTGACGCATCGCCTTGAAGCCGGGCTCCCGCGCGGCGCGCGCCTCCTCGGGCAAACCGTCGAGGAAGGCCTCCATCTTCTTCACGTACGCGTCGCACTCGGCCACGCCGATCGCGCCCTCGGATTCGGCAGCGGTCCCCTCGCCGTCGCTGCCCTTGTTGCAGCCGAACATCGAAAGAGAAACCGCAAAGACCAACGCGACCGTCTCACTGCGCATCTCGAACGTCTCCGTGGGAAACCCGCGAGCATCCTGCCACACGAGGGCCGAGCGGGGACAGTTCGTGACGACGCGGCGCGGGCGCTACGAGCGGACGAGCAGGATCGCGTGCTCCTGTCGCGGGCGCGCGGCGAAGGCGCGGCGTGTGGGCGCGTGGAAGTGTGGGCGCGGCTGCGAGGCGACGGTGTCCACGCGGAGGCGCGCGCGCGGCGCGACGCGACGGATCACGTCGACGGAATAGACGGGGCGGCCCGCGACGACGCTGTCGGCGAGGAGGAGGATCACAGAGCCCTCGGGGCGCATGACGCGGCCGAGCGCGGCGAGGGTGTCGCCGATCTCGCGCTCCCAGCGAGCCACGCCTTCGTCCGGGCCCATGGGATCGAGCCGACGACGTGCGCCGATCTCGGCGCGCTCGAAGCGCTCGGGGCGAAGGCGCAGCCAGCGAAGGCGCGCCTCGTGATGCGCGAGGTAGTCGTAGACGCCCGGGTACGGCGGCGAGGTGACGACGAGATCCACGGAGCGATCGCCGATGCCGTCGAGACGGCGCGCGTCGCCTTCGAGGACACGCGCGGGCGGCGCGGCGGCGAGGCGCGCGGACGCCTCGGCGCGGCGCAGGGCGAGCTCCTCGGCCTTGCGCACGAAGAGGCGCGCGGCGTAGCCGGAAGCGATGCGTCGTTCGAGCTCGCGCTCGGAGGTGTCGGAGGTGCGGCGGCTGAGCTTCGTGAGCATCGACGAGAGCACGAGTTCGAGCTCGCCGCGCACAGCGGGATCTTCGATGCGATCGATCCCGGCGCGCACGCCGTCGAGCTCCAGAAGAACGTGACGATCGAAGAGGGCGAGGTCCTCGGGGCCATACCGCCGCGTGGGTCCGCTCTTCGCCTTGCGGCGTTCGTCCGCGAAGAGCGCGACCGCGCGTGCCGCTTCGACGAACGCAGCGCGCTCGGCCTCCGTGGTGTCGCGCAACTTGAGCGCGGCGAGGCGCACGGCGAGCGGGTTCGCGTCGACGCCGATCGCCTTGCGACCCACGAGGCGCGCCTCGACGAGCACCGTGCCGCTGCCGCAGAACGGATCGAGGACGGCGCCCCCGGGGCGCGAGAACGACTCGACGAGCCGCTGCGCGGTGACCGGGTGCATGCGCGCCGGGTAGCTGTGAAAGCCGTGCACGTGCGCGCGCGCGGCTTCCTCGGCGACCTCGGACGGAGGCACGTCGAGCGCTCGGACGAGCGCCGTGCCACGCGTGGGATCTCCCTCGACGGTGGTCTCTCCGCCGACGTGGGAGAGCGCGCGTCGCACGTTGGGCTTCGTCGGCTCGCTGGACGTCGGCTTCGTCGGTTCGCTGGGCCTCGGCTTCGTTCGCTCGCCGGGCCTTCTTCGCTCGATGGGCTTCGTCCGCTCGCCGGGCTTGGTCCGCTCGTTTTGCTTCGTTTGCTTCGTTCGCTCGCGCATCACACCTTCTCGCGCGTGACGCCGGGCGCGCGCGCCTCGGCCTCCGCCTCGGCTTCGGCCTCTGCCTCGACGGCCGCGAGGTCGGGTTTGTCCGGGGAGGCGCCGATCCGCATCCGCGTGAGGCTCCCGTCGTTGCGGATGATCTCGTGCGCTTCGAGCAGCGCGAGCATCTCCTCGGCCTGCGGCTCCTCGATCGGGAGCGCCTCCGCGAGCGCGCGCGCCGTGACGGGGCCCTTGATCTGCGCGGCCACGTCCGCCGCCACCGAGAGCCACGCCTCGTCGAGCGCGGGCTCGATCTCCTTGGCCTGCGCCCGCGAGCGCGCGAGGAACCAGGCGATCAGCGCGGCGAGCGGGCCGGCGGTCAAGACGCTTGCGAGGAAAAACCCGAGGCCCGGGTTCACGACGCCGATGACGCCGAGCAGCCCGTAGATCGCGAGGATGCCGATCGTGCCCGCGAGCGCGACGCCCGTGAACACCGCGGCCGCGCGGTTCTTCGCGCGCCCCTTCCGCGCGAGCTCCGCGCGCGCGAGCGCCGTGACCTCCTTGCCGCTCCGCCGCACCTTCTTCGTGTCGAGCGGCACGCGCGGGCCGCCGCAGACGTCGCAGCGGAACCGGAACTCCGCGTCGCGCGTGGCCCCCGCCGTGGCTCCGCAGTGCGGACAAACCTCCATGCGTTGCGAGGTTCCGCAGCGCGTACAAACCGCAGCTCCCGCGGCGACGCCCGCGCCGCAGGCGACGCAGCGACCTTCGGCTGATCCGGTGGTCATGACGACACGCGAGCGATCCGTCCGCGCGTCGCCCTCGCGCCCTTCAGACCCGGCATGATGAACACGGTCGCGTGCATCAGGGGCGCATCTAATCCGGGGCCGGTCCCACGGCCAGAGGAGAGCGCACCGATCGACGCGGTAGGCGAGGCGGATGCGGACGGGCGCACGGTCAGGACGGCTCGGCTCGCTTCACGGCGAGGCGCGGACGTGCCAACATGCTGGACATGCGGGGACGGTGGACCCGGACGGGCCGGAGCGCTGCAGCGTGGAGCGTGGCCGCCGGTTATGCGCTCCTCGCGTGCCTCGCGACCGCGCTCGCCCTCGCGCTCCGGGACGGTGCGCCCTGGATGTACCCGAACCCGTGGCTCGGCCTGACGTCGACCGTCGGGACGCTCGCGAGCGCGCTCTCCGGTATCATCCTCGCCACGATCCTCGTGGTCACGACGCGCTTCGCCGTCGGCCGGTTCGGCTGGGCGCGAAGGCTGCACGGCGAACTTCGTCCGGTCGCGAAGGATTTATCCGTCGGACAGATCTTCATCCTCGCGGGCCTGTCGAGCCTCGGCGAGGAGGTCCTCTTCCGCGGGCTCCTCACGCCGGTGATCGGCGTCGTCGGATCGGGCGTGCTCTTCGGCCTCTTGCATCAGATGCGCGGGCCGAGTCGCTGGGTGTGGACGGGGTGGGCGACGGCCGTGGGCCTGATCCTCGGGGCCATCTTCGCGGCCACGGGCTCGCTCGTCGGGCCGCTGCTCGCGCACGCGATCGTGAACGCGGTGAACCTCGGTTACCTGCGCGATCACGATCCGGGAAACGATCCCGAGCAGAACCTCGCCTGAGAAAGACCGCGCGCGGCGAGCGCGCTCAGCGCTTCTTGTCGTTGAACGGGCCCGTCTGGCGCGGCGGCAGCGGCGGGGGCGCCGGACGAACGCCGCTATCGCTGAGATCGGGCCGCGTCTGCACGGCGTGCCGCGGCGGCGGCGTGGGCGAGCGCGGCATCGGGCCCGTGCCCGGGTTCGGCAGCGGCGGCGGCGTGCTCTTCGAATGGCCCTGCGGAACCGGCGGGCGCGCCGCAGGCGCGGGGCCGGGGAACGACGGGCGCGTGTACTCGCCGCTCGCACGTGCAGGCGCGACCGGTTGTCGCGGCGGCGGACCGGGCAGCCGCGTCGCCCCGCCGGGCGCACGGGGCGGTGGTCCGGGCAAACCTCCCGCGGTCCGCGTCGGCACGGGCTGACGCGGCGGCGGACCGGGCAAACCCGGGGAGACCGCAGGTCGACCCGCCGGCGTGAGGCGCGGCGGAGGCTGATGGGGCGATCGTGGCGCCATGGCGCCCGGACGAACCGGCCCCGCTGCGTACGCCCCCGCCGGCCGCTGCTGACCGCCTGCGGGCGCGGGCCTCGCGCCGGGTTGCTGCCTTTGCGCGGTGCCCCAGTTCGGGCGATACGCCGGCGCGCCATCGAGGTCTTCCTCTTCGAGCTGGTACTCGGACGCGGGCGAGACATCGACCTCGTCGAACGCTTCCGCGGAGAGCTCGGTGAGCTGCTCGGGCTCGTCGACGAGCTGCGCTTCGTCGCCGTATGCGGACTCGGGCACGAGCTCCTGCGAGCCCGGCACGGCTTCCGCGCGGCCTCCGCTCTGCGGTGGCGCCACGGGCTCGTCCATGCCGAAGTCGGCCCAGTCGTAGTAGGCCTTCCGATCGGTCTCGTCGTCGTGCGCGGCCGGCGCAGGGGCGGCCTTGATCGGCTTCGGCGGCTCGGCGATCGCTTTCGACGAAGGAGGACCGAGATCGGTGCGACGCGACGGAGGCCCGCCCATCGCGGGCGCGGCGAGGCGCGTGGAGGGCGCGTTGTTGCTCGAACGAGGTTGCTCGCCGTTGTGGATGCTCTCGTCTTCGAGGCGCACGGCTTCGAGCAAGAGGTGACCGATCGGCTGCGCGCTTCCGGTCGGCGGGCGATCGGGCTGCGGCACGAACGAGAACCGACCGACCTTCCAGCCGAGGATGCTCCGCAGGATCGTGATCGCGTCGGTCGTCGTGCCGCCGATGCTCCCGGTGACGATGAAGCCGGAGGCGACCTCGAGCTGCGCCTTGCGCTTCTTGCTGATGACCTCGACGATGCCCGTGCGCCGCTCGAGCTCGAGCACCGTGAGGACGGTGGCGATCGACATCTGACTGAGATCGCCCTGGATCGCCGTCGTCTCGCTGGTGGACGAGGGCGGCACGGAGACGAGCGAGTTGCGACGCTGCCGCAGGCGCCACGCCATCTGCACGAGCGCGCCGACCTGCGCGACGACCTCGTCGACGCGAAACGGCTTCGTCATGTACGCATCGGCGCCGACGTGAAACCCTTCGAGTCGCGCCTCTTGATCGTCGAGGGCGGAGAGGAAGAGGAACGGCGTCACCGACACACGCGACGGCTGCGTGCGCACGTTCCGCGCGACCCAGTAGCCGTCGTTGTCGGGCAGATCGATGTCGCAGATGATGCAGTCCGGCTCGCGATCGCAGGCCGTATCGAGGCCTGCCTGCGCGGTGTTGCAGACGATGACGTCGTAGCCGGCGTCACGGATCGCGCCCGAGAGCAGGCTGCTGACCCACTCGTCGTCTTCGATCACGAGCACGAGCCCTCGGGGCATTGGCGAAACCGTATCACGTGCGCTCGCCGGGGGGCCAAGTCGCAAGGGGTCCGCCCGGTCGGTTTCGTCCCGGGGGCGTCGGGGCCCACGTCTCGGCCCGGCCGGCCGGAGGGATTCGCCCGCGCGCGGCCGGCTTTTCGGCGCTAAGCTCAGCCCCGTGACGAAAGGAACGCGGATCGTGGTCGCCATGAGCGGCGGGGTCGACTCCTCCGTGGCGGCGGCGCGCCTCTGCGACGCCGGTTATGACGTCATCGGGGTGACACTCCACCTCTGGGACTACCCCGACGACCGGAGCGAGCGGGGTCGTTGCTGCGCGCCCGAGGATCAACACGACGCCCGGCGCGCGGCGGATCACCTGGGCATCCCACACTACACGTTCGACCGGCGCGAGCTCTTCCGCGCGCACGTGGTCGATCCGTTCGTCGACGCGTACCTCGAAGGCGAGACGCCGAGCCCCTGCGTCGCCTGCAACCGCTCGGTGAAGATGCGCGAGCTCTTCCCGCTGGCCGAGCGGCTCGGCGCGTCGTTCGTCGCGACCGGCCACTACGCGCGGACGGAGATCGGCGCCGACGGACGCGGGCGGCTCTATCGAGGCAAGGATCGCGTCAAGGATCAGAGCTACTTCCTGCACATGCTGCGCGAGGACGAGCTGCGAAAGCTCGTCCTGCCGCTCGGGGACGCGACGAAGGAAGAGGTGCGCGCCGAAGCACACGCGCGGCGGATCCCGCGCGCGGACAAGGGCGAGAGCCAGGAGCTTTGTTTCGTCCCGGCCGGCGGCTACGGCGCGTTCGTCGAGAACCGGGCGGGGCGCGAGCGGGTTCGTCCGGGCCCGATCGTCGACGACCGAGGGCGCACGGTGGGGCACCACGAGGGCGTGCATCGGTTCACGATCGGCCAGCGCAAAGGTATCGGCGTGGCGCTCGGTCGGCCTGCGTTCGTCGTGGGGATCGACGCGGAGTCGGGCGCGGTGCGTCTCGGCGGCGAGGACGCGCTGCTCGCGACGGGCGCGCTGCTCGAAGCGGGCGCGTGGAGCGACGACGTGACGTTCCCGCTCGAAGCCGACGTGCGGGTGCGCGCGCGTCACGAAGGCGAACGCGCGACGATCGAGCGCATGCAGGATCCGGAGCAGGGCGAGGTGCTCGTCGCGCGCTTCCGCACGCCGGTGAAGGCCGTCTCTCCCGGGCAGGTGGCGGTCGCGTACGACGGCGATCGCGTCTGCGGCGGGGCCACGATCAAGGCCGCGATCCACGCGAGCGCGGGAGGCGCGGCGTGAGCGCGCGTCTTTGCCTCGCGGTCGCGTCGCTGCTCGCGCTCGGCGCGATGGGTTGTTCGCTCGGGCAGGGCGAAGGCGAGGTCAAGAGCGACGCGCTCGTCGCGAAGGACTGCTGGTTCGACGCCTACGATCTGCGCCCGGACTTCTTCGCGGCGGTGCCGTACCGCTCGACGCTGCAGATGCGCGTGCAGCGCGGGACCGATCTGCAAGAGGTATCGGACGGGCTCGCGGTGCTCGTCGAGGACGTGAGCCAGGTCCGGGAGGAGCTCCTCGGCAAGCCGCTCGACGTGACGCTCTCGCCGGGCGTCTTGCCTCCGGGCTCGGATTTCCCGACGCCGCCGCCTGCGGATCAGCCGGCGATCCACGTCGCGCTCTACCTCCAGCGCTCCTGCCACAACCAGAACGTGATCCTCTATGCCGTGGATGGCTCGATCACGTTTCATTCGCTGTTCAGCGGGGACCCGAACGAGGCCGAGGCCGCGGAGAAGTACACGGACGCGGAGTTCGACGTGTGGATGGGTGATCCGCGCGACGCTCCCGTGGACGCGCCCGCGAACGAGATCCCGAAGGAACTGCAATCGCGTGTGACGGGTTTCTTCCGCTTCTACTTCGAGCGCGGCCAGCCTGGGCAGCCTTTCCCCTGAAGTTCGAGCCACTTCGGTAGGCTCCCTACCTCTGGCCTCGGAGAGGCGTGCTCGCCCGCTGAACATCCGGAAGCGTCCACGCGCTCTCTCCGGCGCATGGAAAGTGGAATCGTTTTCGCGGTAGGATTCAATCAACGCGTCATGGCTCAACCTCCGCCTCGACCCGCTGCTTCGCGACCGGGCGGTCCGGCACCGGCGAACAACAGGAGCGCGCCCGCCTCCTCGTCCGGTCCCCGCCCGAAGGAACCGGAAAAGCAGCAGCCGCCTGGGACCTTCTTCCTCGGACGATACCGCGTCGTCGACGAGATCGGCGTCGGAGGCATGGCGAGCGTGCATCTGGCGCGCATGGACGGCCCCGGGGGCTTCCAGAAGTGGGTCGCGATCAAGCGCATCCACCCGCACCTCGTCGAGGACGATCAGTTCGTCGACATGTTCCTCGACGAAGCCCGCATCGCGGCCGGGATCAACCACGCGAACGTCGCGCAGGTCTTCGATCTCGGCAAAGACGACAACACGTACTGGATCGCGATGGAGTACCTCCACGGCGAGCCGCTGCGCGAGGTCATGCGGCGGGCCGAGGAGAAGCGGATGAACATCAGCCCCGAGCTCGCGGCGCGCATCTGCGCGGACGCGGCCGAGGGCCTCCACGCGGCGCACGAGCTGCGCGGCAAGAACGGCCAGCTCCTCGGGCTCGTCCACCGCGACGTGACGCCGCACAACCTGTTCGTCACGTACGACGGCTACACGAAGGTCGTCGATTTCGGCATCGCGAAGGTCGCCGATCGGCTCGCGTCGACCCGCGCGGGCACGCTCAAGGGCAAACTCGCGTACATGTCGCCCGAGCAGGTGCGCGGCGCGGACGTCGATCGCACGACGGACATCTTCGCGCTCGGTGTCGTGCTCTGGGAGCTGACCACGAACCAGCGCCTCTTCCGCATGGATACCGATCTCGACACGCTCGAGAAGGTGCAGGCCTGCGTGGTGCCACTGCCCTCGACGATCGTCCGCGGTTATCCGCAGGGGCTCGAAGCGGTCGTCATGAAGGCGCTCGCGAAGAACAAGAAGGACCGCTACCAGACGGCCCGCGAGTTCTCCCGCGCCCTGCAGGTCTATCTGAACCAGAGCGGAGCGTTCGTCGGACCCGAGGAGGTCGCGCAGTTCGTCCGGCACGTCTTCACCGATCGCATCGCCAAGCGCGAGGCGCACCTCGCGTGGGCCGCCGAGGTGACGTCGACGGTCAACGTCGATCAGCTCCGCGCGCAGGGCGGCCTGAACGATGATTCGCTGCTCGAAGACGAGGACGACGATCGTCGCGGCCGCGCGAGCGGGACGGCGCCGTCGAAATCGGCAGCGCAGCCGATCGCGAACCGCGCGCCCGCGGCGATGCCGCCGCCCGAGGATCGATCCGCGTCGCAGCAGATGGCCGCCACGTCGCTCATGGACGACGACGAGGACGTGCCGACCACGGTGGCGACGCGCGAGCACCTCGAAAAGTCCCAAGGTGGACCGCTGCCGAGCGCAGGTCGTCCGGCCATGCCGCAGGCGCAGCATCGGCCGCAGCTCACGACGCCGCTCCCCGCGGCGGGCATGCCCGGTCCGGGGCAGAACGAGCGCACCGCGGCGCTGCCGAACAGCGGATATCCGGGCGACGCGGACGATCTGAACGCGACGATCGCGCTCCCGGCGAACACGAAGATCCCGGATCCCGGGCCGCCGCGGCCAGGGTTCGGCGCGCCGCAACAACCTGGATTCGGCGGTTATCCCGCGCCGCAGCAGCCGGGCTTCAACGGCGCGATGGCGCCGCAGCAGCCGGGCTTCGGCTTCGGGCAGCAGCCGCCGCAACCGCAGTACGGGCAGCCGCAGCCGCAGTATCCGATCAGCAACCCGAACGTGCACGTGCCGCAGCAATACGGCCAGCGCGTGGCGCAGTCGCAGATCGAGACCGCGATGTCGCTACCGCGCCCGGATCCCGCCGCGCTGTGGATGGCGCAGCAGGAGGCGGCTCGTCAGCAAGGCGGGCCGAAGCGCAACACGGGCGTGTTCGTCCTCGTGGTCGCGCTCGTCGCGCTCAGCGTGATCGGCATCGGCGTGCTCGTGTATTTCAAGCTGAAGCAGCCGCAGGCAGCGACGCAGCCGCAGGGAACGGCCGTCCCCGAGGCGCCGGCGATCCCGAGCACGGTCGCCGTGCCCGCGCCTGCGCCGGCTCCCGCGCCCGCGCCCGCGCCGACCGAAACGGCCGCGGCCGCGCCCACGGAGACGGCCGCGCCCGCGCCCACGCCGGGCCCCGCGACCGGGAACGCGCCTGCCGCCGCGAAGACGGCCGCGACCGCGCCCACAGCCGCGCCGACCGCAACAGCGAGCACGGCGGCCGCGTCCGGCGAGCCGGGCTTCCTGACGATCGTGTGCAACCCGTTCTGCGACGACGTGCTCGACAACGGTCGTTCGCTCGGCCCCTCGCCGATCGTGCACCTCTCGGTCAAGCCGGGCTCGCACCGGGTCACGCTCAAGAAGGGCGACATGACGAAGGTCATCTCGGTCATCGTCGTGTCCGGTCAGGTGACGGCGCAACGCGTGTCGATGAAGTGACGAACACGGCCGCTCGCCCTTCCGACGGGGCGGGCGGTGCGCGTGCGTTCGTCGTGACGTAGTCTCCTTCGATGCCGCAAGGAACGCGTCCCGCTGGAAAGCCGGACCGCAGGGACAAACCGTCGAGGCCGAAGCTAGCGCCTCGCCCGGAGATCCTGCACATCGAGAACCTCGCCGTAGGTGGAGCGGGCGTGGCTCGGCTCGCCGATCGCACGGTCGTGTTCGTGCCGGGCACCGCGCCGGGCGAACGCGTGGAGGCCGAGGTCGACAGGAACACGCGCCCCGCGCGAGGGCGGCTCCTGCGGGTGATCGAGGCGAGCCCCGATCGCGTGGAGCCCGCGTGCCTGCATGCGGATGCGTGCGGCGGCTGCGACTTCATGCATCTGTCGCAGCACGCGCAGGAAGCGGCGCACGCGGAGATCGTGCGGAGCGCGGTCGCGCACGCGACGGGCGAGACGCCGCCCGCGATCCAGGTGCACGGCGCGCCCGAGCCGCTCGGCTATCGCACGCGCGCGCGGCTGTACGTGCGCGGCGAGCGAGGTCGGGTGCGGATCGGGTATCGCGCGCCGGGCTCGCACGCGCTCGTCGCGACGCCCGCTTGTATCGTGCTCGCGTCGTCGATCGCGGGCGCGCTCGACGAGATCCCGACGGTGCTCGCGGGTTCGTCGGGCGATGGCGACGTGCAGATCGCGCGAGGCGCGGGCGGGAGGCTCGTCGTGGATGTGACGTGGCGCGGCGAGATCGCGCCTGCGGCGTGGGCGTCGATCGATCGACGCGTCGCGGAGGGCGCTTGGGCCGGCGCGCGCGTGCGCATGGAAGGCGCGAAGACCCCGGCCGTGTTCGGTGATCCGCGGCCGATGCTCGAAGGCGCGGACGGCGCGCCGCTCGTCATCGCGGCGGGCTCGTTCGCGCAGAGCTCGGATCGCGGCGCAATACTGCTCGCGCGTCGCGTGGCGGAGCTCGCCCGCGCGGAGGTGGATGCGCCGCGGGACGGCGCGAACGAGAAGGCGAACGGGCACGTGCTCGAGCTCTTCGCGGGCAGCGGCACGCTCTCGATCCTGCTCGCGCGTGGAGCGGCGTCGTTCGTCGCGGTCGAGTCGGACGAGGGAGCTGCGCGCTCGGCCCGGGAAAACCTCGCGGCACGGGATCTTCCGGGCAAGGTCGTCGTCTCGGACGCGGACGCCTACCCGATCCCGCCGCGCGTCGAGGTCGTCGTGCTCGATCCGCCGCGGGCCGGCGCCGAGGGCGCTACGGCTGCGATCGCGGCCTCGCGGGTGCATCGGATCGTCTACGTGGCGTGTGATCCGGCCACGCTCGCGCGTGACCTCGGCGTGCTCGTGCGCGCGGGCTTCGAGCTCACGCACCTCGAGACGGTCGAGCTCTTCCCGCAGACGAGCCACGTCGAGACCGTGGCCCGCCTCGTGCGTCGTCGCGGCGCGCGCTGAGCGGTCGCGTGCGCTAGGCTTTCGCCGGATGATCCACCGCGTCGACGAACGGCTCCGGCAGGAGGCGCGCCGCTTTCGCCTCGTGTTCACGTGCGGCGACTGCGCGCAGTACGATCCGGAAGGCGATCGTTGCTCGCTCGGCTACCCGCACGTGATGCACCAAGAGCCCGACCTCGACGCGCGTGACGAGGTCGTCTTCTGCAAGGCCTTCGAGCTCCGTTGACCAAGTCCTCGCACTCGCCTTCGTTACGGCGCCTCGCCGAGCGCACCGTTCGCGATGAAGCGCTCTTCGATCGCGGCGATCGCGTGCTCGTCGCCTGCTCGGGCGGCCCCGACTCGACGGCGCTCCTGCACGTGCTCGCGCTGCTCCGACGCACGATCGGCCACGAGGTGATCGGGCACGGCGTCGACCATGGATTGCGCCCCGAAGCGACGAACGAGCTCGCGCTCGCGGCCGAGCTCGCGGACAAGCTCGGTGTTCCTTTCGAGGTGACGCGCATCGAGGTCGAGCCCGGGGGAAACCTCCAGGCGCGGGCGCGTGAAGCGCGTCATCGGGCGTTGCAGGACGCTGCAGCGCGGCGTGGCGCCGCCGTGATCGCCACGGGGCACACGGCCGACGACAAGGCCGAGACCGTGCTCCTGCGCCTGTTACGCGGCGCGGGCCCGCGTGGTCTCGCCGTGCTCGAACCCCGCGCGCCTGCGCCCGTGCCGCCGAGCAGCGGTGAAGCCCCGCGCGACCTCGTGCGACCGCTCGTCCGCGCGCGCCGCTCCGACGTCCTGCTCCACCTCGATCGCCACGCGATCGCCCATGCCCGCGACCCTTCGAACCTCGACCCTCGCTTCACGCGCGTCCGGGTACGCCGCGAGCTGATCCCGCTCTTGGAAGAGCTTTCACCGCGGATCATCGACCATCTCTGTGCCCTCGCGGACATGCTGCACGACGTCTGTCCAGTGGAGGACCCGATGAGCGGGCTCGGCCGGGCACAACGGACGACGATCGAGCGAGCGCAGAAGAAAGGCGCTCGGATTGTGAAGATTCGTATGAAGGGGGGGCGGGAGCTCGACGTGACCTTCCCAGCGGGGAAGATCGTCCTTAACGAAAAGAAATGATCGAACCGCGTCCTTCCCGAATGGACGGCGCGGCTTGGCTTCCATCGACGGGCATGCCACCGCGTGGCATGCTGGTGCAAAGAAGCGTTACATTTGGACGCAGTCTGCTCGTCCCGAGGAGATCGGGCCGGGCAACCCGAGGATCCTCGTGAAGCAATCGCACAAGACGCTCCTGCTTTGGGTCCTGCTGATCATGATGTTCCTCGTGATCTGGCAGTTCCTGAGCCCAGATCGCCCGCCCGCAACGCAGGTCTCGTTCAGCGAGTTCATGAGCCAGGTTCGGGCCGATCGAGAGAAGGACCCGCACGTCGACTCCGTCTCGATCAAGGATCGTGAATACACGTTCTGGGTGAAGGACCCGAAGAGCAACTCGAAGGTCAAAAAGGTCACGATCGGCCCGGACAACGCCGACGAGATCACGAAGACGCTGGTCGACAACAAGGTCGCCGTCACCTTCGAGAAGGAGGACGCCTCGCCGTTCTGGTCGGGCGCGCTCGTGACCATCCTGCCGATGGTCTTCCTCCTCGTCATGTTTTACCTGTTCATGCGGCAGCTCCAGGCGGGCGGCGGCAAGGCGATGAGCTTCGGCAAATCGCGCGCGCGGCTGCTCTCGGAATCGCAGAACAAGGTGACGTTCGCCGACGTCGCCGGCATCGACGAGGCGAAGGACGAGCTCGAAGAGATCATCGCCTTCCTCAAGGATCCGAAGAAGTTCCAGAAGCTCGGCGGCCGCATCCCCAAGGGCGTGCTCATGATGGGCCCGCCCGGCACGGGCAAGACGCTGCTCGCGAAGGCGATCGCCGGCGAGGCGGGCGTGCCGTTCTTCTCGATCTCGGGCTCGGACTTCGTCGAGATGTTCGTGGGCGTCGGCGCGAGCCGCGTGCGCGATCTCTTCGAGCAGGGCAAGAAGCACGCGCCCTGCATCATCTTCATCGACGAGATCGACGCCGTCGGCCGGCACCGCGGCGCGGGCCTCGGCGGCGGGCACGACGAGCGCGAGCAGACGTTGAACCAGTTGCTCGTCGAGATGGACGGCTTCGAGTCGAACGACGGCGTGATCATCATCGCCGCGACGAACCGGCCGGACGTCCTCGACCCCGCGATCCTGCGGCCCGGCCGCTTCGATCGCCGCATCGTGGTGAACCGCCCCGACGTGCGCGGCCGCGAGGGCATCCTCCGCGTGCACACGAAGAAGGTGCCGCTCGGTCCGGACGTCGACCTCGACATCATCGCCCGCGGTACGCCCGGGTTCGTCGGGGCCGATCTCGAGAACCTCGTCAACGAGGCCGCGCTGCTCGCCGCCCGTCAGGACAAGGACCTCGTCTCGATGGTCGACTTCGAGATGGCCAAGGACAAGGTCCTCATGGGCACCGAGCGCCGCAGCATGGTGATCAGCGAGGAGGAGCGAAAGACGACGGCGTGGCACGAGGCCGGCCACGCGCTCGTGGCGAAGCTGCTCGAGAAGAACGCCGACCCCGTGCACAAGGTGACGATCATCCCGCGCGGCCCGGCGCTCGGCATCACGCAGCAGCTGCCCAAGGAAGACCGCCTGAGCATGTCGCGTGACTTCGCGAAGGCGCGCCTGGCGGTGCTGATGGGCGGCCGCGTCGCCGAGGAGATCGTGTTCGGCCAGTTCACGACGGGCGCGGGCAACGACATCAAGCAAGCGTCGAACCTCGCCCGCCGCATGGTGACCGAGTTCGGCATGAGCGACGTCATCGGCCCGATCTCGTACGCCGCGAACGAGGAGAGCGTGTTCCTCGGCCGCGACTTCACGAGCCAGCGACGTGACTACTCGGAGACGGTCGCCAACCAGATCGACGACGAGGTCCGCAAGTTCGTGTTCGACGGCCACGCCGAGGCGCGCCGCCTGCTCGAGGAGCACCGCGAGGCGCTCGACAAGCTGGCGAACGCGCTGCTCGAGCGCGAGACGCTCGACGCCGAGGAGGTCGACGCGATCGTGGCCGGGCGCGAGCTGCCCGAGCGGCAGAAGGTCGTCATCCCGACCTACGCCGACCGCGAGCGCGCCGCGAAGGAGAAGCGTCGCGCCGCGAGCATCTTCGGCGCGCCGAAGCCCGCTCCGAGCACGTGAGAAGCAGGGCGATCCCGGCCCTCGTCGCCGCGGCGTTCGCCCTGCCCGTCCCCTCTCCGCTCTCCGAAGCTCCCCTCCCTTCCCCACGCAAAAGCACCGCCTCCGTGATCGAAGCGGCGGCGGTGCCTGCTCCATCGAGCAATCCGAGCGCCGCCGATCCCGCGGCGAACGCCGCTCCCGCGAAGAAGACGCTCGCGACGATCGTGCACGGTCACACGCAAGAGACGCTCGCGCTCACCGAGGACGAGCCCACGATCGAGCGCTTCTCCACGTTCCTCGCGGATCACGGTTACGAGCAGGAGACGCGCATCGATCCGCGGCTGCTCGATCTCCTTCGTACGATCGCGAAGAAACATGAGGGCGCGCGGATCGAGATCGTGAGCGGCTACCGGAGCCCCAAGCGCAACGAGGTGATGCGCAAGAAGGGCCGGCACGTGGCGTCGCACAGCCAGCACACGCTCGGCATGGCGATCGATTTCCGCGTCGACGGGCTCACCGTGCCGAAGCTCGCCGCCGAGATCCTGCAGGCGAAGTGGCAAGGCGGGCTCGGCACCTACGCGGGGAGGCGCGACAGGTTCGTGCACGTCGACACGGGGCCGAAGCGGCGCTGGAGCGGGTTCTAGGGCGCGCGCAGCACGGCCTGGAGATAGGCGAAGTGCTGCATCTCGGGGCGGCCGCGGCTCGATGCTTCGAGGATGTTCTGCGCGCCCTCGCCGGTCAGGAAGAGGCCGTAGGAGGCCTCGATCGCGAGCGGATCCCAGACGCGCAGGCCGAAGGTCGCGTCGATCTGGTGGCCGAGGATGTGCGATTCGTTCGTGGCCGAGGCGCCGATCGGGATCAACGACGCGCTCGTCCAGCGGCCCTTCGGATCGGCGAGACCGACGAAGCGATAGCCGAGGTTCACCGAGAACGCGTCGGCCGGGCGCGCCGCGATGTCCGCGCCGGCCTCGATGAGGTTCGACCACGCGTAGAGGCCCATGCGGCCGTGCATCGGGCGCTCCTCGGGGAGGATCGGATCGAAGCGCGTCTGCACGGCGAGCGGGTCGGTGCTGCCATTGTCGCCCGAAGCGTACGCGCCCGCCGCGCCGAACGTGAGGTGCCAGGGGAGCGCCGTCTCCCACGTGACGCGCGCGGCGCCCGCGAAGGCGCGGAGATCACGGTTCGCGCCGAAGCTCGAGATGCGGCCGAGCTCGTACGCGCCTTCGACGGCGTACCGCACGCCGCGGTAGTCGCCCGAGAAACGCGCGTCGAACACGTACGTGTCGCTCGGCGTGAGATCGAGCGCGGCCGGCGGTCGGACGATCCGCGCGAGCGCCGTGACGTCGATCGCGAGCAGCGGGAAGATGCGGAAGACCGCGTGCGCGCCGTAGAGCTGGCTGCCCGTCTGCGGATGGACCGTCGTGGGCACCGGCGTACCCGTGCTGCCCGCCGATCCCGAGCCGGTCGTCCCGCCCGCCGCCCCGAGGCCACCGAGGCTGCCGAGCGGCGAGGTGCCGATGAGCGCCGCGAGCAGCTCGACGTCGATGTTCTTCCACGACAAACCGAGCCGCGCGGCGTCGAGCGATCGCGGCCGTTGCGTGAAATCGCTCTCGCCGAGGAGGCGCCCGTCGCCCCACACGACGCGCTGTCGGCCGAGGCGGAACCACACGCGGCGGTTCTTGCGGTGCACGTCGAGGTACGCCTCGAAGAGGCCGAGGCCCGTGCCGAGCTGGCTACTTTGCAGCACGCCGGTCCCCGTCGATCCCGCGATCGGCCGCGCGTCCTGCAGCACGATCGCCGCCGTCACCGGGCCGCGATCCACCGCGAGCCCGAGCCGCGCGCGGCTCGTCGCGGCCCACTGCGACGAGTAGATCGGCGTCATGTAGGTCGGCGCGTCGAAGCGCGGCGGCAGGTTCGTTCCGTACGCATCTTCGAGCACGGCCCCGCGCGTGAAATTCACGCCGCCGATGTCGAACGGATCGGTGCGGAACTCGCCGCGCACGCGGAGCTCGAACGACGGGCGGAAGGTGAAGGACCCGACGGGGATCGACTCGGGCAGGGGCGTCGCCTGCGCCTCTGCGGAGGGGCTCGCGAGCGAGAGCGCGAGCGCGGCCGCCGCGGCGAATACGGAAGGATTCGGTCTCGTCATGTCAGGGCTCGAAATCGTCGCTCGGCTTGGGCTTCGGCGCCGGCGATGCTCCCGCGGGCGCGCCGCCGCCACCACCACCGCCGGGCCGTGGGCGCGGCGTCTTGCCGGTGAACTTCGCGAGCGCCGTGTCGGCCGCGCCGGTCTCCAGCGCCATCGCCAGGCCCACGACGAACGACGACGCGAGCCCCGCCTCCGTCGTCGCGCGCCCGCGCAGATCGGCGAGCACGACCCGCGCGCCCTCGAGCTCGCGCGGAGCGTCGCCCGACTTCGCCGCGGGCGTCGTGGAGAGCTCCGTTCGTTTCGTGTCGAGGAAGCGCGCGCGCTGCTCGAGATCGCCCATGCGCCGCGCCACGTCGAGCGACGCCTTCACCGATTGCTCCACGGCCTTCGCGAGCGCCTCGGGATCCTCGCTCGACTTGCCGCGTTTCTGCACGAGCACGATGAGCTTCGCGTCAGGCGTGAGCTCGAGGTGCAGCGCCGTGCCCGCCTCGTCGAGCGTCTTCGCCTTCTTCGCGGCCGCCTCCAGCGCGGCGCTCGCTTCCGCCGTCTCCGCGAGGCCGAGGGTCTTCATGAGCTCGGCGCGCGCGGCCTTGCGATCACCCTCGGCGCGATCGACCTCGCTGCGCAGCGCGACGACGGACTTGAAGAAGTCGTCGAGCGCGGGCTCCTTCGTGGTGATCGCCTTGCCTTGCTCGATCTGCGACAGCGAGGGCCCGCAAGCAGGGAGCGAGGACAGGCTCGCCGCCACGACGAAGGCCCACGCGAACGATCGCCTCGACGACAGTCTCATCCGCACTGGAGCACGCCTCCCCAAAGCTCGTAACTCGACTTGCCCCTCTGGAGGAAGACCGTGGTCACGTACGCGCCGGCCACGGCGGCCATGCCCTGCCCGAAGTTGCCCGCGGGCGGCGAGAGCGCGATCGGATCGCCCACGGGCACGAAGTCCGGGCCGAGCGTCTGCGCACGCACGGCGCGCGCGCCCGACGATCCCTCGGTCCAGACGAGCACCCATCGACCATCGGGCAAACCCGCGATCCCGGGCGCGAACGCGTCGCCGCCGGGGCCTCCGGCCGGCAGCTCGATCACCTGGGTCGACGACGGGATCGACCCGGCCGGCGCATGGCCGAGCCGGATCTTCCACGGGCTCTCCTCGTTCTCGCGATCGGCGAAGAGGATCGCGACCTCGCGGCCGTTCCATCCGCTCATGGGCTTACCGACCTGACCGCCGGATCCCACGACCTTCACGAGCTCGCCGATGGGCTTGCGATCCGGGCCGATGAAGCCGCCCATGACGGCGCCGTCGCGACGGAACGAGAGCGCGTAGCCCTTGTCGTCGGCGACGACCACGCGCGCGGCGTCGAGCGGCTCCGATCCCGCGATCGGCCAGAGCGCCTGCGGCGCGGCGTCGACACGATCGGCCGTCGCGAGGTTGCCTTCGGCGACGCCCAGGAAAAACGGCGTGGACGCGGGCACCTGCACGAGCGACTTCAGCGCGCCCGACGAGTCCTTCGCGGCGACGAAGTAGCCCTTGTCGGTGCCGGTCGGCGCGACGCGATCGATCTCGCCGCTGACCTTCTCGACGAACCCTTCGTTCACCTGACCGCTCGACGGCGTGACCTCGATGCCGACGGCCTCGTCCGAGCTCTTCGCGTAGCCGATCGAGACGTTGCCCGAGGGGAGCGGCAAGAGCTCGAAGGGGATCTTGTTCGAGACGACGGGCGCCCAGCGCACGGGCTGCTTCGCCACCCAGCAAGGCTTCGGCGGTTGCGGCAAGGCGTCGCGGATCTCGCGGACCGTGTTCGCCAGGACCGAGCGCGCGCCGCCGCCGGCCACCGTCGGCTTGACCGAGCAACGACCCACGAAGAACGCCGAGATCACCATCATCACGAGCAAGCCGCTGCTCGTGGCGATCACCTTCAGCGGCAGCGTGCTCGGCGCTTGCTCGGGTTTGACCGCGCGCAGGCCCTCCGACGTCGCGTCGAGCGCGGCACGTTCACGCGGCGCCTCCGCGTACGTGTACGGCGGGTTCGGCGCCGCGGGAGCGCGCTCTTCGACCGCCGACGGCAAGGTCCTCACCTCGTCGGACGCACCCCTCGCGGACGCTTCTTTTTCGGGCAGCGGCGCGGTCGAGGGATCGACGAGCAGAGAATCGATCCGGATCGTCCGCGTGACCTCGTGCGGCAGCTTCACCGCGCCGGCCATCGACGGACCGGTGTACCCGCCGGACGCGGCGGCGTACGCGCCCGTGGTGAAGTCGGGCGGCAAGATCGCGGTCGTGCTCGGCTCGCGTGGAGGCGGCGCCGGGGGCAACTCGTCGACGCGGGAGGGCGCCGTCACGGGCGCGAGCTCGGGCGACGGCGCGAGCTCGGGCGGCGTGACGAGGGGCGGCGGCGGCTCGGTCGGGGCAAGCGGCGGACCCGCCGCCGCGGCGGGTGGATCGGCCGGAGGTTCTGCGGCCGGAGGCTCGACCGGCGCGGCAGGCGGCGGCGTGCTCGGCGGGAGTTTCGCCGTCGACGTGGTCGACGTGCCCGGAGCCGCGCCGGCGCGTGGCACCGGGGCAGGCTTGAGCAGCGCCGACGGCTTCAGGATCGCCGAGGGCTTGTCCGCGCCCTTGTCCGCGATCGGCCGCGGGATCGTCGGCGACACCGCGGGCTTCGCGGCTGGCTCCGTCGTGGGCTTCGTGAGGATCTTCGACGGCGCGCGCATCGGGCTCGGGCCCACCGTCGAGTACTCGGACGTCTTGGGGCCGAGGGGCTTCGGCGCAGGGCCGATCGACGTGTTCTCCGCGCCGCCTGCCTTCCCGCGCGAGCCCTCGGCGGGCTTGGCGGGCGCGGCGATCGGCGGCGGCGGGTTCGATCGAGGCGTCGCGGCGGGCGGCTTCGCGGGGCTCTCCGCCGCGCGAGGTGCGACCATCGCGGGCTTCGGCAGCGCTGCGGCCGTGGTCTCTTTCGGCGGCTTCGCGGCGGGCGGGGCGAGATCACCGACGTTCGTCGTCTCGTCGTCGTTGACGTCGCCCCAGAGCTCGTCGATCGCGTTCGCGCTCGTCGGCGGGGGCTTCGGGGCTGGTTCGGCGACGGGAGGCGGCAGAGGGCCCACGGGCGGGGGCGGTCGAACGACGGCCGGCGGCTCGGGCGATGCGGTCGGGCCTCGGGGCACGGCGGCTTCGAACGCCGCTCCGCCGTACTCGGGCCGCAGCGTGATCGGCGCGGCGCCCGGGGGTACGGCTTCCGTGCCTGCGCCCGAGGGCACCACGATCGGCACGCCCTGGGCGCCCTTCTGCGGCGCGGCCGGGCCCGTGATCCCGAGCAGCGTGCCCATCTGGCCGCGCTTCTCGGGCAGCGGCCCGCCGAAGCGAGGCGGCGCGACCGCGGCTGGCTCGTGCTGCGGCGCGATCGGCTCCTGCGCGGTGGGCGTGACGTCGGCGAACTCGGCCACCGTGAAGGCGGGGACCCACGCCTCCATGCCCTCGCGCCAGACGAGGACGGACGACGGAAGCACGCGGGTCGCGATGGCTTCCCGCAGCTCGTCGGTTCGCACGAGCCGCTGCACGCCTTGCTCGTCGGTCCAGCGCCACTCGTCGCGGCCGGTCAAGCGGGCCTCCGCGTGGAGCAGGTCGTGCGCAGATCGTGTTCGTGTCGGGCGAGCACCTCGCCGCGAATCGTACAGCGACCCCCGCGACGTTGCGCAGAATTTCGTTCGCCCTCACGCAACTCTGGGTCGTTGGCTTCGATGTTCGGGCATGTCCCTCTCGCGTCCCTTCGTTCTCGCGTTCCTGGCCGCACGCGCGATCGCCCGCGCCCTGCTCGACACCCTCAGCCCTCCGGCCTGCGCGGCCTGCGATGCGCCCGTGCGCCGCGACCGTGTCTTTTGCCCGCCGTGCGCGGCGACCGTCCTCCGAACCGCGAACACGCCCGGCGAGCCGCTCGCGTTCGCGACGTTCGGAGGCGCCATCGCGGCCGCGCTCAGGCGGTTCAAGTACGGGGAGCGGCCCGATCTCGGGCGCCCGCTCGGCCATCTCCTGCGCGGGCTCGTGCGGGAGGATGCGCCCGTCGTGGACCTCGTGATCCCCGTACCGCTACATCCGCGAAGGCTCGCGGAGCGCGGGTACAACCAGGCGGCGCTGCTCGCGCACGCGGCTTCGGACGAGCTCGGCGTGCCTCTCGCAGCGCGCGCGCTGGTGCGGCTTCGGGACACGCCGCAGCAGGCGACGCTCGGGCGCGTCGAGCGACTCGCGAACGTCACGCGGGCCTTCGTCGTGCGATCCCCTCGAGCCGTACAAGGACGCAGGGTGCTCCTCGTCGACGACGTCGCCACCACGGGATCCACGCTCTCGGCCTGCCGCGACGCGCTCGTCGAGGCGGGCGCGCGCGACGTGATCGCGTTGTGCCTCGCCCGCGCCGGCGAGCCTTCCCCCGCGAATCCCGCTGCCTAGCGCTTCTTCTTCCGCGGCACTTGCAGCGGCGGCTTGCCAGGAACGACCTCGATCCGCAGCGAATCCTGGCAAGGCACGAGCACCGTCTCTCCTGCCGAGAGCCACTCCGGATAGCGCCCTTCGGCCGAGCTCGACACGCGCACGAACTTGCTGCCGCACGGCGCCTGGAACGTCTCGTTCGTGCGGCCGAGCTTCTTTCCGCTCACGTACACGTTTCCCTCCGAGGGAAACACCACCGTCAAGAGCCCGTATCCCGCGGGAGGCGCGGAGGGCGCCGTGGACGGCGGCACGGCGGCGGAGTCGGACGGCTGGGTCTCGGGCGTCGCGAGCGGAGACTTGGCCGAGGTCGACGCCGAGGCGCCGGCGTTCGGATTCGCGTCCGGATCCGAGCCGCCCGTGAACATCACGACGGCCCCCGCGGTGATCAACGCGACCGCGCCACCGGCGATCGCGAGCGCAAGCGGCGGCGGTCGCTTCTTCCGGCTGGCGGGTTGCGCCGGCGCGAGCGCGGGCTCCGCAGCGGGTGCGGCAGGGGGCGCGGAGGCGGAGACGGCCCCCGGCGCGGGCGGCGCCGCCGGCGTCCCGAACCGAGGCAACCCGGGAGGCGCGCCCATCGGCGGCGCCACGGGCGG
>NZ_JASBQE010000003.1 GCF_029960785.1 Polyangium sp. 15x6
GCCCATGCCGCCCGCGCCAGCCATCCCGCCTGCGCCACCAGCACCGCCCATGCCGCCTGCGCCGCCCATTCCACCGGAGCCGCCCTCGCCGCCTGCGCCGCCGCTGCCACCGCTGCCGCCCGCGCCCCCCTCGCCGCCGAGTCCGCCGGAGCCACCCGCGCCGCCTGCACCGCCCTCGCCACCCGTGCCCCCGGCACCGCCGGGACCCATCCCTCCGATGCCGCCCGTGCCTCCGGCGCCGCCGGGACCCATCCCGCCCGGTCCGCCCGTCCCACTGCTGGAACTCCCGCTCGTCGTGGGCGACTCGGCGTCGCATCCGACGCCGCCGGCGAGGCTCGCGACGGTGAAAAGGAAGATCGCAACGCGGCTCTGCATGAAGGCTCCTCGTGAAGGGGGTGACGGGGCGATCCTCCCATTGCCCCTCCGATTCACGCGAGATCCGCGCGCGCCAGAAATGAGATCAGGGCGCGCCAGAGCGAGCCCGCGCCCCGCGCATCTGGCTCGCCGCGACGCCGTACCAGCGCTTGAATGCGCGCAGGAACGCGCCCGTCTCGCGGTACCCCAGGACCACCGCGATCTCCGCGAGCGGCATCTCCGTATCGCGCACGTAGGCGCCGGCCATCTCGCGCCGCAGCCCGTCGACGAGCTCCTGGAACGTCGTGCCCTCCTCCGTCAAGCGTCGCTGGAGCGTGCGCGGGCTCATGGAGAGCGCGCGCGCCACGACCTCGAGATCGGGCGCTCCGTCACGCAACTTCTCGAACACCCGCTGTCGCACCTCCCCGAAAAAGTCGTGCGGTCGCTCGCGCGCCACGCGGGAGCGCTCGGCGTGACGATCGAGGACCGACAAAAGCCGCGGATCCGACGTCGCGAGCGGGAGAACGAGCGCGTCGCCGGGGAGCGCGAGCCCCGTCGCGCCTGCGTCGAACTCCAATCGAGGCGTCCCGAGCGCCTCGGCGAGCGCCGAGGTATCGCGCGGCGCGGGGTGACCGAACCAAGCGCGCTCCGGAACGACGGAGACACCCGAGAGCGCGCGGGTGCGTAGGAGCACGAGGACCACGAAACACTCGTTCGCGTGCCGCCCGAGGCACAACGGCGCGCCGGGAATCCGCTGCTGGAGGAGCCCCACGCCGCCGCGCTCCTCGAAGGTCGCCACGACCAGATCGTTGAGCAGCGCCGTGTAACGAGCGACGCGGACCAGGGCCTCGCGCACGGTCGGCGCGCTCAGGCAACTGAACTCGAGCAGGTCGTAGGTGCCGCGTTCTAGCTGCGCGGCGAGGTGCACGCCGAGGAACGGATCGCTCGCGACGCGGGCGGCCTCGTCGAGGAACGCGTAGAGCTTTGCGAGCGGCAGGACGACGTCGGGCTCGGTTTCGGCGCCGGGCGGCAGGCCGAAGGCCTCGACGAGGGGGGACGGATCGACGCCGAGACCCCGGAGACGCGACAGGATCGGGCCGACGATCTGGGAGCGCATCGGTCGCACGAGGGCACGCGCAGGCATCGCGGCAAAGACTATAGCCGGAACGAAAGGCGCCATTGTCCTTGGCGAGAGCGGCTGTGTCCTTGCGGAACACGACCCCGCCCTTGGCGCGAGGCATCGTGTCCTTGCGGAACACGCCCCCGCCGTTGCGGAACACGACCCCGCCGTTGCGGAACACGCCCCCGCCGTTGCGGAACACGCCCCCGCCGTTGCGGAACACGCCCCCGCCGTTGCGGAACATGACCCCGCCCTTGCGGAACATGGCTCCGCTGTTGCGGAACACGACTCCGCCGTTGCGGAACACGACCCCGCCGTTGCGGAACACGCCCCCGCCGTTGCGGAACACGCCCCCGCCGTTGCGGAACATGACCCCGCCGTTGCGGAACGAAACCCCGCCCTTGCCGCGGGAGAGAAAAACATCGCCCTCGCGTAGGGATCGGCCGGCTCGCCCCGTCAGTTGGATCGAGACCTCGCTGATGTATCGAGAGCGAGGCCGAGGAGAGACCATCATGTTCACCCGTACCCAGAAGTTCTTCGCGCCCCTTACCTTCGCTCTTGCCCTCGCCATGGGCGGTTGTGCGTCGGCGAGCCCGGACGAAGAGGTCGCCTCGGCCTCGGAAGCCTCGCAGGAAACCCAGGCGGCTCCGCACGAGCGCGGTGGCAAGTTCGGTCGTCACCACGGCGGCGGCGAGCTGCTCGTGACGGCGCTCCACGAGCTCGACCTGACGGACGCCCAGCGCAAGACCATCGAGGGCGCGCTCTCGACGCTCGGCGACACGCACGAAGCGGATCGGAAGGCGTTCCACAAGGCGCTCGCCGACGGCGTGCGCGCCGGCAAGATCGACGAGGCCGCCGTGAAGGCGAAGCTCGGCGACGGCGAGAAGATCGCGAGCGAGCGGCGCGCGGCCGTCGCGAAGGCGCTCACCACGCTGCACGCGACGCTCACCCCGGCCCAGCGCGCCGAGCTCGTGACGCACGTCGAGGAGCGGATGGCGAAGCACGGGCCGGAAGGCATGAAGCACGCGCGGCGCCACGGCCCCGAGGACGGCGAGCGCGGGCCGCGTGGTCCCGAGGGCGCGATGCGTGGTCCCCGTGGCCCCGAGGGCGCGATGCGTGGCCCGCGTGGCCCCGAGGAAGGCGAGCGTGGTCCGCGTGGCCCCGAGGGCGCGATGCGTGGTCCCCGCGGCGAGCACGGGCCGATGGGCTTCTTCCTGCACGGGCTCGAGCTCCGCGACGAGCAACGCGAGCAGATCAAGACGGCGCTCGAGGCCGCGCGGCCCGAGAAGGCCGAGAAGCCCGAGGGGATGGATCGGGAGGCGTGGGCGAAGAAGCACGAGGAGATGCGCGCCCGGATGAAGGCAGCGTTCGACTCGTTCCGGAGCGAAAAATTCGACGCCGAGGCGCTCCTGCCCCCGAAGGAGATGCGGCCGATGGGTGGTGATCACCTCGTGAAGGCGCTCTCCGCGATCGTGCCGGTGCTCGACGCCGAGCAGCGGAGCACGCTCGCGCAGCGGATCGAGGAAGGCCCCCAGATGCCGCCGCATTTCCGCGGCAAGCACGGCGGGCGCGAACACGGCGAGACGCAGGCGCCGCCCTCGCGGTAGAGTCCGGCGCGCATGTCCGTCGATCTGAGGCTCGTCGCAGCGCGTGTGGCCGGTGGAGACGTGGCGGCCTTCCGGCCGATCGTCGACCACACGCGCGTGCCGCTCTATCGGCTCGCGGCGCGCCTCGTCGGCAACCTCGCCGACGCCGAGGACGCGCTCCAGGACGCCTACGCCAGCGCCTTCCGCGCCCTCTCGGAAGGTCGCTACGATGGCCGCGCCAAGATAGAGACCTGGCTCTACCGTATCGTGACGAACGCGTGCGTCGACCTCCTTCGCAAGCGCCGCGAGCGTCCCGCCGAGGAGACGGGCGAGCCCCGCTTCGACGGCCTCGTGCGCGCCGAGGCGCGCGTCGCCTTGAACGAGCTCGACGCGATGCTCAAGGCCCTCCAGCCACAAGATCGCGCGGCCCTCGTGCTCGTGACCGTGGAGGGGCTCTCGGCGAAGGAGGCCGCCGAGGCGCTCGGATGCAGCGAGGGGGCGCTCGAGCAGCGCCTCGTGCGAGCGAGGGCCGCGCTGCGCACGAAGACCGAGGCGGGGGAGGTGTCCGATGGCCACGCGTGAACAAGATCCGCTTTCGCATCTCGCAGCGCTCGCCCACGCCACCGAGGATCTGCGCCCGACCGACGAGCTCACCGAGGCCGTACTCCTCGCGATCGAGCCTCCGGACGATCGGCTCGCGCGGATCGCCCGTGAGACCTCGGATCTCGCTCCGAGCGAGGATTTCGTGTCGTCCGTGATGGCCAAGGTAGGCGTAGGCGCGGCGAGCGGCGCGCGTCCGGCCGAACCTCCGTGGTCGTCCGGCGTCGTCCGGTTCGGCCGGTTCGCCCTGATCGGCGCCGCGGCGGCGGCGGTCCTCGGACTCTGGCTGTCGCGAACGGCGGAGACAGGCTACGACTCGGCCGTCCTCGAGTCGGTGGCCTCCATCGAGGTATACGAATGAAATCCCGCCTGCTCCCCGCCTTCGTGCTCGCGGGCGTGTTCGTGCTCGGCGGCGTCGCCGGCGCGGGCGCGATGCGCGCCTACATGCTCCAGGACCTCCGCTCTCGCTTCGGCGGCCCGCCGGGCGAGGTGCGCACGCACCTGCGTGTCGAGTCCATGCGCCGGCACCTCGACCTCACGGCCGATCAGGTGGTCCGGGTCGAATCGATCTTCCGCGATACCGACGGCGAGCTCGAGCGCACGATGAAGCCTTGTCGCGACGGACTCGAAGCGCTGCACAAGAGCACCGACGATCGGATCGTCGAGATCCTCGACGCCTCCCAGCGCGTGCGCTTCCAGGAGTTCGCCGAGAAGCGCAAGCGAAGGCCCCACGGCCCGTTCCCACCGCCGCCGCCGGGCCCGCCGCCGGAGTGAGCCGCCGCGCCGGGGCGCTGCCCCGGACCCCGCGGGGGCTGTTCGCCCCTCGACCCGAACCAGGGCAAGCCCTGGACTCGGGTTGGAAGAACCGCGCGATGCGCGGTTCTTCCAACGGCCGGTGCAAGACCAGGGGCAGCGTTGCCGATCGAAATGGCAGCGCGGCTGTTTTGGCTGGCAGGGTCGTCGCTGGTCTTGCCTCGGGCCTGTTCGATGAACTGCGCATCGCGCAGTTCATCGACCCCGGGTCCAGCGCTTGCGCTGGTCCGGGTCCAGGGGCGGATAGCCCCGGTGGGGCCTGGGGCAAAGCCCCAGCGCAGCGGCACCCAGATGAGACCCATGGGGGTGAGCCTGGCTTTACGCGCCCCACATCCAGGCGTTAGGCTGCCGCCCGTGACCCCGGCCGAGCTCTTCGGCGGCCGTTTCGCCATCGAGCGGCTCGCCAGCGCGGGCGGCATGGCCGAGGTGTATCGCGCGATCGATCGCGCGACCGGCGCGCGTGTCGCGCTCAAGGTCCTGCACGCCGCGGGGGCTCCGTTCGCTGGCCACTTCGCGCGGGAGAGCTACGTCCTCGCCGGGCTCGATCACCCTGGCATCGTCCGGTACGTCGCGCATGGCGCCGCGCCCTCCGGCGAGCTCTTCCTCGCGATGGAGTGGCTCGAGGGTGAGGACCTCGCGCAGCGCTTGAGGCGCGGGCCCCTCTCCATCGCCGAGACCCTCACCCTCGGCGTGCGTGTCGCCGAGGCCCTTGGCGCCGCGCATGCGCGTGGCGTCGTGCATCGCGACATCAAGCCGAGCAACCTCTTCCTCCCGGACCGCGACATCGGCCGCGTGAAAATCCTCGACTTCGGCATCGCGCGGCCCCAGGCCACGCGGCCTGCGACACGCACGGGCATCCTCCTCGGGACACCGGGCTACATGGCCCCCGAGCAGGCCCTCGGCGCGCGCACCGTCGATCCTCGCGCCGACGTCTTTGCCCTCGGGTGCGTCCTCTACGAGTGCCTCGTGGGGCGACCCGCCTTCGAGGCCGAGCACCTCATGGTGCTCCTCTCCAAGATGCTCGCGCCCGAGCCCCCGCGCCCCGCCGACCTTCGCCCCGACACGCCCGCCGCGCTCGACGAGATCATCGCCCGCATGCTCTCGCACGAGCCCGCGCACAGGCCTGCCGACGGCGCGGCCGTCGCCGTCGAGATCGCCATGCTCGACGACGCGGAGACGGCCTGGGTCCAGGGCGGCGTGCCCTTCCATCGCCTCGGCGCGGCCACGCCGATCGAGGATCTCTTCGAGGTCACCGGCGTCGGGCTCCCCGACGACGTGCCCACCTTGGACGCGGCCAAGCGGCTCGGCGACGGCGCGTCCACCTTGCCCCTCGACGCCTGGTATCGCCAGAGCGCCTCCCCAGGCGCCCCGCAAACGCAGGTGCTCCCCGGCGCCTCCCTCGCGCTCGCCGGCTCCGAGGACGACACCACGCTCGTCCCCCACACGCTCCTCGGCCGGCCTTCGCCGTGTGTCGGCCGCGAGCGCGAGATCGACGAGGTCTTGCGGGCGTTCGGTGCGGTCGTCTCCACGGGCAAACCCTCGGCGCTCCTCGTCACCGGCGAACCGGGGGTCGGCAAGTCCCGCCTCGTCGCCGAGGTCGTCCGCGCCCTCGATCAGCGCGGCGGCCTGCTCGACGCCGAGGGCATCGTCCGCCCCGTCTCCGTCTTCACCGCCGAGGCCGCGCCGCTCGCTCAGGGCGCCGCCTTCGCCCTCGCGGCCGACCTCGTTCGCAATGCCGCTGGCCTCTCCCGCGCGGACTCGCTCTCCGCGAGGCGCGACAAACTCCTCGAACGCCTGGCGCGGCACCTCTCGCCTGCGTCGGCGGGCCGCGTCGTCGAGTTCCTCGGCGAGCTCACGGACGTGCCTTTCCCGGACGACACGAGCGTCCCGCTCCGCGCGGCGCGGCAGGACGCGCGGCTCATGGGCGATCACCTCCGCCGCGCGTTCGAGGACTGGCTCGCCGCCGAGTGCGACGCGCGGCCCGTGCTCGTCGTGCTCGAAGACCTCGCCCGCGCCGACGCGGCGAGCATCGGCCTCTTCGAAGGCGCGCTGTCGAGCCTCGCCTCGCGCCCGCTCTTCCTGCTCGTCACGGACGCGCCCCCGTCCTTCGCGGCCGGCCGCGCGCGCGCCTTGCCCCTTCCGGCCCTGCTCTCCGATGCGGCACAGGCCATCGTCCGCCATGGCCTCGGCGAGGCCGCCGAGCCCGCGCTCATCACGCGGATCGTGCAGCGTGGGCTCGGCAGTCCGTATCGCCTGGAGCTTCTCACGCGTGCGGTGCGAGCGGCAGAAGACGTTCCCTCCGGCCCGACGCCCGAGCTCGTCCGCCGCGCCATCGACTCGCTCTCGCCTCTCGCGCAGCGCCTCCTCCGCGCCGCGAGCGTCTTCGGCGCGCGCTTCTGGCCCGGCGCCCTGCTCTCGGTCCTACCCGGCGGCGCCTCCGCGCGCACAGGCACCGAGCCGTGGCAAGCCGAGCGCAAAGCCCTCGCCGAGCTCGTCGCGGCCGAGCTCGTCGTGCGTCGCGGCGGTCGTATCCCGTGGGGCGAGGAGCACGTCTTCCGGCACGTGATCGTCCGCGAGGTCGCGTATGCCTCGCTCGACGACGGGGAGCGCGCGCGGCTGCACCTCGCGGTCGGCGCGTGGCTCGAGCGCGCGGGCGACACCGAGCCGGCCGTCCTCGCCGAGCATTTCAGCCTCGCCGGCGCGCCCGATCGCGCCGTCCCGTGGGCGGGCCTCGCGGCCGAGGCCGCCTTCGAGGCCAGCGACTTCGACGCCGTCCTCGCGTGGGTCGCGCGCGGCATCGCGGCCGCCTCGGCGGGCGAGGTCCGCGGCGCGCTCCGGCTCTTCGAATCGCAGGCTCGCAAGTGGAAGGGCGAGCATCGGGCCGCCCTCGAAGCCGGCAGCGACGCGCTCGGCCTCTTCCCGGTCGGCAGCCCCCTCTGGTACAGCGCCGCGGGCGAGGTCGTGCTCGCGGCGGGCAACCTCGGCGACGACGCCGCGCTCGGGGCCATCTTCGAGGCGCTCTCCGCGCTCGGCGCCGAGGGCGAGTCCGGCGGCCCGCACGTCATCGCCGTCGCGCGCGCGGCGCTCCAGCTCCTCATGGCCGGCCACCACGACCACGCCGAGGCCATGTTCCGAGCCCTCGACACCCTCGACCGCCGCGTCGTCGCCGTCGACCCCGAGGTCGCCGCGTCCGTGCACCGCGCCCGCGCCTTCCGCGCGCTCTTCGCGGGCGACGCAGGCACGAGCGTGCGCGAGTTCGAGGCCGCCGCCGTCCGCTTCGAGGCCGTCGGCGATCTCCGGAACGCCTGCGTCCAGCGGGCCAACGTCGGCTCCGCGACGAACGAGCTCGGCGATTACGCGCGGGCCGAGGCCTCCTTGCGGGATGCGCTCGCGCAGGCCGAGCGCCTCGGCCTCGGCGCGCTCGTCGCGCACGCGAAGCTCAACCTCGCGCTCGCCCTCGCGCGCCAGGGCCAGCTCACCGAGGCCCACGCCTTTGCGCGCGAGGCGCTCACCACCTCCACGCGCCAGGGCGACCGCCGCGTCGAGGGGTATGCGCGCCTCTACCTCGGCATGATCCGCCTCGCTGGCCGGGACCTCGCGGCGGCCGAGGCCGAGGTCCGCGCCGCGATCGACCTCCTCGCCGTGCACCCGCCCGTCCGCGCGCATGCGCTCGCCGTCCTCGGGCAGATCGCGCTCTTCCGCGGCGACGCGCGCGCGGCGCTCGGTCCCGCGGACGAAGCCATGCGCTTGCTCGAATCCCTCGGCGGCATCGAGGAGGGCGAATCGCTCGTGCGCCTCGTGCGGGCGGAGGCGCTCGCGTCGCTCGGGCTCGAGGCCGAGGCGCGCGAGGCGATCGTCTCGGCGTACGAGCGCCTCGACGACCGGGCCTCGAAGATCCGTGATCCGCTCTGGCGCGCGTGGTTCCTCGAAGCGGTACCGGAGAACGCGCGCACCGTGGAGCTCGCACGTGCGTGGGGCGTGGCCGAAAGTGCTTCGCAAGACGACGACACGAGCGCGTGAGAAGGGTTCTTCGCGACGATTTTTCGTGTGACGGCGAAAGGCCTCGTCGCTACGATGCGCGCGCGGGCGCCGGGAAAGCCCGCGCTGTTCGAGGCCGGAGGACGACACCATGAAGATCAAAGCCGCGGTCGCGCATAAACCCAACGCGCCGCTGAGCATCGAGGAAGTTGATCTGGAGGGCCCCAAGGAAGGGGAGGTCCTCGTCGAGATCAAGGCGACCGGTGTTTGCCACACCGACGATTACACGCTCTCGGGCAAGGACTCCGAGGGCATCTTCCCCTCGATCCTGGGGCACGAGGGCGCGGGCGTCGTCGTCGACGTCGGCCCCGGCGTGAAGAGCGTCAAGAAGGGCGATCACGTCATCCCGCTCTACACGCCCGAATGCCGCCAGTGCAAATTCTGCCTCTCGCGCAAGACGAACCTCTGCCAGGCCATCCGCGCCACGCAGGGCAAAGGCGTCATGCCGGACGGCACGAGCCGATTCAAGATCGGCAATGAGACCGTGTACCATTACATGGGCACGTCCACGTTCGCGAATTACACCGTATTGCCCGAGATCTCCGTCGCGAAGATCCGCGAGGACGCGCCGTTCGACAAGGTCTGTTACATCGGTTGCGGCGTCACGACGGGCCTCGGGGCGGTCATTTACACGGCGAAGGTCCAGCCCGGTGACAACGTCGTGGTCTTCGGCCTCGGCGGCATTGGCCTGAACGTCATCCAGGGCGCGAAGATGGCCGGCGCGAACATGATCGTCGGCGTCGACCTGAACCCGGCGCGCAAGGAGATGGGCGAGAAGTTCGGAATGACTCATTTCGTCAACCCGAACGAGGTGCAGGGCGACCTCGTGCCGTATCTCGTGAACCTCACGGACGGCGGCGCCGATTACTCCTTCGAATGCGTCGGCGACGTGAGGGTCATGCGCCAGGCGCTCGAGTGTTGCCACAAGGGCTGGGGCGAGAGCATCATCATCGGCGTCGCCGCGGCGGGCCAGGAGATCGCGACGCGCCCGTTCCAGCTCGTCACGGGCCGCGTGTGGAAGGGCAGCGCCTTCGGCGGCGCCCGCGGGCGCACGGACGTGCCGAAGATCGTCGACTGGTACATGGACAAGAAGATCAACATCGACGACCTGATCACGTACGTCTTGCCGATCGACAAGATCAACGAGTCGTTCGATCTCATGCACTCGGGCAAGTCGATCCGCACCGTCGTCACTTTCTGATCTTTGCGTCCGCGACCGGGGCGGGGTAGACCCTCGCACATGAGGGGATCCATCCTCGCCCTGGCCTCGCTTCTCGCCCTCGCCGGTTGCGAGAAATCCGTGCCGCCATCGACCTCGCAGCGCGTGACGCTCGTCCAGAAAGGCCCGGCCCAGATCGAGCTCGTGCCGGCCGCGGGGCAGCCCCCTTATTGCCTCGTCTTCACCATCGCCGAGGGCGGCCCCATCCGCCACCTCACGATGCTCGAGGACAAGCTCTCGCCCGATTGCCCGGCCGGCGAGCCCATCGTCGGCAACGTCTTTCGGATCCCGCCGCGCGAGGGCAAGGTGAAGATCTTCGTCGTCTTCTCGGATCGCGCCCTCGAAGCCGACCCCATCGCGCGCCAGATCAGCGATCTCGTCTCCCAGAAACAGCCCGTCACCGCGATGGACCTGCGCGCGCCCGGCCGCGTCGTCGTCGAGACGCTCGAATTCACGCCCTCCTCGGGATAGCGGCGCGTTTCACCTGGGGTGCACGCTATGGCGTGCTGCGCGGCGGATCTGGTCGATGCGGGCGCGGGCTTCCTGCTCGCCGGTAGCGAATTCCATGGGAAATGGTACGCGTGATGGGGAGAGGATCCGGGCCGCGCGATACATGGTCATCACGACCATGCGTATCGAGAAGCTCCCGCCATAGGCGACGATGTGCCGGATGGGGTAGGGCTTGTCGCGCTCCAGCCAGACCGCGCGCGCGCCGGGCTCCAGCGATTCGATCTGCGTCGCGTCGACGATGGCGTAAAAGCGGCCGACCTTCTCGCCGATCGTGTCGTAGATCTCCTTCATCCGCACGGTGTCGGCGGTCGTCGTGCTCCCGCGGAAGGCGATGAAGACGAGATCCGGCCGTTCCAGCCGGATTTCGTTGCGGCTCACTTCCCAGGTCGGCTTGGGGGAATCGAAAGGATCCACTCGGCCGTGTATGCTACCAGCGACCGAGCGCGGGCACAACCACGCGCGAACGCTCACGCGGACGCGCAGGCGTACCCCGCCTGGCTGCCGAGCGCGGCGAGACGCGTGCGCGCTTCTTGCTCCGTGGCGGCAAACTCGATGTGAAAATCGAAAACCGAAGGCACGAGCAGCCGCCCGGCACGGTAGACCGTCATGATCACGGTACGTGTCGGGAAGCTGGCGCCGAAGCAGACGACGTGACGTAACGGATAGACCTTTCCTCCGCGCGTCCAGGCTGCACGCGCGCCGGCCTCCAGAAATACGAGGTCGCTCGCGTCGAACAGGATGTCGAATTTCCCGACTTGCTTTCCGATCGCGATGTAGACATCCCGGATCTGTTCGGCTTCTGCGGCGCTCGTCGCGCCGCGGAAGGCAACGGAAACGAGGTCCGGCCGCTCCAACCGGACCACATGACGACCGACCACCCAGCTCGGCATGGAGGAATCGATAAGGTCCATTCGAATGATGCTACCAGCAGCGCCAGGCGGGCACAACAGCACGAACGGTCACGATACTGCTATTTGGTGTCGCGGAAATCGTCTCGGTCGAAAACCGATTTCGCGCACAGCGGATACGGATACAGCATGAGCCGTACAATGATGGTATGTTCGCTGTATGTCAGCGTCATGCCGTCATGTTGGAGCTGTATCTCTCCTCGGCGCGCTCCTCGCGGGCTGCGGCGAAGCACCGGCAATCGAGGCGACCGCCACCGCCTGGCCCGAGGCCGACGCGCTCTTCCACGCCGATCCCCGCTGGCTCGGCGCCGACGACGCTTACTCCGTCGACCTCGGCGGCGGCCGCGTCCTCTGGCTCTTCGGCGATAGCTTCATCGCCACGAGCGACGCGAACGTCCGCGGCGAATCTCGCCTCGTGCGGAACAGCATCGCCATCCAGAATGGCTACGACCCGAGCGAGGCCGCGATCGCGTTTTTCTGGAACGGGCCGAAGGACGAGCCCGCTTCCTTTTTCCCCGAGAAGGACGGCATCTGGTACTGGCCCGGCGACGGCGAGCGGGTAGGGGACGAGCTCTTCCTCTTCATGATGGCCGTCCGCGCCGCGAGCGGCGGCCTCGGCTTCGAGGTGTTCGATGCCGACGTCTTCGTCGTCGAGAACCCCGACGACGCGCCGCCCGCGTGGGTCATGAAGGAGCTCGAAATGCCCTCGAACGACGATGGCGTCATCGTCGGCTCGGCGAGCGTGCTCGCGCATGACGGGCACCTCTACGCATTCGGCGCCGACGAGTCCGGCGGGCACGACATCCACCTGACGCGCTTCCCCCTGCCCGCGTCGGGCCATATCGATTTCACGAAGCCCGAGCCGCTCGGCCTCGCCTTCGAGGACGGGCAAACCGAGCTCACGGTGCACCACGACCGCGCCCGCGACCTCTGGATCAGCGTGCAGACCGAGGGCTTCGGCGCCTCCGATCTCGCGCTCCGCACGGCAAGCGACCTCCGCGGCCCCTATTCCGACCTCGAGACCTTCTACCATCCCCCCGAATCCGACCGCGAAGACACCATCGTTTACGCCGGCAAGGGCCACTCCGAGCTCGAAGGCGCCGATCTCGTGGTCACGTATGCCTCGAACAGCCTCGATTTCCCCACGCTCGTCGCCGATACCTCGCTCTATTTCCCGCGCTTCGTGCGCGTGACGCTCCGCACGCCCTGAAATCGGCTCCGCGCTGCCACTATCGTCGCGGTTGCCGATCGGGTAATCTCGATCCATGCTGCATCGATCTTTCTCCTCGACTTGGGCTGCCCTCGCGGGCGTGATGGGCCTCGTGATCGCGTCGGCGTGTGGCGACGCCGGATCCAGCGCTTCTGGGAGCGGCGCATCGGGCGCTGCATCGGGCACCGGCGGTATGGGCGGCGGGGGCGGGGGCTCGGCGGGCGCGGGCGCGGGCACGTTCGGCTGCAATCCGGCCTGCGTCGAGCCGCAGACGTGTAGCTCCGTGGGCACGTGTATCGATCCCGGCACGTGCGCGGCCGACGGCGACTGCTCGCCGGGCATGAAGTGCGACGGCGCCACGAAGACGTGCGTGCCGGGCGGCGGATGCGGCGCGCAGGAGGCGAAGGTCGAGACCATCCCGCCGAACATGCTGCTCGTGCTCGATCGCTCCTGCTCGATGACGGCGCTCGTCGGCAACGTGACGAAGTGGGACATCGCCGTCGCCGCCATCAACAAGATGACGACCGATTATACCGGCAAGATTCGCTTCGGCCTCACGCTCTTCCCCGACCTCGTGACCCCGAATTGCCAGCAGGACGCGATCCCCATCCCCGTCGGCCCCGACAACGAGGCGGCCATTCAAGAGCTTCTCACGGCGGCGCTCGTGAAGGCCGACAAGTATTTCCCGGACGGCCCCTGCGTCACGAACATCCAGACCGCCGTCACGCAATCGACGACCGAGCCCGCGTTCAACGACGCCGATCGCGACAGTTATGCCGTGCTCATCACGGATGGCAAGGAGACGTGCGGCGCGGACGCGACGACCGAAATGGAAATCAAGAACCTCTTCGAGCAGCGCGGCATCCCGACGTTCGTGATCGGCTTCGGGGCGGGCATCGATCCGGCGCAGATGAACGAGTTCGCGGCCGCCGGCGGCGTCCCGGCCGCGGGGGCGAACCAGTATTACGACGCGTCCGACCAGGCGAGCCTCGACATGGCGCTCGCGACGATCGCCAAGAAGACGCTCTCCTGCGCGTACACGCTCGACACGGTCCCGCCGAACCCGAGCGAGATCTACGTCTTCTTCGACAACACGACCGAGGTGAGCCGCGACGACACGAAGACGGACGGGTGGGACTACGATCCGGGCAAGAACCAGGTCGTCTTTTACGGCCCGGCGTGTGATAGCTTGAAGAACGGCGTGGTCATGGACCTCGACATCGTCCTCGGCTGCCAGGAACCCACGCCGAACTGATCGGAAGGTTTGCCCTCGTTCATGAAGCAGAAGCCCGACCCGCGCGCCCCCGGCGCCCAGGCCCCCGAGGTCGTCCACGGCCTGCGCGCCGGCCTCGCCGTCTTCGCCCGCCGCCCCGACGACATCCTCGCCGTCTCCTATGGCCGCGAGGTGCGCCGCGACCTCGAAACCCTCATCCGCTGGGCGGCGGCGCGCCGCGTCCCCTGCCACGAGCTCCGCGACGACGAGCTCGAGCGGATCGCGCACACGAAGAACCACGAGGGCCTCAGCCTCCACACGCGGCCGCGGGCGTGGCTCGGGACGAACGAGCTCGCGGACATGCTGGTCCGGACGCGCGGCGCGGCCATCGCGCTCGAGCGCGTGCGGAATCCCTACAACATCGGCGCCATCGTGCGGAGCGCGGCGTTCTTCGGCCTCGACGCGGCGCTGCTCGGCGCGCCGGCCCCGCACCCGGGCCTGCCGCCCGACGCCGTGCGTGTGGCCGAGGGCGGCGCCGAAGAGCTCGCCTTTGCCCGCACGACGGACCTGCCCGACACCCTCGCGCGCCTCCGCGCCCGAGGGATCTCGATCGTGGGCGGCGAGAGCGACGCCGCGGCGAACGCGTTCGGGTATTCGTTCAAGCGGCCGGTGGTCCTGGTGCTCGGCCACGAGCGCGAGGGTCTGTCCGAGCGAGCCAAGGCGCAATGCGACGCGCTCGTGGCGATCCCGGCAGCCGGGGCGGGGACGGTCGGGTCGCTGAACGTGTCGATCGCGGCGAGCGTGCTCCTGGCGGAGGTTGTCCGGGAGAACTTGCTCGGGAAAAACCCGGCGCCCGCGTCGGCGGCGCCTGCCGGTTCCCCTGCGCGTCCACCTGCCGGCCCGCCGCGGGGGCGTCCGCCGCGGCGACGCTGATCCCTGCCTTTCACCCCACCTTCCGCGCCCGCGTCGTCCCCAGCGTCTTCCGCACCAGGATCCGGTCTCCCGCTTCCCCCATCCGGACGAACCCCGCCTGCAGAAACGTACCGAGCGGCCCTGTCTCCTTCCCGGGCCGCGTCTTCGGCGGGTACGCGTCCAGGAACGTCTCCCCTTCGGCCGCCAGCGCGCTCTCGGCCTCGGCGAGCAGCACCCGCCCGAGCCCGAGCCTTCGGTAGCGCGGGACCACGAGCAGGCAGGCCACCGTCGGCACCCGCCCCGTGGTCGCGGCGGCGCTCGGCCCGAACGCCGCGAGCGCGCCGACGAGGCAGAGCCCCGCGGGAAAACCCCCCACGTACCCGGCAAAACCTTTGAGCTTCCCGGAGCGCATGTCGGCTCCCAGAATCTCGACCACCTCCCATGGGTCGAGCTCCGGTGGCTGTCCTGACAGACCGGGAAAAACGGCGTCCGGCACCTCGTCGAGTTCGTGCTCCAGCAGCGCCAGGCTCTCGGCGACCGTGGTGGGTTCGTCGGCGGAGACGGGAAGGACGTACGTGTCGAGCATGGGTTTTACGGGACCGAACGCAGAGTCCCCTCAATGAGCTCCATGTGTCGAACGACCCGATCGTCCGGAAAAAAAGTGAGGCGATGAAAAATAAATCCCTCTCCGCGGGAAAACCGTAGGGCAACCCACGCTGCCTGGCGAGTGCACGAGAGGCATCGCGGCGGGCGGCGGGGCGCGTTATGTTTGGGTTCGATGGTCCGGAAGTTCGGGCTCCCCGTCCTCACGCCTCGGCCGCCGCTGCCGACGGTCGATGCCATGCGCAAGCGCCTCGGCGGGCGTGCCTCGACCGAGCCCGGGACCGGGGACGCGGTCACGTTCACCACGCCGGGCGGCGTTCGCCTGATGGGCGTCGTCCTGTTCGTCCGGGGAGACGAGCTCGACGTGTGGGTCGACGAGAACGTGGTGCGCCGGACCCGTCGCGCGGCGGCCGCCCCGCTCGACGCCGCGCTCCCGCGGGACCTCGTGACGATCGCCGCCGACGCCCGGGTCTTCGCCACGCTGACCGAGGGCCAGCGGATCCGCTACCTCGACGAGGGGCGCGTGGACGAGGGCACGCTCGTCGAGAAATGCAGGTTCGGCGCGCTCGTCGAGCGCGCCGACGGCACGATCGTCGGCCTCGGCTTCCGCAGGCTCTGGCCCGCGGACGCCGTGCCAGCGCGCGAACCTTCGTAGCTAGAGGCAGCTACAGATCGGATCGTTGATCGCGCAGGCGCAGCCCGTCGTGACCCGAGTGTTCGGTTTTCCCGGGACCGAGGTCGCGTCGTGCTTGTGCTGTTGCGGTTTCAGGCCGGTCGGCTGGTCCGGTGCTGTCTTCGGCTGCGCTTCGACTTCGGGCGGCGCTTGCGCCTCGACCGGCACCTTTGGCGCCTGGGCCTCGGCGGCCTCGGGCTTCGAGACGTCGTTCGTCGCGGTCGGCGCGGGCTCGGGTTTGCCGCAGGCCGCGACGAGCAGCGACGCACCCACGGCGAGGCGCAGGCGCGGCAAACTCCGGGCGGCCGGGGGACGCGGCTCGCGCTCGCGGAAGAGGACGTTCCCCTCCTCGTCGTGCTCCACCCGCACGCAGAGCGAATGCGGCCGGGCCGAGGCGATCAGGCGATCGGCCTCCTCGGGCGAGAGCTCGGCGAGCGCGACGACCTGCTTGTCGCACGAACCGCAATGGCGTCGCGCCTCCGAACCCGTCATCGACTCCCAGCGCTCGCTGCAAGGCTCGGCGATGTGGAAGCGTCGAAGCATGGGGAAGAGTGTACGCCGGCAAGCCGGAAAAGGGGAGCCCTCGGGCGCTACGCCCCGCCGAGACGGGCCTGCGCGAACGTCCCCAGGCCGTTCACGACGACCGGGGGGATCTCGTGCGCCCCGCCGTGCGGCACCCACGTCACGCCGGCTTTCGCCGAGGTCATCATGTCCCGCAGGATCTCGGCGCGCCCGAAGGGCAGGAGCGGATCACGCCGCCCGTGCGAGATGAACGCGGAGAGCCGCTCCCCGACCGCATCGAGCCCGGCCTGCCAGCGGTCGCCGCCGAGCCGGGTCCCCGAGAGCACGGCGAGGCCGGCGAACGGCTCGCGGAGGTGGGTCACGAGCTCGGTCGTGACCATGGCGCCCTGGGAAAACCCGCCGATGAGGAGCTGATCGCGCCGCACGCCGTGATCCTTCACGAGGACCTCGATGGTCTCCGCGAGCGCATCCCGCGCGGGCGCGAGCCCCTCGGGCACCTCGTCGAGGCGCTTCATGGCGCCGTCGATGTCGCCGCGCATGAGCAACGTCATCAGCCGATCCATGCCGATGTCCCACCAGGCACGACCGCGCATGCCGGGGCCGACTTCGACTTCGAGGGGGGCTTCGGGGAAGAACCAGCGGACGCCGCGGCCGGCGTCGATGACGCGGCAGAGGCTGACGAGGTCTTCCCCGGGCGCGCCGAAGCCGTGGCAGAGGAGAATCGCGGGGCCGTCGCCGCCGCCGCGGTGATCGTCGCCGCCGCGGGCGTGGACGCGGAGGGGGCCGAAGGTGCGGGGTTCCATGGGGCGGGACGGTAGCAGGATTTCGAGGGGGTGGGGGAGGAGGGGCGGCTGCCGTGCTTGACAGGGCTCCGGGCCCAGCCATTACGCTCGCTGCCCCATGCCCGGCTCGTTGTACCACGCTCGACAGTTCGGCAGGCTTCCGTATCGCGGGAACGACCAGCGGGAGCACTGGGAAGTGGATATCATCGACGGAGACATGGACGTCGTCTCGTATTCGTCCTGGCAGGAGCTCGTGGAATACAGCGCGCGGCTCGGCGTACCGGTCGAGGTATGGCCCGACTTCACCGACGGCCACGGCGAGGGCATCGATGTGCCGCTCGATCGGGTCGATCGGATGCAGGGGGACCTCCGGGAGGCTTTGCGCAGATTGACCCCCGCCGAGGTCGCCGGGCACGCGTTGCTTGCGCGTATCGTCGGGTACCTTGCTCGCGGGGAGAAGGTGTTTTTCTGTTGAACAATACGAGGCAGGCTGATTTCGAAGGCCTCGAACACGGATTCGTAGGGTCGCCACCAAGCCTTCGCGCAGAAATCGAATCCTTCTCGGAGCGCTCGTGCGAAAGCTTGCAACGAGTAGTCATCCGGCCGGGACGATGACTGGCTCAGTGAAGGCGAGGCAACGGCAAGTGGGTAGTACTTCGCCTCGACGCACATGAGGTCGAGGTCATGAGGAAAAGTTCTTGTTCGGAACACCACGTGTGTTCGGGAGGGCCCGGTACTCGAGACGCGCTCTCGGTTGGGTCGGGCTCAGGAGTTTGTAGTATGCTGAGCCCATCGTCGATACCTCAGGGCTCTCCGTCCGAGGACTTCCTGGCCCCGCTAACCCATGCCGACCGTCAACCACGAGGAAGAGACTCGATGACTCACCTCATCACGCTGTTTTCCCCGGAAACGTATCGCCGGTTCTCAGAATCCAAGCGGGACACGAGTGCCGTGCGCATCCGCCAGCAGAAAGCGGCGGAGCGGGTGAGCGTCGGCGATTTTTTGGTTGCGTACATGACCGGACTCTCGAGGTGGGTGGGGCTCTTCGAGGTCACAGGTCGTGCCTACCGAGACCAAACACCTATCTTCGCGGAGAAGGACGATCCATTTGTTGTACGGTTGCCCATCAAGACGCATGTGTGGCTAGCGCCACAGCACGGCCTTCCGATCCACGACCGCGCGTTGTGGCAAAAGCTCTCTTTCACGAGGGGCCACGAGCCGAACTCGACACTTTGGACCGGCTCGGTCCGGACAAGCCTGGCGCCGCTCGACGCCGCCGACGCCAAGCTGCTTGATGCGCTGCTCCGCGCCCAGGCCGGAAAGCTGATCAACTACCCACTCGATGCTAGCGAGGCCCGATTGATCGAGGAGCACCGTGTCCGGCGTGAGGGCGGTGAAGTCACGGTGAGCGTGCCCGAAGATGCAGTCGATTTGTCGTCGAATTCGCCAAAACTCGCGCGCGAATCAGTAAGGGTGCAGGCGCTTCTTGCAAAGATCGGCGCTACCATGGGTTTCCGGGTGTGGATTCCGACGAGCGATCGCGCCAGCGTCCTGCGCGAGCAGCCTGCCGTGGAGCCAAGCCTCCTGCAGCAACTCCCGCTCAACTACGATAACACGACGCTCAAAACGATCGAGAACATCGACGTGATCTGGTTGAAGGGGCGCTCAATGGCGCGCGCGTTCGAGGTCGAGCATACGACGGCGATCTATTCGGGGATCCTTCGCATGGCTGATCTGCTCGCCCTGCAGCCAAATATGGACATTCGGCTCCATATTGTCGGTCCAGAAGACCGCCGTCGCAAGGTTTTTGATGAAATTCGCCGTCCGGTCTTCTCCCTCATCGAAGGCAAGCCGCTCCAGGAACGCTGCACCTTCCTTTCCTATGATAGCGTTGATGAGCTCGCGAAGCTACCGCATCTCGGGCACGTCAACGACAGTATCTTGTCGGAATATGAGGATGATGCACGCTCCGAGGGAGCATGATGTCGAGCCCAAGTTGTCGGATCGGCTGATACCGAGAGTGGCCCACCGAGTGGTTTGGCTGTGCTTTGCCCAGAGGCAGAGTCGGAATCCTCCCATGCTACAATCAATCAACGAACGCCGCGCAAGTCACCAAGCCTTCGCGCAAAAATCGAATCCTTCCCGCAGCGCTCGCGCCAGTCTTTGCAACCAGTAGTTATACGGCAGCTCATCGAGCGTGTACCGGCCGAGGACTGCACGTAACTCGCTGCACTTGGCGAGCACGTCCTCCATCGGGAGATTCTCTTCGAGCTCCACGTCCTCGTAAAATGGCCAGGTTTCGGGTGGAATCCCGAGCTGCTGCTCGGCGAGCTCCTGGAGCTTGCTGATTGAGCTCCAGGACATGTTCTCGGAATCCAGGTCGGCTCCGACCAATCCCAGATTCCCGCCGTCATCGCCCGGCGGCTCCAGACGGAGATTCTTGCCGATGTAGATGGTCGCGCCCATCGCCCGAGCATAGGACGGCGCGCGCATCGCATCAAGCATGCGTCGGCTTGTGCCGATGGCCGAGGGGTGGCATGCTGCCGCGCGCAAAATGACCATCGAGAACGAAACCGTGAAGCAGCGAAAATTCCTCGCGTCGATGATCGAGGACGACTACTACCCGAAGCACCTCGTCGAGAAGGGGCAGCGGCTGCTCGCGGCGCTGGCGGAGCGTATCGAGAAAGATGCGCCCAAAGGAAGCGCGGTCTACGCGCTCACGCACACGACGACCGAGGCATTCAACGAGCTCCAGGAGGAGTTTTACGAAGCGGAGAGTGAGATCGAGACCGTCGCGCGTGAGGCCATCGCGGAGGACATCGGCTTCATCCTCGACGCCTATGGGTACGAGTTCGACATCGAAGAGGCGATCGCGCCGCGGGATTGGTGACCGTGCTCGGCGTCCAGGTCCAGATCGTGCGATTCGCCGATGACGCGCAGCCCGGCTGGGTCGAGTGCCACTTGATCGACGCGCACGGCCGCCGCTGGTCGTTCCTCGAGAAAGTGCCGGTCGTCACCCTGGCGCCCTTGGACGAGCAAAGCGAGTACCCGCAACCGGGCATCGTCGCTTGCGAGGTCCTCACGCGGCGCGGAGGGATTGCCCGCATCGATACGGCCCAGCCGTGGGCCATTGAATCGACCGAGGGGGAGACGCAATTCGATGTGCAGGAGTCCCTCCTGGTCGAGGTCGACTGGTAAGGACGGCAGCGGCGCGGGGACGTCCGGCGGATCCTCGGGGGACGTCGTCCACCACCATCCATTCCCGTCCGAGCTCCCTCCCGTAGGCGCCGAATCGAGCTGTCCCTCGAGCTCCCCAATGGCCGTGCGAATCTCTTCGAGACGCTCTTCCGCGCCTTCCGCCTCGCACAGCGCCTCGGCCGCCCTCGAGCTTGCGAGGGCTTCCGCTCCCCGGCAGTTCCGTCGCCATCGTGATCCGTCATGCGCGTGATCCTATCGCAAGTCACGCTCCGCAGGACACGCGGTTTTCCGTTGATCGCCCCCGCTGAATCGGAGGACGCTTCTGCCTGGAGCGAATCCCATGCCCGACCTCATTTTCCTCCGTTTTCGTGCGACTTCGGGTGGAAACGTCGACGTGCCGGTCCTCCTCGCCGGCGCGGGAAAGGACGCCGCCGAGCGCTGGAAGGACGCGCTTCGCACGCCCGGCGTGCACGTGCTGCTCGAAGGGGACCGTGATTATGCCGTGAGCCTCGCGCCCCCCGCCTCGGAGGCGACGATCCAGATGCTCCAGGCCAGCCGGAAGAAGAGCGTGCGCGTCGTCTTCCCCGGACGAACCCCCGTGCTGCGCAGGATCGCCGACGTCGCCGTCGTCCCGCCGAAGCAGGTCGGGCTTGCCTCCGCCCCCGAAGCGGCCGCGGCCCTCGATTTGACGGCCGGGCGCGAGGGCGCGCCGTCGTTATGGCTCCTGCCCGACGGATCGTTCGCCACCGAGCCGGGGCCGCCGCCGCGTGGCCTCGACGCGGGCCCCGCGCTCGTCCGCGCCGCGCGCTGGATCTCGTCCCGTCGCACCACCACCTTCGAGCGCCTCTTCCCGCCGAGCGCGTTTCGCCCCGACGAACCCTTGCGCCCCGAGCGGCTCACCGCCCCGCAGGCCGCGGGGCTCCTCGCCCAGGCCCGGAGCGCGTTCGCCGCCGCCGGGGCGAACACCGAATATGCGCGAAATGCGCTGCTCGCGGCCGCGCAGGTCCGATCGGCCACGCTCACCGTGCTCTCGCACCTCGTGGCCACGGCGCTCCGGGATCCCGAGTTCCGTGCGGCGGCCGATCAGGCCGCGGCCCTGATGTTCGCGCTCGTCGCCGGCGAGACGGGGCCTTCGGCCGTGCCGGCGCTCCGGGCGCACGCGATTCAGCTCCTCTCGATGCGCGCGCCGGCGCTCTCGGCCGCGGACCGGGAGCTCGCGCGGAGCCTCGTCCGGAGCCTCGTGCGCGAGGCGCCGCCCTACGACGACCTCGCCGGACCTTGGCGTTTCGCCATGTGCTCGGCCCGCGATTTCCACGAGGGCGAGGTCGACATCTTCATCGACCGCTACGATTTTCGCGAAATCCCAGCGCCCGAGGGCTCGCCGACGCCGCCGAAATACGGGACGTATCGCGTCCTCGAAGCCCCGTTCCGCACCCCGAGCGGCGATCCCGTCTGGCTCTATGCCCGCGCCGCGCGGCCCGACGACGAGAACCTCGAGATGGCCGACCCGGCCTTCGTCGGCGTCTTCATCAACCGCCACGCCCAGCTCGGCGCCTACGACATGCGCGCCGCCACGGCCACGGTCCGCCAGGCCGGCTACAAGATCATGATGAACGCGCAATGTGCTGGACTGACAACCCGTTTCGCCATCGCGCGCGCCTTCCCCGACGCCGACATCTACTCGTCCTGGGACAGCACGTATTTTCGTAACGGCGGACCCGACGGCAAGATGAACGCCTCCGAGGGCGTCGATTGCTTCGTCGAGCTCTTGCGCGGCATGTGCGAGAAGGAGACGCACGCCGAGATCGAGGCCCGCATGCGGCGCGTGCAATGGCACCACGCGCAGGCCCACTTCCCCGGCTTCTCGCAGTTCGTCGGGCCTGGCAATCCCCTCGTCGTCGCGCGCTTCCAGGACGTCAACCGCGACGGCCGCGCTGACCTCTACGACGGCTTCCTCGACCTCACGATCGCGGATCTCGCCGAGGACCTGCGCGCCTCGCTCACGCCGCGGGATCCCGGCGTCGCGCCCTCGCAGATCGGCGGCGAGGCGGCCACGGGGCTCGGCTGGGCCGCGGGCAGCATGAACCGCGTCACGCAATACTCGGATCTCTGGGCGGGTTTGCCGGGACAAAGCGAGCTCTTCTACATCTTCCACGCGGGCGGCTTCTACGATCGGGGCGAGCCGCCGGCCGACGTGCCCGGGGGTTTGCCCGGCGAGCGGCTCGGGGCCTTGCCGGCCGTTTGTCGGTACGTACGTGGGACGGACGAGCCGGCGGGTATGCAGGCGGACGTGATGATGCACGCCCACCTGAGCCACGCGGGCAAAGAATTGAAGCGCCTGCTATGCGCGGCCGACGCCATGTGGCGCGCCTTCGACACGGGCCTGCTCGATGGCCCGCCCATGCACACGCTCGCGGGCAAGCGCGGCGCCATCCTGCTCACGCTCGCGGGCCTGCTCGAGTTCCCCGCCGACCAGAACTTCGTCGACGGCCTCTGGTCCATGGCGCTCGAAGCCCTGCGATTCCCGCCCATCTCGAGGTCGGTCGTCCGCGGATGTATCACCGAGGCCGACCACGAAGCGTCGAACTACTACGGTTCGCGCCGGGGGCTCGTGCAGCTTTTGGAGGATCTCGGGAAATCGGATCCGCTCGCGCTTTCGGTGCTCGAATCGGAGGATCCGAAGGTGGGACGGGCGAAGGAGATTTAGCAGGAGCAGCGAATCTCAGGCTGCTCTGCGAGATGGGGCAGCGAGCTCGCCTCGGGAGGTGAATCGGCAGGCCTTTGCCTGGCCGAGGAAACCGACCGTAGCAATCCACCGCGTTGGCGACCGCGTTGCGCCCTGAGCCCAAGCTTCGCCCCGATCTCGTTCGGCTTCTGGCAGAACCTCGGCCCGAGTCCTCGATACGCGCTTTCCAGGTGGTCGACGCTCTCCGCCTGCCACGTGCTTCTGCTTCAGCCATCGAGCGATTGTCCCCGGACCGTGGCGCACCGCTCAACCCCGCAGCCGATGCCGGAGAAACCGACTTGCCACTTGCTCACCGTTTGCCGCGAGGCGTCGTTCGACGTGGCGACCTCGCCATTGCTCCTGTCGTCCGCGCATCCCTCACGCACTGATTCTCTCCATCAGCGCGTGGCCCCTTCTTGGCAATCCGTTCGAACACGTGCACGTTTCCTTCGCGCCGGGTGACGCGCGCTGCGATCGGCGAATGTACCCTCGCCTGCGAGATGTTCGACCGGGCATGGATACGGGAAATGGGGGATCCATGAGCAGTACGAAGACGCGAGCAATGTTCACGGTGAGCCTGCTCGGCCTTGCCCTGGGCACTTCGGCGGCGGAGGGGCGCACCGTCCCCCCACCCACCTCGGGGCTCGCCGTGGAGAGCGTCCAGGCCATGGGCACGGGTTGCATGGACGCTTCCGCGGTGCACGTGGAATTTTCGCCGGCAGGCGACGAGATCATCGTTCGATATGGCCCAGGCCAGCTCAGTCTCGCGGCGGGGCCGGGCATCCCGCTCTCGTTGATGGGCAGTTATTGCAGGCTCCAGCTCCGGCTGCGGGTACCGCAGGGGTACTCCTATGCGATCACCGGCATCACGCATGAGGGGTATGCGGACCTCGACCCTGGCGTCACGGCACGGCGCACGGCGTGGTTCTGGTTCTCGGGCATGGTGGCCCCTTACCGCACGGTGGCCCTCGTCGGGCCTTTCGCGGGGAACTATCGGCTCACGAGCGATGTGGGGGCCAATCCGCGATACTCCGCATGCGGATCGAGCGCCCCGCTGTTTCTCTTGATGAATGTCGGACTTTCGAACCTCGACAATCCGAATGGGATGGGAACCGTGGACGCTGGCGAAGCGGGCCCGATCATCCGTTACCGCCTTTCTTGGCAGCAGTGCGGCTGACGGCGCGCCGTCCCGTCGCCCCGGGCGAGTTACTTGCGCTACGCGCCGACGAAAGGCAGGTTTCACGCGGGAGGCCGTCAGGGGAACAAATGCTTTCAAGAGCCGTTGAGAACCCCTCGTCTGGCCAAAGGAGGCAGAGATGAAAGCGAGATTCATGGGGCTTCTGGTCACAATGGCGACGATGGGACTCGGCGTGGCAGGCTCTCCGGGTGTGGCCACGGCGCAGCCCGAGGTGCCAGAATTCGTCCGGATTCGGAACATCCAGTACAGCGGCCCCGCGTGCCCCCAAGGCAGCGCGAACGTGTCGACGTTCGCGAACAATACGGCGTTCCTCGTCACATACAACGAGTTCCTCGTGGAGGCCGCCCCGGGGTTCCCTCCTTCACAGGGCAACAAGCAATGTACGTTGAGCATCGAGGTCGAGCACCCGCCGGGGTGGAGCTACACGATTGGCAGCATCGTGTACCGTGGGAATGCCGTGCTGGGTAGGAACGTCAGCGCGCGGTTCCGGGCACGCTATAACTTCCCTGGCACCGCCTCGTCCTCGAACGAGGTGTTCATGAGCGGGCCCACGAACAGCGATTTCGAGCTGCCGAAGGATTTCTCTCTCGAGGTCTGGGAGCCTCGCTGCACCGGGGGGGCTTTGCCCATCATCGTGACGGGGACGGCAGCCATCGACACCACGAGGGAGCCGCAGGGAACCGGCATCATCCGCGTGGAGCAGACGGACGGTACATTCGACATGATCATCAACCTCCGCTGGAGGCGTTGCTGATCGAAATGATCCGAGCGCCGCGGAGGTGCGTCCGTGGAGATGCCATGGGAGAGGCTGGGGACATCGCAGCCTCTCCCATGCTTATTGGCACGAGAAACCACCGTGTCATGGCGTAACTTTGCCAACGATACAGCGGTCCTCGTCACATACGACGAGCTCATCGTGGAGGCCGGCCCTGGTTTGTGTCTCTCTCAGGGCTACGCTGGACGACCTCTTGCAATGCTTGGCATCCGGAGCAGGTTTCTCACGCAGTGGGACGTTGGTGGTTCGAGCGCGTTCCCTGAAACGGAAGCACTGCGGAGCATCCCGCGAACGACGAGGGCATGACCATGACCAAACGAATGATTCTTTTTCTCTCCTCCATCGCCATGGCGCTCGTCGGCCCCGGGGGCATGACGCCTGCGGCTGCCCAGCCTGCGCCTGCAGGCGTGAGGGTCGGGCGCGTTCAATTCAGCGGGGCCGGATGCCCATCCGGCGCGGGGACCGCGGTGCTCGTCGATGGCGGCCAGGCGCTTCGCGTCACCTTGATGGGATTACGCGTCCGCGGCGGTGCTGGGCTGCCGCTCTCAGCGGGCAACCAATCTTGCACGGCCAGCATCGAGCTTTTGCCCCCGCCGGGCTTGCGATATGTCGTCAACAACATCAACGCGCAGGGCAACGTGGCGCTCGCCGATCGCGTGCGTGCGCGCATCCGTATCCGCGCGAATTTCCCTGGCGGGGAGGGGATGTCGCGTGAGGCCACGGTCGGAGGGCCTGCGCGCCGGAGCTTCGCGCTTGCAGGCGCGGTAAGACCCATCGTGTCCCGTTGTGGGACACGACTGCCGCTCATCTTGACGGTGACCGTTGCCATCGACACGACACGGAACCCGAGCGGAGCCGCGGAGGTGCGGGGCGCGGGCAGGAATGGCGATCTGGAGGTGCGATTGCCGCTGCAATGGCAGCGCTGCTGATGCCCGCCCGCAACGTCGAGACCGCATGTTTCTTCCCGAACCATGCGCTCATCGCGTCTCGCCAATGCAGCGCCAGTCTCCCCTGGGGCCGTCTGCTGGCCGAGAGGGGGACGCGAGGCGTCCCCCTCGGGACTAAAGCTTCGTTCCGGGCTTCTTCCCCGGCGCCGGCGCCTTGCCGCTGGGGCCGCCGAGCACGCTGTCGGGCGCCTCGGGGGCCATCTGCTGCACATCGTCGGGATCGAGCGGGCCGTACGCCTTGCTGCCGAGCTTGAAGAAGACGCGACGCATCCTGTCGCTGAGCTGGTCGAACGCGCGCGCGGCCATGACGTCGTAGACGCGGCCCTCGCTCGGGCCGCCGCCGATGCCGTACATCGGATTCGTGTAGTCGACCGTGAAGTGGTCCGGCGGCTGCACGGGCAGGTCGAACTCGAGTTTGTCCGTCTCGCCCGGGATCTTCATGGCCACGTGGAAGTCGACCACGATGCCGACGAACTTGCGGTCGCCCTTGTCCTCGGTGAAGAAATCGCCGGCCCAGCCGACCTCGTAACGCACCTCGATCGTCGGCGCCTCGACGCTACTGGCCTCGGGCTCCTTGGTGATCGTGTTGCCCTTCAGCGAGTCGAGCGCGTCGCGCACCTGCGCCGTGTCGCGGTAATCGATGTTGCGCAGGCGCTCGAGCGGATCACGATCGTCCTTCGGCTGCACCGCGAGGGGCTTGCCGTCGGGGCCGATGCGCGGGCCTTGCTTCAGCGCCATCACGTCGGCCGGGAAGACCTTCTCGAAGCCCTGCTGCAGGTTGCGCACGATCTCCGACTCGCGCTGCACGCCCACCTTCTCGCCGAAATGCGGGGCCACGGGGACGATGTTGCCGCCGCCGGCGAGCTCGCCGCCGAGCTTGCTCTTGAGCAGCTCGTCGACCTTGTCGAGCTTCTCGGTCGACGGCGCCTCGAAGCGCACCTCGACGCGAGCCGTGTCGTTTTTCTCGAGGTACCCGAGGAGCTTCTCCATGAACGGCAGGAGCTTCGCATCGTCGGTCGAGGCCTGCTCGCGGAACTCGCCGAGCGTCTTCGTGAAGAGCGCGTGGATCTCGTCGCGCGCCTCCTTCTCGACCACCGATTTCGGGTATTTCTTGAGGAAGTCGCGCAGCGCCGTGACCGAGCCCTTTTCCTTGGCCTCGCGGAGCGCCGCGCGCGGCAGGTGCTCGTCGCGCGCCTCGTCGAGGTGGCGCTTGCACTCGCGGACGTACTGCTCCCACGTGTACTCGCGATCGACTTCCTTCGCATGCGCGAACATCGCCTCGTCGCTCGCGACGTTGCGCAGGTGCCACATCGGCAGCGCGAGCAAGGCCGCGGCGGCCCCGGAGACGCCGAGGATCGTGCCCTTCGCGAAGAGCGCGCCGATCGATTTCGCGGCCGGCTGCTGCATGTCCTCGTCGCGCGGCGCCTGCACGGCCCAGGTGTCCTTGACGCGCACCTCGAAGAGCGGATCGAGCTTCATCAGCCTCTCGAAGTCCCGCGCCTCTGCCGCCTCGCGGATCCCGCGCTGGGAATCGCCGAGCTGCCGGAGGACCTCCTCCGCGCGCTCCTTGCCGTGGATCGTGAACGTCTCGGTGATGCCGCCCTCGAACGTGAACGTGAGCGTCGTGCCGTTGTAAATCCCGTTCGTGTGCTGATGGACGCCGCGGAAATCCACGAGCGTGCTCATCGGCACGACGCGAAGGACGCGCTCCTCCGCGTTGATGAAATCCATCGGGAAAAGGAAGCGCCCGGGCTTGTACGGCAGCGCGGAGCCGAGGCGGACGCGACGGACCAGAAGCAGGATCGACAGGAAGACGATCGCCGCGCCGAGGAAGTAAAGGAACATCACGGGCATGGACTGGATCCCTTGCCCGTAGTCGTGGAGGGCCGTGCCGACCACGAGGATGAAGCCGAGGAGCGCGAGGACGAACCACCCCGCGATGGCTGCGCCTTGCGAGGGCACGCTCGACAAAAGGGGGTACGGGTACGACTGGTGCTGCATGCAGCTGATGAGCCGCTCCCGCACCTCCCTCGGCAATGCATTGAAATCGACGCGCTTGGCCTCTGCCATGGCGACCTCCGAACGGAAGCCGCGAGCCGAGCGACCTCCCGAGCCGAGCACGATACGCGAGGCCCTCTCCGTGTGTCTACGGGAGGCGCGTTTTCCGCGGCAGCTCGTGGGAAATCACGCGTCGACGGATTTCGCTGTCGCTTTCAGCGCACCACGGCGCGCGACGACAGCATCTCGTTCTCGAGCTTGACGATCTTGTTGTAGACGCCGATCAAGAGCAGCGACGGCACCCACTGTCCGACGAAGTTCGCGAGCTCGAGGCGCTTCGAGTAACCGAAGCGGCTCTGCGGGCGGGCCGAGGCCGCGAGGCTGGCCGAGAGCAACATCGAGCCGAACGCGAGGCCGAGATACGCGATCGACGGCAAGCGCGAGGTCTGGCGCTCGATGAGCTGCGTCGTCCTGCCCTCGTTCTTGTTCAAGGTGGAGGTCATGCCCTGCGTGGAGACGTCGAACGACTGATCCATGGATTCCTCCCGGGGCCCCGACGAAGAGACGACAGGCCCGCGCCGGCCGACGCTTGCGACGATCACGCCAACGGGAGAAGCGTGCAGGGGAGAAGCGAGGAGGCTAGTTCAGCACCTTGGGCGGCGTGCGTTTCGGCGCCTCGCGGCGGGCGATCGGGCCCGCCTGGTGCAGGACGAGGCGAAAGGCGCCGTCCTCGCGGACGAACAGGTTCGTCGCGACGAGCTCGTTTCCGTCGATGGACTCCGCGCACACGACGAACGCCGTGTCGCCGAGGACGGTCGCCGTCGGCCGCGTGGCGACGATCGCCGGAGCGGCCGGGCTCGTGAGGATGGCGCGGAAGCTCGCCATGACCTCGGCGCGCCCGCGCACCACGTCCCAGCCCGGATGCACGCACGCGACGCCCGCGCGCCGGGCCCAGAGATCGTCCATCGCCGTGAGGTCGCGCCGCGCGAACGCCGTGTAAAATGCCGCGTTCGCGGCGAGGACCTCCGCTTCGTCCGACGCCATGGCTCGAAACCTCCTCTCCGCCGGGGACGATATCAAAGCCAGAGCGCCCGGTCGACTTTCGCGGGCCGTGCCAGCGGCGTGTGCTGTAGCTCCATGACGGGCGGGCGCAGCCGCGAGCGGCACGGGGGTCGCCGTACCGCCGCGCGAGCTCGTGAGCCACGAGGCTTCGACTTCCCACCTGCTCGCCGCGCGGGGCCTCGGCGAGCGGCGCGACGAGCAGGCCGCGAGGGGCCGTCAACCGCGGGCCTTGCCGGCCCCGGCGAACTCGGGTGATGATGGCCGGACGTCATGAGCCATCAGGGCCCGTACTTCATCCCCTCCGGCGCTCCCCCCGGAACGCCCCTCTTGATGGAGGAGGATCGTCCGCCGGAAGGGGTCTATTATTTCCGCATCTATGCGGTGCTGATGATCCTCATGCTCCTCGGCGTGTTCGCGTTCGGGCTTTACCTGATGCTCGGGCCCGTCATGCGGGGTGCGTCCGGATCGTCCGCGACGGGGGAGTTCGTGATGGGGCTCTTCGCCGCGGGCTTCTCGTTCGTCGTCATCATCCCGCACGCGATCGTGCTCTTCGCCGGCAAGGCGCGGTGGGCCTACACGCTCGGGATCATCCTCATCGGGCTGAACATGCTGTGGAATACGTGCTGTCTGCCCATCACGATCCCGCTGCTCATCATGTGGATGAAGCCCGAGACGAAGCGCTGGTACGGCGCGACTTGAGCCTTCGCCCGTCGCCTCCCCCGTTCTCCCTGTAAAACGCGTTTCGACGCGAACACATTCGCGTGAAGCGTGCGCCCGGCGCGGGAGGTGCACGCCTGCGCCCGGTACGGGGGATCGATTATGAAGGCGATCATGCTGGCGATCGTGCTCGGGCTCTGTCTGCTCGGGTGCGGCGCGAATATCCGTCAGCCGGCCCGGGAGGCGACGCTGGGCGCGATTTCGGCGCTCGATACGCCTCCCGAGGACGTCGAGCTCGCCCGCAAGATGGGCCTCTTGCTCGACCGTTTCTTGACGAATGCGCTCGCGTCCGGCCCGCCGCCGAGCATCGAGGAGATCTCCGCGAACGCGATGCGGGGCGCGATGCGAGGGCTCACGGCGACCGTGCCCGAGCAGAGGTGGATCGTGCGTCATCTCGTCACGGAGTCCCTGCGCACGGCCGTCGATACCGTGATGGATGAGCGCGGCCCGATCAGCCAGGCAGCCGCGAGGGCCGGCGAGCAGGCGGCCATGGGGCTCGTGCGCGGGATGAACAACGGGGAAAAACAGACGACGTCGCTCGTCGGGGAGGTCTCGGGCGAGATGGGCCGGTCGCTCACGCGCGCGATGGGCGGCGAGATCGCAGGCTGGTTCGGCCCGGACGCCGAGGGGCCGCTCGCGGACGCGATGGCCGCGGCCGCCGAGCGCGCGGCCGGGGCGGCGGTGCGCGGGGCCATCGCCGCGGCGAAGGACGAGGTCGCGCAGTGCAACACGGGCACGGGCGAGCCGTGCGTGAGCGATGTCGTGGCCGCGCTGAGCCGCTCGGCCGCGCGCGGGGCGAGCGAGGGCGTGAGGCGGGAGATCCAGCCCCTGCCGGTCGGAATCGCGTTCGCCGTGGGGCTCGCGGTGGCGCTGCTCGGGATCCGGCTCCTGCGCGAGTGGCGCTCGCGCAAGCGTCCGACGACCTGACGAGCCGAGGACGCGCGGGCCGCTTCCATCTTGCCACGTGGGGCAGGATGAGGAAGAAGGGCCTCGTTGGAAGAGCCGGAGACATTGCTGCAGAACGAGGCGGGCACGATCGTGGCCGAGGGCCCGCTCGTGCTCGTCTGCGACTGCCCCGGCGGCTTTGCCGATACGCTGGTGAAGCTCTACGCGCCGTTCGCGCTCGTGGCGTCGATCCTCGTCTCCATCATCGTCGGGCTGCGCGCGGCGCCTTTCCCCATCCTGTTCGTCGCGATCGTCTGGACGACCGCCGCCACGATCGGCAATCGCATCGCGAAGCGGAGCGCGCGCAAGCACGGTCGCTTCCGTGTCGATCTCGAGCGTGGTGAGATCGTACAGCAGGGGCGGGGTTTTTCCCGGACGCTCGACGCGCGGGCGCTTCTCCATGCGGCGACGCCCGTGGTGGCCGGGGTGGAAGGGGAATCGACCGAGCCCGGGTTCGAGCCGCGCTGGCTCTTGCTCGTCATGCAAAGCGGCGAGGAGCTCCGGCTCGGCAAGGGGCCGGCGCACGCGCTCCGGCCCGTTGTCGTTTTTCTGCGGGAGGCGGGGGTGCAGATGAAGGGCAATCGGGGGCGTCTCTCCTAGGCCCTTCCGAAGGCGCGCCGCGCCGAGTACGATCGGCCGCGGGATGGGGAGGGGCGGACGTCGACCGCACGGGGCAGGCAGCCCCGAGCGGGCTGGGCTCGTGATCTTTTCGATCACGCTCGTGTTCAGCGGGAGCGCCCGCGCCGAGCCGGGCGTCGAGTTCTCGGGGGGAGCTGGCTTCGGCGCAGAGGTCACGAACATCGCATCGGGGCGTATGGACTTCACAATCCCGGAGGGGATGTTCTGCAACGAGTTTCCCAAAGCCGTGCTGGCAGCGTTCGGGGAGAAATATAAGTATCTCGGCGCCAGGGTGACGAAATGATGAAGATAACTCGTTCCGAGCTGCTCGACGTCGTCTACCGCTTCTATCCGCGGGGAATGCTGGACATCGCGCGTGAGCACGTCCCTCCCGGCGAGTTCGTCTACGACGACACGGAGGAGCACCGCCGCCTGGTGGAAGCCTCGAGCCGCGGGCGAGCGGAGTACCCAACGTGGAAGGCGATGATCCGCCGCCTGGGGGATCGATACGGCCTTCAAAACGAATCGCTCCATCTGCTCTCGGGCGGCACCGACCCGGCCTACTCGGCCCGCATCTGGCTGACCGACGAAACGGCCCTCAGCTTCCACGTGTCTTTGCTCGGGCCCTACTATGGGATCCACCTCCCCGGCATCCCCGAGGAGGAGCCGGTGGCGCGCGAGGTCGCGCGGGAGATCGAGGCAACGTACCCCGGATATCAGAGGATCCCGCCGGAGCTCGGTGAAGTGATCGTGCCGGATCTGTTCGCGCCCAGGGCTTATTTGGGCGTGGCGACCACCTACATCTGCCTCTTTTCGGAAGTCTGGACCTGGGTCGATCTATGAAACACACCCTCGACGAACTCCTGGACATCGTCTACCGGTACTATCCCCGCGGGGTCGGGATGGTCGACGGCGATCTCGATAGAAATGCCATCGACAATTCCGAAGAGCACGCCCGGCTCGTGGCCGCGCGCAAAAAGGCGGCGACGGACGAGCGCTGGCACGCCTTGCGGCGTCGCATCGAGGAGCGCTTTCCCGAGGCGCCGCTCATGAACTACTCGCTCCACCTCCCGACCGGCGGCCACGACGCCTGCTATTCCTTCGCCATCCATCTCCCCGGCGCCAGCCGTGATCGATCGCTGTGGTTCCAGGTGAGCTTCTTGGCTCCGTACTACATCATCCACAAGTCGTGCACGATCGACATCGTCAAAGAGACACGAAAAGACTTCTTCCCGGTCATCTTTCAGGGCCTCCATTTTCAGGTCGATGGCAGCCCGTTCGATCCAAGGCTCGTCTCGAACCCGGACGATGAACGGTTGAAGCACGTCACCATCGAGCGCCACTACATCACCTTCGATCTGCTGCCCGACGAGCGGCCGTATGCGGAGTGGATCGCCCGCGAAATCGAGGCGACCTTCGGCTGCGAGCCGATGCCGCCCGAGGTCGGGACCCTGCTCGTGCCCGATCTGGCGACCCCGCATCTCCCGGGGGAAAACAGGCTTTATGATTGCCTGTTCTCGGACCAGCATACGTGGGTGAAACCCTCACCGTCCGACGTGCCCGCACCCGGCGTGAGGGTCGACCCGAGCCAACTGACCGAGCCGTTCAAGGCGGTCCTCACGGTCCAGGCGGCGCTCTTCGGCACCCTGCTCACGCTGGAGCGAGAGACGAAGTCATTCTATGCTGTGGTAGGTACGGACGGGACCCTGCGCAAAGAGGAAATGCTCCGGATACTCGCGGAGATCCGAAAGCACCTCGACCTGCCGGCGACTCCCCGAGTCATCGCGGCCAAGGGCGAGCTCGAAGCTTCCATGCGCGCGTTCGAAACGCTGCTCGCCGCCTGGGAAGGTGACGGCGCCCCCTCGGACGCCATGGTCGCCTGGGCCTCGAACTTCCTGGCCCGCTGGGACGTGGACGAGAACGAAGCGCCCCGAGACGCCTAACTCATCCCTTGCGCGCCCTCGGCCGCGCCGCTTCGCGCAACAGCTCCGCCACCTGCGCGTCGGCCTCCCCCACCATGGCCAGGATCCGATAGGCGGCTCCCCACCGCTTGGCCTGGCGCTGCACGGCGTCCGACTTCGCCGCGGTCGCCGTCTTCGTCGCCCCCTTTTTCGTCGCTCGGTCCGAGAGCTTCTCGGAGAGCGCGTCCGCGTCCGCCTCCAGCTTCTTCAATCGCTCGACCGGAACCTTCCGCGCCGCGAGCGACGCGTGGACGGCAGGGAGACCGATGAGCGCGCGGGCATCCTTCAAGATCTCCGCCCGGAGCGCCTCGGTGCTGGTCGAGCGCGACGCGACGCGCTCCGTTTTGCCTTCCTCGCCCTGCACGGTTCGAACCGTCACCCGCGCTTCATTCTTGATGATCTGCTGCAAGGCCGCGACGAGGTCGGTTTTCCCGACGTCCTCGTGATCCTGTCGGACGAGCCGCACCACACCCATGACGGCGACGTATTCCTTTTGCACCTCGGCGAAATGGAGCATCACGTCCGCGGTCGCGGCGATGCCCCCTCCGGCGGCCGTGCTCTTGGCCAGCTCCAGGGCCTCGACCTCGAGGCCCGCGTCCCGGATCCGCTCGAGATCCGAGGCGAGCCCGCCAAAGGATTCGAAGAGCGCGAGGAGCTCCGACCTGGTCAAAATGCACTGGGCCGCGCGCGTACGCGCGGCGACGATCTGGGGAGAGATTGCAGATGCCACACGCGGACTTTACAGAAAGGACGGCTTGAAAAGCAAGCACGAGCACACTTGAACGCTTGGGGCTACGCCCAAGGCCGGAAGACGCGGCTCCCTCCCCCGGCAGAAGGCGCCGAACCCCCCCGCAGAAGGAGACGCGGCTCCCGGTAGAGGTAGGTCACATCACCGGCAGAAAGCGCGGGCGACACCGGCAGAAGGCGCGGGCGACACCGGCAGAAGGCGCGGGCGACACCGGCAGAAGGCGCGGGCGACACCGGCAGAAGGCGCGGGCGACACCGGCAGAAGGCGCGAGCGATACCGGCAGAAGGCGAAATCCCGATTGTCGCGGGATCGCACGTCCTGTAGCATGGGTGCTTCCCCACATGCTTACCCTCTTGCGCTGGACCGCCCCCCTGCTGCTCTTCGCGACGACCGCGGCGTGCGCCGAGCCGGCCGCGCCGTGCATCGTCTCCTCCAAGCCCTACTTCGCTCGTTACGGCGTCATCTCGCAGACCGGCCCGTGCAGCCCGCGCCTCGGCGAGGACGTGGGGCTCGAGGTGTATCCCGGGGCGAGCGGGGGCGCGCCGACCATCGCCGTGCAATCGCAGACGCTGAAGAGCTTGTGGTTCCAGGGCGAGTCCGAGAACGCAAACCACGACGACCAGCGATCCTACGCGCTCGGGGATTTTGCCGAGAGCGCGGGAGCGGACGGGATCTGTCGCGCGGGCGACCTCGCGCCGGCGGAGATCGATCTCCCGCCGGTGTACATCTCCGACGACCTCGGCAACCCGTTCCTCGTCTTTGGCGGGCACGTCCGGGAGACCTGGCGAAACCTCGCCATGTACGTCTCGCCCGACCTGCCCGGCGTGCGGTTCGCCGCCGAGCTCGAGGTCGAGGATTTCACGCAGGGGTGCACGATGAAGTACACGGTGGCGGCGCTCTCGCCGTCGGCGTATTGCGGCGAATTCGGCGATTTCAACGATCTGCCGAACGACGTGTTCTGCTCGCCCGCGCCCATCCAGATGGCCGCGGGGCTCCACCCCGGCTCCGGGATCGACCCGCGGATCGCCACGCATTGTGATGAGGCGACGCTCCACTGCGTGCTCGTGGGCGATCCGCTCGACCCGCTTTGATTTCGAGGTCCCGACGAACGTTTGGAGGACGAAACGTGGTGTTTCCGCTCCGGATCCCGCTCGCCGCCTCCCTCGTGGGGGTTTTCCTGGCCATACCGCCCGCCCACGCGGAGGAGCCCCTGCCGAGTGGTCTCGGCGAGGGGAGCGCCACGCGATGGGGAGAGTCGCTCGACCCGAGCGGGCTCCGCCTCCTGCCGCTCTCTTCCCCGGAGCAGCGCGGCGGGCCCGCGCGATCGTTCGAGAACCTCGCTTTGCTCCTGCCGGGGACGCTGGCCGATCGTTATGGCGTGTCGTTCGTCGGCGCGAGCTCGCCCGAGAACACGTTTTTCGTGGACGGGATTCGCGTCGGCCATCCGACGTATGGCATTCTCCAGATGCCGCTCTCGATGGAGTTCGTGGAGCGCGCCGACATCACCGTGATCGGGGCCGATCCGGCGTTCGGTCGGGGCGGCGGGCTGTACGACGTGACGACGAAGAGCGGCGGGAATCAGTGGCACGCCTCGACGTGGGGCGGCCTCGCGCCGGGCGCGCTCGAAGGGGAGCGGGTGCCGAAGGTCTTCGAGGGCACGGTGATCCATACAGATCCGCGCCTCGACGGCGTGCGGGATCTCGGCGGGTCGGTGGGCGGGCCCATCGTGAAGGACCGGCTCTTCTTTTTCGCGGGCGGGAGCCTCGCCCGGCGGCGATATCGCCTGGAGCGCAGCTTGCGGTCGCTGTCGTGGGGCACGGAGCTGGACGAATTCGGCGGCCTCTCGCTCGTGCCCGAGATCGATCCGGAGACCGGCGCCCAGAAAACGACGCTGCTGCCGAACTCGCAGAGCACGCAGTTCGCCCAGGGCGATATCGGGCAATGGATCGGCAAGCTCACGTACAGGCCCTCGAAGACGCGGGAGATCTCGCTCTCCGTGTTCGGCTCCTTCGCGGGATCCGGGGGCGGCGCGGTGTATCCGTTCGACCTCGCGAGCGAAGGGGTCGGCGTGGACAATTTGAATGGGGAGCATGCCGCCCTCGGCCGCAGGGAGACGGCCCTCACGAATGCGGTGGTGCTCCGCGGGACGTCCGTGTTCGCGCGTGGCAATGCCCGGCTCGACGCGGCGCTCGGATGGGTGCGCAGCGAGAACGAAACGCGGGCGGCGGATGGTTCGGGCGTCGACGACATCGGGCGCGAGGGGACGCTCGCGCACGTGCCGCGCATGCTCTGGCGGCGCGGCGGCGCTGTCGGACCGCACCCGTTCACCCATTTCGAGGATCTGACCACGCCGGCGCTCGTCGCCTGCGCCCCGACGGGGCAAAGCACGGACCTCATTTTGAACTGCCCGGCGAGCTCGTATGCGATGGGCGGCCCCGGGCTCCTGTCGCGGTCCACCGCGGATCGTATCGAGGGGCGCGCCGTCGTGTCGCTGCGGGCGCGTGGCCTCGGCGAGCACAGGATCCGCGCCGGCATCGATTTCGAGGTCGCGACGCTCGCATACGTGCGCGGGTATTCGGGCGCGGTCCTCCTGCGGGAGGACGTCAATGGCGGCTTCGTGCAGAACGACCGGTTCGGCTACCTCCGCGGCCCCGACGATCCCGTCGTGTTCGATACGGTCTCGACGAGGGTGACGTCGTACGCGGCGGGCGGGTTCGTCGCGGATACATGGCACATCGTCCCGGGGCTCGTGGCCGAGGCGAGCCTGCGGTACGACGCGCAGGTGCTCGGCGGGGGGACGCTCGCCTTGCCGTTCATGCTCGCGCCGCGCGCCGCCATTTCGTGGGACCCCACGAAGACCGGGCGGGCGCGGGTGTTCGCGACGTACGGGATGCGATACCAGGCCGTGCCGCTCGACGTGGCGGCGCGTGGGATCTCGAGGGAGAGCAAGGTCACGAGCATTCACACGATGGGGGGCCGCTGCGACGTCAACGAGCCCGAGGACGCTTATGGCGGCTGCCCCGCGGACACGGCCATCCTGTTTCAAACGTCGGCCGAGCCGAGCTCCCTGTCCGATCCGCAGACGAGCCAGGCCTCGATCGATCCCGAGATCGAAGGGCCCGCGTATCATCAATGGGTCGTCGGCGGGGACGTCGTGGGGCCGCTCGGCGTGCGGCTCGGGGTCGTGTACGTGCACGATCAGCTCATCCGCACGATCGAGGATACGACCTTCACCACGAGCGGGGGTTTGATCGGCAATCCGGGCGGGGGGGCGTGGGCGTTCATGACGTCGGCGGAGCGGGTGTACGACGCGTTCTCGATCTCCTTGATGCGGCCGTTCGCGGGCGGGTTCGTCGGCGTCGCGAGTTACACGCTCTCGTCGCTGCGCGGCAATTACGAGGGGTTTTTCCTGAGCCGCACGGGGCAGCTCGATCCGAACATGACGCGCGCGTTCGACACGCCCGAGCTCGACGCGAACGGGACGGGCCCCTTGCCCGGGGATCACACGCATTCGATCAAGCTTTACGCGGGGAAAGAGGTCGTCTTGCCGGCCGGGGTGATCCTCGAAGCGGGGGCGGGGTACACCGCGCTCTCGGGGTCGCCGTACAGCGCGCTCGGCGCGCATCCGTGGTTCGGGGCGAGCGAGGTGTACCTCTTGCCGCGGGGCTCGGTCGGGCTGACGCCGTGGTTGCATCGCATCGACGCGCGGTTCGGCGTGTCGGCGCTCCTCGGCAAGGGCCTCCGGCTCGGCGCGAACGTCGAGGTCTACAACCTGGCGGACAGCCGGACGCCCACGGCATTCGAGGAGAATTTCACGTACGACGCGGTTCTTCCCATCGAGGGCGGCGTCCGCGAGAGCATTCCGGCGGGGATCAAGAAAAACCCTCGTTACGAAAAACCCGTGGCCTTTCAGGCGCCGCGGCAGGTGCGGTTCGGGTTGCGCGTCGATTATTGAGGCCGCGCCGCACGCACGATTTCACCGGGCGCGGGCAGGGTCTCGTTCGAAGGGACCTCGACGAGCTCGGCGTAGTCGCATTCGGAGATCATCTCGTTGGCCCTCCCCGCTTCGACCCAGCCGACCGAGAGCGTCAGGATCGACGAGACGTCGTGGTGCAGGAAATAATGCCCCCCGGGCGCGGCGGTCAGGTTCGCGTCGACCACCGTGTCGGAGCCGAGCTCCGCGTCCACGTCGTCGCCGTACCGGGAGACGATCCGGTGCACCCCGGGCTCGGCGAGATAGCAGAAATACGACGGGCCCTTGGTCATGCCGACGAGCCGGCCATTGTCGCGCACGACGGCGGGCACGAGGAAGGCGACCGCGTACGGGCGGACGACGCAGATCCGCGCGGCGTCCGGGGGCAAGGGCGCGAGCGCGCCCGGCGGCGCGTTCTCGTGCAGGGCGAGCTCGTATTTCGTGCAGGACAGCGCGAGGAGGCCCGTGAGGGACGCGAAGGCGAAGGGGAGGGCGCGTCGAGCGAGCATGCCCGGCGTGATAGAATGGCGCGCGCGAGGCGTCAACGAGCAGGCGTACGCGTCCGCAATCCTTCGAGCCAGGGCGCGAGGTCGTCGGGCCACGGGCTCTCCCAGGCGAGGGACTCGCCCGTCCGCGGGTGGACGAAGCCGAGCCGGGTGGCGTGGAGCGCGAGGCGCGGCGGATCCAGCGGGCTCGTCTTTCCGTACTTGCGATCCCCGAGCACGGGGTGGCCTTCGTGCAGCGCGTGCAGGCGAATCTGGTGGGTGCGGCCCGTGGTGAGGCGGAATCGCGTGAGCGTCGCGCCGGGGGTGTCCGGGGGGGAGAGGCGTTCGAGCACCGTGGCGTGGGAGACGGCGCGTTTGCCGGCCACGGGCTCCTCGATGGTGCGTTCGTCCCAGGGGACGACACCGAGGAGCGCCGCGAGGTAGACGCGATCGAAATCATGGGCGCGAATTCGATCGGAGAGGGCGCGGTTCGCCGCTTCGGTCCGCGCGAAGACGACGAGCCCGCTCGTGTCGAGATCGAGCCGGTGGACGACGTAGATCGTGCCGCCGAGGGTACGGCCGAGCAGATCCGCGAGGTTTCCGCGGTCGCTCTCGGGCGTCGGCGCTGTCACGAGGCCGGAGGGTTTGTCCACGACCACGAGGTCGTCGTCCTTGTAGACCACGCGGAAGGGCGGGAGGGTGGCCTCGTCCTTGGCGCGCGCGGCGGCGCCGACCTCCTTGGTCGCCCGGTCGAGCGCGCCGCCGAGGTGAGCGAGGATGGTTTGTCCGGGCCGGATCGCGCGTCCGGCGACCTTGACGCGGGCGCCGTCGACGAAGACGCCGCCGAGGTCGATGGCGACGCGGGCCTTGCGGCGCGAGAGGCCGGGGACGTTCGCGGCGAGGACTTGATCGAGCCTTTGCCCGGCGTCCTCGGGGCGAGCGACGAAGCGGTAGCGCTGGTGGGAGAGGCCTGTCATTGCGGTGGTCGTGGGTCAGGGGGCCGGATCGGGGAAGTGGCTGAGGCCGATCAGGTTTCCGTCGGGGTCGCGGGTGTAGAGGGTATACGGGCTCTCGCGTTCGATGGGAAAACCTGCCTCTGCGAGGGTCGTGCGCCAGCGCTCGCGCGCGTCCGGGCGGATGCCGAGCGCGAGGCAATGCAGGCCGGGGGCCGTGTCCTCGCGGTGCGGGGCATTCGGCGAACCCGCGCGCTCGACGGCCAGAAACGCGCCGCCTCCGAGCGTGAGCCATACCGAGCGCGGCTGCCCTGCGGCGTCGTCCCAGCGGCGCAGGACGGGCAGGCCGAGCACCCCCGAATAGAAGCGCTCGGCCCGATCGAGATCGGCGACGACGACGGCGAGGTGGTGGACGGCGAGGGGGGTCTCCATCGAGGCGGGCAAGGTATCGCATCGCCGGGGCCGGGAGGAGCGCATTGCGCCCGTCGGGATGACGAGGGGCTTGACGCCTTCCGCGCATGACGGCAAAAGCTCGGTCATGCGCGAAGAGAACATGGGGATCGTCAAGTCGCTTGTCAGCGTTGCCTGGGCCGATGGCCACTACGACGCGAAGGAACGCGAGATGGTCGATGCGTTGCTCTCCGCGTTCGAGGCGACCGAGGAGCAGGCCGCCGAGATCCGCGCGTACGCGGCCGAGAAGAAGACCCTCGATGACATCCCCGTGTGGGACATGCCGTTCGACGACCGCCGCGTGCTCCTGCAGCACGCCGTGCTTCTCACCTACGTCGACGGCGAGCAGCACGAGATCGAGAAGAAGTTCGTGCAGGAGCTCTGCGGGAAGCTGGAGCTCGATCCGGAAGAGGCGAAGAAAATCGTCGAGGCCGCCGAGCATCGCGCCAAGAAGTTCTTGAACCTGCTCTGATCGATCCGCCCCGATCGAACTGCCTCGGGTGGCCCTTCCGACGCCTCGACGTCGCCGCTACGCTGCGAGTCGGAGGCGACATGCAGGATCATCGCAGGGAAGGGCCGGACGGGCAGGGCGAGCGGCGCGGCGAGCGGCACGAGGGCCACGGCGAGGGACGGCAAGCCGAGGGGCCCGAGGGCACGGATTTTCTCGATCTCGAGGTCTCGAAGGTCCTCTACAGCGAGGCCGCGGCGCTGACACGCGCGGCGGCGCGCGAGATCTTGAAGGACGCCATCAAGGAGCGGCTCCGGGCGCGGCTCGGGCCGCGGCTCGAAGCGATCGCGCGCATCGCGGCGGACGAGCTCGCCGACGACATCGAGGCAAACCTCGCCATCGAGTCGGTCGTGGAGGGCCGCAGGCACGCGCGCGCGGCGCGCGAGGAGGCGATCCGGAAGGCCCTCGCCCCGACGCACGAGCACACCAAGGAATAGCGTTGGACGAACCTTTTACGTACGGGCAGACATCGGACGGGCTCGGACGGACCTACATGGGCCTTCCTGGCTGGAGAAGTTGAAGAACCTGCTCGACACTCCTCTCGTAACGTTGTACAAACCATGTACAACGGAAGGAAGGGAGTGCTCATGTTCGACAGCGCCGCCCTTGGGGATGGGGGAGGAGCGTGGTTCGGTGGGGCCACGACGGACGCCGGTTGGGGCGATCGGGCGGGCGTCTCCTCGGATCGCGCGCGGGGTCGGCTCATCCTCCGAGGTCAACTCGACGAGGTAGGGCTCGACGATCTGCTCGGCACCCTCGGCTCCCGAGGCCGGACGTGCGTCGTTTCGGTCCGATCCCCGAAGCGGCGAGGCGAGATCGTCCTCGAGCGAGGGCGCGTGCTCCGCGCCCGCGCCGACGGGGTGCCAGCGGACGCCGACGTCGAGGTCACGCTCGCCGCCCTTCGAGGCGTTTCCCACGCGGTGTTCGACGTGCTCGCGCTCGACGAGCGAGGTTCGTCGTCGTGGCCGCCGCCACGCCCGCCGTCCTCCGAGACGCCGACCGCGTCCCTGCGCCCGGCGATGCTGGAAGGCAATGCGACGGAGGTGGCGCTGGCCGCGGCCGTGATGAATGCGTGCTCGGTCTACACGCGCAAATGGCTGGGGCCGAAGCTCGCGTCGTCGATCATGCTGACGGCCTGGGCGCGCACGGCGGCGGAGCATCCGGCGATGGATGCCTTCCGGATCTCGGCGGACGGCATGGTGACGGTGGCAGGCGTGGAGCGGGCGCGGTCCGCGATTCCGAAGGCGGTGGCCACGTGGGTGTTTGCCGTCTTCGAGGCCGCCTCGATGTTCCATGCGGCGCGTTTCCAGCGATATCACGTCCCCGAGATGCTCGGGGGCCTGATGCGACTGCTCGACAAGGGGGGATGGGGTGAGGCGTTCCGAATTCGAGATGGAGGTGTTCGTTGAGCCGGGGGTTCTTCAAGGCCGTGCAGGCCGCGATGGTATCGGAGGACGGCACGCTCGACGCCGTTGAGCGCATCGCCTCCATGTCGAAGGAGGAGGTCGACGAGCTCCCGTACGGGTTCGTGGTGCTCGACGAGGTCGGCACGATTCTTTTGTACAACCGATACGAGTCCTCCCTTTCGCGCCTGCCTCCCGAGCGGGTCGTCGGGAAAAACTGGTTCAAGGAGGTCGCTCCTTGCACGCGGGTGGAGGCGTTTCACGGGCGCTTCCGGGCGCTCGTGCAGGACGAGGCGCGCCTCTCGGAGAGCTTCCGGTTTCGATTTCATTTCATGCACGGGACGCAGGACGTGGCCGTGCAGTTCGTGAAGGCGCCGCCCGTGGTGACGCTGCCGCTCGTGCAAGAAGGCACGGCGGCGCGGATCTTCATGACCGTGGTGCGACGGCCGGTGGTCGAGGTGGGCGCGAATCAGGCCGGCCACGATTGGCAGAAGAGCCTCGGGACGATCGGCGGGGTTTTGCCGGTGCTGCTCGACGCGCTGCCCGCGCTGCTCGAACGGCTCGGGCCGCGCGGCGCGATCGAGCTCGGCGAGCACGTGGGGCGCGCCATGGCGCTGGTGATCGAGTCGGAGGCCGACGCGCACACGCGCGAGGGCGGGCGCGCGCCGGTGCTCGCCCCGGGCGCGCTCGACGGCGTGCTCGCGCGGGCAGGGCTCGGTCGCGTGGCGATCGAGGGGGCGGCGTGGTCCGAGCAGAAGCGCGTCCATTGCGAGCTGCGTCCGCCGTTCGAGGTGGAGGCGGCGGAGACGGCGCTCTTTTACGGAGCCTTGCTCTCGGCCGCGATGGGCTCGGGCCTCGGCGAGCCGTGCCAGGCGCGCTTCGCGGAGGACCGGAAGCCGCACGAGGTGCCGTGGCTCGTCGAGGTTTGTCCGGCCACGTCAGGGGAGCGTCGGAGCGAGCTTACGTCGAGCTCTTTTTGACGCGGAAGCCGCGAGCGACACGCTGGACGCGCCGCCGCGCGTACGCGATCGTGGGGTCTCAACCTTCCTCAGGAGACTTCCATGAATCATCTTCGCAGCCTCGGCGTTCTCCTCGGTCTTGGCCTCACGCTCGCCGCCGTGGCGTGCGGCGAGGACCAGGGCGGCAGCGGCGGATCGAGCAGCTCCAGCAGCACCGGTAGCACCGGCGGCACCGGCGGTACGGGCGGTACGGGCGGCGCTGGCGGCACCGGCGGCGTGGGCGGCGCGGGTGGCACCGGCGGCGCCGGCGGGAGCGAAGCGAAGAGCCTCAGCTTCTTCGTCTCCAGCACCGGGAGCACGACGGCCAACCTGGGCGGGCTCGACGGGGCGGACAAGAGGTGCCAGGACCTGGCCACCCCGGTCGGCGCCGGGGCGAAGACCTGGCGCGCCTACCTCAGCGTCGAGAAGGGTCCGAACGGAGAGCCCGTGCACGCCAAGGACAGGATCGGCACCGGCCCCTGGTACAACGCGAAGGGTGAGATGGTGGCGGCGAACCTGACCGAGCTGCACGCGAGGTACGGCGATCACAAGGTGTTCCTCGACGAAAAGGGCGAGATGGTGCCGGGTCAGTGGGAAGGCTCCCCCACGCCGAACCAGCACGATGTCCTCACCGGCACGGCGCGCGACGGCACCCTCGTCCCCGGGCAAACCTGCGCGGACTGGACGTCCGAAGACGCCACCATGACCGCCCAGGTGGGCCATAGCGATGGGCTCGGTCCCAATATGAGCGACGCCGAGATGTACCGGCCGTGGAATTCGGTGCACGTCAACGGCAACTGCGGCGACACCGCCCCGAAGGGCGGCAACGGGCGCGTTTACTGCTTCGCGGCGGATTGAGCGAACGCGACCACGCTCATCGGCTGCGTATCATCCCAGGCGAGATCGATCGCTTCGTCGGCCGGCGGCGGGACGGATTCCAGCGTGGAATCCGCCCGCGCAGGCCGCGGGGCCGGGATGTCGGCCGCGGGGGCCGAAGGAAGCGTTTGTCCTGAACCGGGGAAGGGGAAAAACGAGGGCACGAGGGGACCTCCTGGGAGAGCGAGAGGTGATTCTCTCTCTCGCTCCATCGACCGGAGACCCCCGGCAGTTGCTTATTTTTTCTGCCCGGCGTCCTTCGCCCGCTTGTCCACGTCGGCGAGCAGCGCCGAAAGCGCGTCCGCGTGGCGCTTCTGCGCGGCCGCGATGCGCTCCTCCATCTTCGGCTCCATCTCGCGGGCCTGCGTGAGCGATCCGTCGATCTGCGCCTTGCTCTCCTGGGCGCGCGCGATGCGGGCCTCGCTCGCCTTCTGGTCCGCGTCCTTGCCCTTGCCCTGCGAGGCGCGCTCCCGGGCGATGTAATCGTCGAGCGTCTTCTTCACCTGCTCGGCTTCTTCGATGAGCGCGCGCAGGCGCACCTTCTCCTCGACCATCGCAATGTGCACGAGGTAACTCGCGCGGCTGAGCTGGTCGGCTTGCTCCTCGAGCGTGGCCGCGTCTTCCTTGCTGAGCTCGGTCCGGTGACGGTCGATGATCGCGTGGGCCTCGTTCCGCTCGCGGAGCCGCTTTTCGAGCTGCTTGCCGACAGAATCGGTGAGCGCCTTGCCGACGGTGCCCGAGAGGTCGACCTCGCAGCCCTTTTGCTTGGCCACATAGGTGGCCGAGCCGGCGACCTTCTTGACGATCTCGTCCTCTTCGGCGACGAAAAACGCCGCCGCGCCCTGGACCTCGCGGTTGCGCTCGACGTACGCGTGGCTCCGGCCCGCGTCGTTCGCGGTGCGGTGAATGTCACCGACCACGCTCCAGTCGGGCGCCTTGAGGCCCTTCGTGTACTCGGAAAAACCGGAGGTGAGCGTCCGCGCGTCGTCGTCGTCGCGGCCGAAATCCTTGACGATCTGCTGGGTGACGACCGGATAGTCCTGCGCGTATCCGGGCTGCGTCGCCGAGGAGGCGATTTCGGGCTCGGGCTTCGGGGCAGAGCAAGCGACGGCGCCCGTGGCGAGCAAGAAGGCGAGGGAATACGCTCGAAGTCCGTTCATGGGGCGAAGTAAAGACCTCCGCCCCGAGAAAGGTCAAGTCAAGAGCAACGTTGTCCCACGTTTCAGGTGGTCAGCGACGGGACCAGATCGAGCATGTAGAAACGATTGCAGCCGTGGTGTCCAGTGCAGCCGAGCTGACGATCGAGGCGGCGAAAGCCGAGGCGCTCGTAGAGGCGCATCGCCGAATCCATGCCCGTGAGCGTCTCCAGGTAGACGTGGGCGAACCCGCGCTCGCGCGCGACCCCGAGGACGTGCCGGAGCAGGCGCTCGCCCATTCCTTTGCCGCGCGCCTCGCGCAAAAAGTACATCTTGCGGAGCTCGGCCGTGTCCGCGTCGCCACCCTCGAGCGGCCCGATCCCCGCGCCGCCCACGACGCGGCCATCCATTTCGACGACCAAATACGCGGAGCGAGGCCCGGAATACGCCGCGCTCATGGCCGAGACCTCGGGATCGTGAATGGCAAACCCGGGGCCGTCCGCGCCAAACTCGGGCATCACGGCGCGGATGACCGCGGCGACCGCAGGATCGTCCTCGGGGCGAATGGGGCGAAAGGAGATGGCGTCGGACATGGAAATGTTTGACGGGCCAATCGAGTTTTCAGACCGGCGCGCCGAGATCGCGGAGGAAGCCGCGCACGACGGCCTTCGCGGCGTGCTTGCGGTACTCGCGCGTGGAGCGGACGTCGTCGATGGGCGCGATGTCCGAGAGGACGGCGGCATCCAGCGCATCGGCCGTGATGTCGGAGAGGGGGCGCGAGAGGACGAGGGCGCGGGTCTGCAAGAGGGTCGCGGTGACCGGCGCGACGGAGGCCATGCCGAGGCCAAATCGCACGACCCGATCCTCGGAGCGCACGGCGATGCCCGCGAGCGCGACCTTGGAGATGGCCTGCGCCCGCCGCGTGCCGACCTTGCGCCAGAGCCAGGGCGAACCCTCGGGCGGGAGCGCGAGCTCGACGGCGACGATGACCTCGTCCGGCGCGCGCGAGCCCTGCTTGTAGCCAGTCTGCAGCGCGGAGAAGGGGATCCGGCGCTCGCCGCGGACGCTCTTCACGACGATCGCGGCGTCGTAGGCCGCGAGCGCCGCGACGCCGTCCGCCGCGGGCGAGGCCGTCGCGAGGTTGCCGCCGAGCGTGCCGCGGGCCTGGATCTGGATCGCGCCGAGCTCGCGGGCCATCGCGGCGAGCAGCGGGGCGCGCTCGATGACCGCGGGGTGACGGCGGATCTCGAGGTACGTCGTGGCCGCGCCGATGCGCAAAAGGCCGCGCGTCGCCGTGATGCCGCGGAGCTCGGCCATGCGGGAGACGTCGACGACGAGGGGCAAGGGATCGGCGTCGGGGCGCGGGGGTTTGAGCTCTTGCTCGACGACCCAGTCGGTGCCGCCCGCGAGCAGGACCGTGGCCTCGCCGCGCGCGTGACGCTCCGCCACGAGCCCGCAGAGCGCGTCGAGCGAGGCCGCCCGCCGCATGTCGTGGAGGGGAAGATCCGCGAGGCTCACGCCGCCCCTCCCGCGCGCTCGCGCGCCGCCTCGCGGATGCTGTCGACGATGCGCTGATACCCGGTACAGCGGCAGAGGTTGCCCGCGATGGCCTCGCGGATCTCCTCGTCGCTCGGATCGGGCCTTCGCGCGAGGAGCGCCTCGGCCGAGATGAGCATGCCGGGGGTGCAGATGCCGCACTGCGCGCCGCCGTGATCGACGAAGCAACGCGCGAGCGGGCCGAGGTGCGTGGCGTCCGAGAGGCCCTCGACGGTGGTGACGGCGCGGCCTTCGCACTGGCCGATCGAGACGAGGCAGGCGTTCACGGGTTCGCCATCGAGCAGCACCGTGCACGAGCCACACTCGCCCTCGCCGCAACCCTCCTTGGTCCCCGGCAGGCCGAGCGGACCGCGGAGCGCGTCGAGCAGCCGCACGAGCGGCGGCAGGTCGACCTCGCGCGAACGGCCGTTGAGGGTGAGCGTGATCTTCAAGGGTTACTCCTCCACCTTGCGCTGGATGAACTCGATCTTGTAGCCGTCCGGATCCTCGACGAACGCGATCACGGTGGTGCCGTGCTTCATCGGGCCCGCCTCGCGCGTGACCTTGCCGCCGCGCTTCTTGACCTCTTCGCAAGCCTTGTACGCGTCGTCGACCTGGATCGCGATGTGGCCGTAGCCCGTGCCGATCTCGTAGCTCTTCGTGTCCCAGTTGTGCGTGAGCTCGAGGACCGCCGTCTCCGACTCGTCGCCGTAGCCGATGAACGCGAGCGTGAACCGGCCCTCGGGATAGTCGCGCCGGCGGATGAGCTTCATGCCGAGGACGTCCGTGTAAAACGCGAGCGATCGGTCGAGGTCGCCGACGCGGAGCATGGTGTGGAGGATTCGCATGGTCGTGCGTTCTTTCTCGGTTCGCGGGCCTTCGCGTCAGCCCTTCAACGCTTGGGGCTTCGGGTCGCCTTCGGCGCCCTTCGCCCCAAACCCCTTGCGGGTGGTCTGGAGCTCGAGCAGCCGCTCCGGCAACAGGGGAAGATCCCGTGCGAAAATTCCCGTGGCGTGCTCGACGGCCGCGGCGATCGCCGGCGCGCCGCCGTCCATGGGCAGCTCGCCGACGCCCTTGGCGCCGCCGCCGGGGCCGTACGCGTACGGAGCTTCGACGAGGTCGACGTGCATGGGAGGCGCGTCGAGCGCGGTCGGGATGATGTAGTTCGTCATGCGCGGGTTCTGGATGAGGCCGTTCTTCCAGACGACGTCCTCCCAGAGCGCCCAGCCGATCGCCTGGAGGCTGCCGCCCTCGATCTGGCCCTTGCACATGACGGGGTGGATCGCCTTGCCCACGTCCGTCGCGGACCAGAAGCCCGTGACCGTGACCTCGAGCGTGTCGAGGTCGACCTCGACCTCGGCCACGTCGCACGCGTAGCCGTACACGGGGTACGCGTCGCCCTTGTACGTGCTGTCGTCCCAGGTGACCCAGCCGGGATGCTCGTACTGCACGAGCGCGGTGACCTCGCGTTCCTTGGTGAGCAAACGATCCGCGGCCGCGGTGAATTCGCCGCCGGAAGCCTCCTGCTCGGCGCGGACGCGCGCGGCGACTTCACGCGCGGCGCGCTCGACGATGCCGCCGACGACCATGACCGTGCGCGAGGCGACCGTGGGGCCGGAGTCGGGAACGTACGAGGTCGAAGGAACGGCGAAGTCGACGTCCTCGAGGCGGACGCCCGCGGCGTCGGCCGCGATCTGGCGGAAGACGGTCTCGGTGCCCTGGCCGATGTCGGTCGAGGCGGTGCGGATCCGCAAGCGGCCGCCGGGCAGGAGATCCACGGCGACGCGTCCCTTGAGGTGCTTCTCGCCCGAGCCGGTGAAGCCCGCGCCGTGCATGAAGACGCTCGCGCCGATGCCCCGCGCGACGCGGCCGCGGACGACCGGAGCCGCTTTGCGTTTGTCGTGGTACCCGCTCGCCGTGAGGGCCTTGTCCACGCACTCGGCGACGCCGACGGAGCCGCGCAGGGTCTGACCCGTGGCCGTGGTGTCGCCCTCGCGCAGCATGTTCTGCGCCTTGAGGTCCATCGGGTCGCGGCCGAGCTCCTCCGCGACGCGGTCGAGGTGCCGCTCGATCGCCCAGATGGTCTGGGGCGCGCCGAAGCCGCGGAAAGCGCCGTTCGGCGGGGTGTTCGTGGCGACGGCGATGGCGTCGATGCGCACGTCGTCCCAGCGATAGACGCCGGCCGCGTGGAGGGCGCCGCGCGAGAGGACGACGGGCGTGAGCGTCATGTACGCGCCGCCATCCATGAGGATGCGGATGGAGAGCGCGCGGAGCGTGCCGTCACGATCGCAGCCGGAGGTGATCTCGCAGATGGCCGGGTGACGCTTGGTGGTCGCCTCGATGTCCTCCTTGCGGTCGTAGATCATGCGCACGGGCTTGCCGCTCTTCTGCGCGAGGAGGGCCGCGTGGAGGGCGATCACCGAGGGATACTCCTCCTTGCCGCCGAACCCGCCGCCCGTGACGGCCTGCGTGACGTGTACGCGATCGGCGGCGAGGTCGAAGCCGTGGACGAGCGCTTTGTGCACGTAATAAGGGCACTGGAGGGAGCCCGTGACGTGGACGCCCTTGTCGTCCCAGCGGGCGATCACGCCCTGCGGCTCGATGTAGAGCTGCTCCTGGTGGTGCGTCGTGTAGCGGCCGCGGACGACGATCTCGCAGCTCGCGATCGCGGCTTCGATCGCGGCGGCGCTGCCGGCCGGGTCGGGGAGGTCGGCGCGGCCCTTCGTGATGGAGAAGCGCTTGTGGACGTTGTCCTCGCCCCAGATGACGTCGACCTTGGCGAACGATTGCTCGGGGTCGAGGACGGGTGTGAGCGGCTCGAGGTCGAGCTTCACGGCGCGTACGGCCTGCGCGAGCTTGCGTTTGTCCGCGCACGCGAGGAGGACGACGGGCTCGTAGGCGTGGCGGATCTGATCCGCCGCGAGGATCGGCTGCTCGGCGGAGATGCACTGGACCTCGTTCACCGCGAGATCCGAGGCGCGCACGACGGTGACGTCGCTCCAGTCGAACGCGGGATCGAGGGTGATGCCGCGGAGTCGAGCGCGCGGGACGGGGCTGCGCACGGTGGCGCCGAAGAGCTCACCGGGCTCGTGGGGGAGGTCGTCGACGTACGCGGCGCGCCCCGTCACCTTGGACGCTCCATCGGTGCGCGGTACGTTGGTCCCGATGAAGGGAGGGCGGGCAGACGAAGCGTTTTGCGCGGCGGTCGTCATCGCAGGCGACACGATACCGCGGAACGCGGCGATGGAGAACGCTCTCAGAAGGTATCGGCGAGCTCGAGCAGGCGGCGTGGATGGTAGACGTCACGCAGCGCGCTCGGTGGGCGGTCCTCCAGCGCACCGAGGACACGCGCGCGCCACGCGGCCGGGATCGCATCCTCGCCGAAGCGCGCGCCGAGGAGCGCGCCCGTGATCGCGCCGTTCGTGTCGGCGTCGCCGCCTCGGTTGACGACGTCGATCAGTGCGGCCTCGTAGGACGGAGCATGCAGGAGCTCCCAGAGCGCGAGCCGGAACGCCACGCGGACGAACCCTTGCTGGCGATGCACGTGAATCTCGGGGCCGTAGAGCTCGGGATCGTCTCGGACGGCGAGCTCGAGATCCCAGCGCAGCTCGGCACGCGCGGCCTCGACGTCACGGCCGTCGCTGGGGACGATGTCGATGAGCGTCGCCGCGGCCGCCTCGACCTCGGCGCGCACGGTCTCGAACATGTCCGTCGCCGAGGCGCGTCCCGCGCCGGCCGCGGCGATCGCGGCGCAGAGCGCGGCGCAGGTGATGCGGCAACGCGGGTCGTAGTGGGTGATCGCGCTGTCGGCGAGCGCGGCCATGCGGCGCGCTTCGGGGGCATGCGCGAGCGCGACGCCGATCGGCGCGATCCGCATGAGCGAGCCGTTGCCCGCGGTCTTGCGCTCGGAGTGGATCCAGGCGCGGCGCGCGGCTTCGCCGAGGGAGACGCCGCGGGCAATCATGGAGAGCGAGGCGTGCGTGAGGTTGCCGATGTCGAAGGCATGCTCGACCCACGCGACGTAACGCGCAGCCACGTCGGCCGCATGAAAACGGCCGTGCTCTTTCAAACTGAGCGCGAGGCACGTGGCCATCTGCGTGTCGTCGGTGACCTGCCCGGGCGTGACGCGGAACGGTCCGCCGCCCGTGACGTCGGTGTGCGGGCCCTTGGCGAACTCGGGGAAGGGCGGCGCCTCGCGCGCCTGGAACTCGAGCGTGGTGCCGAGCGCGTCGCCCACCGCGAGGCCGAGCAAGGTGCCGCGCGCCCACGCGCGCCGGGAGCCAGGAACAAGCGGTGTTTCGTCCACGAGGCGTCCTTTCCGAGCTAGTGGCCGTCGCCGAGGAACGAGGGCGGCGCGCGCAGGTACCGCATCGCCTCGGCCGGCGTGTTGATGTCCACGAGGACGTCGGCATCGTCGACGTCGACGTCACGAAGATCGGCGCCGAGCGCATGCAGATGATCCCGCAGCGGAGGCGGGTTCGGCTGGCGATACCGATCGAGCGCGCGGCCCTGGAGCGCGACGGGGTGCCCCGCGCGTCCGCCGTGCCGCGGGCGCGTCGCGAGCGGAGGCGCGCCGTCCGCGCCGAGGGCCCCGAGCAAGGCCGCCGTCGTCGTCGCACGGGCAGGCAACGTGTCGACGGGGCAAACGAGCACGCGATCGTTCGCGTCGACGCGCTGGACGGCCGTCGCGATCGAGCCCGCGGGGCCGAGCTCGTCGGCCGCGTCGGAGACGACGAGGTCGAGCCCCGGACGGACGAACGGGATGAGCGCCTGCACGATGGGCTTGCGCGCGACGACGACGACCCGCGAGGACTCGGACGAGAGTCGGGCCTCGGCGTGCGCGATCGCGAGCGGTCGCGGCTTCTGCCCGGGCGGCCCGGGCCAGAGGAGCAGCGCTTTCGGTCCGCCGAGGCGCATGCCTCTCCCGGCCGCGAGAACGATCGACACGGTGTTCGTCATGCGTCCTCTTCCTTCTCGGCCTCGCCGTGCCCATGGCCGCGCGCACCACGGCGCGTGCCGGAGAAACCGGCGCGCCACGATACGAGCTCGGCCGCGATCGCGACGCCGATCTCCGCTGGAAGGCGCGCGCCCACGTCCACGCCGAGCGGCATGCGGACGCGCGCGATGTCTGCCGCCGAGACGCCCTTCGTTTCGAGCCGCGCGCGTGTCCTCGCCGCCTTCGCGCGGCTCCCGACGCCCCCGACGAACCCGAATCCGGCGCCGAGGGCCCACTCGATCGCAGCCTGATCGAGCTGGTGATCGTGCGTCATGACGAGCGCGGCGGCGCGGGCGAGATCCGCGGGGAGCGAGGCGCGGACCTCGGGGTCGTCGTGATCGGCCTGGAAGAGGCGCAAGCGAGGCGCGTCCGCGCCGTTCGGGCCGGCGGACGGTCGCGGCAAACGCGCGGGATCGGCCGCGACCTCCCGCGCGTCGCAGAGCGTCACGCCGAACCCGAGCGAGGCGAGCAGGGGCGCGAGGTAGACGCCGACGTGGCCGGCGCCGACGACGAGCACCGAGAGGTCGGGGGAGAGGGGCTCGATCAGGATCTCGGCGGAGCCGCCGCAACACATGCCGAGCGAGGGCCCGAGGCGGAAGGTGTCGACGCGCGGAGCAGGCGCGTCCGCGGTGAGTGCCGCAGCCATCGCGGCGAGGACCGCGCGCTCGACCGCGCCGCCCCCGACGGTCCCGATCGCGGCGCCGGAGGGGAAGAGGGCGAGCTTCTGCCCGGGCGTGCAAGGCGCCGAGCCTTGCCGGGCGATCACCGTGGCGACGACGACGCGTTCGCCTCGCTCGAGCGCATCGAGCGCGGCCCGCAGCACCTCGGGCGGAGGTGCTGTGCGAGGGATGACCGTGGATACGTCGAGCACCGGATGCGCCGAGTGTAGCGGCGGAATCGTGGTCGGGAAAGGCATCCCGCGGCAGAGGCAGTGGCGAAAGAGCCCGCGCGCCGTATCCTCGCGCCGTGGACGAACGGCGAGTCGAGGCGGCGCGCGGCGCACGCAGGGCGAACGAGGCCAGGACATGACGGCGCGCAGAGCCCCGGATTTCCGTCTGGAAGAGGCGATCCGCGACCCCGGCTTCTCGCCGCGCCGGAGCGACGCGGCCGCGCTGGTCGAGCTCGTCGCGGAGGAAGGGGAGCGCACGGACGACGCGGAACGATCGCTGCTGCGCCTCGGCGTGGAGGCTGCTCGCGTCGCGATCGAGCGCGCGCGCACGGCCGAGGCGAAACCACGCGCGCGGCTCGTCGCGTTCGTGGGGAAAGTCGCGGCCGAGCATGCCGAGCCCGAGCTGTCGGTTTTTCTGATCGGCGCGCTCGGCGACGCGGATCCGCGGACGCGCCGCTTCGCCGCGAACGCGCTCGGTAAGCTTCGCGGGCCCGAGGTGGCTGCCGCGCTCGCGGCTGCGCTCGCCGCGGAGAACGATGCGCCCGCGCGGCGCGCGATGGCCGCGGCGCTCGGCAAGACGGGCGGCGACGAAGCTGCTCGCGCGCTCCGCGAGCTCGACACGGGCAGCGACGAGCTCCTCGCGCGCGCCACGGCGAAGGCCTCGCTCATGGCGCAGAGGACCGCCGGCCGCGAGGTCCCCTCGACCTTCGAGGTCCACAAGCCCGCGCCCTCGCCCGTGCCCGTCGCGCTCCACTGCCGCGCGGGCCTCGCGCCGATCCTGCGCGACGAGATCGACGTCCGGCTCGCGCCACGCCTCGCGCCGGACGGCCGCGAGGATCGCGTCCTCGCCACGCTCGTCGGCCCGCCCGAGCGCCTCTTCGACGCGAGGACCATGCTCTTCTTCGGCTTCCCGCTCCCGCCCGTGCCGCTCGATCCCGCGGGCGACATCGCCGAGGCCCTCGCGCGCTCGCTCACGTCGCCCGAGGCTCTCCGTTTGCTCGAACATTTCACGACCGGCCCCATCCGCTTCCGGATCGCCTGGGCCGGCGGCGGCAAGCGCCGCGCGAGCACGTGGCGCGCGGCCGAGGCGATCGCCGCGGCGAACCCGAAGCTCGTCAACGACCCGACCGAGAGCACCTGGGAGGCGCTCGTGCACGAGCTTCCCGATCGCCACGCGATCGAGGTCGAGCTCTGCCCGCGCGTCGAGGATCCACGCTTCACCTACCGCGAGCGCGACGTGCCCGCGGCCTCGCACCCGACGATCGCCGCCGCGCTCGTGCGGGTCGCGGGCGTCCACGCCGACGACGTCGTCTGGGATCCCTTCGTCGGTTCGGGTACCGAGCTCTGCGAGCGCGTGCTCGCCGGCCCGTACGCGCGCTTGCTCGGCACGGACATGGCTCCCGCCGCGCTCGAAGCGGCCCGCCAGAACCTCGCGGCCGTCGGCATCGAGGACGCCGTGCTCGCACGGGGGGACGCCCTCTCGTTCGTGCCGCGCGGCGCGCCGCCGACGGTCGTCCTGACGAACCCGCCGATGGGACGGCGCGTTTTGCGCGGGATCGATCTGCACGAGTTCTTCGATCGGTTCCTCGCGCACGTCGCGGAGGTCCTGGAGCCGGGAGGCCGGATCGCGTGGATCTCGCCGCTGCCCGCGCAAAGCGCCCGCGCCGCGCGGGAGCTCGGGCTCGAACGAGCGTTCGTGCAGCGCCTCGACATGGGCGGCTTCGACGCGGAGCTCCAGCTCCTGATCAACCGGCGACGGAGAAACGAGCGCGACTTCGGCCGCGGCTCGGGCTCCTCGCGCGAGCCCACGTGCGCGCCGGAGCGACGGGGCCGGCCCCGCGCGCCGGGCCGGCGATGATCACTTCTTCAGCAGCGTGAAGTAAACGGTGGCGCCCACGGCGAGCAGCACGAGCGCGATGAGCGCGCCGAGCAGCAAGCCCTTCGCGGTGCTCGGCGGCGCCGGCTGCATCACGACCGGCGGAGGCGGCGTGACGCGAGGCGAAGGCGCGCTCTCCCGCGCGAGCGCCGGAGGCGGCGTGACGCGGGGCGAAGGCGCGCTCTCCCGCGCGACGGCGTACGGCGAAGGCGCGCTCTCCCGCGCGACGGCGAACGGCGAAGGCGCGCTCTCCCGTGCGACGGCGAACGGCGAAGGCGCGCTCTCCCGCGCGACGGCGTACGGCGAAGGCGCGCTCTCCCGTGCGACGGCGAACGGCGAAGGCTGAGGCATCGCAGAGGCGCGCATCGCTTGCTCGGGCGAGAGCGGCGGCCGCTCGTCGGAGACGCTCGCGAAGAGATCCGGCAGCGCGTTCATCGGCGGCTGCGGCTGCGGCGCGAGGTCGGCGAGGTTCGCGGGGAGCGACGTCGACGAGCTCTCCTCGGGCAGCACCATCGTCGGCTCGGGCGCGCGCATGTCGGGCGCCGGCACGGGCACGGGCGCGGGGCCCTGCGCAGGCGGCGGCTCCGGCACCTCGCGCATCACCGTCGCCTCGTCGTCGATGGCGTGTGGCACCGGCGGCGTGGGTTCGTCGCGGATCTCCGGTCCCGTGGCAGCCGCGGCGACCTCGGCCGAGATCGGGTTCACGGGCGTCGCGCGATCGGCCTCTGCGCCGTCGTCTTGCTTCGTCTGCCTCAGCAGCTCGAGAGGCGCCTCGCGCATCACCGTGGCGTCTTCGTCGTCGCCGTCGTCGATGACCGCCTCGCGGGAGATGCCGCCCACCGGCGGCGCGAGCGGCGCCTTCGCGACTGCGGCCGGCGCAGCGGGCTGCGCGGGACGCACGCCGGCGGCAGGTCGCGCTGCCGCACGCGCAGCAGGGCCACCGGCCGCGCGCCCCATCATGCCGAACCCTGTGCCCGGCTGTGGCCCGACCGGACGCACGCCGGCCGACGCAGGCCCGTTCCCGGATGCCGGCGCGACTCCGGCGGGCGCGACGTTCGGCGCGGACGGCGCCGGCTTTCGTGCCGGCACCATCGGGATCTTCATGAGCGACGTCTTCGCGTTCTCGTCGTCGTCTTCCAGCAGATCGTGCGCCTTCGGCAGCGGCGCGCCGGGCACCGTGGCGGCCGCGAGCGCGCTGACCGCCGGCATGTTGGGCACCGTCTGCGCTGTCGTCCGCGAGGACGACGCGGGGCCGGCCTCGCGCTTCGCCATGGCCGCGCGGACCGCTTGCACGTTGGGCACCGCGCGCATGACCGTGCGCGCCTCGTCGTCGTCCTCTTCGAGCTCCGCATCGACGAGCGCCGGCAGATCCTTCACCGTCGGATCCGGGTGCCACGACTCGAGCGCCTGCCGGAGCGCGGTGATCGTCGAGGCGCGGCGCGTCGCATCGCGCTCGAGTGCGGCATCGAGGATGTGTTGCAGGTCGTCGTCGCCGACGTCGAACGTCGAGAGCGGCGCGGGGGACGCCGACACGACCTTCTGCCGGATGCTGTCCTCGTCGCTCGCGTGGAAGGGGCTCGTGCCCGTGAGGAGCGTGTAGAGCGTCGCGGCCGCGGCCCACGTGTCGTCGGCGAGCGCCTTGGTCCCTTTGAGGATCCGCTCCGGCGAGTGGAAGTCGATGCGGTTCGGCGCGGAGGTGCTGGCGACGAGCATCCCGATCGAGGTGCGCGGCACGGCCGCCGTCTTGACGGACGCGGGCGACACGCCGCCGTGCGACTGCCCCCGTGAATGCAGCGCCTCGAGCTTCTTCGTGAGCCGGATGATCCAGCCGACGGCGTCGAGCTCGTTCAACGGGCCGTCACGTGCAATCCGATCCGCAAGCGTTTCCACCGATATCCTCAGCCTAGTTGCCGGAGCGACCCGTCGTCTACGACGACGCTCGTTCGCTCGTGGGAAAATCTGCTAGGTTCGCCGCGTCATGGGTCGGAGTGGTCGCTTTCCTCGATCGACATGGCCCACGTGGCTTCTTCCGCTTGCCCTGCTCGGGTGCCAGCGCGAGCTCGACATGGCCAAGCATTACGACGATCGCAACGCGGCCACAACGATCCGCTACATCGGCGTTCGCGAAGCGACCCGGCAGTACCCGGATTACGGCGTCATCCAAAGCACGATCCTCACGGGCGATGCTGGAAGCGGCGCGAAGAAGGAAGGGCGCGCTCCGTGAGACGCGTGCTCGTGTCTGCCGTCCTCGCGAGCGGGCTCTTCGGCTGCGCCTCGCCACAACGGCTCGCGGCGGAGCTCGTCGCCGCGGCGACCCCGGGGCACCTCAGGCCCGTCGTCGCGTGCTGGGAAAAGGAGTACGAGGCCTCCGGCTTCGAGGGCGAGTACATGGCCACGATCGACCTCGAAATCTCGAGCTCCGAGGTCATCGAGAGCGCCCGCGTCACCGCGCTCGAACCGACGGGCGAGAGCCGGAGCGAGCTCGACACCGGCCCGTTCCGCGCGTGCCTGGAGAAGGCCTTCGTCGGGATCGAGCTGCCGAGCGAGGAGGACGCCGACGGGCCCGGGTACAGCTCGATCGTCGGAGCCTCGGTGCGCAACTACAAGATCGCGTTCCTCGGCGATCAGGACGAGCGCCGCAAGCGCGCCGGAGGCCGGCAGGCGCACGTGCTCATCGGCCCGCGCGCCGATCGATGCCAGGGCCTCTACGTCTACCATCCGCCGCGCGACACCTCCGCGCTCTTCACCGAGATCGCGCTCGGCAAGGCGCGAGCCGAGAGCGCGCGGGGCAAGGATCGCGACCAGCACGCGCGCGAGCTGCAGAAGACGTACGACCTCCAGCTCGAGCTCGCCGCGCGGCTCCGCGCCGATCTCGCCGACACCTCGCTCCCGCCCGTGAACCGGAAGCGCCTCACCGAGGCGCTCGATACGGCCCGAACGGAGGCGCGCGCGACCGGGGCGGCCATCGGCTGCAAGCCCTTCGAAGACCCTCGCTAACCGTCGGAAAAAGCTAGCGTCCGCCCGCTTCCGGCCCCATCACAAGGGTGAGGGGGAACCCATATGACGGTGACAAGGGCAGATCTCGAGCGTTGCCTCGACCTCGCGAAGAGCTCGGTCGTCGAGCCGCGCATGGGCCTGTTCGGCCCCACGAGCCGAACCTGGCACATCGCGCGCGAGGGCGTCGTCTTCCTCGCCGGCGGCGCGGCCGCGCTCCAGCAGCTCGCGCATCCGTTCGTCGCGTACGGCGTCGCCGAGCATTCGGTCACGCGCGAGGACACCTTCGGCCGCTTCCTGCGCACGTTCGAGAACGTCTACGCGATGATCTTCGGCCCGCTCGATCGCGCCATCCGATCGGCGCGGGCGGTGCACACGATCCACGAGCGCGTGACCGGCGTGATCACCGAAACCGCCGGCACCTGGTCCGCGGGCACGCGTTACAAGGCGAACGACGAGGGCGCGCTGCGCTGGGTCTTCACGACCTTGATCATCAACGCGGTGCGCGCCTACGAGCTCGTCATCGATCCGCTCGAGGAGCACGAGAAGGACGAGTATTACGCGGAATCGCGTCGCTTCGCGCTCCTCTTCGGGCTCGAAGAGGAGGACCTGCCGGACTCCTACGCCGCGTTCGAGCGCTCCTTCGACGACACGATTCGCTCGGGCTCGATCGTCGTCACTGCGCCCGCGCGCGAGCTCGCGGAGTACCTTCTCGCGCCGCCGCACCCCGCGCTCGGCCTCGCGTGGCGCTGGTACACGATGATGACCGCGTCGCTCTTGCCCGAGGCGCTGCGCGAAGGGTTCGGCCTGCCGTTCGGGCCTCGCGAGCACGCGCGTGTCGACGCCTCGATCCACGCGATCCGCCGCGCCTATCCTCGCATCCCCGCCCGGGTCCGCCACGTTCCCGCGTACACCGCGGCCGAGCGTCGCCTCGCGTCGGGCGAAAACTACGTCCGCGAGCCCGACACGGGCCGCCCCTTCTTGCTCAAGCTTCTTTTGCGCATGAGCCGCGCCGCTGTCCTTTGAGCGCTAACCACGCGCCGGTCGCCTTCGCTCCTTGAACCAGGCGCGCACCTTTCGCATCCGCGAGAGCTGCTTCCACGGCGCCCGCATCTTGCACGTGGACGCCTCGTCCGTGCCTTCCTTCGCGCCCCAGCGCACCTCGGGACAGTCGTTCGGGTTGTATCCGACCTCCAGCAGCTCCGCCCGCGAAACCACGTCCGCGAGCGAGAGCGAGAACGACGACCCATCACTCCGCACGTACGTAAAACGCCGTGTTTCGAGCTCCTGCGCCAGCGTCGCGTCGAGCTCCGCGCGCACCTCGGCCGCCGCCTTCCCCGGCGGCATCGCGTACCGCTCCGGCCTTCGCTCGACGCGCGCCGGCAGCGCGCGGGCCACGTCGATCGCCACGAGCAGGCGGAGATCGCGCGACGGCGTGGAAAAGTCCTCCCACGGCCCCACCGTCTCGAAGATGCTCGCGCCGTCGGGCATCTCCACCGACTTTCCGCCGCCTTGCCGGTATTTTCGCCCGTTCTCCACGGACACGACGCGCCCCTTCACCTGCTCTTCCAGCGCGTCGATCATCTCGATCAGCGCGCGCTTCGGATCGAGCGGCAACGGCGAGAGCACGTCGTCCACGCGATCGTAAAACCCCTCCACGCCGTGCTCGTACTGCTCCATCGCGTGGTCGCCGTGGTCCGGATGCGCGGCGATCTCCTGATTCGACAGCGGGCGCAGCGCCCCGCGCTCGATCACGAGCGGCCGGAACCGCTTGAAGCCCGGGCTCCCGAGCGAAGGATCGAGCGCGAAAAGGAAGTTTCCGCGCCAGTACCGCCGCCGCGCCACCGTCCCATCCGGCTGCCCGTCCACCGCGAGCAGCATCCCCGCGCGCTCGCTCGTCTGCGGCACCCGCTTCACCACGACGAGCACGTGCCCGTACGGATCCGCGTAGATCGTCCCCGGCCGGAGCGCTCGTTCGTCGAGACGAACCGGATAAAAGTCCGTCTCGTCGTCGTCGCCCGCGGTCCGTCCCGTCCCCGAGTGCACCGTGTCCGCCAGCGTCGTCCGCACGAACTCCGCGAAGCCCGCCATCGGATCGGTGCGCACGTGCCGCGGCCATTCGAGGCTCGATCGAGGCCGCTTGCAGAACGGCGCCCGGCCGCCGCCGCCGCGCGTGCATGACGAGTATGCGAACGGGAGCTGCATTTTGAACGCAAAATAAGCCCGCAGCGCGTACGGCAGATCCGCGCAGTCCGGATCGAGCACCGGCGCGTCCGGCCCTGCGTCGTCCTCGCCGCGGCCGAGGTGATCGTGCAGCAGGTTCCGCTTCGGATCGCGGATCGCCTCGTGCAGCGCCGGGAACGTGAGCGGCTCGCCGAGCGGCGCGTCGAAGAGTGCCTCGATCCACGCCGCATACAGGTTCTCCGTCGCCTTCTCCCACGCCGCGGAGATCGGCCACATCCCGCGCGAGGCGCGCGGCGGCTCGTCCGCGTCGTCGATCGTCACGTCCTTGCACGCGCGCGCCGCCTGCGCCTCCGCGAGCACCACGCGCAGCGTCCCCGCCTCGGGCGCGGGCACGGTCACGTTCCAGAAGTACGGCCCTGCGCCGCGCCGCTCGTCCGCGCGAACGACCGTTTTTCCGCTCCCATCCTGGACGACGAGCGCCCCCGCGCTCGCAACGTCTGCGACCGCGATGATCCGCAGCGGCGTCCCGGGGCGCGGCTTGCGTGGCGAGACGAAGAGCGCGAACGCGGGCGAATCCGCGCACGTCTCGATCACCGGCGGTGGATCGTTCGTCGGGACGAACGCCGCGGCGGAGGCTTTGGGCAGCGCCGTCACGGCGAGCCCGCGGGCTGCCGTGATCGGCGAGGCGCGCCCACCGGGCTCACCACAACCGGCGAGCGCCGCGAGCACGACGAAGGCCCCAAGCCGCAGCATGGCCGACACTTACCGCGGCGGAAAGCCGGGAAGCAATAACCTCGAACATCGTTCGACCGAACGATGTTCGAGGAGATCGCGAAGCGAGCTCCCTCGGGGGGTGAATCGGCCGGGCTTTGCCTGGCCGAGAGGGGGACGCGAGGCGTCCCCCTCGGGACTAGAAGCTGTATTTCGCGCGGGTGAACACGGTCGACCCGCCCGTCTCCGGGGAGCCGAACTTCGTGTAGGGCTTGCCGAGCTGGAGCAGCGCCCCCGCCGCGAGCTCCAGCCCATTGCCGAAGTTGTAATCGAGCTCCGGGAAGATGACCATCGAGAACCCTTCCGCGCTGAGGGGCGAGATCGTCCGACGCACGCGTTTCCCCTCGTCGTTGTCCCACGTCTCCTCGACGAGCGGCGTCGCGTCGAGGATCGTGAACAGCCGGAACATGCCCGCCTGGTTCGCGAATTTGAAATCGGCCCCGAGCACCACGTAATCGCCGAGCCGCGGCCGCAAAATCTCGCGCGAGCACATCTCGCCGTTTTTCGCGAGCGTGCAGGCGAGCACGTTCGCCCCGTCGACCACGCCGCTCTGCCGGACCACGTATCCTTCCTTGATCCAGTCGCCCGCGCCGTACTCGTCCACGAGCCCGTGCACCCACATCGCGTTCACGTACACGTGCTCACCGAACGTGTAATCGAGGCCGAGCACCCATTTCAAGAACGGTGTGTCGTCCACCACGAGCGGCTCCCGCCCGCCGGCTCCCCCGGGCCGCCCGTCGCCGTCGTAATCGTATTCGCCGGCGGGCTGCGGGATTCCGAACGCGAGCTCGTCGTTCGTCAGCCGGATCGACTGGCGCTGCGGCACCACGAGCGCGCCCTCGAAGCGATACCCGATGCCGCTGATCTCCTCCGAGATCCACGAGAACGGGTTCACCTCGCCCGTGGCGTTCAGCCCGTAGACGTGCATCCGCGGATACTCGAGCGTCACGTCCGTGAGCAGGACCCCGTCGACGCAATCGTTCGCATCGTTCGGGTTACAGCGTCGGCCGAGGGCCTGGCGTGTGTGGTTGCTCCGCGGCTGCGGGAAATCCGTGCGGCCGTTGTAATACGAGAGCGCGATGTCGTGCTCCTTGATCGTGCCCGCGATCCGGTAGGCGACCTGCATGTTGTCGAACGTCGGCTCGGGCATCACGGGCGTCACGTTGCCGATGATCGTCGGGTGGCCGAACAGCGTCTGCGCCGTGGCCTGCTCGGCGACCACGCGCTGCCGGAGCGAATCCGAGACGAACGGCAATCGATCGAGCTGCGCCACCGCGAGCGAGCCGGAGAGCGGCAGCATCGCGGGCTTGAAGATCGGCACGAGCACGCCGGAGATCGACCACTCCTCCGAGATCCAGTAATCGGCCTTCACCATGAAATTGGCGATCTGCCGGCCGAACAGCAGCGGATCACGCAGATCGTCGGAGTTCAGGTTGTTCGTCGGGTTGAACTGATCGCCGACGCCCCAGGAGACGACCTGCTGGCCGATGCGCAGGTCGAGCCCCTTCACGAAGAGGCCCTCGGCCTCCATGTAGACCGCGCGCGCTTCGAGGCGGTACGGGTCGGCCTTCTCGATCCGCGAGAGGTCGCCGACGGCCGTCATTCGCTCGGGATAGCCGCTCCACACGAAATCGACCGCCGCGACGCCGTGGAACCGCCCGTAATCCGCCTCGAGCTTCAGGCCGAGCGTATTCCAGTTGCGCTCGACGCCCGCCGGCAGCTCCTGCCGCGAATACCAGTCGCCCACGCCCACGGGCTGCATGCGGAAGCGCAGATCACTCTGGATGCGGCCGCTCCAATCGAGTTCGAGCTCGTCGGCCTGGGCGCTCGTCGCCGTGCCGAGCAGGAGGGCGAGGGAGCAGAGGGTCGCGCTGCCCCGACGAACGTGGCGGTACATGCTTCGTTTGACCTCGGGTCCTTGAAATGCGTCGCGCCGCCCGTCCCGTGGTGGGAGGAGGCGGCGCGCGTATCTACTCTATCTCGGGCGGGGCGAAATCTACTTTTCGAGGCTGCGCTTCGAGAAGAGATCGTCGCTCATCTCCTCGTTCACCTTCCACGCCTTGCGGATCATCTTCGTCCAGTGGCCGCCCTTCGTGTGGTCGACCATCTTGAGCTCCTGCGGGCTGCAAATATTACTCTGGCAGTCGTAGGTCGTGCGCGTCTCGGTCTTCACGTGCTTGCCGGCCGCGTTGTAGTACTTGATCTCCGTCGGCAGGTTCTTGTCCTTCTGGACCTTGAACTCGATCTTGCCGTGCGGGACCGTCTGGCCCGCCTTCGCCGTCGCCACGAGCGTCTGCTCCGCGGCCGCGTCCGCGGCGAGCTGCGCGTCGTAGAAGGCCGCGTACGCCTGCGTCGCGAGGTCGTCCTGGCTGAAGGCGAGCCCCATGAAGCCTTGATCGGTCACGTGGCTGGCGATCCGCCGGATCTTCCCGAACGCCGGGAGATACACGTACATCTGCGTGGGCGAGAGGATGAGGACCTTGGTCCCCTTCATGTCGGCGGGCGCGGTGAACTCGGTCAGGCGCTTTTCGCCCTTGATGTAGACCTTGAGCCCCATCTTCTTCTCGTCTTTGCCGGGCTCTTTGTTGACGACCTCGTACTCGTAGTACTGGGTCTTCGCGCGGTTCATCGCCTCTTCCATCGCCTTGAGGGCCTTGTCGCCCGGGGCGTCGGCGCCCGCATGCCCGGCCCAGAGCAGGGCCGCGAGGAGGGGAGCAGAGGCGGAAAGCCAACCACGGAAAGCTGTACTCATCTCGAACCTCGTTCGTTCAGGGAAGGGCTCGTGCTCGTGTCGAGAACGGTGTCCGACGCATCGGACGCAGGTGCGGCGCTCGGTATTCTAGTCCCGTCGCCGTAGTAGCGCGTTTTGCGCGCGAAGAGGGGGATCACCAGCATCGTGGCCAGGGCCGCCGCCACCATGGCCGCCGCCGTCAGGCCTCCCACGTTCTTCAGGGGCCGCGCCTCGCCGAGCGTGAGCACGAAAAAGCCGGCCGCGACCATCCACGCGCTCATCCAGATCGCCGGCCCGGCCCGCCGCGCGGCCGTCGTGGCCGCCTCCGCGAGCGGGGACTTCTCCGGCGAGCTCCATGCGACCATCAGGTGTACCGCATAGTCCACGCCCGCCCCGATGATCAAGCTCGGAAGCATCGACGTCCCGATGTCGAGCGGGACGCCGAGCAGCCCCATGCCGCCATAAATCACCGCCATCGTCAGCATGATGGGAAGCACGCCGAGCAAGCCGCTCCAGAACGACCGGAACAGCCCGACCATGAGCAGCAGCACAAAACCGAGCGCGAAGAACAGGCTCTTCCAATGGTTCGACGCGACGCTCCTCGACAGGCCCGCGTGCATCACGGGCAGACCCGTCACCGCGACCGCGAGCTTCTGCTCTCCCGACGTGGAGGGCTCGGCACCCGCCGCGCCCGCGGCCGGCGGCAGCGCGAGGGCCGGCACGTCGAGGTCCATCCACGCGGCCGCGATCGCAGCGTAGAACCGTTCCCCCTTCAACCCCGCCGGCGCCGCGATCTTCGCGTCGAGGGCGAACTCTTTCGCCCGCGCCATCGCCTCGCTCCGCCGCCAGATCTCCTCCAGCGGGCGATCGACCGTGTCCGCGAGATCGGTGACGAGCGTGTCGCCCACGGGTTTGTCGAGGGCGGCTGCGATCGCCTCCGCGAGCTTCGCCTCGTCGGGCCGCGATCCGAGCGCCGTGAGCGCGCGCGCGACCTTGTCGATCGCCTCGGGCCCTTCGAGCTCCACGCTGCACTCCTCCGAGCCGAGGAACCGCGTGAGCGCGGCGCGCGTGGCCTCCGAGGCGTCGGCCTTCGCCGGCGCCGCGAGGCGAGCCTCGAGATCCGGCTGCTCGGGCATGGGGGTGCCAAAGGCCTTCCCGACCGCGCGCATGCGGGCCGCGGCGAGAGCGCGCGCGCGGGCCGTGACCTCGTCCTTCCGGGCCCCCTTCGCCTCGGCCACCGTGTACTTCGTCGTGATCGCCGTGCTCGCGACCTCTCGAATTCGTTCGAGGACCGGCTCGGTCTCGGACGCGACGCTCGTGTCGAGCTTGACCTGCAGCAGCGCCTTCTTCCGGTCGTCCGTGACGAGCTGCGTGACCGCCTTTTTGCCTTCGAGGAAGCCGTAGAGCAGCTTCACCTTGGCCGCGGTGTCGGGGATGCGCCGATCGCCCTCCATCGCCTCGTTGATCTGCGCGACCACCGCGCCCACGTGGTTCACCGAGCTCACGTGCGGCAGGACCACGAGGCGGTCGGCGAGGGCCTGGATCTCGCGGAGGACGACCGGATCGGTCATGTCGCCCTCGACCTGGATCTGCACGAAGAGCGAGCCGCCGAAGCCGTCGCGCAGGAAGGTCTCGGCCTGGTCGGGCGGGCTATTTTTCGAGAAAAACGCCGCGTTATCCATGCGGCTCTCGATCTTGCCGACGAACAGCGCGCTCCCGAGCGCGAGGGCGCCGAGGCTCGCGCCGACGAGGACGCGCCGCCGCTGCGGCAGCGTACAGAGCCACTCGTGCAGGCGGACCACGCCGCCCTTCGCCGCCGGCCTCCCTTTGAGCTTCACGAGGTAGGCCACCGCCGGCACGAACGTGAGCGAGAGCGCGAGCGTGATGAGGATCCCGACGGCCGCGAACACGCCGAAGGTCCGGAGCGGCCCGATATCCATCAGCAGGAACGACAGGAGGCCGGCGACGGTCATGAGGCCGCTCGCGAGGACGGGCGGACCCATCTCGCAGATCGTCCGCACGAGGGCCGTCTCGCGGTCGTGCTCGTGCGCGAGGGTATAGTAGCGGCTCAGGATGTGGACGGCATAGGCGCTGCCCAGGGCGAACAGAATGACGGGGAGCGAGCCGAGGATGACGTCGACGGGGACGCCGAGCGCGCCCATGAGCCCGAGCGACATCACGATGCCGAGCGCCGTCGAGAGCAGCGCGAGCCCGGCTCCGATGACGTCGCGGAACGAGATCACCGTGATGAGCACGATGACGAGCACCGCCCAGGGCGCGAGCCGCCGCATGTCGTCCTGCGTGACGCCGTAGATGTACGTCGAAATGAACGGCGCGCCGCCCCAGAACTTCGCCTCGCGCGGAAATGCCTCCTCCACCGCGGCGCGGACCTTTTGTGCCAAAACCTTTTGATCCGCCCCGTGGCCGGCGAAGCAATAGAGGAGCGCCGCCTTTCCGTCCGCCGAGATCAGGTTTCCGACCACGTGATCCAGCGAAAGCACCTTCTCGCGCAGCGCCGCCCGCTCCTCGGGCGTCTCGGGGATCTTGCCGACGAGGTAATCGTTCGTGATGCCGCCCTTCTGCGGATCCGCCACGAAATCGTCCATGTTCGTGAGCGTCATCGCGTAACCGACGCCGTCCGTCTCGTTCAGACGTTTCGTCAGGTCGCGCAGGCGCGTCAGGAACTCGGGAGAGAGCGCGTCGTCCGTGCTGATTCCGACGAGCGCGATGTCGAGGCTGCCGAAGCGCTTGCTCACGTCGTAGAAGACGCCGACCTCCGGGTTTTCCCGAGGCAGGAACGAAAGCACGTCGTCGTCGCGATCGACTCGAGACGCAAAAAACAGGCTCGCGAGCGAGAGCAATACGACCGCGAGGACGATGGTCCACGCCGTCGCTCGACGAACGAGAAGATGTGCGAAGGCTTGCATCGAGAGGGACTTCCTGGCTTCGGGGCGGTCGCGGAGCAAACCCAAGCCAAAAGGGGATGTCAAGCGCGCAAAGCGCCCGGGACGTGCGCAACGCGGGTCGACACGCGTTTGATGCAATGCAGCGTTATCGCGCTGCTATCGCAATGCAAGTGTCAGCGAGATGCCGGTGCGGTCGGGGAGGGCGGCGCAGGCGGGCTCGTCGTGTGTTTCGCGGACCAGGCGATGCCCCCGAGCACGCCCACGAGCGCGAGGACGCCGATCGCGAGGATCACGAAGCCGACCCATCGCCGCTCGGGCGGCGCCGGTTGCGCGGGCAGGTAGGGCACGGCGACCGGATTCTGCCCCGTCATGGCCTGAAAGCTCGGCGGCGGCGCCTGCGGATTCGGCGCGCCCCACGCCGCCATTTGCGCCTCGGGCAAACGCTGCAAGGGCGCCGTTCCCTGCGGGCTCGGCATGCCGAGCGGCGCCGTCTGGTGCGGGGCCTGGTGCGGTCCGCCGGGCCAGCCGCTCTGGGGGACGCTTCGCGGGCCGCTCTTCGGAGGCTCGTGCTGCGAAGGCGGCGCGCCCTGCGGATACGAGGGCGGCGGCCCCGGCATTTCTTTCATCGGAGGCGGGGCGCCCGGCATGGGGTTTCCCGTGAACGCCGCGAGCGGGATCGTCTTCGCCACCTTGTGGCTCGCCGGAGGCGATGCCGACGGTGGCCCCGACGTCCCCGGCCGATACACCATCGTCACCGCGAGGCCGCCCTCGTCCCCGTCGTCCGAGGCCGCGGGAGACGGCGCGTTTCGTATTCTCTCGGTGAGCGTCTCCAGCCGCGCGACGATCTCCGCGGCCGAGGCGATCCGCGCCCGTTTGTCGCGGACGATGCACCCGGCGACGAGCTCGTCGAGGGCCGGATCGATCGCGGGCATGATGTCGCGGAGCCGCGGGATCGGGGCCGTGAGCACGGCGTGGATCAGATCCGGGCCGCGGCCCGCGAACGGCCGCTGGCCCGCGAAGAGCTCGAACATGAGCACGCCGTACGACCAGATGTCCGTGCGTGGATCGAGGTCGGGCGCGCCGGCGATCTGCTCGGGGCTCATGTACGCGGGCGAGCCGAGCAGGCCTCCGGGCGCGGTGAGCATCTCGTCGGCGCCCATCGGCTTGCAGAGGCCGAAATCGAGCACCTTCACGAGCTCCTCCGACGCGCCCGCCTCGCGGTGCAGGAAGACGTTCGCGGGCTTGAGATCGCGATGGATGATCCCCTGCGCGTGCGCGGCGGCGAGCGCGCGGCCGACGTCCCGCGCGATGGGCAAGGCGCGCGCGAGATCCATGCGGCCGTCGCGCTTGACGTAGCCATACAGCGTGTCGCCCGAGAGCAGCTGCATGACGAGGAAGGGATCTTCCTCCGCGGTCTGCCCGACGTCGTAGACCTCGACCACGTTCCGGTGCGCGATCTGCCCGGCCGCGCGGGCCTCGCGCAAGAGGCGGGCCCGGAGGTTGTCCGTCGCGTTCACGATGAGCTTCACCGCGACGTGGCGAGAGGTCATCTCGTGCACGGCCTCCCAGACGACGCCCATCGCGCCCTGGCCGAGCCTACGAGCGAGGCGGTACTTGCCGCCGACCAGGTCACCGGCCTTCATGCGAGGCAGGCATCGTACCACCGCGGCGACGTCCACCGTGAGGAATCCGTCTTCGCCACTTCGGGATCCACTCGTCTAGAGTAGGCGACCATGCCGTCCTCGATCCGCCGTGTGGGCCCTTTGGCCCTCCTCGTGTCGTTCGTCCTCGCCGCCGGCTGCCGCGACGAGCCGTCTCCCGCCCCGGAGGGCCGCGCGTCCCAGGTGCCCGCGAACGAAAAGCCCGCCCCCACGTCCGTGTCCTCGGCGAGCCCGAAGGCCACGGCGCCTCCGCGGCCCACGCTCGTCGCTCCGCCCCCCGCGTCCGCCGCGCCCTCGGCGAGCGCCGCGCCCTCGGCGAGCGCCTCCGCGGCCGTCGTCGAGCCCCCGGCCTTGCCGCCCGATCCGCCCTTCGACTGCGACGTGGTTCTCACGCCCGAGGAGATCAAGGCCGCGTGCGGCATCGCGGTCGAGGCCGATCCGAAGCAGCCCACCGAGGACATCGGCGCTGAGCGCACGTGCAGCCGTCGTTGGAACAGCAAGGATGCGGGCACGTTGAGCCTGCTCGTCGTGCGCCACGGGAGCGACGCCGAGGCCAAGGAGCGCTTCAAGGACATCGAGGGCGAGGTGAGCGGAATCGAGGCGATTTCGGGCCTCGGCGACGTCGCGCGCCGCTACGTGAAGAAGGGCGCGGGCGGGCACCCGATCTTCAACGTCGAGGTCGTGAAGGGTCGCTTCGACGTGCAGGTCTTCAACCCGAAGATCACGCTCGGCGACACGACCGTCGGCCCGGTGTGTGATCACGCGGGGCTCGAGAAGCTGCTCGCCAAGGCGGTGACGCGCCTGCCTTGATCGAGCTCAGCCGCCGGTGCTCCGGATCGGCTGGACGGTCCCGTCCGCGCCGATGCGGATCGCCTTGATGCCGCTCACCGCGTGGAGGAGCAGGATGGCCGCGTCTCCCCGCGGAAAGAGCCGCATCGCGTGCAGCTTTCCCGCGCCGTTCACGTCCTGGCTCGCCTCGTCGTAGATCACGATGTCGGGCGCGGTCATGATCGACGCGGGCGTGGCGATCCGCGCGCGCACGCCCGCGTCCAGCGTGCGCCACACGACGAGGAGACGGTCGCCGAAGGACGCCGCGAGCACGGGGCTCTCGTCGTTCGCGGGCGGCGCCGGGCGCGACATCGGATCACGTCCCCGGAAGAGCTCGTCCGCGGCGAACACGATCGGCTTGCACATATCCTTCGTGCACCACGCGCGCCGCACCTCGTGGGCCGCGCCATCGCCGACGCCGCTCTGCAAGACGAGCGTCGTCTGCGCCGCGCGGTCGTCGCACGTCACGATCTCGGAGACCACGACCGCGCCCGCGGGACGCGGCAGCTCGTCGGCGCGCACGAGCGGAGATCCGCCGCGGGCATCTCGCCGTGTCATCCACACGGTTCCGCCGTCCCGCGCGACGATCACGAGGCCGTTTGGCGCGTGGCACGCGGCGAGGTGCACGGCGTCGTGCGGGAGCGCGCCGGCGTCCTCGATCGGGCCTGGCGCGCCTTTGGCGGCGCCGAGCCTTCGCAAAAGGAGATGCGGTTTGCCCGCGCGCGGCTCGATCCACGCGAGCGCGTCGCCGAGGACGAACACGCTGGAGAAGCGCACCCGCGGCGGCGGATCGATTCGCACCCGATCGAGCCGCCGCGTGCCCTCGCTCCGATCGATCCAGAGCGCGCGCTCCTCGCCCCGCTTGCCGAGCTCCATCTCGACGACGCCCACGACCTCCTTCGCCGCCGAGAAGCCGCCGACCACGTGGTACGGCTCGCCGAACGCCTGCCCCGTGTCCGCCCGGTAAAACGTCGATCGCGCCGAGCTCCGATCCGCGACCAGCGCCGGCCCCTCGTCGTCGGCCGCGGGCCAGAGGTGTGGCCGCGGCAAACGGGCGCGCGGCGCGAGCGGCGTGCACGAGGCCGCGCCGAGGCCTTCCGGGAACGTGCATGCCATGGGCGGCCCGCCTCGATCGCCGCGGAACACGAGGCGCAAGGTTCGTCCGGGAACGGCGTCCGCCGAGTGGTCCCCGAACGCGATGCGCTCGGCGAGGTTCGGCGCGTCGAGATCCGCCGGCGATGCGGGCGCGGGCGGCAGCGGCACCTCCATCGGCCCGCCGTCCGGATCGCAGAGGCTCCAGAGCGACGGGATCGGCAGATCCGAGCGGGTATACATGTCCCGCGCCTTTTCGATCACGCGCGCCGCGAGATCGGGCGGCGGCGCGAACGCGGCGCGCCCCCTGCGTCGCTCGGCATCCGCGAGCGCCTCGGCGTGCGCGGCGCATCGCCCCGGCCACCCCGGGCCCGTCGTCGAAAGTCGCTCCGGCTCGGACAACGAAACGGCCGTGAGCAGGATCCTCCGCAGCCGCTCGTCCGGCGTCTCGTTTGCTGCGGGCGTCTCGCCGAAGAGGCAACGGAAGAGCGCGGCGCCCGAGCGTTTCGCGTCCCGTGCCGCCGTGACGCGCGGCACTCCGTACCGGATTGCCGCGACGGCCGCCGCGAGACCGAGCACGCCGAGCGTGGCGATCACGAGCCTCCGCCGCCGGCTCGTCCCGCCCTCGGGTTTGGCTTCGGCTTTTGCTGGGGTGGCGTCGCCCTCGGGTTTGTCTTCGCTCACGGCTCTTGGCCCGTCTACGGCAGGGGCCTTCCAGGGACGGAGAATAGCCGGGAAACAGGGCGGGATGGGAGGTCTCGTGTGCCAGGCGTGGTGGGGCCGTCCATCCCCCCGCGGTTTGCGCCTGCCCGGATGATTTCAATGACCGTGGCGCGGTCATTGGCGTACGCGCAGCGGCCGTCATTGTTATGAGTCGAGCGGGGCGGCTCGCTGGCCACCATCACGTCAGCCGTCGAGAGCGCGCCGTCGAGCGTTTCGGCCGTCCGTCTTGACGCCCGGACTTTTTTGGCACTAATGCTGGGGGCAGTTCCGCCCAGAAATCCCGCACCGAGAGGCCGCTCATGACCGACCCCCGCATGGATCCGTACGAGGCCGTCGCGTATGGCCGCTTCACCGCGGCGCAGATCAACACGCTCCTGCTCGGGCTCGATCTCGAGCTCGACGGGACCCTCCGGCTCGTGGCCAGCCGCGTCGCCACGACCACCGAGGCGCTCGAAGCCGCGCTCCTCCGCGCGGGGGTCCCCGAGCTCTTCCTCCACCGCGCCCCCGAAGGCGCGCCCGATCCGGTGCAGGCCGCGCGCGAGACGCTGCGGAGCCTGGTCCACTCCGTCGAGCCTCTCCGCGAGGGGTACATGCTCACCTCGCGTCTTTTGGAAGGAGAATCGCTCAGCACGGCGGTGCGTCGCACGCCGATGAAGCTGCTCGCGCGGCTCGAGCACGTGCGCGAGGCGCTCGACAAGATGACGGACATGATGCCCGAGCACGGGTCCTGGTCGGCCCGCGTGGAGCAGGCGCGGGCAGCGCTCGAGGCGTTCGACGGCGAGGTGCACGCGGGGAGGTCGGAGCGACGATCGATGACGGCGGATGTCGCCTCGGCGTGGAACACGTGGCAGCGGGCGTACGCCTCCGCCAAACACGTCGTGCTCGGGGTGCTGGCGGGGGTCGACAAGGTGGCGCTGATCCGGGAGGTATTCGACGACCTCGCGGACGAGAGCCCGTCGCGGCTCAGCCAGCTTCCGCCCATTCCGGCGACGTATTGACGGGAACGGGGGCGGGGGCGGGGGCGGGAACGCAAACGCAAACGCAAACGCGAACGCGAACGCGAACGCAAACGCAAGTGGGAACGGGACGCTGGGGATCCCGCTCGGGGATGGCGATCGTACCGTCGTGCTCGGTCTCTGCAAGACCAAGCCGTGCTCGCCATCCTCGCCACGCTTCGCGTGGCTCCGGGTGGCTCCGCGCGGTGCTTCGCAGTCTTGCAGAGACCTCCGCGCGACGGTCCGGGACACGGGTCCCGGCGAAAGGGTCGTCGGGCGGAGGTTTTCGCCAATGCTCGAGATCTACGATGTCGTTCTGGTGATGGCAGGGGACGCGGCAAGGATCGCCGGCCTCATCGAACGGAAAGATAGGGACCTGGCCCGTCAAATGCGGCGCGCCATGCAAAGCGTGGCGTTGAACGTCGCCGAAGCGGTGGAAAGCTTTCGCCTAAAGAAGCGATAACGCTATGAGACTACTCAGGTTCCCCGCGCGGCTTGCGGCACGCCTGGCGGCGGAGTTGTCTCCGCGTCGAACACCCTGAGCTCGCCGAGTCCCGGACTCCTTCCTGCCAACACCGTCCGTCAGGTGGCTCGCAGCACGATGTGCGTGATCTCTGCAGGAGCCCCGAGACGCATCGGAGGCCCCGAGTGCCCAGTCCCGCGGCTGACGTAGACTCGCGTGTCGCCCAACCTGCCGAGGCCAGCGACGAATGGATCACTCAGCCGCAAGAGCCAGCGCAGCGGCCACAGTTGTCCCCCGTGAGTGTGCCCGGATAGCTGGAGATCGACCTCGTATCGAACGGCCTCGTGGATTGCCTTGGGTTGGTGCGCGAGGAGGATCAGAGGCCGTCTCGCGTCACGCCCTTCGGTGGCTCTCGCGAGATCGGCACCGTGACCGATGTCGAAGTGGGTCGCCTCGTAGTCGTCGATGCCCGCCAGGTCCAATCCATGCCCGTCACGCTCGAGCACGACGTGCTCGTTGCGGAGTACGCGGACGCCGAGCGTCGGAAGATGTGCACACCAATTCGGCGCGCCTGAATGGTACTCGTGATTTCCCGTCACGAAGAACGTGCCGAACGTCGACTCGAGGCTGGCGAGCGGAGCGACGTCATGTGCGAGGTCCTCGACGCTTCCGTCGACCAAATCGCCGGTGATGACCACGACGTCCGCGTCGAGGTCGTTCACCTTCGAAACGACGCGCTTTAGGAACCTACGTCCGACGATGGGACCGACGTGGACGTCCGAGATTTGAGCGATTCGGAACCCATCCAGCGCTCGCGGGAGCTTCGATAGATGAATTTCCACATGCTCGACGCGAAGCGTGCGCGCTTCGAGCACTGCCAATGTCGCAGCCCCGACGCCCCACGTTGCGATGAGAGTTGCGCCCGCCTCGGGACCGATGCGCTCGATCTCCGGTTGTTCGAACGTCACGAGCTCGAGCACGAGGCGTAAGAAATCGATGATGCCTGCGGCGAGCACGAGATAGAACGCAGTCCCGATCCAGACGTAAACAGGCGCAAGCCACCAGACGGACCAACGCGGCGAAACCAGACGGCTCGCGACGACCCCGGTCGGAACGCTTGCTGCGGCGAGGACGAGCATCACCGTCAGCGCGTGGTCGATGGAGGTCGGGAAACCGACGTCGCGGACGAGACGCATCCACAGGTAGTAGTGAGTGCCGCTCACCACGGCGACACCGATCGGCAGGAACGTGACGAGTGGCCGCCAACGCCCGAGGGTCGCCCGGGTCGATTGTCGCGGTGCAGCCACTCCCACACCAACTCGAGTCTCATCCGTACGCATCGCGCGCCTCATACTTGCGGTCGTGTTTCCTTGCGGTTCATCTGAGCAGGCGTGCGATCGCGCCGCGCGGCCACTGCCCGACGCTTCCGACTCGTCCCCTTCCTTCGTTGGGGTCGGCGGTGTCGGGCAGTGGCCAGGCGCGATCCGATGTGCTTGCACGCTGACGCGCTCGAGTTGGAGCGCGAACATCGAATCATCGAATGACGCGAGCGGCGTCCGATAGGCAGCCGTTACGGCGAGGTGTGGGCGATCGCGGCCGTCGGAAACTCGACCGGAACCGCGATCGTCTTCGTCTCCAGATACTCTTCGAAACCTTCGATCCCCATCTCGCGGCCAATGCCCGATTGCTTGTAGCCGCCGAAGGGAGCGTTGGAAGAGAAGAAGAACGCCCCGTTCACGTTCATGGAACCCGTGCGGATACGGCGGGCAACCTTCATTGCGCGTTCGGGAGAGGCCGAGATCACCGACCCGGAAAGGCCGTAGATCGAGTCGTTCGCGATCCGGATTGCGTCTTCATCATCTTCGAAGGGGATGACGACGAGGACGGGACCGAAGATCTCTTCTTGCGCGATCGTCATCGTGTTCTCGACGTCGGCGAAGAGAGTGGGCTCGATGTAGTAGCCTTTCGCGAAGCGCTGAGGCTTGCCCCCGCCCACGACGAGCCGCGCCCCCTCGGCCTTTCCCTTCTCGATGTAGGCGAGAACTCGCTCACGCTGTGCGGCGTTGATCATCGGCCCCATGATGTTTTTCATGTCGGTCGGGTCGCCGTAGGGCACGTTGCGATAGATCGACTCCAAAATGGAGATTGCCTCGTCGTAACGCGAGCGCGGAACGAGAAGCCGCGTGTTCAGCACGCAGCCCTGGCCGGCGTTCGCGCACACGAAGCTGGCGCCGATCAGAGCTTGAGAGAAATCCGCATCGTCGAGGATGATCATCGCGGACTTACCGCCGAGCTCGAGCAGCGTCCTCTTGATGGTTTTCGCGGCGCTCTCCATGACGCGACGTCCCGTGGCCGTCGACCCAGTGAACGAGACGACGTCCACTCGAGGGTCGGCGGTGAGCATGGCGCCGAGCCTCCCGTCGGCCGTCGACGTCAGCACGTTGAACGCTCCCGGCGGCAGGTCCGGGCACTGCGACGCGACGCGCCCCAACATCGTGGCCGCCCACGGCGTGTCGTGAGCGGCCTTGAGCACGACCGTGCAGCCGGCCGCCAGCGCGGGAATGGTCTTCTGCAGGTTCGTTTGCACCGGCGCGTTCCAAGGCGTGATGGCCACCACCACGCCAGCGGCCTCCTTGCACACCAGGCGACGCGCGGCGCCGCCCATGGGCGAGCCAAGGTCCTCGAGCTCGCGCTCGAACGGATAGGTGGCCAGCAACCGGAGCGAGAAGTCGATGTCCGCGACCGAGCTGTCGAGCATCGGTCCGTGCGTGAAGGCGATCGGGCATCCGCTCTCGGCGACGATCTGACGCCGCCACTCGTCGGACGCGGCCTTGAGGCCATCGCGAAGCTGGATCAGAGCTCGGATGCGCCGTGCCTTGTTGGTCGACCAATCCGACTCGTCAAAGCAGCGACGAGCGGCAGCGAGCGCGCGATCGGCATCTGCCAAGGAAGCCGCGGCCACGACCCCTGCGACCTCTTCGGTCGCTGGATTGATAACGTCGTAGGTTCGCCCCCCCTCCGCATCGACCAATGCGCCGTTGATGAAGAGCCGACGTTCTGCGTTCAGGTTTTCCATGGTTCGAATCTCACTTTGTCGAGCTGTCTATTTCTTCTTTTCGGAGCGACTCTTTCGATTGCGATCGCTAGACGAGCGCCAAAGCGTCCGCGCCCGCCGGAAAGCGGAGTTGACTGGAAACGTCGTTCGCGGCTCTCCACACGGCTTCGGCGACGTCCGATGGAGTGGTCACCGCGCGCGGATTCGCGAACCCTGCGAAGATGGGTTCGGCGAACGCGGCGTAGGCCGCGGGAATCAGGTCCGCGACCGGGATGTCCGTGTTCTGAGCGAAATTCGTGGACGGTCCGTATCCGGGTTCAACGAGCTTGGCGCGCACGTTGAATGCCTGAAGCTCCAGCGCCAACGACCCCGTGAAACCTTCGATTGCCATCTTGCTGGCGGTGTAGGCCGACGCGAGCGGCATCGGGGTGAGCGTCACGCTGGAGGTCACGTTCACGACCACACCCGACTTGCGCGAGCGAAACTGCGGGATGACGGCTTGGGTCATCGCCATCACGCCGAACGTGTTCGTCTCGAAGACCTTGCGGACGTGCGACATCGGCGTCGCCTCGAATGCTCCGACGACGCCGATGCCGGCGTTGTTGACGAGCGCGTCGAGTGGTCCGCTCGCGTCGATTGCGTGTGCAATGCTCGCTGCGCTCGTTACGTCGAGCGCGATGACGCGCATACGCTCCGAACGCGGAAAGAGATCTTCGCGTGGCGTTCGCATCGTCGCGATCACCCGCCAGCCGCGCTCGTGAAAGTAGCGCGCCGTCTCGAGCCCGTACCCAGACGAGCAACCCGTGATCAATACAGTTTTCATGCTCATGCTCCGTTTCCGACGTGGTTAGAAGTGGACGACCCATTCGGGTCGCGTTGCGTAGTGCGTCGCGCTGCTGCTCCGTTTCGCCGCTCGCAGCGGTCCGCGAGAACTGTCATTCGCGTACGATCCCGCCGACGGGCAGGACGTCCTGGTAGTGCCCGGCATCGACGAGCAATGGGCCGATCTTGGCGACCAGGGCTTTCGTCTCCTCTCGCGCGAAGTGCTCGGCGTGGGCGTCCCTCGTCGTCCAGCCCTCCGTCACGTGGATCACGCTCGGGTCGTCGACCGAGCGGAAGACGAGGTAGAGAACGCAGTCCGGATTGCCCGTCGGCGTGCCGCTTAGGAGGAGATGGATCAGCTCATCCGACTTTCCGTCGCGGGCTCTGATCGTCGCCTGGAAGCCGTGAGTCGCGCTCATTCTGCATTGGGACATCTCTGTTCTCCTTGTCGCTGGGCGAGGGCCCCCGGTCGCGTTCTCGCCATCCCTACGTAAGCCCGACGATCCGACGACCAATAACGCGCAGTCCATTCTTCATTCTCGATCGTCTAGAGTGTCGAGCGCGATTCGCCGTCGCGGGCGCGCGGGCGCACCCACGGCTGTCGCGTGCAAGCGATTACCAATGAATCGATCGCGAGCGATCCCTGCTCACGATAGACTGCGACGCCGGCGACGATTCGAACGCGCAACACGCGGCTCGCTCGTCGGGAACGACGCTGATTCGTGCCCTTAACCTATAGGCCGAGGCGCGCCCCTTCCACCCTCTCTTGGTAGGGTTTGGCGCGTCTCGTCGTGCTCGTCGCAGCGCGAGAGGAGCTCAGAGGCGAGGCAGGACCAGATGCACGGCCATGCCAAACGGCTGCATGGGCTCCGCCCAGATACGGCCTCCGTGGGCCAACACGATCTTGCGCGTGATCGTCAGACCGAAGCCGAGCCCATCCACCTTCGTCGTGAACAACGGCTCGAACAGCTTCGCTTGCTGCGCGGGGGAGATCGGATCTCCGACGTCCACGATCGAAACCCGCACTGCGTCACCGTCTACCGCGCTGCGAAGCGTGAGGAGTCGCTCGCGACCCGCCACGACTTTGAGCACGTCGATGGCGTTTCGGATGAGATTGAAGATGGCCTGCTGCAACTGCGTGACGTCACCGTCGACCTCCGGAACGTCTTCCAGCTCCACCTGCGTTCGAATGCGCGCCCGGTCGAGCTCCACGCGCGTCATGGCCAGCACGTTGCGCAACAGGTCGTTGATTCGGACTCGGCTCCGTTGAAGGTCGCTGCCCCTCACGAGCGACCTCAGACCGTTCACCACTGCCACGACACGGTGGACGTCCCGGACCGCGCCTTCCGCGGCTTCTCTCGCCTCGTCGAGCTCCGGAGGCGAGTGGGCGAGCCAGCGCAGGCTGGCCTCGGCACTCGCCGCGATCGCAGTGAGCGGCTGATTGATTTCGTGAATGATGGAACCCGCGAGCTCCCCGAGCGACGCTAGACGAAGCGCGTTCTCGAGCTCGGACTGCTGCCGGCGGAGGGCCGCCTCGGTCTCCCGCCGTTCCGTTACGTCGGTGAGCACGCCGTAGTAGTAGAGGTCGCCGTGGTGATCGCGGTCCACGTCACCCATGCACTGGAGCCGGCGAATCTGCCCATCGAGAACGATCCGATACTCGAAGTTCATGGGCAGCAGGTTGGCGACACTCGTGGTGAGCTCGTCCACCGTGCGTTGTCGGTCTTCGGGGATGATCTTCTCGGCCCACACCTCGAAATCGACCACTGCGAGCGTCGGATCCAGACCGAAGAGCTTGTAGCACTCGAGCGAAGCGAACGACTGCCGCGTGCGAGTGTTGTACCGGAAGTCTCCCATCCTCCCGACCTGCTGATGCTTCACGAGCATGCTCGTGGTCTCGCGCAACACGGTCTCGGCATCGAGCCGTGCGCGTCGCTCACGCTCGAGCATGGCGCCGAGGCGTGCTCTCTCGTGAGCGGCAGCAAATCGTTCGACGAGCGGTAAGAGTGCGGCCATCGTTTCGTTTCCCACCGAACGGCCATGCTCGAAAACGATCTGCAACACCCCAATCGGCCCGAGTTGGTGGCGCAGCGGAATCAGTAGCTGCTCACCGATCTCGCCTGCCGTCGCGAGCCGCAGGGCCTCGCTCCCGTTCCACACGAGCTCGAGGAGCTCACGCGGGAGCTCTCCGTCGACGCGTTCCTTCGCCATCGCGGGTGTCTCGGGCGTTGCGAGGTACACCGCCCCGCCGAATGCGTTCGCTTGGTCCAGAGCGCGCTCGAGCAGCTCCTCGGCCAGACGAGCGACTTCCGCTTCGGGTGGCGTCTGAAACTCCGCGAACGAACTACGTAGCGCGATACGCTCAAGAATCATGGTCGCCATCCCTTACTCCCGAGCTGCGCGGGCCGCGCACGGCTCAGCTCCCGACGTGCGCATTCCGGCGTGCTTCGCCCGCTCCACGAATCGAGCGCCCCCATGCCCGCCAGGAGCTGGCGCGACCGATCGGCGACCTGCACCCGGCCCCGCGAGCTCTGCGGTGCCGCACCTCGACCCTACCTTGGTGGGGTGGAGCGGCAGCGACGGATCGGCTAGCCTGCACCAGGTGGTGGCCTCGCACGTACAGCCCGTGCCGGCGTTAGCACGCTCGAACGTGAGGAATACGTGCGCGCGTCTGCCCGCGAACTGATTGCCGTCGTCGACGACGATCCCGGAATCCTGAAGTCTCTCAGCAGCCTGTTGAGATCCGCCGGCTTCCGCGTCGCGACGTTCGGGAGCGCCGAAGCCTTCCTCGCGAGTGCGGAGCGAGACGAGGCTCGATGCCTGATTCTCGACTTGGAAATGGCCGGAATGGGCGGGCTCGCGCTTTTGGCGCAGCTTGGAAAGCCACTCACGATTCCGACGGTCGTGCTCACGGCGCGGCAGAACGAAGAACTGCGCACCCGCGCCCTCGACGCCGGGGCGCACGCCTTCCTGCTGAAGCCGCCCGTGGCGGCCGTGCTCTTCGACACGATCGCCGAGGCGGTCGCGCGCACCGCGCCCTAGCGGCATTCAGCGCCCCAGCCGGGCGGACATGCGCACGAGCTCGGCCAGTGACCCCGCCTTCATCTTGCGCATCACGTGACCGCGTTGCTCCTTGACTGTGAACTCCGCGGTGCCGAACTCCGCCGCGATCTGCTTGTTGAGCAGTCCGTCGACGACACGCGCCATCACTTCGCGCTCACGTGGCGTGAGCGCTTCGTATCGCCCACGCAACTCCAAGAGCTCCCGCCGACTGGCGCGTGCTTGCCTGTCCCGCTCGATGGCGGTCGCGACCGCGGCCGCGAGCTCGTCCGCGACGACCGGCTTGGTCAGAAAATCGTCGGCGCCCGCCTTGATGGCTCGCACCGAGGTCGGAATGTCCCCCCGTCCAGTGAGGAAGACGATGGGGAGCGGTCGATCCTGCGCCAGGAGCTGACGCTGAAGCTCGAGCCCATCGATGCCGGGTAGTTGCAGGTCCAGCAACAGGCAGGATGCACAATCCTCCAACGTGGCCCTGAGAAACTGGTCCGCGTCTTCGAAGAGGGTGACGCGGTACCCGAGAGCACGGAGCAACGTGGAGAGCCCGGCACGGACGCGCGCGTCGTCGTCGACGACGTAGACCGTCGCGTCGTCTCGACTCACGTGGCACCGCCGCGGTCGCCCTGGTTGCGCATGCGCTCCCAGTGAAGGTCGGCTTCCCCGAGGCGCGCTCCCCGTAGCGAGACGAACGTCATATCCCGAGCCTACCACGACGACGCGACGTCTTCCATCTTCGGTCGTCGATGATCCATTCGCGATCGTCCAAACCAACGGAGACGGTCGCCGGACCTCAGAGGGACTGGCGCGGTGGCTTGCGCGTGATTGCTGGGTACGACCGGCAATCATGTGCGCTCGTGGTGGATGCGTTTGTTCGGGAATTGCAGCGAAGCTATCGCTGGCGAGCGAAGCGCGCGTTTGGCTTGTCCAGCGTGAAAGAGGCCTTCACGGGCACAGCGACGGTGATTCAGCGGTTCGACTCGGTCGACGTCGCTTCGCCCCGCTATCTCGCCGCCCACCCGCGCATCAAGGAGCCCGCAGGCCCGCCGATCTCGCCAAGCACCAAATCATTTCGGGCTCGATTCCTGGGTCTTCACGCCAGCCAAGGGCTCGTCGAAACCCCGCACCGTCCAGTTCGCGCCGCGATTCACTGTCGATCGTCCCCGCCGACGCGGAGCATCCGCCGCTGCCGGTGCATCTGCTTGCCCCGCAAGGCCGCATGGCGGTGCCCAAGGTCATGGCATCCTTGAAATGTGCTGGTAGCGACCGGGAGCGAAGTCCGCGAGCTCTACGACCGTCAGCTCGGACGTGATGAGCGACTGAGTAACCTCTCGGGGCCACCCGGTCGTCACTGCCGCGAACGACGATTGCGGTGATCGTGCCCTCGCAAATACCGCGGAATCCCTACGCCGGGCCGATGATGCCGCGGCAGCACCCGAATCGGCTTCCCGCACCCACAAGCGCATACGCGCCGTCCCTTCGCATTTTCAGCATCCGCCCAGGCTGTAGACAGATCCGGCTGATGCCACCGGATGAACCGCGGGATCCCCACGCAGTGGTGCCACGGCTTCACCACGACCCGCCCCCCGCACCCGCAGGCGCACACGTGCCCCTTCGCGTTTTCAGCCTCCGCCCACGCCTCCGCGGCACCTGCGGGCGTCGGTCTTGTTGGCAGATTCACTGTTTCTTTTAACAGTAGAGGCGGTGTCGTCGTTTGGTGAAAGGTTAACATTGCCGAAGGCATGGGCAGCCTCCACGGGCACAAACGGCAGCGCTATTCCTCGGCGCTCGGTTCGGCCCGGGAGGTGCTGGCCTGCGTCCAGGTCGCCCAGGCCATGCATTACATCGATACGGTCAGCCCCAACGTGCTCGATCGCATGAACCACATCATCGCCACCCTGGCCCGCCTCGTCTACCGCCGCGCATCCTGAACCAGCAGGGCGGGCCGTCCCCTCCACGGGCGGCCCGCCCGTTCCGCCGGGATCACAGCCCCATTGCGGTGCTCCTCGTCCCTTTCGCCATTGCCTTCCCCCACGATTCATGAGACAAAGCAAGCGACGCCAGCCGGTGCAGGAACACCGACCGGCGTCTCCCCACAACCCCGCACAACCCGGAGTCATGAGTATGGCTACGATACCGCTCCATCCGCCGCCGGCAAACTTTACGGCGGAGCACGCCCTCCTCGGGCGCCTTTACCTCGAACACCGCGATTTCCTGCGCCGCCTTCTTCTTGGTCAGGCCATCCCTCCCCGCGACGTGGACGACGTCGTGCAGGAGGTCTTCATCACGGCGTGGCGCAGGCTCGAATGTCTCGTGAGACCGGAGCAGGCCCGCCCGTGGCTTTTGGTGATCGGGCTCAACCATGCGCGCAACCATCGAAAGCTGGTGCGTTGCGAACGCGAGGTCTTCGCGGGCCTGGCCGATGATTTTCCCGAGCGGGAAGACTCGTCGGAGTCGACGGAGGCGCTCGTGCAGGCGACGTACGGGCTCTTCCGGCTCAAGCGGTTCCTCTGGAAGATCGGCCCGCGCATCCGCGCGGTGGTCCTACCGTACCTGGAAGGCCATTCGATCCGGGAGATCGCCGAAGCGCTCGGCATCAAGACGAAGACCGCCCACGCCCGCCTGCACCTCGCCCGGGAGCACCTGAAGACGCTCGCGCTCGCGTAACTCCGCGTGCGTTTGCATTTGCGTTTGCGTTTGCGTTTGCGTTTGCGTTTGCGTTCCCGCTTCCGCTCCCGACTCCGCTTTGCGTCGAGGTAGGTTGATCGGTGGGAGCTTGCGCCTTCATTTTGGGAGACGAGTCACCGCAAAAAAGGGTTGGCCCGTCATGTCGGCTCCTCGGGGATCTCGGGCGAACCGGGCCAGGTGATGCCCACCTTCTGAAGCCCGCGCTGGGCGCCGCGCACGCGCTCTGGGTCGGCCGTGGGGCGAAGGAGCGTATCGAGCTCGGCGGGCGTGAGCTCCGTGGGGCCTTTCAAGGCGCGATCGGTCACCGCATCGATGGCCGCGTGGGCGGGGACGTCTTCCGCGCGGTTGTGGTTCGTCACGATCCACCCGGGGCGTGGATTGTACGACTCACACGACAGCGGCAAGAGCCGCCCATTGTGGAGCAAACCCCACGCGGCCAGCCGGACGGCGCCGTGGGCCCGCGTCGGATCGCGAACGTCGAGGAGCGTGCCTCCCGCGCGATCGCCGTGAAGCCAGAAGCCCACGCCGGCCAGCTTCTCCCCATACACCACATCATCGTCTCTCGCCTCTCCCGTGGCGAGCATGCCGACGGCCATCACGAACGCGGACTCGAGCTTGGAAGGAAGGCCCGGCACGGCCCCACGCACGTCATCCGGGCCGCGGGTCACCGCATCGAGCGACAGGCCGAGCTGCTCGATCGGACCTTGCCCGGACTGATACGCGAGGCCGACGACCCCCGCCTCGTTCCACGCCACGACCTCGTAGTTTCCTTCTCCGTCGGCGTTGTAGATGACGCCCCGCTTGGGGTCGCCCGTCCACCCGATGCAGTCCGAGGCTGGGTACCAAAAGCGCGCGATCGGCTCGAGCTCGGCTTCGACGTACGCGCGCAGCGCGGCGCGCACGATGGCGTCTCGGTCGAAGACGAGGCGTCCGAAGCGAGCGGTGACCCGTTCGATCATGGTGTTTCGCCTAGACCCCGTCGGTCTCGGCGTCAACGCGGCTCGCCGCCTGCGTCCGCCTACCGCGTCACGGCGTGTAGGGCGGAACCTTGTTGATCTGATCCACCTCTTTGATTGGCGGGACCTTATTGCGGAGATACAGGTTGAGCCTCGTCGAGATGACGGCCGCGTTCTTGTACGCGTTCGTGCCCCACCGGCAACCGCGCGGGTCCAGCCTGGGCACCACGTGGTGCACCTCCGCGCGCTCTGGGTCGTTTTTAGGCGTGCCTTTCGCAGCCGGATCGAGGAGTGACGAGGTTCTCCGTGCACGTCGTTGGCTTGCACTTCTCATCCTTGCAAGGCCACGTGAAGCCCGCGAGATCGGAGTGAATCTTGCCGCCGTGCGCCTTGCGGTTGACCTCCAAGATCCACTTCCTCTGACTGAGCGTCTTGCCATCGCTGCCGACCTGGCCGCTGGAGCAGTCGAAGCCCTTGTCCGGCTTGACGGTCGTGACCTCGACCAAGTTCCGATACGGACCGTTCACCTCCGTCGGGACGGTCTTGACCTCGATGAGCGACGACTGCAGCGGCGCGTCCTCGTGTTTGATGATGATCCTGATCGAGGAATCCGGGCCGACCTGGCGCCAGTCGTCCTCCGTGCCTTCGATACGCTCGCACGCCGGGTAGTCCTTGTCGTAGGGCGCCGCTCCGAAGCTCTCTGGGACCAACACGCCATCCTCACACGCTTTCTGCGGATCCTCGTAGAAGCAGTCGAACGTACCGGCCTCGGACATGTAACAAGCGCTGCCGAACGCGGCGATGTACTTGCCCCGCAGCGCGACGTCGTCCTTCGGGTTCCCCAGGAGCGGGATGCGGTAACGCATGCACGCATCCTCCACGGGCTCCGCGCATTCGGTCGACGTGTCGGTCGGGGTGTCGGATGGAGTCGAGCACGAATCGGCAGGCCCTGGATCGAGAGGCCCTCCGCACGCCCCCGTCATCCATGCCCCAACGAAGCTCGACACCAGCCCCCCAGCATTGCCCAGCGGCGTCTCCTCCGTGCTGGCATGGAGGACCGAATCTCACGTTGATCGGCCGAGCGACAAGGGAAAACGAGCAAGGGGGCTCACGCTGCGCCCGGGAACCGAGCGTCCCATGACGATGACCGGGTCGGCGGGAGCCGGCTGGACGGCCGCGGCTCCGCACACCCCTGGAAGCAACAAACCTCACCAATTCTCCCCTCCGCGACGCCCGCGAAGCCGCCGCGTCCCGAAAAATCCGCCTCTCGACGCCCGCGAAGCCGTCGTCTTCGAACCGATCTCCCCGATCGACCCCCGCGCCTCCGCCGTGGCGGTACGAAAGTCCCGATCGACCCTCGCGACGCCGCCGATGCCCGAACGAACCTCCCGATCGACCCCCGCGGCGCCGCCGTTTTGTGTACGGAACCACGGATCGGACCCCGCGACGCCGCCGTTTCGGTTGCGGAGCGTCTTCGCGACCGTCGCGATCGTGCCCCTTTTCTTGCGGGACGCCTCCGCGGCACGTCCAGCCTGGACAAGTGTGGGCTGTAACGCGTAAGGTCTCTCGCTTCTGTGCCCGGTCGGGAGGCTCGGGTGCATTTCGTGAGGAGGCGCGTTCGTGGCGAAGAAGTCCAAGGTGATCGACAATCGCATTCAATCGAGCGCGCACGTCATCGGCGCGGCGAAGACGCACGCGGAGCAGGTCGCCGAGAGGCTCGCGGCGCGCGCGGTCTCCGTGCAAGGGGCGCATACGAAGGCAACGAAAGAGGTTTTTCTCGTCCTCCTCGCATACTTGACGGATACCCTCGGCGCCTCGGCCGCTTCCCTCGACGAGGCAGAACATCGTGTCCTCGCGGAGCGCGCCGACGATGTGGGCCTGCGCGAGGAGCGCGACGCGGCCGCGAGCGACCTCGTCCGCTCCGCCGTGCGTATCAAATCGATGGTGTCGGATGCGCTCGGCCCGGAGGGGCTGCGTTCCTATGGCCTCGAGGGAGATACGCCGCGCGCCCCCCGCGAGCTCGTGAGCCACGTGCAGAGCGTCTCCAAGCTGATGAAGAAGAAGCCATTCCTCGTCACCGTCGAGGGCGTCACCTTCGACAGCGCCGCCATGGCGCAGACGCTCGACAAGAAGGCCGAGACCCTCGACAAGGCGCTCGTCACCATGCAACGCGAGGAGCAGGAGCTCGCCGATGAGATCGGCCGCCGCGAGCAGCAAGTGCTCGCGTGGATCGAGGACCACCAGGGCATCGCCGATACCCTCGTCGGCCTCTTCCGCCTGGCCGGTCGAAAAGACCTCTCCGAGCGTGTACGCCCGACGAGCCGCGCGCTCACGGGCGAAGAGGTCACGCCACCCGTCGGCACGACGAGCGAAGACCCGTCGAGCGGGCCGGTCCTCGGCTGACCTTACGACAGCGTCCGTTTTCGCTTCATCAATTGGGCGACGGTCGCGACGAATCCGAGCGGATCGATCGGCTTCGTCACGTGCGCGTCGTAGCCGGCCTCGAGCGATCGTGCCTTGTCCTCGGGGCGCGCGAACGCCGTCACCGCGACGGCGGCAAGATCGCCGGGCCCGGCGGCGCGGCGTGCGCGCACCTCTCGAATGAGGGCGAATCCGTCCATTCCAGGCATCCCCAGGTCGCTCACCATCACGTCCGGCTCGTTCTCGGGATTCTCCAGCAAATCGAGCGCTTCGAATGCCGAGGCCGCCGTGATGACCTTTGCCCGGCTATCCTCCAGCAATCGCTCGACGAGCTCCCGCGCGTCCGGCTCGTCGTCCACGACGAGGACACGAATCCCCTCCAGGCTCGTCGTATCGGCCACTTGCGGGCGGGAGAGGCTCGGCCACGGGGGCGGGAGCCCCTCGTGCTCGGGACCCGGGGCATAGGCGTGCATCGTCGGCAGATCGACCACGAACGTCGCCCCTCTTCCGAGCCCGGCGCTCTCCGCGTGCACGCACCCGCCGTGAAGCTCGACCAGGTGTTTCACGATCGAAAGCCCGAGGCCGAGCCCGCCATACCGGCGCGACGCGGACGAGTCGGCCTGGCGGAAGCGGTCGAAGAGGAGCGGCAGAAACTCGGGCGCGATTCCCTGTCCCGTATCCGCGACCGTGAGCCGGAGATAGCCATTCGACCGTGAAAGCGTGATGTCCACGCGACCTTTCTGGGGCGTGAATTTGATCGCGTTCGCGACCAGGTTCCACACGACCTGCTGCAGGCGATCCGGATCCGCCACCACCGTCGTGTCCGCCGGCTCGTACGTCGCGCGGATCGCGATCCCTTTCACCTCGGCGGCGTGACGAACGGACTCGAGCGCGGAATCGATCACCTTCGGCAGATCGACCCGCTGCACGTTGAGGCGCAGCTTCCCGGAGACGATCCGGCTCACGTCCAGCAGATCCGAGATGAGCTGCAGCTGCAATCGCGCGTTCCGCTCGATGACGGACAAACCTTTTTCGATGTTCCCGGGCGCCTGCTGCGACGTGCGGAGCAGCTCGATCCAGCCGAGGATGGGGGTGAGCGGCGTCCGGAGCTCGTGCGACATCGTGGCCAAAAACTCGTCTTTCATCCGGTTCGCTCGCTCGGCCTCGCTTCGCGCGGCCCGCTCGCTCCCGAGGAGCCATTCGCGCTCCGCCTCCGCCGCCTCCCGCTCCGTGATGTCGCGGATGACGCCCGCGAAAAATCTCCGCTCGCCCACGAAAAACTCGCTGACGGCGAGCTCGAGGGGAAACTCCGTCCCCTCCTTTCGCCGCCCGCGCACCTTGCGCCCGATTCCGATGATCTTTCGGACCCCGGTGCGCAGATAGTTCGCGAGGTACGTGTCGTGCTCGGTTCGGTAGGGTTCGGGCATGACCGTCTTGATGTTTTGACCGATGAGCTCGTCCGCGCCGTAACCGAACATCCGCTCGGCTGCGGGGTTCATCGTCTCGATCGTGCCGCGCTCGTCGATGGTGATGATGCCATCGACGGCGGTGTCCACGATGGCCCGGAGGCGCGCCGCGGCGTCCCGCGCCGCCTCGACGGCCTGCTTTCGTTCGGTCACGTCGCGCGTCAGATTCGCGAATCCGCGGAGCGCGCCGGTCTCGTCCCGCACGGCCGTCAAGACGACGTTCGCCCAGAAACGCGTGCCGTCCTTGCGAAGGTGCATCCCTTCGTCCTCGAAGCGCCCGTGCTTCGCCGCCAGGATGAGCAATCGATCCGGTTTGCCCTGGGCGACGTCCTCGGCGGGGTAAAACTGTGAGAAATGCTGGCCGACGACCTCCGCGGCCGTATAGCCCTTGAACCGCTCGGCGCCGGCGTTCCAGCTCTCCACGCGGCCTTCGGGGTCGAGCATGTAGATCGCGTAATCGCGCACGCTCTCGACCAGCAGGCGATACCGCTCCTCGCCCTCGCGCAGGGCCCGCTCGACCTGCAGCTGCCGCAGGGAGGCCGCCAGGATGTTCGCGATCGACTCGAGAAAGACGATGTCGTCGCGGGTGAAGATCCGCTTTCGTCGCGTATGCGCGCCGAGCACGCCGAAAGGCCGGTCTTCATCGCCGGCGATCGTCACGCTCATCCCGCTGATGACGCCGTGATCGAAGAGGAGCGGCGGCCCGCGAAAGCGCGGTTCGGTCCGGAAATCTTCCACGATCACGGGCCCGTTCGATTGCAGCGTGAATCCGGCCTGCGAGTCCAGATCGGTCCCCACGGTCGCGTGCCCGACGAGGCTCGTCGCCCATCCCACGCCGGCGCGCAGCAGGAGTCGTTGCTCCCCGGGCAACAATTCCAGGACCTTGCAAAGCTCGATTTCCAGCGTCTCGGCGACGAGCTGGACCGCGCGATCCATGAGGCGCTGGACGTTCCTCTCCACGAGCGCCATGTGCCCGAGCGCGGCCACGGCCGCCTGCTGGCGTGCCCGCGCGCGCGCTTGCTCCTCGGCCCGCTTCATGCCGGTGACCTCCAGGACGACGGTGCCGACCGAGGCGACCGTTCCATCGAGCGCCTGGACCGGAAAATGTGCGGTCAGCCAATGCCGGCGTTCGCCGGGCTGCGCCGCGGTCTCCCCGCTGATCTCCACATTCGCGACGGGCTCGCCGCTCCGGAAGACGTCGTGCAGCGCCGTGGTGACCGTGATGTTGGGCAGGATCTCGTGAACGGGATGGCCGAGGTGAGCCTCGACGGGCAGGCCATTGCTCCTGGCGAGCCACTCGTTGATGCGGAGGAATCGCCCCTCCCGATCGAGGAAGGCGAACCCGACGGGCGCATGCAAAAACAGGGATTCGAGCTCGGCCGTGCGTCCATTGAGACGCTCCTCCAGGGCGTCATTCTCCCGGCGGCTCGCCGCGAGGGCCCGGCGCATGCGCTCGCCGAGGGTCGAAAGGACGAGGCCGACCGCGAGGAACAGGGCGGCGACGATGCCTTCGAGCGACCTGAAGAAATACGCGCCGGCGAGCGCTGCCATGGTCGTCGCGGCGAGCCCGGGGCCGAAGCCGCCGTGCGCCGCGACGGTGACTCCGAGGATGAGCAGGAGAACGATCGCAGGAGCGCCCAGGACGGCCTGCAAGCTCGAGCAGAGCGTCACGGCGGCCGCGGTCACGACGATTGCGACGCCGTAGCGGTACGGAATCCCCTTATCTGACATTTCCGATTTCAGCGATGGCGGCTCGTATTTCCGATCCGTCATGGTGGCATGCCACGGAAGCCGCGCTGGCCCCCACGAATCCACGATCTTAGTGCGACCGTGCTTGAACGTACGATCTCGTACGACGACGAGCACGAAATTCGCAGGCGCGCGGGCGAACTCCGGCGCGATGCGGCAGAGGACGGCCGGGTGGGTATCAATGCAGCGGGGCTGGCACCCCGCCGAGCGGCAATCGCGCCACGGCCTCGTAACGCGCGCCTGCGGCCGAAATCACGCTCTCGTAAAGCACGAGCTCTCGCACGCTCACCTCGCCGAACGATTCTCCGGCGAGCGATCGCGCCGCCGCCCAGAGCCCCGCGTCCGTGCCGCCGAACCCGGCGCGGGCCAGGGTGAGGTGCGGCGAAAAGACCCGCTCCTCCGGCACGTACCCGACCTCCGTGAGCGTCTCGGAGAGCTCTTTTTGCACGAGCCCGAGCGCCGGCACGTCACCGTCGACCCCGATCCACAAGACGCGCGGCTTTCGCCCGCCGAAGCACCCGGCGCCCTCGAATCGCAGCGTGAGCGGCGCGTGCCGGACGGCGACGCCCTCCGCTTTCGCCACGACCGCGGGCACGAGCGATTCCTCCACCGCGCCGAGGAACACGAGCGTCACATGAATGCCCTCGGTCCGCACCCATCGCGCCCGCGGGGCGTGCGCGCGCGCCCGGCTCACGGCCTCGGCGATACGCGCGTGGCAGTCATCGCCGGGATCGACGGCGAGAAAGAGGCGCCTCGTCGCGAGGACCACGTCATTCCCCCATGGCCTTGACCACCAGGCGTTTTCTGCGCTGGCCGTCGAATTCGGCGTAAAAGATCTGCTGCCAGGGGCCGAGGTCGAGCTTGCCTTTCGTGATGGGGACGATCACCTGGTGGTGGACGAGGATCGACTTGAGGTGCGCGTCGCCGTTGTCCTCGCCGGTCCGATGGTGCTTGTAATCGGGGCCGGCCGGCGCGAGCGTTTGCAGCCACGACCAGATGTCCTCCCAGAGCCCGGGCTCGTGGTCGTTCACGAAGACGCCTGCCGTGATGTGCATCGCGCTGACGAGGACCATGCCCTCGGCGATGCCGCTGCCGGAGACGATCGTCTCGACGCGGTCGGTGATGTTGACGAGCTCGCGCCGCTGCTTGGTCTCGAACCAGAGGTATTCGGTGACGGATCGCATGTGCGGCGATCGTCGTCGCGCGGAGGGCGGGGGGCGTCAAGAGGGGAGGGGTTCGGGGGCGTGGCTCGGCGCGTCCGAGCGTAGCCCCCGAGCGTCGAACGAAGGGATCACTTCACGAACTTCGACAGCAGCCGGATGTACGCCACCTGGTAGCCGTTCGAGTTCTCGGTGACGGACCACGAGTTCAGCGGCCAGCTCGTGTTGAAGTCCTTGTACGACTTCTGCGCCGGCTGCCCCTTCGGCGGCGTGATCGTCTCCGACGAGCATACGGCGTTGTTCTCGGCGCTGCCGCAGTTGTTCGGGCAGCAGCCGTCCCAGTCGTAGCTCGGGTTCGGGCCGCCCGTCAAAAAGCCCGGGGCCGGACCGTGCGTCGAGACGCCCACGCGATCCCATTGCGCGCTGCCGTTGTCGAACCACGCGTGATAGAACTCGTTCACGCTGTTCTCGGCGCCGACGTCGCCCATGTTCGAGAGATAGACGAGCCCGAGCGGATTCGTCCCGTGGATGTAATGGATGTACCGCGCCGCCGCCCTCTCCGCGGCCGTGTTTTTCGCCGGGTCGATGCCGTAGACGATGATGTCCTGGAACATGTTGCCCTGGTGCGACTTCGTCCCGTTGCTCCCCCAGACGTAGTCCTTCAGGGAAGCGCGATAGGGATCCGACTCGCCATTGATCGCCCCGAAGTTGTCGCTCCCGTTCATCGCGTCGTCGTAGGTGGTCCGGATGGCGGTCACGACGTTCTGCGTGGCGCCCGGCACCTTCGTGTAATAAAGGAGCGCGTCTTGTTGCTCGGCCTCGAACGGGTAGGCGTAGTTCCACTGGAACAGGTGGATCTGCGTGTAGTTCTGGTCGAAGAACTGGCGGTAGGTCGCCTTGTTGGTCGCGTGGAAGAGATACGCGGCGGCCTCGATCTTCTTGGAGAGGCGGCCATAATCGTCCGTCTCCTGCTGGCCCGCGCCGAGGCCCTGCGAGCCGTTCGAGCTGTCGTTGTTGTTGAACGTGACGCTCGGGTTCGCGTTCGCCCAGCTCCAGGCATTCTCGGCCCGCGCGACGAGGTCGTCCGCGTAGGCCGTGAACGAACCTCCGAGCGAGCGGAACACGATCGAGCCATACGCGAACGCCGCGGCGGCGCTCAGCGTGGACGAGGTGCTCGCCGTGCCGTACCGGCTCGGGCCCGTCGCCGCGGAGGGCGGGCTCGCGTGCCCGACGCCCACGATGCTCAGCACCGAGCCGTTCGGGTTTTGCATCTTGATGAGCCAGTCCATGCCGAATTTCGCCTCGTCCACGACGTCGGGGACACCGTTGCCGGATTCGGGGATCCCGTAATCGTCGGTGAACGCGGCCTTCGACTCGTCGTAGGCCATGAGCAGGCTCGTCACGTAGCGCGCGTGCCAGTTCGTGTACTTGTTGTAATCGCCCGCGTCGTACCAGCCGCCGGAGAGATCCCGCTCCGTCGACGCATCGTTCGGCGCATTGTAACGCCGGGCGTTCTTGTCCTGCCCGGGGCCCACGTGGCTCGCGCCGTCCGCCCAGCCCGCGCCCGCGTGCTCGGCGCTCTTCGCGACGCCGGCGCGCTGATAAAAGAGCGCCCGCACCGCGGCTCTGAGCACGTCGCGGTACACGTTCGTCGCGATGCGGAATTCGTGCGAGCGCAGGTCCTTGCCCGTGTCGTGCACGTAATAGGTGCCGGGCGTCTGCACGGACGAGAAATCGAAATGCCAGGCCCGATCGCCCGACGAGGCGTCGACCATGCCGTTCTTCCACGCCGCCGGGGTGCCCGTGAGGACCTGCGCGCCCGTCTGCGCATTCACGAGCGCATACGTGCCCCCGGGCGAGAACGACTCCGCGGCGTCGAATCCATTCTCCGGATCCCGGACCACCGCGACTTTTTGCCCGTTCGGCAAATAGCCGAATTGATCGACGACGATGTACGGGGTCACGGGGGGCTTCACCGGGTTCATTCCACCGCCGGCGCCGCCGCCGCCGCCCGAACCACCTGCCCCACCGGCGCCGCCCATTCCACCGGATCCGCCAGAGCCCCCGGCGCCGCCCATTGCACCGGCGCCGCCTGAGCCCCCCGCGCCGCCCATTCCACCGACGCCGCCGGAACCCCCCACGCCGCCGGTGCCGCCGGTGCCGCCGGTCGCGCCCGTTCCGCCCGTTCCGCCGGTGGCGCCTGCGCCTCCGCCGCCGGTATTTGCCGACGAATTCGAGCTCCCGTCGCCGCTGCAGGCGGCGAGCACGGCGAGGGAGAGCGCGGGAATCGAAGCCAAGAGCAATCGTCTCATGGAAAGACCTCCGCGCGCGATGGTACCTCAGAAGGGCGGCTCGGGAAGCTCGAACTCGGCGAGCGCGCTCCGGTCCTCGACCTCTCGTTTCTTGTTGCGCAGATACACCGCCTCGCGCCAGCCGTGATCGAGCACGGTCCAGGCCGCGAGGGTCGCCTTCGTGATCACGTCGATCCGCTTGCCGAAGCGCGCGACGACCTCCCAGTCGATCTCGACGCCGAGCCCCGGCTCGTCGGGAATCCGGATCCGGCCCTCGTCATCCCGCGCGAAGCCATTGCGAAGGAACCGCGCCCATTGCGGCATTTGCCAGTGGCGGTCGTGCGGCAGCTCGAGGAGGCCCCGCTCCTCCTGCGGGAGCAGGCCGAAGAGATGGAGGTTCACGGCAAAGCCGAGGCCGTTCGTCCAGGTGTGCGGCGTGTATCGGAGCGGCCGCGTCTCCGGCCCGCGCGCGGCGTTGCGCCGCCGGATCTCACGCACGAGCCAGCGAACGACGCTCACGCCGCCCGCATACGTGCCGCCCGAGAGCACCGCGTCCGGCTGGTAGATGTCGAGGCTCCCGGCGTCGAGCATCGATCGGAAATCGCGCCACGAGGGCGTGACCTCGCCGCCCGCGATCGGGATCTTCGAGCGCGCGCGCAGCCGCGCGAGCCCCTCGTGGTCGGCCCGGTGGAGCGGCTCTTCGAGCCACGAGACCCGATACGGCGCGATCCCTTCGCTGAAGCGGGCCGCAAAGTCCTCGTCCCAGCGCGGGCTCGGTTCGAGCAGCTCCACGGGCCAGCCGAGATTGGCGTCGACCATGAGCTCCATCGAATCACCCGCCGCCTCCCGCGCGGCCGCGACGACGTCGACCATCTTCGCGAGATCGTCGCTCTTCACGCGGATCTTGACGCCCCCGAAGCCCTCGCTCCGGCGCTCGGTGACGAGCTCTGCCACGACGCGTGGATCGTGATCGTGGTTCGAGCCGAGCGAGGCATACGGCACGGCGAAGCCGCCCGTGCCGCCGAGGACTTTCCACAAGGGCTCGCGCCGGTACTTGCCGACGAGATCCCAGAACGCGGCGTCGATCCAACCATTGCGCATGCCGAGGATCGAGAACTCCTCGATGCGCTGGTTCACGAGGCGCATGTCGAGCGGGTTCAATCCGAGCAGGTAGGCGCCGAGCAAGGCGCCGAGCGACTCGCGTTCGCGGCCCATCGCCGGGATCGCCGCGACGCCGTCGAGCCCCGCGTCGGTCACGAGGCGCAGGAGGTAAAAGCGCAGGTCGATCTGGTGGTAGCCGGGGATCCAGTTCGGCTCGAAGACGACCCGATCATCGAAGAACCCCGGCCGGTCTCCGGAGAGCGGGATCTTGACGTAGTAGAGCTCGATCCGCTCGATCTTCATGGTGGGCTCCTGCCTTTCCGGACAACGGCGGCTGCCCCTGGTTTCTGACACTTCTTCTTGGCGGAGCGCGGGGCCTTGGGCAAGATCCGCGCGCTCGATCTCGTGCCCGGGAGGGTTTTCTTGCGTGCGTCCCTCGCTGCCCGTCTCGGGCTCCCTTTCATGCTCCTCGCCTGCGGCAACGTCCCGCCGCCCGAGCCCATGCCCACGCCGCTGCCGAAGTTCCCGGCTCTGCCCGGGGCGGCGACGACGGCGGCCGCGCCGCGGGTCGATCCTTCACGCACGCTCGAAGGCCGCGCGCTCGAGAACGTGGTCGCATTCACGCAGCTCTACAATGACGTGCGTTTCTTCCATCCGAGCGACGAGGCCGCGCGGGCCGATTGGAACGCGATCGCCGTGGACGGCGCGAAGCGCGTCGAGGGGGCCACGTCGGCGGAGGAGCTCGCGAGGATCCTCGGGGAGATCTTCGGCCCCGTGGCGCCGACGCTCCGCGTCTTCCCGACGGGCCTGCGGCAAGACTTGCCCGAGGCGATCCTGCCGCCGAAGGACGGCTCGAAGCCGAAGATCGTCGCGTGGCGGCACGACGGGGTCGATCTGCGGATGGGAGCTCCGGTTTATCGGAGCGAGCGCGTGAACGACCCGGATCGGCTTCCGAGCGAGGTCTACGAGGCCGAGCTCGGCGGCGGCGTGTCGTGCAGGATGCCGATCACGCTGTATGCCGACGATCGCGGGACGTTGCCGCATGGCAATGCCGCGCCCTCCGGGCCGCCGCCGGGCGGCATCCCTCCGACGCTCGCATATTCGCTGCTGGACCGGGAGACGCGCCTCGCCGACATCACGATCGCGTGGGGTATCCTGCAGCATTTTTACCCCTACTTCGACATCGTCGGGACGGATTGGCCCGCGGTCCTGCGAAAGAGTTTGTCCGAGGCGGCCACGGCCCTCGACGAGCAAGGCATGGTCGCGGCCATGGAGCGTATGATCGCAAAGCTCCACGACGGCCACGGCAGCGTGGTGCGGATGCTGAAGCAGCCCGAGGGACCGCCCGTTCCCGAGGCGTCGACCCGTGGGTTCTTGCCGCTCGACTTCACCTGGATCGAGGGGCAGCTCGTCGTGACGAACGTGCACCCGAGCGCGGGCGCCGAGGTTCGTCCGGGCGATATCGTGCTCGCGATCGACAACAAGCCGGTCGACGCGTGGATGGCCGTGTTCGAGCCGCGGACGTCGGCCGCGACGCCGGGATGGAAGCGGCGCGTCGCGACGGCGCCGCTGCGCGCGGGGAAAAAGGGCGACGCCGCCACCGTGACGCTGAAGGACCAGCGAGGCGAGCCCGTGACGACGCGCCTCGAGCGCTCCCTCGGCATGATGGATCGATGGCCGCAGGAGAAGAGGCCGGAGCCTTTGGCCGAGGTCGCGCCCGGCGTCTCGTACGTCGATCTCGAACGGGTGACGCCGGAGCAATTCGACGCGGCCTTGCCGAAGCTCGCGAAGGCGAGAGGCGTGATCTTCGATCTGCGCGGGTCCTCGAAGATCGATCCCGAGAAGCTCGGTCACCTCTCGTCGACGAAGCTCGCGAGCCCGGAATGGAAGGTCCCGCGGGTCGTCCGGCCAAACCGCGAGGGGATGACGTTCGAGGTGCAGAGGTGGTTCGTCGAGCCGAAGGCGCCGCGCATCCGCGGCCGGGTCGTGTTTCTGACGGACGAGCGGGCGGTAAGCCAGGCCGAGACCTGGATGAGCATGGTCGACCAGTACAAGCTCGGAAAGATCGTGGGCGCGTCGACGGCGGGCACGAATGGAAACGTCAATCCGTTCGCCGTGCCCGGCGGGCTCGTGATCAGCTGGACCGGCATGCGCGTCGATCGTCACGACGGCTCGCGCTTCCACGGCGTGGGCGTGCGGCCGAACATCCCCGCGACGCGGACGGTGAAGGGCATCCGCGAGGGGCGCGACGAGGTGCTGGAGGTGGGGATCGAGGTCGTGACCGGGAAGGTGAAATGACCGCTCAGGGGTGGAGCCGCTCGCAGCGCCACCCCTCGCCTTCGCGGACGTAGACGAAGCGGTCGTGCAGGCGGCTGTCCCTGCCAAACCAGAACTCGATCCGGTCGGGGACCACGCGATACCCGCTCCAGTGCGGCGGCCTCGGGACAGGGCCGCCCTCGAAGCGCGTGGTCACTTCGGCAATGCGCGCTTCGAGCTCCTCGCGCGAGTGGAGCGGGCGGCTCTGATCGGAGGCCCAGGCGCCGATCTGGCTGCCGCGCACGCGCGAGGCGAAGTAGGCGTCCGCTTCCTCGGCGGAGACGGGCTCGACGCGGCCCTCGACGCGGATCTGCTCGGCGGCCTTCGGCCAGTGAATGCAGAGCGCGGCCCAAGGGTTTTTCGCGAGCGCCCGGCCTTTGCGGCTCTCCAGGTTCGTGTAGAAAGAAAAGCCGCGCTCGTCCACGCCCTTCAAGAGCACCATGCGCGCCGAGGGACGGCCGTCCTCGTCGACGGTGGCGAGGGTCATGGCCGTGGGGTCGTGGTCCTCGCGCTCCTGGGCGCGGGCGAACGCCTCGCGGAACGCGGCAATGGGGTCCGATGCGGGATGGCTCATCGCGGCGCAGCATAGGGGCCGGGTGCCCGTTGGAAAAGGGCGAAACGTAGCCCTCCCCCTGACAGGCACGTCTCCGGGAACGATGTGTTCGGGCGGGGAGGGCGTCATGATGTGGAAGGACCGGGAAGAGGCAGGCGAGCTGCTCGGGCAGCACCTGCGGGGCATCGGCGGGCTCGAGGGCGCGGTGGTGCTCGGCATTCCGCGCGGCGGCGTGGTCGTGGCGGCGGGCGTGGCCGATGCGCTCGGGGGCGAGCTCGGCGTGATCGTGGCGCGCAAGCTGCGCGCGCCGCACCAGCCCGAGCTCGCGATTGGCGCGGTCACCTCCGACGGCTCGGTCTGGGTCGAGCCGCGCGCGCTCCGGGTGCTCGGCGTGGACCCGGAGTACCTCGAAGCCGAGCGAATGCATCAATCGGAAGAGGCGCGGCGGCGGGAGACGCTCTTCGGCGGGCACCGGCCCTCGCTCGCCGGAAAGCCGGTCATCGTGGTGGACGACGGCATCGCGACGGGCGCGACGGCGATGGCGGCGCTGCGCGCGGCGCGGGCGGCGGGGGCGACGACGGTCGTGCTGGCGGCGCCGGTGGCCTCGCCGGAGCGGGCGGACATGCTCCGCGGGGAGGCGGATCTCGTGGTTTGTCTGATCGAGGATCCGAACCTTTATGCGGTGGGCCAGTATTACGAGGATTTCCGGGCCATCGAGGACGACGAGGTCATGAGCCTGCTCGAGAGCCACGGCAGGAAGCCCTCGACGGAGAGGCGGACGTCGACGCGGGGCATGGCGCGTCGGCCGAGCGGGGCGTGAGGGCCGACCTCGCCGCTTCGGTGGAGATGCGGAAAGGAAATGTTCAGGAAAATGACGATTCGAAAGGTTGGGGCCGACATGGCCCTTACCGTCGTATCATTGCCGCGTCCGTTTTCCTTGTCGGGAGGGTCCCGAATCCGGGTGCTCCGTCACACCCGAAGGTTGTCCGGCGGCCCTGCATCCGTGACGCATGAAACGCCCTCGACGCGGCGCTTCCCTGAACGCTCGGGCCGGGGTAGGGTGCGGGCCTTCCGTGGAGGTCCGCCCATGAGGTTCGTTGCGCTCGCCGTGGTCACGCTCGCCGTGGCGTGGCCCGTCGTGAGCTACGCCGAAGCCTGAGGCGCTTGAAGCAATCCGAACCTGCCGGTCGGCGGGTCCGAAGTGCGAGCGTTCGAGCCCGGGAGGCTCGAAGTGCGCCTGGGTGCGTCCGGGCTCGCCGGTTCGGCGGGGCATCTCGCAGAATGCCCCGACCTCGGGCCCGCGTGCGCCGAGACGCCGCCGCCCGTGCCGTACCACCACCACGTGGCGTTGTGGATGACGGACGTGACGGCGGACGTGTCGTACCAGGTCACGCCGTGGCTCGCGGCCGAGGCGCGTTTGCTGCTTCGCATCGTGGATACGTTTCCCACGTACACGGAGCTCGACGGCACGCCGAAGCTCGTCCCCGGCGACATTCACCATCACGATCGGACGATCGTGGGGCCCGGGGATCCGTGGCTCATCGCGCGTTTTTCGGGCGGCATCGGCAAGCTCTCGTCGGCGGCGCGGCTTGGACTCTCGTTTCCGCTGGGGCGAACGGAGCCGGATCCGTATCGGCTCGGCGCGGCGGGGGAATGGCACGAGCATACACAGCTCGGGACGGGGACGTTCGTGCCGATCGTGGGCGTCGGGCTCACGTATGCGCTGGATTCCGTGGAGATCTCGGCCTCGGCGCTGGGGCTCTTCAGTGTGTACGAGAATGACCAGGGGTTTCGGGCGCCAACCCGCATTTTCGGCGGCGCGCGCGTGGGCGTGCCGCTGCTCGAAGGGAAGGTCACGCCGTATGCGACGGTGGATCTCGCCCACGAGAGCGCGGAGATCTGGAATGGCGCGTATGCGCTCGAAGGATTCAATGCGCGCACGGATCTGCTCGTCGGCGTGGGCGCCAGGTGGGCGATCACGCCCGCGTGGACGCTCGAAGGCAGCGTGCGGGCGCGGGTCTTGCGGCTGACGGACGCCGCCGCGTTCAATTATCCGGGAATGGCCCAAATCTCGATTTCACGTGCCTGGGACCTCGGCGGCAAAGACGAGGATGAGCACGGGCACGAGGACGAGGACGAACACGGGCACGGGCACGGGCACTGACGATGCTCTCCGAAGCGGACGAGCCCGACGGTGACGCGTCGCCACCCGCGTTTTTCGCCCTTCGCGCCGCGCGCTCGCCGTGCTTCGCTCCGTCCGAGGAGACCGGAAGACCCATGAAAGCCATGTCGCTCGTGCTCGTCGCCCTTGCAGCGTTTGCCCTCGCCGGTTGCGAGGACAACGCCAAACCCTCGGCGGATCCTGCGTCGGCGAAGGCCGCGGAGAGCGCCAAGCCCGCAGCGAGCGCCGCGCCCGCGGCGAAGCCCGCCTCGACCGGGGAGAGCGGCGGCTGGTAGGAATCGAAGCGCGGGTGATGCAATCCGAGGGAGGCGGAGCACGCCGCGTCGCGCGTCTCGGGCTCTTGCTGCTCGCGCTCGGCGCGGGGTGCAAGCGAGAGGATCCGCACGCCGAGGCGACGAGCGCCGCCGATCCGGATCCGCTGCCGGCGCTGCGTGCGTTCGAGGCGGAGCGCAGGGCCGCGACCGATTTCGCGGCCCTGCCGCCGAGCGACGCCGCGTTCGGCGCCGATCCGTACGCGATCGCCGCGCTTCCGGGGGGTGAACGATTCGTCGCGCTGCTCCGCGGGCGGGACGCGATCGTGGTGCTCGACGCGTCGATGCGGGAGCTCGCGCGTTTGCCCGCGCCCGCTTCGCCGAGCGGGCTCGCGGTGACGCCCGATGGCCGCAGCGTGTTCGTCGTGGGCGAGCGCGACGCCGGCGTCCGGTGGTTCGAGATCCAGGAGACCGCGCCGTACCTCGCGCGGAAGGACGACGACCTGGTCACGAGTACGCGGGGGCTGCGGGACGTCGCCGCGGGGCCCGAGGGGGCGGTGTACGCGGTCGAGGAGGACAAGGGGCGGCTCTTCACGCTCTGGCCCACCGTCCCGAAGACGGTGGGAGAAGATGTGACGATCGGCGGCGGGCCGATCCACGTCGAGCGCGTGGGCTCGTTCGTCGTGATCGACGCGCTCCACGCACATGCGCTCGTGATCCGGCCCGTGGACGAGGCAGGTCGCGTCCTGGAAGCGGGCGAAGCGCGCATCGTCCATGACGGCCCGATCTGGGGTTTTTCCGCGGTGCCCGACGGCGAGGGGCTGTTCGTGCTCGCGGGCGGCGTCGAGGATCGGCCGCTCGATCGGAAGGGCGGATTCTTCGGCTACATCGACTCGTTCGTCTTCCTGTACCGCGTCGAGCGCGGCGCGGCGCGGCTGCTCTCCGCGGTGAACGTGGGCGAGCTCGGCGTGGTGACGCCGAAGGCGCTCGACCTCGCGAAGGCGAAGGACGGCACGCTCGCGGCGCTCGTCACGGGGTACGGCGGCGAGGCATCGGCGCGGCTCGTGTTCGACGCGAGCGGGAAAACGCTCGCGATCCCGGCGAAAACGAGCCCCACGGTGCCGGGCATCCGAGACCTCGTGATGCTCCCCGGAGGCGGGTTCGTCGGGGCGAACCCTCTGCTCGATGCGTTCGTGCTCGTGCGTCCGGACGAACCACGCGAGACGATCGTGCCCGTCGTGGATCGGGGGGGCCCTGCGCCGCCGAGCGCGGAGGCGCGCCTCGGCGAGGCGCTCTTCTTCACGACGCTGATGGCCCCCGAGAACGGCACGGAGGACGCGCACAGCCGCTTCACCTGCGAAACGTGCCACTTCGAGGGCTACGTCGATGGGCGCATCCACCACACGGGCCGCGGCGAGGTGCGTGTCGTGACGAAGCCGCTCGTCGGCCTCTTCAACAACCGCCCGCATTTCTCGCGCGCGCTCGATCCGGATCTGTCCTCGGTCGCGCACGCCGAATTCCGCGTGGCAGGCGCCGGGAGCGGGCACTCCCCCTGGTTTTCGCTCGACGCCCGGACGCACCCGGTGCTCGCCGCGCTCGGTCGATCGGAGGCCGAAGTCATCGAGCCGCTCGCGCTTCGCCGCGCACTCATGACGTTCCTCATGGGCTTCTCACACCGGCAGAACCCGACGACCGTGAGGCGAACCTCGTTCTCGGAGCTCGAGCACGAGGGGGCGAAGCTCTTCGAGGCGCGCTGCGAGGGCTGCCACGAGGCGCGGCTCTCGGCCGACGAGAAGGGCAGCCGCGTGCCCTTCGAGCGCTGGGAAAGCCTGATTTTCACGCCCGCGGGGCCGATCGTTTGGTGCTCGAACGAATACCAGAAGACGGGCGTCGTCCCGTACGTGCACGAGCGTGGCGCGCGCGTGCCGTCCTTGCGCAGGCTCGGCAAGAAGCGCCCGTACCTGACGAGCGGCGCGGCGAAGGATCTCGCGGATCTGCTGACACGAGCGAGGTGGGCCGCGGATGGAGGGTTTTTCCACGACGGCGCGCCCGAGGGCGCGTCGGGGCTCGAAGCGCGCGAGCGCGAGGCGCTGCGGACGTTCCTGGAGCTGCTCTAGGCCGCGTCTTCGAGCGGCAACGTGAACCAGAAACGCGTGCCCACGCCGGGCTCGCTCTCGACGTGGATCGTGCCGCCGTGCGCGCGCACGAGGCCGTCGGCGATGAAGAGGCCGAGCCCGGTGCCGGAGGCCTTGTTCGTCTCGGCGTGGAAGTACCGGTCGAAGACGTGCGGCAGGTGATCACTCCGGATGCCCGGCCCGCTGTCGGCGACGTCGATGCGCGCGCACGCTCCTTCCCGCGCGAGGCGCATGGTCACGAGGCCTCCCTCGGGCGTGAACTTGATCGCGTTGCCCACGAGGTTCCACAGGACCTGCAGCACGCGCTCGCGATCGATCTGCGCGAAGAGCGCCTCGTCCGGCAGCGACTCCTCGATCTGGATCGCCTTCGGCGTGGCGAGTGGCTTGAAGTGATCGATCGCCTCGCGCACGACCGCGCGCACGTCCTCGCGCCCGATCGACAGCGCGAGTCCGCCCGTCTCGATGCGCGAGGCGTCGAGCAGATCGCGGATCATGCGATCCATGCGGTCCGCCGAGCGCAGGATGAGCGCGGTCTTGTTCAGGATTCGCGCGCTGTCCCCCGCGTCCCGCCCGATCTGCGCGGCGCCGAGCTTGATGGCGACGAGCGGGTTTCGGAGATCGTGCGATACGATCGCCAGCAGGTCCTCGCGCGCCCGCACGGCCGCCTGCGACGCCCGGTAGAGCCGATCGTTGTCCTCCCGCGCGCGACGCTCGACGTCGTAGAGGCGCGCGCGTTCGAGCGCCTGCGCGCAGTGCTCCGCCACCGACTCCAGAAAGCGCTGCTCCGCCTCGTCGAGCCGCCGCGTCCCCGCGAGCGAGAGCCCGATCGCCCCGAGCACGCGATCGTGCGCGATGAGCGGGAGCGCCGCGAAGGCGAGGCTCTTCTGCTCACGCTCCACCTCGCCGAGGTGCGGGTAACGCGTGAGGCACTCCTCGACCGTCGAGAGAAAGATCGGCTGGCGACCTCGCACGGCGTCCGTGAGGGGAACATGCGTCTCGAGCGGGATCACCTGGAAGGGGTCGACGACGCGGCCCGCATACCCCGCGGCGCGCGCGATCACGAGCGCCTCGCGCTCCTCGTCGAGCAGGCACACCGAGCCTGCATGCGCGCCCATCTCGGTCCGGGCCTGCTCCACGACCACCTCGGCCACCTGCGCGGTCGTGAGCGCGAACGAGAGCCGCCGCGTGATCGAGTGCAGCCGCTTCGTCCGATCCATCGCCGCGCGCGCTGCCTGCGTCGCTTCGCGCTCGTCCCGCGTCGCTCGATCCGTCACCACGGCGAGCGCGATCCTCCGCGCGAGCTCCTCGGCGACCCGCACGTCCGTGCTCATGACCCGCCGCTCCTTGTGGCTCGCCGCGAGCGTGAGCGCCCCGAGCGCTCGCCCCTGCCACACGATCGGCACGAGCATCCCCGCCGTGATGGCGACCGCGCGCAGGACCGCGAGCGCCTCGTCATCCTCGATGGTCGCGGCGAGCATCGCGTCGGACGCCTCGGGGATGACCTGCGCCACGCCGCTGCGCATCACGTGCGCGAGCGGGCTCTTCGTCGAGTCGAGCGCCGGGCCCCTTTGCATGCACGGCTGCCGCAGGAGCGCGGACTTCGCCGGGTCCTCGTGGTCCACCGCGGCGAGCCGCGCGCCGCCCGCTTCGAGCAGGTGAACGAGGCAAAACCCTCGGATCCAGCGCGCCGCGCGCGAGGCCACCGCAGCGAGCCGGGGCCCGAGCTCCGTCACGCTCCCGAGCGCTTGCCCCGTGTCGAGCAAGAGAGCGAGCGATTCATCCACGCGGCCTCGCTCCTCGGCGCCGGAGACGCGCGCGAGGCCGAGCGCGAGCGGCGCTTCGAGCGCGGCCATCACCCCGAGCTCCGGCGCATCCGGGACGCGCGCCTTCCGATCGTAGAGCTCGAGCACGCCGGTGACCTCGCCGCCGAGGTGGATCGGGAACGCCACTGCCGTCCGGAGCTTTGCGGGCTCCGCGGCCGCGCGGCGCAGGAACAGCGGCTCGGCGGCCAGCTCGGGCACGAACGTCGTCGCGCCGCGCGCCCAGGTGAACCCGGGCAAACCTTCGCCGTATCCGAACGTCCGCCGTGACGACTCCGCCTCGAACGCGGGCGCGACGGGCCGATCCGGATCCTGCCACGCCCCGGCCCAGCGCAGCACGAAGGCTTCGCGATCGAGGCGCCACGCGACGGCCACCTCGAAGCCCGAGGTGATCACGGCCTCACGCAGGATCGATCGGATGGCGACATCGGGCGCCTCTTCGGAGAGGGCGCGCAGGGCTGCGATGGGCAGCACGCGTGGCTCGACGTCGGCATTCAGCATGCAGAGGGAGGGATGGCATCGACGAAGCAGCGGGCCTTGCGAAGACGCGGCGCCCCTCGGCTACCGGGATCTCTTCCTAAGCTGGCCTCCTCCGCGTCGCAACCGGTTTCACCCGCCAACCGTCGACGCGTGCCCGGATGCTTTGATCTGCAACAGCCTGCCTCTGCCCGGCTGCTCGTCGTCAAGGCACCTTGGGGTGCAGGACGGCGATCGCGTCGAGATCGAAGCCCGCATTCGGCGCCGCGCCGATGCCCTGGAGATCCCGGATGCGGACGAACCGAGCCTCGCTCACCCCGAGCTCCGCGAGGTCGAACGTGTCACCGCCCGAGACGCTGGGATCGAGGGAGGAGACGCCCAGATCGCCGTTCGCGAAGACCGGCGAATACCCTGCGCACCCGGCCGGCGGCTTCGCGTCTTCCGCACAAGGGAACACGTGCCAGCTCTCCCCGTCGGCGCTCACGGAGACCTCGGCGAGCTCGGCGTACACGTTGTTCGGATCGTCCGACACGAAGAACGGATTCTCGAACACCACGAAGTCCGGGCCTTCGCCGTCGATGATCGCGTTTCCCCCGAAGCCGAGCACGATCGAGCCGCCTCGGCCGAGCGAGAGCACGTCGAGCCCGCCCGACGTCGAGCCGTTCCCGAGCGGCTCGCCGTAGATGACCTCGGGGAACCGATCCGCCCCGAACCCGGCGTCGTCGCCGGGCTCGAACGCGACCACGCAGGACGCCGCTCGGGTCGGCGCGGCGTCCGCGGAGCAGCCGTACGGCTCGTTCGTGGTGCCCGCCCCGCTCGCGGGCCCCTCGTCTCCACACCCCACGCCGGCGAGGCCCAGCGCGCCCAGGAAGACAACCATCACGCGATGCACGGCCCCTCGATACCAGGCCGCAGAGGACGTGCAAAGGGGACCATCGCCGCGGCCCGAGATCCATACTAGAAATCGTTCGTGCTTCGTCGCGCGCCTTTCCCCCGACCCTCCGCCGCCGCCGTCGACAAGGCGCGGCGCTTGCTCGATCACGCCCTCGGGCCCTCGAAGGTGATCACGTCGCCCGACGGCTGCGAGGCGTACGCGGGCGACGAGTCCGATCAGGAGCCCGTGATCCCCGACGCGGTCGTCGTCGCCGAGACGCCGGACGACATTCTCCGCGCGCTCGCGGCGGCAAGCGCTGCCGAGGTCCCGATCGTCCCGCGCGGCGCCGGCAGCGGCAAATCGGGCGGCGCGGTGCCCGTCGGCGGAGGCATCGTCGTCACCACGCTCGGCATGAGCCGCATCAAGGAGATCGATCGCGAAGAGCTCGTCGCGGTCGTCGAGCCGGGCGTCATCCTCGGCGACTTCCACGCCGCGGTCGAGGCCGAGGGCCTCTTTTATCCGCCCGATCCGAACTCGCTCAAGATGTGCGCCCTCGGCGGCAACCTCGCCGAAAACGCGGGCGGCCCACGCGCGTTCAAGTACGGCGTCACGCGCGAATACGTGCTCGGCCTCGAAGCGCTCCTCGTCGATGGAACCCGCCTCCGCACCGGCCGCCGCACGGTCAAGGGCGTCACGGGCTACGACGTCACGAGCCTCCTCGTCGGCAGCGAGGGCACGCTCGCTGTCTTCACGGAGGCCACGCTCCAGCTCATCCCGAAGCCCCCGAGCGTCGCCACGCTCCTCGGCCACTTCGACACCGCGCTCGCCTCCGGCCGCGCCGTCTCCGCCATCATCGCGGCCGGCCTCGTCCCGCGTTGCCTCGAACTCCTCGACGCGGGCGCTATCTCCGCCGTCCGCGCCCGCGGCGTCCCCGTCGATGCGCGCGCCCATGCGCTCCTGCTCATCGAGGTCGACGGTGATCCCGCCTCGTGCGAGGCCGCGATGGAGCGCATCGGCGAGGCGTGTGTCGCCGAGGGCGCGCTCGACGTCCTCGTCGCGCAGGACGCCGCGCAACGCGAGCGCCTCTGGGAAGCGCGCCGCGCCCTCTCCCCGGCGACCCGCGCGATGGCCCGCTACAAGATCTCCGAGGACGTCGTCGTCCCTCGCACGCGCCTGCCCGACCTCCTCCGCGAGATCGATCGCATCAGCGAGGAGACCTCGATCCGCATGCTCTCCTACGGCCACGCTGGCGACGGTAACCTCCACGTGAACTTCCTCTGGGACGACCCCGACGCCGGCTCGCGCGTCGAGCGCGGCCTCGATCGCCTCTTCCGCGCCGTCGTCGGCATGCGCGGCACGCTCACGGGTGAGCATGGCGTCGGCACCTCCAAGGCCGAGTACCTCCCGCTAGAACAGGGCCCGGAGCTCATCGAGCTGCAGCGCCGCTTGAAGGCCGTCTTCGATCCGAAGAACCTCCTGAACCCCCACAAGATCTTCCCCCGCCGCGGCCACGGGGTCTGCTAGAACGCCCCGCGTGCGTGTCCTCGGCATCGATCCTGGCAGCCGTCACCTCGGGTGGGGCGTGCTCGAGCGCGTCGGCACGCGGGTCGAGCACGTCGCCCACGGCGTCATCGACGTCGACCTCGACGGAACCTTCGCCGACCGCCTCGTCGACATCGACGACCGCCTCGGCGAGGTCATCGCGGCGCACGCGCCCTCGCACGCCGCGGTCGAAAGCATCTTTTTCTCCAAGGACGCGCAGAGCGCGGCCAAGCTCGGCCATGCGCGTGGCGTCGTCCTGCTCCGGCTCGCCCGCGCGTCCGTCCAGACGTTCGAGTACCCCCCTGCGCTCGTGAAGCGCACCGTCGCGGGCAAGGGCGCGGCGGACAAGCGCCAGGTGGCCATGGTCGTGACGGCCATCCTCCGGCTTGGCACGCCGCCTCGGTCGGACGCCGCCGACGCCCTCGCCATCGCGCTCACGCACTGCAACGTCGTCGGTTTCCAGACGGCCCTCGCCGCGTCCGCGCCCGCCCGCCCGGCGAGGCGCCGCGCGAACGTCCCGTGATCTTGCATCGCCTGGGGGCGCCCTGCGTCCAACCCCGCGGCACCCTCGGTCCGGCCAACTACGCGGAACAGGAAGAAAATGATGCGTAAGGTAAGGTTCCTCTCGATTCCCTCCCTCCTCGCGGCGTGCGCCGTGGTCCCTGCTCTGCTGCTCTGCTCGACCGACGGCCACACCCAGGCCGCCGCGCCCGCCGCGCCTGCTGCGGCGCCTGCGAAGGGCCCCACGGCCGAGGAGATCGGCCGCCGCGTCCAGGCGTTCTACGACTCCACGAAGACCTTCAAGGCCACGTTCGCGCAGACCTATACGATCAAGGTCCAGAACGTGAAGAAGGAGTCGAAGGGCACGGTCACCTTCGAGAAGCCCGGCAAGATGAGCTGGGCGTACGACGCGCCGAACGGCAACCGCGTCGTGTCCGACGGCAAGGTCATCCGCGTCTACGAGAAAGAAAACGAGCAGATGTTCGAGACGCCGGTCAAAAACTCGCAATACCCGGCGGCGCTCGCTTTCTTGATGGGCACGGGCCAGCTCGTGAAGGACTTCAACCTCAAGTTGCTCGACGCCGCGCAGATGAAGTTCGAGGGCGGATACGTGCTCGAGGGCACGCCCAAGGACGCGACGCCCGCTTACCAGAAGGTCCTCCTTTACGTCGACGCCGCGACGAACCAGGTTCGCCGCGTGCTCATCCTCGACGCGCAGGGCAACAAGAACCGGTTCGACTTCAGCGCGCCCGTCGTCAACCAGCCCGTCGCCAAGGGCGAGTTCGACTTCACGCCGCCGCCGGGCACGCGCGTCGTCAAGCCCTGACCCCGCGACGTCGGAAAGAATGCAAGGGGACGGAAAGTCTGGTAGATCGACAGATGCTTGGAGGTGCGATGAACGCGCATAGCTGGATGGGTCGCGGGATGCTTTCGGTCGCCTTTGCGCTGCTTCTCGCGGCGTGTGGTGGCCCGCTCGAGTACATGGCCAAGGGCACGCCGCGCGCGCCCGACGCCGACGCGAAGATCGTGGCCGAGGTCAACAGCAGCACGGTTCTGACCACCGTGAGCATCGAGGCGGAGCACCTCGCCCCTCCCGATCGGCTCATGCCGGGCGCCACGGCGTATGTCGTGTGGGCCCGCAAGGACTCGAGCAGCCAGTGGCAGCGCATCGGGTCGCTCGCGTACAACGCGGACAAGCGCACGGGCTCGCTCCCCACGGCGACCGTGCCGCTCACGAGCTTCGAGCTCATCGTGAGCGCCGAGCAACAGAACGCGCCGACCTCGCCCTCGCCGCACGTGGTCATCCAGCAGAAGGTCGCCGACTGACCTCGCGCTCGCGTCGGCACAGACGGTAGGATGAGCGAACGCCCGGCCCTCGCGTCGGGCGTTGCGCCATGAACAACCCCTACGGACCGCCGCCCGGGCCCTACGGCCACGCTCCCTACCCGCAGCAGCAAAGGCCCCCGTACCCCGGCCAGGCGCCGTATCCACCCCAAGGCTACGGCGCGCCGCAGCCCCCCGTGACCACCGAGCCCGACCCGGACAAGCGCCGGCGCGCGGCGGGGCTCGCGATCTGGATCCTCGGCATGATCGCGGGCGTCGTGCTGAACATCCTGTTCACGCTGGCCGAGATCTTCCTGTCGAAGGCGCCGGGGCAGATGATGTCGGCCGTCCTGAAGGGCGCGCTCTTCGCGTTTTTGCCGCTCGGCTTCTACCTCTTCGTGCCCATGGTGCTCGACCGGTACGATCCCGAGCCGTGGTGGTGCCTCGCGATGGCGTTCCTCTGGGGCGCGGTCGTGGCGACGGGCTTCGCCGGGATGATCAACACGGGCGTGCACATCGTGTTCGCGGGGCTCTTCGGGCCCACCGTCGGCAATTTCGTGACGACCGTCATGAGCGCGCCGCTCTCGGAAGAGCTCTTCAAAGGGCTCGCCATCCTGGGCTTTTTCTACTTCCTCCGGCGCGAGTTCGACGGCGTCGTCGACGGCATCATCTACGCGACCTTCTGCGCGCTCGGGTTCGCGGCGGTCGAGAACGTCAGTTATTACGCCCGCGCGGACATGGCCGATCAGCTCGGCACGACGTTCTTCCTCCGCGGCGTCCTCGCGCCGTGGGGGCACCCGCTCTACACGTCGATGACCGGCATCGGGTTCGGCATCGCGCGCGAGTCGAGCCGGACGTGGGTGCGGTGGCTCGCGCCGATCGGCGGGTTTTTCGCGGGCGTCTTCCTGCATGCGCTCTGGAACTTCGTGCCCACGGTCATCCCCGACGCGTTCGTCATCATGCTGCTCTTCTGGCTGCTCTTCGTGGCGATGTTCTTCTGCATCATCATCGCCCTCGTCATCCGCAAAGGCCGCACGATCCGCCAGTTTCTCCGCGACGAGGTGCTGATCGGCAACCTGACGAACGAGGAGCTCGAGCTCGTCTGTTCGCCCGTCGGCCGCATCCAGTGCACGTTCTCGTGGCGCGGCGCCGAGGGGCGCGCGTTCATCCGCGCCGCGTCGCGGCTCGCGCTCAGCAAGTGGCACACCGCGCGAGCGATGAAGGGGCAGAAGCGCACCATCAGCGCTGATTTCATCGCCCCGCTCCGCCGCGAGCTCGCCACCTTGCGCGCCGCGCTCCTCGCCAAAGCTCCCCGCTGAAAAGCCCTCGACACCTCGAATTCACGCATTCGTCACGCGCGGGCCGCGCCTCGCCGTTTCGACACGTCCCATTCACGAATTCGTCACGCACGCCGCATTTCCCCGCCAACCTGCAACACGGGCTTCATCGGGTCGTAACAGGAAGAGGATAGACACGGGTGCGATGGCACGCATCCTGGTCGTCGAGGACGAGCCCGCGCTCCTCAAGGTGCTCGATTACAACTTCCGGCAGGCGGGGCACGAGGTGCTGCTCGCGGCGCGCGGCGAGGAGGGGATCCGGCTCGCGCGCGAGCGGCGTCCGGACGTCATTCTGCTCGATATGATGCTCCCGGACGTCATGGGCACCGAGGTCTGTCGGAGCCTGCAACAAAGCGAGGAGACCCGCGAGACCCCCGTCGTCATCGTGTCGGCGCGGGGCGACGAGGTCGACCGCGTCGTCGGCTTCGAGCTCGGCGCCGTCGATTACGTGGTGAAGCCCTTCAGCGTCCGCGAGCTCCTGCTCCGGGTGCAGGCGATCCTGCGGCGGGTGAAGGCGCGGACGACCGAGCGGCGCGTCCTCCAGTTCGGCCGGCTGCGCATCGACGACGAGGCGCACCGGGTATGGGTCGACGGCGTCGAGATCGAGCTCACGTTGCTCGAGTTCAAGCTCCTGCTCGCTCTTTACGAGAATCGCGAGCGTGTGCAGACGCGCGGCGCGCTGCTCGAGGGCGTGTGGGGCATGGAGGTCGATATCACGACCCGCACGGTGGACACGCACGTGAAGCGGCTGCGCGACAAGCTCGGGCCTGCCGGAGACTACGTGCAGACGGTGCGGGGGATCGGGTATCGATTCGGCGGTTCTCCCGATCTGCCCGGCTCGCACCCCGATTGAAAAATGCGTCATGCGGCGCGCACGTGAACGTTTCCCGACGTTCACGAGGTTGTCACGAACGAACGTCAAGGTGGGGGCCGAGGAAAGACGGCAATGGGCTTCGAGGCGTGGAGCGTCGGGGAGACCGATCCCGGGCGCGGCAGGAGGCTTCTGATCGGATACGCGACGGCGATTGCCATTTGCACGGCCGTCGGCGTCGTCGGGGCGACGATCAAATCGAGCGCGCCCGCCGTGGAAGAAGAGGAGGAGGTCGTCGCCGTCGAGCTCACGCCCACCGTGGAGCCACCCAAACCGCCGCCTCCGCCGCCGCCCGTGGACGCGGCGCCCAAAGCGCCGGAGCCGCCCGGGCCGAAACACAAGCCGATCGCCGTGCCGGTGGAAGTGCCGACGGAAATGCCCAAGGAGGCGGATCCCAGCAAGGCAAAGGCGAGCGACGACGATTATGGAGAGGGCTCGGGTGAGGGCTCGGGCGGAACGCCCGGCGGAACGGGGACCACGACGGCTGCTGCGCCGCCGCCGCCTCCGCCGCCGCCTCCTCCTCCGCCGCCTCCGCCCAAAGCGGCGGGACCCGTCGTCCTCGGCGAGGACGGCACGCCGCCTTCGCCGATATCGAAGCCGCAGCCTCCTTATCCCGAGGACCTGAAGAGCCAGGGGATCGAGGGCACGATCATCGTGCGGTTCGTCGTGACCGAATCGGGAGACGTCTCGAACGTGACCGTGGTGCGAGGGGATCCGCGGCTCGCCGCGCACGTGGTCGCGACCGTGAAGACCTGGCGCTTCAAGCCCGCCATGGTCGAGGGCCGCCCCGTGGCCACGTATCAGAACGCAAGGTTCAATTTCAAGATCAAGATCTAGTTCGTCGGGCATTACCGTTCGACAAGGAGCAAAACCATGCAATTCGATCTCGCGCACATCTGGGCGAGCATGGGCCTCGTCTCGAAGCTCATCGCCTTCGTGCTCGTGCTCATGTCGATCGCGACCATCGCGGTCGTCGTCGAGCGGGTGATCGCGCTCGCGCGCATGAACGCCGAGACGCGCGCCTTCGTGAAGGAAGCGCAGCCGCTGCTCGACGCCTGGGATACGGAGGCGCTCCTCCGCGTCGCGGACCGATATCGACTCTCGGCGCTCGCGCGGCTCGTCTCCTCGGCCATGCGGCGGTTTCTTCGCGCGGAGAGCGAGGGCGATGGGAATCTGACGCCGGTCGAGCTCGCGCGGCGCGAGGTCGAGCGCAGGCGCGAGGCGCTCTCGGCGGATTTGCGCCGTGGGCTCTCGGTGCTCGCTTCGGTCGGATCGGTCGCGCCGTTCGTGGGGCTGCTCGGCACGGTCGTCGGTATCATCACGGCGTTCCAGAGCATCGCGACGACGGGCTCGGGCGGGCTCGGCGCCGTCAGCGCGGGCATTTCGGAGGCGCTCATCGAGACGGCGCTCGGCCTCTCGGTCGCCATTCCGTCGGTGCTCTTCTTCAATTACCTGACCGGCAAGATCGCGGCGGTCGAGGCGGCGCTCGAGCGGAGCGCGGGCGAATTGCTCGACGACATGGAGAACCAGCATGGGCGCCAGAGTGAAGAGCGGATCCTCGAAGAAGCAGCCTGAGCCGGAGATCAACATCACGCCGCTCGTCGACGTGGTCCTCGTGCTGCTCATCATTTTCATGGTCATCGCGCCGGAGCTCGAGCACGGCGAGCGCGTGGAGCTGCCGACCGTGATTCAGCCGGACGAGAACAAATCGAAGCTCGATCCGATCACGGTGACGCTCACGGCGCGCGGCAACCTCTTTCTCGAAAAGGAGGTCCTCGCGGACGTGCCGGCGCTCGAAGCGCGATTGAAAGCGATGCACGGGACGGAGCCGGATCGTCGTGTCGTCCTCAAGGGCGACGCGACGGTGCAATACGCGAAGATGCGTGACGCGTTCGCCGCGTGCCAGCGCGCCGGCTACACGGGCGTCGCGCTCAGCGTGAGCCAAAAAGGCAAGAGCGCGGGGGAGGAGAGCTAGCCATGGCGATGAACGTCTCCTCGGGCGGGAAAAAGGGCGCCATCGCGCCGGCGATGAACGTCACGCCGCTCGTCGACGTGGTCCTCGTGCTGCTCATCATCTTCATGGTGGTGACGCCGCTGCTCAACAAGCAGCTATGGCTGAACCTGCCGAAGAAGGACGAGGACGCGAAGAACGAGCCGCCGCCGCCGGACGCGGACAAACCCGTGGTGCTCACGGTGGACACGAAGGGCGCGATCCGCATCAATCAAACCGAGGTCTCGCGCGCCGAGCTGCGAGATCGGCTCACGCGGATCTTCGCGGCACGCGCCGACAAGCTCCTCTACTTCGACGCGGCCGACGACGCGCCGTACGGGATCACCGTCGAGGTGATGGATATCGCGAAGAGGGGCGGGGCCAAGGGCATTGCAATCTTGACCGAGAAGCTCGGCGGCTGATTTCTCCATGCGAAAAACCATTGCGACACTCGCCTCGGCGCTCACGCTGTTCTTGCCGGCGCTCTCGCCGGCCCAGGAGGGCGTGGACGAGGCGCTGCTCGGCGAGGAGGATCCGTCCCGCCCCGCGCCCGCCGGAAAAGGCGTCGTCTGGGGCGTCGTCACGGACGCGAAGACCAAGGAGCCCGTGATCGACGCGCAGGTCTCGGTCGTCGGGACGAACAAGAAGGTGATCGCGGATTTCGACGGTCGATACCGGCTCGAGCTCGCGCCAGGCAATTACGAATTGCGCGTCTTTTATCAGCTCTACAAGGCGCAACGCGTGCAGAACGTGCGCGTCACGAGCGGCGCGGTCGAGAAGGTCGACGTCGCGCTGTCGACGGAGGAGAGCAAGCAGGAGATCGTGGTCGAGATCGAGGCGGACCCGGACCGGGCCTCGGCCGCCGCGCAGACGCTCCTCCGAAAGAACGCGGCGCACACGGGCGACGCGGTGAGCGCGCAGGAGATCGCGCGGACGCCGGATCGCAATGCGGCGGACGCGGCGCGGCGCGTGGTCGGCGCGTCCGTCGTCGGGCAACGGTACGTGATCGTGCGCGGTCTCGGCGATAGGTACACGAATGCGCTCTTGAATGGCGTGCCGCTGCCGAGCCCCGAGCCGGATCGGCAGGCGGTGCCGTTCGATCTCTTCCCGACGACGGTCCTCAGCGATCTGACGATCGTGAAGACGTTCACGCCCGACATGCCGGGCGATTTCACGGGCGGCTCGGTGCGCGTCTCGACGCGCGAGCTGCCCGAGAAGTTCACGATCAGCGGTACGTTTTACCTCGGGGCCAACTCGGAGACGACGTTCCGGAGCCGGCTCACGTATGCCGGGGGCGGGACCGATTTCCTCGGCATCGACGACGGGACGCGGGCGCTGCCGCCGGGCTTCCCCACCGATTACAAGGTCGGGAAGGGCGAGGAGAAGCCGGATGGGTCGCTCATGTCTTCCCGTGAGGCGGACGAGCTCGGCCGCGCGCTCAATCGCCCGATGACGACCTCGCGTACGACGGCGCTGCCGAACATGAGCGGCAACTTCACGATCGGCAATACGCACAGGTTCGGCGGGGATCACGAACTCGGGTACATGGCGGCGCTGACGTACGGGCGGCGATTCCAGATCCGGCAGGGCGAGATCCTCCGGACGTTCACGATCGATACCAACATATCGGACGATCTGGCCCTGCAGAACGATTACCGTGTGGATACGGGCCTCGACGTCGTGTCCTGGGGCGGCTTCGCGGGGCTCACCTACCGCTACGCGAAGGACCACAAGGTCTCGCTCATCGGCTTGCACAGCCGTTCGTCGGAGAACGAGGCGCGCGAGATCGGGGGGCACGCCGAGGAGGGCGGCCCGGGGCGCACGGCCTACGACACGCGCCTCCGTTTCGTGAGCCGCTCGCTCACGTTCGGTCAGCTCGCGGGCGAGCACAAGATTCGCAAGGCGAACGACGCGACGCTCGAATGGAACCTGACGGCGTCCGTCGCGACGAGCGATGAGCCGGGCACGCGGGAGAACGTGTACCTGGCGGACGATGGACCGAAGGCGTGGCAAAGCACGACGCTCTCCGGATTGCATTTCTACGCGAACCAGGCCGAGACGGCCGTCGGCGGAGCCGTGCATTACACGCAGCCCATCCGGAAGGGGGATTCGCCGACGCGCGTGAAGGTGGGCGGCCTCGTGCAGGTTCGCAGCCGCGCCTTCGACGCGCGCCGCCTGCGGTACATCCCGACGGCGGACACGACGGAAGAGGCCGCGGCGTTTTCGCTGCCGCCGGATCAACTTTTCACGAACGAATACATCGGGAGCTCCCTCTCGCTGACGGAGTACACGCGACCGAGCGACACGTACGACGCCACGCAGCGCATGTTTTCGGGGTACTTCATGACGGACACCTCGATCCGTCCGTGGATGCGCGTCGTGCTCGGCGCGCGTGTCGAGGCGTCGACGCAGCGCCTCGACACGTTCGATGGGTCGATGAATCCGCAGCAGGTCGAGCTCTCCACGACGGACCTGCTCCCTTCGCTCGGGCTCGTCTTCAAGACGACCGATCGGTCGAACCTGCGCGCCTCCGTGACGCGCACGCTCGCGCGTCCGCAGCTCCGCGAGCTCGCGCCGTTCACGTTCACCGATTACTTTGGCGCCCGCGAGAACCAGGGCAACCCCGATCTCGACCGCACGACGATCGTGAATGCGGATCTGCGCTTCGAGTTTTTTCCAACGCTCGCCGAGGTCGCGGCGATCAGCGTGTTCTACAAGGACTTCACGAAGCCGATCGAGCAGATCATCATGCCGTCGAACCGGGGCATCGTGTCGTACCGGAACGCGAAGGGGGCGCAGAACGCCGGCATCGAGCTCGAATTGCGGAAAAACCTCGGGTTCGTGAGCCCCATCCTCGCGGATCTCGGGGTACTCACGAATTTGACGCTCGTGCATTCGCGCGTCTCCCTCGATGGAGACGAGGGGGTGCAGACGAGCGACGTCCGCCCGCTCGCGGGTCAATCGCCCTACGTGGTGAACGCGGGGCTCGATTACGCCAGCGACAAGCTCGGTACGCGGCTGCGCGTGCTCTACAACGTCTATGGTCGGCGCATCGCGCAGGTGGGCGCGTACGAGTTGCCGGACGTCTACGAGCAGCCGCGCCACCTGCTCGACGTGACCGTCGCGCAGCGCATCGGCAAATACGTCGATTTGAAGCTCTCGGCGGAGAACCTCCTGCTCGCGCCCGTCGTGTTCACGCAGGGGCCGAGCGCGAAGAGCGTCCCACACCCCGACATCGCCGGCTTGACGAACGTCGTGCAGCAATACCAGCCCGGCGCGACCTTCACCTTGAGCGCCACCATCCAGAATTGACGGGTTGTCGCGAAATCGTTACGCGCGCCCTGCAATGACGTCACGCGGCATCACCAGAATGCGCGGGCGGAGGAATCAAAGGCCATGCGATCGAAGGTATTGCTTGCGACGAGCGCGCTCTTTGCGGCCAGCCTCATGGGCTGCGGCGGGGACGACGATAACGGACAAACCCCGGCGCCTCCGGCGAAGAGCAACGAGATCCCGACGAGCATCACGTCGGATCTGACGCTCACGGCCGACCAGGACTGGCTCTTGAAGGGAATCGTGCACGTGCGCGCGGGCGCGACGCTCACGATCGAGCCGGGCACCACGATCAAGGGCGACAAGTCCACGCTCGGCACGCTCGTCATCGACCCGGGCGCTCGTATCCACGCCGAGGGCACGAAGGACGAGCCCATCGTCTTCACGAGCCGCGCCGAGCCCGGCGACCGCGCCCCCGGCGATTGGGGCGGCGTCATCCTGCTCGGCAAAGCGCCGATCAACGTGCCCGGCGGAAAAGCGAACGTCGAGGGAATCGAGGCGACCGCGGAGACCGAGTATGGCGGTGACAATCCCGCCGATAGCAGCGGCGTGCTGAAGTACGTCCGGATCGAGTTCGGCGGGATTCTCCTTTCGACGGACAACGAGATCAACGGGCTCACGTTCGCCGGCGTCGGCACCGGAACGATCGTCGATTACGTCCAGGTCCGCTACACGCTCGACGATTGCTTCGAGTTCTTCGGCGGCACGGTGAACGCGAAACACCTGGTTTGCACGTACAACCAGGACGACGGGATCGACTGGGATCTCGGGTATACCGGAAAACTCCAGTTCGTCGTGGTCCAGCAGGATCCGGCCGCGGTGGACGACACGAACGGCTTCGAGGGCGACAACGACGCGATGGGCACGACGAACGCGCCGCTCTCGGAGCCCACGATCTACAACGCCACGCTCGTCGGCAAGAACGTGGACGTCGACAAGCAGCAATACGCGATGCTCTTGCGCCGCGCGACGAAGGCGAGCCTGTACAACATCGTCGCCACGGGCTTCGAAGCCGGCGTCGATGTCCGCGACGCGTCGACGACCGTGTCGCTCGAAGGGTCCATCTTCCACGGAAATCTCGCGCAGAACGTCGCGTACGTGGAGACGCCCGAAGGCGAAGGTTCCGAGAAGGACGACGACATGGGCTTCGACGAGGTCAAGTGGTTCACCGACGGCGGCAACGTCGAGGTCGACCCGATGCTCCTCGCTCCCTACGATCGCGAAGCGCCTGATTTCCGGCCGAAAACGACGCTCACGACGGGCGCCGTGACGCCGCCGAGCGACGGCTTCTTCGACACGAAGGCGAGCTACGTGGGCGCGTTCTCGCAGGACGACACGTGGCTCGACGGCGCCTGGATCTCGTTCACGCCGCACTAGCCGAAGAAGCTCCGTAGAGCCCGCTCGCCAAACGGCCGCGCCCGTACGATCGCGTGTGATCTCGCCGTGGATCGCTCTTTGCGTGCGCGCCCCCGAGTGCGTTCGGCGATCATGAAGTGGCGCGCCCTCACCCGAGGGCGAGCGTCAATGGGACATGCTGGCAAGCCCTCTGGGCGCGTGGTGCACAGCGCGCAGCGCCTCAGGGTCGAGGTGGCCGGGCTCTTCGGAGAGCCCGTGCGCGCGAGGCGGATCGAGCGCGCCCTGGGCGAGTTGCCGGGCGTGACCGAGGCGCGAGCAAACGAGCATACGGGGACCGTGCTCTGCGTGCTCGCGCCGAACGCGGAGACGTCGCGCGAGGAGGTGCTCGCGATCCTCGCGGAGCACGAGGACTCGCAAGGGCCGCCGCCGCCCTCGCTGTCGCGGCTCGCCGAGAGCGCGGCCGTCTCGGTGCATGACGTGATCCGCACATACGGGGCGAACGGCCGCGTCGAGGACGAGGAGGAAGCGACCCCGACGACGCCGTGGCACGCGCGCTCGAGCGACGAGCTCATGCAGACGTTCTCGGTGAATCTGGAACGCGGCCTCTCGGCGATCGAGGCGCACCGGATCCTGCGCGAGGTCGGTCCGAACGTGCTCGCGGGCATCGCGCCGCGCACGTCGCTCGAGATCCTCGCGGGCCAGGTCTTCACGGTGCCGACGGCGCTGCTCGCAGGCGCCGCGGGCCTGTCCGTGCTGCTCGGCGATCTGCTCGAAGCAGGCGCGATCCTGCTCGTCGTGGGCTCGAACGTGGTCGTCGGATACTTCACGGAGTCGCGCGCGGAGGAGCTGCTCGATGCGTGGAGCAAGTTCCGCGTGGAGTGGGCGCGCGTGCTGCGCGACGGCGTGGAGACGACCGTCGCGGCGAGCGAGGTCGTTCCGGGCGACGTGCTCTGCGTGCGCGCCGGCGACGCGATCGCGGCGGACGCGCGGATCGTGCAGGCCTCGGATCTGACGGTCGACGAGAGCACGCTGACGGGCGAGAGCGAGCCCGCGGAGAAGGGGACGGCCGCGGTGGCCGAGGGCGCTCCGCTCGCGGATCGCGACGACATGCTCTACGCGGGCACGGTCGTGGCGACGGGCTGCGCGCGCGCGATCGTCGTGGCGACGGGCAGGGCGACGGAGCTCGGCGCGATCCAGCGCGCGCTGTCGCACACGGCCGATCGCGCGGCTCCACTCGAGCTGCAGCTCGATCAGCTCGGCCGCAGGGTCGCGACGCTCGCGCTCGGGAGCTCGATCGCGGTGACGGCGCTTGGCCTCTTGCGTGGTCAGCCGATCGCGGCGCTCGCGCGCTCGGCCGTGGCGCTCGGCGTGGCGGCGATCCCCGAAGGGTTCCCCGCGGTGGGGACGACGGCGCTCGCGCTCGCGAGCCAGCGGCTGAACCGCAAGGGCATCGTGATCCGCAGGCTCGCGGCGGCCGAGACGCTCGGCGCGGTGAGCGTGGTTTGCGCGGACAAGACGGGGACGCTCACCGAGAATCGCATGCGCGTCGCGGAGGTGTTCCTGCCGGGCGAGGGACTCGTGCGGGTCGAGTACGGCGCGACGTCGGCCGAGAACGGGTCGCCTCCGTCGCTCGGGCTCATCGGCGAAGACGGCCGGCGCGTGCCGGTCTCGTCGCTGCGGGAGATTGGACGCATCGCGGCGCTGAACGCGGACGTGGAGCTCGACGAGCGTGACGAGATCACGAGCGGCAGCGGCACGGAGCGCGCGCTCGTCGAGTTCGCGATGGCGATCGGCTACCCGGTGCGGCGTCGAAGGGGCGCGGCGAAGCGGGTGCGCGAGGAGCGTCGCAGCGCGGATCGGCCGTTCATGGTGACGGTGCACGAGCACCCGGATCTCGGCCGGATCGAGCTCGTGAAGGGCGCGCCGGAGCCGGTGATCGAGCGCGCGAGCGTGGACCCTGCCGAGCGCGAGCGGCTCCTCGCGATGAACGACGCGATGGCGTCGCGGGGCCTGCGCGTGCTCGCGCTCGCGTGGCGGAAGGACGGCGATCCGACGAGGACCCAGGAAGCGCCGCTCGTGCTCGCGGGTCTCGTGGGGATGCGTGATCCGCCGCGGCGCGGGGTGCGCGAGGCGCTCGCGGTGCTCGCCGGCGCCGGCGTGCGGACGATGATGCTGACGGGCGATCAGGCGCGGACCGCGCAGGCGATCGGCGCCGAGCTCGGGATCAGCGCGGACGATGTCTACAGCCGCGTGACACCCGAGGCGAAGCTCGACGTCGTGCGCGAGCTGCAGGACGGCGGAGCGATCGTCGCGATGACCGGCGACGGCGTGAACGACGGGCCTGCGCTGAAGGCCGCGGACGTCGGCGTGGCGATGGGCGAGCGCGGCACGGACATCGCGCGCGCGGTCGCGGACGTGGTGCTCGCGCACGACGATCTCGGCAGCCTCGCGGATGCGGTGAGCGAGGGGCGGAGGCTCTACGACAACGTGCGGCGCGCGATCGAGTACCTCGTCGCGACGAACGCGAGCGAGGTGATGGTGATGCTCGCCGGCTCGGTCGTCGGCGCCGAGCCGCTCGGGCCGCTGCAGCTCCTCTGGATCAACATGCTGACGGACGTCGCGCCCGCGCTCGCGCTGGCGATCGAGCCTGCGGACGTGGACGTGATGCGCAGGCCCCCGCGTGATCCGCAGGCGCCGCTCTTCGGGCCGGCGCGTGGAAAGATGCTCGCGCGCGAGGCCTCGAAGATGGCGGCGATCTCGCTCGCCGCGTATGGCATCGGGGCCGTCGGGCCCGGCGCAAGCTTGCAGCGTGCCCGCACGATGTCGTTCGCGTCGCTCGTCGTGGCGCAGCTCCTTCACGCGCGATCGTGTCGATCGAGCGGATCGCAGCCGAACCCGGAGCTACAGCGCGCGCTCGTGGCGAGCCTGGGCCTGCAGGCGGCGGCGCTCGGCCTGCCCGGCCTGCGTCGCGTGCTCGGCACGACGCCGCTCGGCCCGATCGATCTCTCGATCGCGGTGCTGCTCGGCCTGCTCCCGACGCTCGCGCGGGAGGGGAAATCGCTGTTCAACCCGGAGGCTCCGATCGTGGTGGAGCGACGCGGCATGCCGGCGGGATCGAGCCCGATCCAAGGGGCCGATCGGTACGCGCCGGGCTCGTGGGCGTCGTCGCCCGTGATGTTCGAGGAGGAGGCTCGTCGATGAAGTTTCACACGCCATCGTTCATTCTCGGCTTCGGTAGCGCGGTCGTCGTGATGGGGACCGCGCGTCGGCTCAAGCCTGCGGTCGTGGAGATCGGGGCGCTCGGCCTGCACCTCGCGCGGCTGGGTCGCGCCGTCGTGGAGCGGCAACGCGAGCATGCGGAGGATCTCTGGGCCGAGGTGGAAGAGCGCGCGCGTCATCTGCGAGAGGCGCCGCGCCGCCGTCGCGCGGGCGCGACGACGGGCAACGGCAAACACGTGCCGGGCGCGGCGAACGCGCAGCCCGGAGCCGCGTCGCACTGAGCGAAGTCGAGCGAGAGGGGAGGGGAGGAGAGACGTGATACCCAGCGAGCAGTGGAGTGAGCTCGTCCATAGCCTTCCGCGCCGCGTGCGGCTGCGATCCCGTGCGATCGTGGGCCACCGCGACGCGTGCGTGCGCGTCGCGGAGAAGCTCGCGATGATGGATCCGAGCTGCGAGCGCGTGGAGGTGCGTCCGTGGACGGGCTCGGTGATCGTGGAGCGCGAGGATGGGACGCTCGACGCCGAGGCGGTGCGCGCGATGCTGGCGCGGCTCGTGGCCGACGAGCGCGACGAGCAAGGTCGCAAGCTGACGGATCTCGGCTACGAGGCCCTGCCGGGCCCGACGCGCGTGGCGAAGGCCGTGGCGCACGCGTTCGCCGAGATCAACAGCGATGTGCGGAGCGCGCTCGATCACCGCGCGGACCTCGGGACGCTGATGCCGGTCTTGTTCTTCTCGCTCGGCCTGGTGGAGATCGGCGTGACGCGGAAGCTGCCGGCGCCGGCCTGGTTCAACCTGGTGTGGTGGTCGATCCGGTCGTTCATGACGTTCAACGCCGGAGCGGTGGAGCAGGAGGGGAGGGCGGTCGCGGCGGATGGGGGGCTGGATTAGAAGCCAGCGACGAATCCGCGGGCGTGAGGTCGCGTTCGACCCTTTCCCACCAGTTCGATTTCTGCACCAGCGAACGCATCCGTGAGGGGCTGGCATGGGATGGGCGGGCGGCCAGGAAGGACCGCCCCGGCGCCATTTTCCGAGCAGCAGGTGCAAAAACGGCGAGTGGGGCGTCTCCTCGTCCTCGACGTAGTACCGCTCTTCTGCCGAGCAGGCCGTCAGCACCGCGCGGTTCGGTCGTTCGCCGAGCGGAAGGAAGATCCCCGCAAAGCAGGTCGCGATGACGAGGATTTGAGGGCCCGTGTGAGGGGCGAGGCAACCGGCGAGAGCCTCGGGCGTCAAGTAGATCGGGCCCTCGTTCTCCGGCTCGGCGAACTCGTCGATGGGAGCTGCCACGAAGAGCCCTTCGCGCTCGCCGTGGTTCGATGCGAGGAACAGGAGCAGATCGTCCGGTTGGGAAGAGCCTGCGAGGCTCGTGGTCAACTGCGCCAGCGCATCGCGCGTCGGCGGGTGGATGCCGCCGCCGAACCCAGGCGGCAAGAGGTCGTCCCGACACACGAAGGCGTGGACGTCTCGCGCCGCGACGCCGAAGGTATGGGCGGCGGTGACGGCGAGCTCCAGGTCATGAACCGAAGCCGCGAAGTCGTAATCGGTGTGCTCGCCGCGCGAGCCATGTTTCTCGCGCTGAAACCGGGCAGGCTTGACGTAACCGCACCAGAGGATGGCTCGGGTCCTCACGGCTCCTCCGGCGCGGGCAGGAACAACACCGCGCTCTTGCCGTGCTCGGGCAGGTTCGTCTCCGTGAAGGCGACCTCGCCCTCGCCATCGGCTGGCACGAACGCCCAGTGCGCGGGATGGCCCCAGCGAGCCATCGGCTCCGGGTCGACGAGCGCGACGTAGCAGCGTTCGTAGGCCGCTCCTTCGGGAAACGGGACGCGCACGTTCGCCGCGTTGAAGAGCGTTCCTCGTCGCACCGGCGCGTCGGAGATCTCCAGGCGGGCGCAGGGGATGTTTTTTTGCGCGATCCCTTCGCGGATGCGGAGCGTCGCCTCCTGGATGCCGAGGCTCGGCGTGGGAGGGACGTGGAAGGCGTTGCGGAGGATGTTGTCGATGCCCGCGGCGGTGCCGGGGGTTTTCGTCTCACTGCCCATCGCGCTTCCAGTCTCCGATCTCGATGACGTCGTCGGGGGCGCAGGCCGCGAGGTAGGGAGACTGCGTGGCGAGGATGAGCTGCGCGGTCGGCACGAGCGAGGAGAGCGCTTCCAGGAGCGTGCGCTGCCACCGGGGGTGGAGGTGCTGCTCGGGCTCGTCGATCAGGACGATCCCTCCCTGGGGAGGACGGAGCGCGATCTCGCCGAGGAGGAGCAGCAGGGCGCGTTCGCCGTCGCTCAAGGATTCGAGCCGAACGAGCGAGCCGCGTTGTGTCCTGTAGGGGGACGCGGGGTTCGTCGGATCCTCGGGGCGCGGGAGGTCGGGGAAGTATTTGTCGAGCACCTTCCGCATCCGCGCGATCGTGCCTTGGGAATCGTATCGCTTGGGATCGAGTGCGGCGAAGGCGAGGCGCGCAGCAACCGGGGCGAAGCGTCGACGACGCGGAGAGAGGCACTGCTGGCGCGGATCGAAGGAGAACAGATCGGCAACGCGCGTGCTGTCGGCAGGTTCGAGGATGCCGCGATCGGCGGGCAGGAGGACGCAGGGCGGGCGGGCGTTCAGCGTTGCGGCGCGCGCGACGTTGAAAAAGGGATCGGTGGGAGACTTCGTCGCGACGATTCCCGCGAGGAAATCATCGAAACTCGTGACGTCGCCGCCGACATGGAGGGGGAGCGTGCCTTGGAGTGGTGCGTCCGGGGCCACGCGCTTCGCGGCGGCGCGTTCGTCCTCCGAGAGCGATAGCTCCAGCGCCATGACGCCATATCGTGGGGATGCCGAGGAGCTTTGCAGGGCGGATGGGTCGGCGGGCGTGTCGCGTACGTCCCCTGCGGCGAACCTGTGCGCGCCGAGCTTGACGCCGCTTCCCTCGGACAGGACGTCGAAGGCATGGATGATCGACCCGAGGATGGTCGTCTTGCCGGCGCCGTTCGCTCCGAGGAAGATCACGCGCCGCCGGGGTCCTCCGAGGGGCGTGGAGAAATCCAGCGAGAGCTTCTCGACGGCGCGGATGCGCTCGATGTCGAGGCGGAGGAGGTGCATCAGGAATCCTCAGCGGCGCCGAGATCGAGGCCATGAAAAAGAACCGCGCCGACGGCATCGTTCATGGCCCGGGCTGCCCGTACATAGCGTTCGAATGTCTCGAGATATCGGCTGCCCGCATCGAAGTGAGGAGGCTCGGAGAACGGCGGCTTGCCCATCTTCGAGGCCTCGAAGACGGGGCGCGCGGGAGCCGTGCCAGCTCGGCAGAGCATCGCCACGCTCCGTAGCTCGCCGGGAGGGCAAGGCCGCCGTAACATGTCGAGTGCTACGCTGAGCGAAACCCACGCCATATTGAAAAACGGAACACCGACTTCACGTCTAGGCGAAGGCAACTCCGTGAAATGCGCAGCGAACGTGCTGGGTTTTCGGGAGTCTGTCTCCTCGAGAAGGGCTTCCACCGCCATGACCAAGTCGGGACGCGCGGCCTCCCACGCCGGTGGCCAGTCGAGCGTGATGAGCAGCGGCATCACCGCAGCCGCGAAGAGTGCCCGATCGTCTGGCGTCATCCCCTCGCCGGCTTCAGCCAGCCGTTTGACGTCCTCTCGGTTCGACCGCGCCGCCTGCCGCTTGAACTCCCTCCAGACGACGGCCGGCGTGAGCGCTTTTCCGCCCTCCTGCCGTTCTTGCAGGCTCTTCAACAGCTCTGCCCAGCTCGCCGCCACGCGCGCAACATAGGCTTGGGAGCGCCTACGGGCCAAGCATCATCCCGGAACGCGCACCCCAAACACGCCCAGAGCGCTCCTGCAACCCTCGACGTCGACGCAAGACCGTCTGCGACGTCTCCTTCGCCAGCGCGACCCGTCCTGAACCCTTTCCCCCCACCCCCGCACCTCCGCCCCTCCTCGAAGCCACTTCCCAACGCCTCTTTCAAAACAAAACCCGCCCCTCAAACTCGTAAGCCTGTGTACGCTCCCGTCCCAAACGAAAGGAGCTTTCATGGCTGACGTCTCCAAACTCGTCTCTGATCGGGTTGCGATCACGCGCACCTTGACCTCGGCCGTCTCCGTGCACGGCACCGAGACGGCCGCGGCGATCGAGAGAGCCTTGTTCCCCGATGGTTCGCCGCCCGACTTCAAGGTGACCGTCTTCCTCCAGGCGCTCGGCGCGCTCGCGCAGCGCTCCGTGGACGAGCTCTCCGCCGCGAATCAGGCGCACGCGACCGAGCTCGCCGACGACGGCGAGCCGCGGGCCACGCGCGACGCGGCCAAGGACGAGCTCCGCGCGCGCATGATCGGCATCCGCAGCACGCTCTCGGGCGTGTACGGCGCGGCCATCCTGAGCGCGTACGGGCTCTCCGGCGAGACGCCGAGCGAAGCGGAGCACCTCATCGAGGCCGCCTGCACCACCGAGCGCCTCTTGCGCAACCGTCCTCTCACCGAGGCGCCGAAGCAGGAGGGCGTCTCCGTGGATCCGAAGACGCTGGCGGACAGCTTGAAGACGCGCGTCGACGCGCTTCGTACGGCGCTCGGCGACGTGCGCCGGGAGGAGCGCGAGGCGCAGGTGACGCTGCAGCGGCGGAACACGGCGACCGCAGCTTGGAACGGGGTTTATCAGGGGGTCGCAGACACCCTGACGGGGCTCTTCGAGCTCGCGGGAAAGGGAGAGCTCGCCGACCGGGTGAGGCCCACGGCGCGCAGGCGTGCAGGTTTGACCGAGGCGGAGGACGTCGAGGGCGGAGTGGCAGGGGAGGGGTGACTTCGCGCTTGCGTCACGCCACCTCCCCACGCAGATCGCGTACGATGTCAAGCGGAACTTGCGCATGCGCCTCGTGATCGTCGCCGCCTGCTCCGTCACGCTCCTCCCCGCCTGCGGCTCCCGCGCCGAATCCCAGCCCCTGGTCATCGACCCGCTCCCCCCGCGTCGCGGCCGCTCCTCCGTCCCCGTCGTCGCATCCGCCTCCGCATCCGCGCCTGCCTCCACGGCCGCCACGGCGCCCGAGCGCGTCCCCGATCCCGAGGCCATGCGCCTCTTCCTCGAGCGTTACGCCGCGCCCGCGCTCCCGCTCCTCCCTGACGTCAAGCCTTCGCGCGTCCTCGCGCTCGCCTTCGATGGATCGGTGCGTGGCGAAACGGCGGGCATGTCCGCGGAGGGAGCCCGGTTCGGCGCGACGCTCGCCGAGGGAGAGCGCGCGTGGGTGCCCGTCTCGTATCCGGTCGGCGCTTGCGTCACCGTCGTCGCGCAGGGCGGCATCGGCGTCGTCGAGCTCGACGTCTTCCTCACCACGGGCGAGCCTGTGCCTGTGAAGATCGTCGCGCAGGACGCGCGCGAGGGACCGACGGCCGTCATCGGCGGCAGGGACGACTGCTTCCCCCTCCTCGAGCCCTTCATCGGCAACCTCTCGGTCACCGTACGCAAGGGCTCCGGCATGGTCCTCGTCCAGCAGTTCCGACCCGTCACGCGCGATCGCTGAGACGAACGATTCCACGCAACTCGCGGGCGCGTGATGTCGATGGATGCGCGTGCCTCCCTCCATCGTCCTCGCGCCCGACACGCCTGCTTACCCCGCCGTCCTCCGTGCCCTCGCCACCCCCGAGCGCGCCCCGCCGACCTTGTACCTCCGCGGCGCTCTTCCCACCTTGCCCGGCGTCGCCGTCGTCGGCCGCCGCGCGGCCTGCGCCGAGGCTCGTGCCTTCACCCGCGCGCTCGTACGCGACCTCGTCTCCGCTGGCTTCGCGATCTGGTCCGGCGGCGCGTTCGGCATCGACGCCGCTGCGCACGAGGCCGCGCTCGAGGCTTCTGGGCGCACCGTCGTCGTCACCGGCGCCGGGCTCGACTGCCCGTATCCCCTCGAGCACGTGCCCCTCTTCGATCGGGTCCTCGCCTCGGGCGGCGCGCTCCTCTCGCGCTTGCCCGATCCGAGCCCCCCGCGTCCGCAGCATTTTCTCGCGCGAAATCACGTCCTTGCCGCGCTCACGCTCGCGACCGTCGTCGTCGAGGCGGGCCTGAAGAGCGGCGCTCGTTCGGCGGCTGCGGCGGCGCGCAAGCTCGGCCGGCCGCTCGGCGTCGTCCCGCATCCTCCGTGGTCCGAGGCTGGCGCGGGCTGCGCGGAGGAGCTAGCCATGGGGGCCCGCGCGGTCACCTGTGCGGCGGACGTCCTCGGCGCCGTGGGTCACGGCCCCTCTCCTCGCCGAAAGCGTACGGAGACGGAGTCCAGGCTCCCTGCTCGGGACCTCCCCCTCCCCTTCGAGGGGACCTTCGGCCCTCTCGAAAAAGCCGTTCTTGGTGTTTTGGGGGACACCCCGATGCACTTAGACGTGATCTGCGATACGATCAGGGCGCCTCTTCCTGCGGTCGCTGGGGCGCTCTTGACGTTGACACTACAGGCCGTAGTAGTAGAGGGCCCCGCCGGCTCATACCGGCGGGGCAAGCGCTAGATGGGCCCACCTGCTCGTTCATCGAGCCGAGCGGGCCCACGGGTTTTCCCCTCGTCCTCACGCAATTTGCTCATCAGAAGGTGGTGATGGCCAAGACGCTCGTCATCGTGGAGTCGCCGGCCAAGGCGAAGACGATCAAGAAGTACCTCGGCTCGGGGTACGACGTCGTCGCCTCCAAGGGGCATTTGAAGGATTTGCCCAAGAACCAGAACGCCGTCGACGTCGCGAACGACTTCACCGAGAAGTACGAGGTCATCGTCGGGAAGGAGAAAGTCCTCCAGGAGCTGAAGGACGCGGCCAAGAAGGTGGACGCGGTGCTCCTGGCGACCGACCCTGATCGCGAGGGCGAGGCGATCGCTTGGCACATCCTCGAGGAGATCCAGGACGACAAGCTCCGGGTCGAGCGGGTGGAGTTCCACGAGATCACGAAGAAGGGCGTCGACCACGGCGTCCAGCACCCCCGACCGCTCGACATCAACCTCTACGACGCCCAGCGCGCTCGCCGCGTGCTCGATCGCATCGTCGGCTACGACGTATCCGCGCTCGTCTGGTCGAAGCTCGCCTTCGGCCTGTCCGCCGGCCGCGTGCAGTCCGTGGCGCTCCGGCTGATCGTCGACCGCGAGCGCGAGATCGAGGCGTTCGTCCCCGAGGAGTACTGGAACGTCTCCGCCGGCCTCTCGGCGCCGAGCGGCGCGGCCTTCGTGGCCAAGCTCGCCGCGGCCGAGGGCGAGAAGATCGAGGTGAAAAACGGCGAGACCGCGGCCCTCGTGCGCGCCGATCTCGAGAGCGCGAGCTGCAAGGTCGCGAAGGTCACGCGTCGCGAGCAGAGGCGCAACCCGCCCGCGCCGTACACCACGTCGAAGCTCCAGCAGGACGCGACGAACATCCTGCATTTCGGCACGAAGCGCACGATGCAGGTCGCGCAGGGGCTCTACGAGGGCGTCGACCTCAAGCAGGACGGCGGCCCGGTCGGCCTCATCACCTACATCCGTACTGACTCGACGCGCGTCAGCGACGACGCCATCGCCGAGGTGCGCCAGGCGATCGAGAAGCGTTACGGCAAGTCCTTCGTCCCGGACAAACCGAACGTCTACAAGTCCAAGAAGAACGCGCAGGACGCACACGAGGCGATCCGGCCGACGGACGTCAACATCCACCCGGACTCCGTCAAGAAGCACCTCAAGGACGAGCAGTACAAGCTGTACAAGCTCATCTGGAACCGGTTCGTCGCTTCGCAGATGACGCCCGCCGTCTACGATCGGACGACGGTCGAGATCCAGGCGGAGCCGACGCGCGGCGATGCGTCGCGCAAGTCGTACATGCTCCGCTCGACGGGGCGCGTGCTCAAGGACAAGGGCTGGCTCGAGGTCACCGAGGGGCAGCGTGATTTCGCGGGCGAGGAAGAAGCAGGGGCGGACGGCGAGGCCCCGGAGCCCACGGCCGCGGCGAAGGCCGCGCCGGTCGAGGAGGACAGCGACGCGCTCCTGCCCGAGATGAACGAGGGCGACGTGATTCGCCTCTCGACGTCGCCCGGCGTGGTGACGGAGCAGAAGTTCACGCAGCCGCCGGCGCGCTACAACGAAGGCTCGCTCGTGCGTGAGCTCGAGAAGCGCGGCATCGGCCGGCCTTCGACGTACGCCGAGATCATCAGCAAGGTGCAGCAGCGCGCGTACGTGGAGAAGCTGCCCGGCGGCGCGTTCCAGCCGACGCAGCTCGGCAAGTTCGTGGTCGAGGGCCTCGTGCGCTCGAACCTCGACTTCATGGATCCGAACTTCACCGCGCAGATGGAGGAGGAGCTCGACGAGGTCGGCGCCGGCAAGATCAAGCGCGAGCAGCTCCTCAAGCGGTTCTACAAGCGCTTCCGCCAGCAGCTCGAGCCGGCGAAGAAGCTCGCCTCGTGGAAGCCGCCGTCGGAGAAGACGGGCATCCCCTGCGAGGAGTGCGGCGAAGGGGAGATGATCAAGAAGTGGGGCAAGAACGGCTACTTCTTGAGCTGCAGCCGTTACCCCAAGTGCAAGGCCACGCGCGACCTCTCGAACAGCGCGCAGGCCGTGCGCGAGACGGACATCACCTGCGACAAGTGCAGCAAGCCCATGGTGATCCGCACCGGGCGCTACGGTGACTTCCTCTCCTGCACCGGCTACCCGGCCTGCAAGAACGCGCGCCCCGTGCCCCTCGGCGTCGCCTGTCCGCAGTGCGGCGGCGACATCATCGAGGTCCGGCCGCGCAAGAAGGGCGGGCGCACGTTCTACGGCTGCTCGAACTTCAACGCCGAGCAGAAGTGCGACTTCAAGCTCTGGGCGAAGCCCATCGCCACCCCGTGCCCGACCTGCGGCGCCAAGTTCCTGACCCGCACGGCCGGCAAGAAGCCGATGCTCGTCTGCGCGACGAAGGACTGCGGCTTCAAGCAAGAGGTGCCCGAGGAGGACGAAGCTGGCCTCGCCGGCGCCGCGCCCGAGGGCGCCGCGGCTGACGACGGGGAAGGCGGGTCGGCCGAAGCCGACGCGCCGTCCGAGCCCAAGCCCGCGGCCAAGGCCAAGGCCGAGCCCGCGCCCAAGGCCGAGGCGAAGCCCAAGGCCGCGGCGAAGACCGCCGACAAGAAGGGCGCCACGAAGACGGCCTCGAAGCCGAAGAGCAACGGCCGCGCCTCGGCCTAATCACCCCCCTCGATCCTCCCTCCCCAAAGGCGCGCCCGCTCGTCCGGGCGTGCCTTCGCCCCCGACACCATGACTGAAGCTCGCTCTCACGACGTCACCATCGTCGGCGCCGGCCTTGCCGGCTGCGAGGCCGCCTTCCAGCTCGCCGAGCGCGGCCACCACGTACGCCTGCTCGAGATGAAGCCCGCGCGCCGCACGCCCGCGCAGACGAGCGACTTCTTCGCCGAGCTCGTCTGTTCGAACTCGCTGCGCGGCGCGGCGCTCGCCAACGCCGTCGGCTTGCTCAAGGAAGAGCTCCGGCGCGTCGGCTCGCTCGTCATGCGCGTCGCCGATCGAACGGCCGTACCCGCGGGCGGCGCGCTCGCCGTGGATCGCGAGCGCTTCGGCGCCGAGATGACACAGACCATGCGCGAGCACCCGCGCATCACGGTCGAGGCGCGCGAGGTCACGGAGATCCCGAACGAGCGTCCCGTCATCCTCGCGACCGGCCCGCTCACCTCGGACGCGCTCGCCTCTGCGATCGCCGAGGCCGTCGGCACGAAGCACCTCGCTTACTACGACGCGATCGCGCCCATCCTGAGCGCTGAATCGATCAACTGGTCGAAGGTCTGGAAGCAGTCGCGCTGGGGCAAGGGCACGGCCGAGCGCGCCCAGGAGCCCGGCCGCAAGATGATGGCCGAGGACGCCGAGGAGAGCGGCGACGAGGCGTACGTCAACTGCCCGTTCGACGAGGAGACGTACCGCGCGTTCGTCGCGGCGCTCGTCGCGGCGGAGAAGGTCGCGCCGCGCGAGTTCGAGGACGTGCGTTACTTCGAGGGCTGCTTGCCTTGCGAGGTCATGGCCGAGCGCGGCGAGCGCACGCTCGCGTACGGGCCGATGAAGCCCGTCGGGCTCGTCGATCCGCGCACGGGAAGGCGGCCGTACGCCGTGATCCAGCTCCGGCCCGAGGACGCGGCCGCGACGGCGTACAACATGGTCGGGTTCCAGACGCGCATGAAGTACCCCGAGCAGCTGCGCGTCTTCCGCATGGTCCCGGGCCTCGAAGAGGTGGAGTTCTTGCGGTTCGGCTCGGTGCATCGCAACACGTTCGTCGACGCGCCGAAGGTGCTTGGTCCGGGGATGGAGATGCGGGCGATGCCGGGCGTCTTCCTCGCGGGCCAGGTCGCGGGCGTCGAGGGCTACGTGGAGAGCGCGGCGGCGGGGTTTGTCTGCGCGGTCCTGCTCGCGCAGCGGCTCGCGGGCAAACCGCTCGTGCCGCCGCCGAAGACGACGGCGCTCGGCGGCATCGTCACGCACCTCGGCCGCGAACAACCCTCGTATCAGCCCTCGAACATCACGTGGGCGCACGTGCCGCCGCTCGAAGGCACGAAGTCGAAGCTCACGAAGCGCGCGCGCTACGAGGCGATGGCCGAGCGCGCGCTCGCCGACCTCGATCCCTGGAAAAACGCGGCGCTCTGATCGCCCCGGATCACGCCTGGGCATACGCGCGTTTGGCGTGGGCGTACGCGTGTATCGTCCGGGCGTATCGCCGTATTGGCTGGGCATATTCGTGCCATTCAGCCAGGGCGAACCACCGTTCGAACCCCTAGACGAAAAACCTAGAAAAATTCGTGGAATAGCGGGTTCATCCGGGAAATGCTGTCGGGGCTATCGCATTCTACTGGTGGCGATCCGGAACCTCCTGAATCGATAACACTGGCGCGACCGACAGACAGGCGGCGACGACCCGCGTAGTGTCGTTTCTCGTCGCGGTTGCGGCGAATCGGAAATGCGCAGGTGGCGCGTTTCTGCGCACTTCGGAGCGTCTCGGCGGGCGTTTGGGCGCCCCGGACGGCCATCGCGGCTTCATCTTGGAGGGGACTTCGATGTTGAACGTGGAGCAGGCGATCGCCGAGGTCGCGGGCGTATATCAATCGCTCACCGGGCGTGCCATCAAGCCGGGACGTTACGAGCTTCCGCCGGAGGTGGATCCCGCGACCCAGGCCGAGAGCAATTATCGGCAGTTCAAGGCGCTCCTCGAGCAGAAGGCGCGCGCCTCGGCGGAGCCGCGCGGCAAGGGCGAGCCTGCGTTCGCGCCTCCGGTCGACGTCGTCGAGCTCGAGCGCGAGGTGCGCGTGATGGTGGACGTGCCCGGCGTGACGCGCGAGCAGATCGTCGTATCGGTCGCCGGCGACGCGCTCACGATTCGCGGCGAGCGTGGCGCATTGCGATCGGCGGCGGGCATGATGCGCCTGGAAGAGCGGCGCAAGGGGCCGATTCTCCGGACGATCGCGCTGCCGCCGCGGGCGCGGCGCGACGGGATCGAGGCGACGCTGCGGGAAGGCGTCCTCACGGTCGTGATTCCCACGGACGGCCATGGGAACGACGTGACCGAGGTCCCGATCGACGTGAAATGAAGATTTTCGGGCGCGGCGCCTCCGAGCCTCCCGCGCCCGGTGAGAATTTCTGGCGCAGAGCGCTGGAAAGGTAGTGCCGCGTCGGGGCATAGGGCCCCGGGGCGGAGACTGTGCACGAGCCCTGATTCAAGGGGGGTATGACCATGGATCCCAAGACCTACGAGATCAACAACCTGCGCATCCTCAACGATTACCTCGCCCAGACGTGTGAGGTGCTGGCGCGCACGCAGCGGATCAGCCTCAATCGCGACTTCAACCGCGAGATGGCCGGCCTCTCCCATACCCCGTTCGGCGCGACCCCGTTCGGGTTCGGCGTGCCGGTGCAGGGCATGGATCCGCGGACCGTGGATTACACGGGCGGCCTCGGGCACTCGCCGTACGGCGTGTATCCGTACAACTACGCGATGCAGTCGGTCCCGACGTGGACCGGCCCGCAGCACGTGGGCGGCCTGCCGACGAGCATCGACCCGTTCTACGCGCAGCGCAGCGGCCTGAGCCACACAACGGCCACACCGTGGACGGGGTGGAATCCCTTCACGGCCGAGATCGTGCGGCAGAGGGAGATCGCTCGTCAGCAGTACGAAGCCTGGTGCCGCTCCTGCGGCTTCTGATCGGATGCCATTGAAGCGGGAGATCGGCCCTCCTCGGCCGGTCTCCCGGCGCGTCTTCACGCGCCCTTGGGCCCAGGTCGCCGTCGCCCTTCGCGTGACGGCGGCCGAGGCCTTTTTTGTTTTCGCCGTTGCGACCGCCCCTTGCGCGTGAAACGCCGCGGCTCGAAATGCCTCAAACCAGCTCGGGAAAGATCGCCTCGAGGACCTCGTCGAGCGTCCGCGCGAAGACGACCATGTGCTCGGCGATCTTGCGCGGCACCCGCTCGGCGTGCGTCACGTCGTCCCGGTTTTGCGCGGGCAGCACGATTCGCGAGAGGCGACGCTCGTAGGCTCCCTCGATTTTCGCGTCGACGTCGCCGATGCGGCCGATCGTCAGGACGTCGTGCGCGTCGCAGATCACGGCGCCGGAGAATGCGACGTCGGCCGGCGCGGAGAATCCGAGCATCACGCTCGCGAAGGCGACGGCGATGGGCAGACCGGCGCTGTCGCCGGACGAGGGCTCGTCGTCTTTCGTGAAACGGAGGAGAAACCGGCGATCGTCGAGCTCGGGATCGACGCGGTGAGGATAACGGGCCCGGACGAAGGCGCGCACGGCCTGGAAAATGGAGACCGCGCGGGCGCGGAGGTCCGGCGCGACCGAGCCGAGGACATCTTTCTCGTCGAGGCCGCCGCGGCCCCGCTTCGTGCGGCGGCTGTCGGCCCAGAGCTCGTGAATCACGCCGCGCACTTCGCCGCCGCGTCGCAATGCGGCGGCCGCGAGCACGTACGGGCGCGGCGTGCGCGCGGCGTCCGCGAGGGCGTGGGCGTGGGCTTCGTATCGCGCCTTCGCGTCGAGCTCACCTTTCGCCTCGGCCACGCGCGCGAGCGCGAGCACGGCCGCGTGATCCTCCGGATGTGCTTTTCGCCGCGCCCGGAGCACCGAACCCGCCTCCGCGAGCCGCTCCGGTGATCCGAGCGCCTCGCGTGCATCCTCGAGACGCGCGTCGTCGTGCGCGAGCAGCCGCGTCAGCGCCGCGGCATCCGGACGTTCGAGCCCCGCGACTCCGCGCCGCCGCGCCGAACGCGCGCGCTCGTGCTCCCCGATCGCCTCCAGCGCATCCGCGTAATACAGCAGATCGACGGCCGTGGTTCGTCCTTCTCGATCGAGCTCCGCGTACATCGCCTCGGCGCGCGCCGGCTCGCCGGCCCAGAGGGAGAGCGCGGCGGCGCGCCTGCGGTGCTCCGGGCGCTTTCGATCCCGGATTCGATCGAAGAGCTGCTGGACGGCCCGCTGCCCAAAGGGCAAGACGGACAAACCCTCGGGGGGCACGTATGCGGTCGGCAATGCACGCGCGGCATCCCGGAGGGAGAGCACGTGCATGCGGCGGCGAAAGACTTCCAGATAACGCGCCTCGAACAGCTCCGCGAGGCGCATGTGCCCGAGTTTGCCCACGAGCCGCGCGATGCGCCGGAGCAGCGAGGGGCGCCGCGTGACGAGGTAGGCATAGCGCACGGCCCGCAGCGCGCGGCGAATTCGCTCGGGCGTCCCTTCTCGCTCGTACAGGAGCGACAGGCAAAGCAATCGCTCCGCGTCGTTCGCGAGCCCGGGCTCGTCGGCGAGGCGCTCCAGCGTGGTGATCGCGCCCCGCACGTCCTGCGCCTGCTCCAGCAAAAAGGCGCGCTCCAGCATCGCGAGCTTGTACACGCTGCGCGCCTCGGTGCGCGCCCGCGCCGCGACCCGATCCACGATGCGCAGCGCCCCCTGCAAATTGCCCCCGAACGCCACGCGAAAGGCGTGCTCGAGCTCGGACAAACCCGTCGTCGATCCCGCCTCGGGGGCGACGTGCGGCCCGCGCGCGGATTGCGACTCTTCCCGCAAGCTCGCCTCGAAGAGCCGCCCGAGCGTCGCCAGCGCCGAAGGCTCGCCGCCCGCGCGGGCCGCCATTTCCGTGTGCAGCGTGATCGCCGCGCCGAGCTCGCCGCGCGCGTGATGAATCGCCGCGAGCAGCCCCAGGGCCGCCTCGTCGTCGGGCGCGAGCGCGAGCGCCGCGTGCGCCTCCATTTCGGCGCGATCCGAGAGCCGCGCCTCGAACGAAAGTCGCGCGACCGCGATGTGCGCCTCGGCGCGCCGCCTGAGCGGCTCTTTGCGCGCGCGCAGCGACGGATCCACGAGCTCCATTTCGAGCAGATGGCCGAGCTGGCGCAAGAGCTCGTCGTCGAGGCCTTCGGAGGCCAGGGCGGCGTCGAGCTCTCCTGCATCGCCGGGCTCCGAAGGGGGCCCGGCTGCCTGGTGTTTGTCCCGCGACATCCCGCTTTCAGCGCTCGTGGCTCGTCACGGACGCGCCGATCACGCCGTATGCATCCTGGGCCCCGAGGGCACCTTCCGGGGCTCGTTTCCGCGCTCCGCGACGCGCGGCTTCTCGAGGGCGCGGTCGATCGCGGCCAGCAAGGCCTGCTCCGACGAACCCTTGGGCACCCATCCCACACAGAGCTGCGCGAGCCGCTCCTCCAGCGCGCGCGAGATCGGCCCGCTCGTGACGACCGCGGGCACGCCGAGCGACGTCGCGTCGAGGATCAGGCGAAAGCCGCCCTGGGAATGCCCAGACAATCCCAGATCGGCGATGACGAGATCGGGGTGCCGGACGAGCAGGGCTTCGAGCGCGGTGGGCACGCAGGACGCTTCGAGGGCGACCGCGGGCGCGTATTTCTCGACGAGGAGAGCGCCGATGAGGCGCCTGCGGGTCGCGTCGTCGTCGGCCACGAGGATGCGCCGCACGTCTTTCGTCGCGCCGTCGCGGTTCGTGGGAAGTCCCGGTCGGATACCAGAAGCAGAACGCATGGCCCCCCCTGCGAGCTTGCCGGATGCCGAGTACGCCACGCACGGGGCTCCCTTGCCATCGGGGGTCACGGTCAAGGATCGTCGGGGGGAGCCCGAGGGAGAGAATGAAGGGGATTGGGCGGATCACGCCCAAGCTGCATTCAAGGTCGCGTCGCAGCGTCTTGGAGGCGCCTTCAGCCGACCCGGAGGACGCGCGCCCACGCCTTGGAGACGCGCGCCCACGCCTTGGAGAGGCGTGGACGCGACTTTGAGACGCGTGGGCGCGACTTCGAGACGCGCGCAGGCGACTTCGAGACGCCTTCAACCGACCCCACGCCGCGCGCAGGCGGCTGCGAGACGCGCGCAGGCGACTTTGGAGACGCGTGGGCGCAACTTCGAGACGCGCGCAGGCGACTTCGAGACGCGCGCAGGCGACTTTGAGACGCGCGCAGGCGACTTTGAGACGCGCTCGTTCGTGATGGGGCCCACCCAAAGGCGGGCGCTCACATCCCCGAAAGGTCGATCAGGCCGCCCGCCGCGAGAGCGCCTCGTCCAGGATCGCGAGGCACCCTTCCAGCGAGTCACACGCGTTCAGCGCGCGCCGCAGCGCCGCCGCGCCCGGCAGCCCGTGCAGATACCCCGCGAGGTGCCTTCGGGTCACGCGCACCCCGTGGGGCTCGCCGCGCGCCTCCGTGTTCATCACGAGGTGCTTCTTGCAGAGCGCGATCCGCTCCTCGGGCGTCGGCAATTCGATCTGCCGACCCTCTTCGAGCAGCGCCTTCGCCTCGCGGAAGATCCACGGGTGCTCGATCGCCCGGCGGCCGACCATCACGCCCTCGCAGCCCGTCTCGGCGAGCGCGCGCTCGGCGTCCTCCGCGCTCTTGATGTCGCCGTTCACGATCACCGGAATCCCGACCACGCTCCTCGCGCGCGCCGCCCAGGTCCAGTCCGCCGCCCCCGAGTGGCCCATCTGCGCCGTGCGGCAATGAATGGTCAACGCCGACACGCCCGCGCCTTCCAGCCGCTTCGCGAGCTCCACGATCGGCATCTCCGACTCCGGGCCCCAGCCGATCCGCGTCTTCACCGTCACCGGCATGGAGACGCGGCGCACGACCATCGCGGCCATCTCGACCATCGCCGTCGGGTTCCGGAGCCAGCCCGCGCCCGCGCCGCGGCCCGCGATCTTCGGCACCCAGCAGCCGCAGTTGATGTCGACGAACGAAGGGCCCGCCGCGGCGGCGATCTCCGCGGCCTCGGCGAGGCGGTCCGGATCCGAGCCGTAGATCTGGATGGCGGTCGGCTGATCGTCCGGAGCGAGCGTGATCTTGCGGCGCGCGTTGCGGCAGCCGCGCAGGAGGCCCTCGACGTTCACGAACTCCGTCACGCAGAGCTCGGCGCCGAGCTCGCGGCAGAGCTTGCGGAAGACGGCGTCGGAGACGTCCTCCATCGGCGCGAGGATCACGGGCCGGGACGAGAAGAGCTTCTGGAAAAGCGTTCGGTCGGGGGACACGGGGGGGAGAGGTTAGAGCACGCGGCAGACGGACGCGCCAGCGATCCCGCGCGTGATTGCGGGTAGACTCGCCGCCCCATGGAGAAACTCCAGCCCCTCCCGCTTCTGCTCGGTCTCCTCGCCACCGCCTGCGGCTCCGCCGCCGTCCCCGAGCCGAGCGCGCCCTCGCTCCTCTCGAGCGCGTCGTACGGGAGCGCTTCCTCGTTCTCCGCGCCGAGCGGCCCCTCGATCCCGAGCCACGGCGACGCGCGCGGCGCCCTCGTCGCGCGCCCGGATCTCGCGTGTGTTCCTTTCGTCCTGCGCGTCGAGCTCGCCGACCCGAAGGCCGGGCTCGATCTCCTGGAGAAGGCCACGCTCGCGCTGAAGGAGCGCTTCGGCGCGGCCACGGGCGGCGCGGCCACGATCGCCATGCTCGGCGCGAACACCACGGCCGAGGCCGAGTATTCGAAGGTGAAGGAAGACGAGCCCCCGAAGACGCGCTTCGTCGTGACCGTGGACGGCGCCGTCGAGGTCCCGCTCGCCGCGGAGGCGGGCTACTGGGCGCGCGCGAAGATCGTCGCGGGGCTCGTCGAGGCCTCGAAGAAGCGCGACGCGCTCGTGCCTTCGTCCGGGGAAGGCGCGCCCGAGATCGAGACCGCGTTCGGCGCGCCCGAGATCAAGCTCCGCGACCCCGAGTCGTTCCGGCCCGAGCTCGTCAAGCGCTGGGTCGAGCGCGCGCGCGCCTTCGCCCGCGTCGCCGAGTCGCAGACCGTGCCGCTCCACCTCGTCTCCTGCGAGCCGCCGAATGCCATCACGCAGACGCCCATCTCCCTCGAGCAGGTCGGCCTCGCGCTCCCCGTCTCGTGCCGCATCGACGTGGGCCCGCACGCACGCTGACGCCAACCCCACGGCGCCCTCGCCCTGCATGGCGCACTCTGGCGCAGCGCAATTCCCTGCAAATCGCCGCAATCGGGTCGGCATCGCTTTTGCTGTACCCGCCCGCACCTTGGCTTGCTTTTCTTAAGGCTCCTGCCCGAGAGGAGATCTTCCCCATGCGCCTCGGCTTCGTCGTCCCGGTCCTTGCCGCCACCTTTCTTGCTTCTCTTACAGCGACGAACGAAGCCGCGGCGTGTGGTGGATGTTTCGCGCCGCCGAGCCAGAGCACCGTCGTCTCGGCGCACCGCATGGCGCTCTCGATCTCGCCGAAGCAGACGGTGCTCTGGGATCAGATCCAGTACGACGGCGATCCCGAGAGCTTCGCGTGGGTCTTGCCGGTCAAGCCGGGCGCGGTGATCGAGGTCTCCACCGACGCCTGGTTCGACACGCTCGACGCCGCGACGACCACGCAGGTCTTCCAGGCGCCCGTCGACTGCGGCAACGGGAGCAGCGGCAGCTTCGGCTGCGGCGACGCGCTCCTGGAGCGCTCGTTCTCGGGCGCGGACGAGGACAGCAACGGCGGCGGCGGCCCGAGCGTCACGGTTGTCCACCGCGGCACCGTGGGCCCGTATCAGACCGTCACGCTCAGCACCGACGAGCCCGGCGCGCTGAACACCTGGCTCGACAAAGCGGGCTACGGGATCGATCCCGCGACGCAGCCGGTGATCGACGCCTACGTCGCGGAGAAGTTCGACTTCATCGCGATCAAGCTCCTTCCGGGCAAGGACGTGAAGGCGATGACGCCCGTGCGTGTCGTGCAGCCGGGCGCGAGCGCCACGCTGCCCCTGCGCATGGTGGCGATCGGCGGCGGCGCGAACGTGGCGATCACGCTCTTCATGATCACCGAGGGCCGCTGGGAGGCGAAGAACTTCGACAACGCCGTCGTGCCCGTCGACCTGCTCTCGTGGGACTTCAAGACGCAGTCGTCGAACTACGGCGAGCTCCGCACGAAGGTGCTCGAGCAGAACGGCGGCGCGTCATGGCTCACGGCGTTCGCGTTCGAGGGCGGCCTGCTCTCGCAGCTCCCTGGTCTCTTCAGCTTCCAGGGCTTCCGCACGTACTCGAGCACGGGCAACCTCGGCGGCGTCTCCGACACGATCGCGGGCGCCTACGTGGCGCAGGGCATCGCGAACGGCGAGACGACGACGGGCGACTGCTCGGCGGAGTTCTCGAACCTGGCCAAGAGCGGCTCGATGGTTTCGAACCCGTGCCCCGCGGGCGTGGCGTTCGACGATCCCTCGTGCGGCTCAATCGGGCTCGGCGAGATCGACGCGCGCACGCTCGCGTGTGGCCCGCTCGACGACCTCGCCGTCGCGCTGAACGGCCTGCATCCGAAGGACGTTTGGCTCACGCGGCTCGAAGCGAACCTGCCGCGCGCGGCGCTCGGGAACGATCTCGTCGTGCAGCCCGCGGCCTTGCAAGAGACCGTGGACAACATGCATCAGGCTCGCATCGGCACGAACGTCGAGGCGTTCTGCGGCGACGGCTCGGTCGCTCCGGTGTCGGGCGGCGGCAAGAAGACCGGCGGCGACGGTCGCGGCCCGCTCGTCGTCGCGTTCGGCATGGGGCTCGCCGCGATCGCCGCGGCGGCTCGCCGGCGCCTCGGCGTGACGAGGGCCTGAGCTTTCTGTTTTCGATATGCTAGGCGCGAGAGCGCCATGGCAACCGTCCGCCCCTTTTCGTCTCCACCACCGGCAAACTTCATCAAGCGCATCGCCGTCGCGGCCGTCGGGCTCGTGATCCTGGCGATCGCCTTCTCGTCGTGCGTCACGCGCGTCGACGCGGGGCACGTCGGCATCAAGGTCAAGCTCGCCGGCGACGAGCGCGGCGTCGACAAGAGCCCCACGGTGCAGGGCTGGGTGTTCTTCAACCCGCTGACCGAGCAGATCATCCTCTTCCCGACCAGCGTGCAGAACATCGTCTGGACGAAGGATCCTCACGAGGGCAACGCGCGCGACAGCTCGATCACGTTCTCCTCGCAGGAGGGCGTGAACATCAACGCCGACGTGGGGCTCTCGTTCCACATCGAGCCCACGCTCGCGCCCAAGCTCTACGGGCGGTTTCGCAAGTCGGACCTGATGGACCTCGCGAACGGCTACGTGCGCAACGCGATGCGCGAGAGCTTCAACATGCAGGCCTCGCAGATGCCGGTGCAGGACATCTACGGCGCGGGCAAGGGCAAGCTCGTGGAGAACGTGGCCAAGCGCATGCAGGAGCAGCTCGGTCCGGACGGGTTCGTGATCGATCAGCTCACGATCAACGGCGCGCTGCGATTGCCGGAGAACGTGGCGAACGCGATCAACCGCGCGATGGAGGCGACGCAGCAGGCGATCCAGGCGGAGAACCGGGTGCGTCAGGTGAAGGCGGAGGCGGAGCAGGCGATCACGCAAGCCGAGGGGCAGGCGAAGGCGGCGCGGGCGCGCGCGCAGGGCGAGGCAGACGCGAAGCTCATCACGGCGAAGGCGGAGGCGAGGTCGAACCTGATCCTCAAATACTCGATGACGCCGTCGGTGCTGCAGTACCGCGCGCTCGAGCGCTGGAACGGAAGGCTGCCCGTGATGAACGGCGGCGGCGCGATGCCGATGCTCACCTTCGACGCGTCGAAGCTCGGCAAGGGCGGCGACGACGACGAGAAGAAGCTGCTCGAACTGCTCGGTCAGGAAGAGGAGCTGGAGCGCAAGGACGCCGAGCGCGAGAAGGCCGAGAAGGCCGAGAAGGCCGACGCCGCGAAGGCGCCCCCGGCGTCAACGCCGCCGCCGGCTGAGCCATCGAAGCCGTAGTCTCATGTCGATGCCGCTGCGCTGGGGCGTTGCCCCAGGCCCCAGCAGGGGCTGTCCGCCCCTGCACCCGGACCAGCGCAAGCGCTGGACCCGGGGTCGATGAACTGCGCTCCGCGCAGTTCATCGAACAGGCCGAGTCAAGACCGGCGGCGATCTCGCCAACCAAGGCAGCAGCGCTGACGTCTCGACGGGCGGCGCGGTCCCACCGGCCTGCTGGGAGAACTGCGCGGAGCGCAGTTCTCCCACAAAAGGTCCAGGGCTTGCCCTGGTTCGGGTCGAGGGGCGAAGAGCCCCCGCGGGGCCCGGGGCAGCGCCCCGGCGCGGCGGCCTGCGGGGCTCTACAGACGCACGTCGAGGTGCGTGCGCTTCTTCAGCTCGTCGAGCCACTTGCGCTTCGCCTTCTCGAGGATCTCGGTCTGCAGGCGCTGCACCATCTCGCCCTTCGCCGCCTCGTACGTCGTGTACCGGGAGGGCTGACGCGAGACGAGCTTCATGATCACGAGGCCCTTCTCCACCTGGACCACGTCGCTCACCTGACCGGGTTCGAGCGGCATGACCGCGTTCTCGAAATCGGGCGCGAGCGCCGGGCGCTGGCCCTGCTGGGCCTGCGGCGAGCCGACCGGGGCGCGGATCCCGAGGTCGCCGCCCGCCTCGCGCGTGTTCGTCTCGTCCGAGTAGGCGCGCGCGAGCGCCGCGAAGTCCTCGCCGGCGCGGGCCCGCGCCACGAGCTCGGCCGCGAGCTTCTTCCGCTCGGCGATCGCCTCCGGGCTCGATCCCGGCACGATCTGCAGCACGATCCATGCGGGTCGGTAGTCGCGGCGCTTGCGCTCCTCGCGAAGCGTTCGCTCGTACATCGCCTTCACGTCGTCCTCGGTGATGCGCACGCGCCCCTTCACGCGGAGCTGCAGCATCTTGCCTTCGAGGATCTGCCGCCGGATCTCGTCGCGATACTCCTGCTCGGAGAGGCCCAGGCGCGCCTTCGCTTCGCGGAACATCTCGGTCGTCGTGAGACCTTGGGCGTTCGCGATGTTGCGGAAGGCGTTCTCGACCTCGTCGGGCGTGACCGTGATCCCCGCGCGCTCGGCGGCTTGCGCTTCGAGCCTCTGATCGATCATCACCTCGAGCGTGTCCTTGAAGACCTGCGACTCGGCGGCCGCTTGCTCGGCGCCGGGACGCACGCGCAGCTGAACCTGCAGGAGGGAGGGCTTGGCGCGGGCGCGGAGCTCGGAGAGCATGATGGGGTCGTCGCCTACGACCGCGACGATTCGCTCCACCACGATGGCTTCGGCCGGCTGCTGGGCGAGGGCGGCGGCGAGCACGAGACCAAGAGCGACGAGCCTTTGACGAGAGCGCATGCCGGGCACGACGTAGCACAGGAGCGGCCGTGGGTCCGCGGGCGAATCACCCGAGAGCGTCCGTCCCCGTTGCGGCAGCCGTCGCCCTGGTTTATTGCGCGGCCATGCGCGAGTTCCCGAAGCCCACTGCGGGCGAAGCGATCACGATGTCCGCGTCCGGCCAGCTCCAGGTGCCGGACCAACCCATCATCCCGTTCATCGAAGGCGATGGCACCGGCCCCGACATCTGGCGGGCGAGCCAGCGCGTGCTCGATGCGGCCGTGGAGAAGGCCTACGGCGGCAAGAGGAAGATCGCCTGGTACGAGGTGTACGCGGGCGAGAAGGCGTTCAACACGTTCGGCGAGTGGCTCCCCCAGGGCACGGTGGAGGCGTATCGCCAGTACCTCGTGGGCATCAAGGGTCCGCTGACGACCCCGATCGGCAAGGGCATCCGTTCCCTGAACGTGGCCCTCCGGCAGATGCTCGACCTCTACGTCTGCCTGCGCCCGGTGCGCTGGTACAAGGGCGTTCCTTCGCCGGTGAAGGATCCCGGCGCGGTCGACATGGTGATCTTCCGTGAGAACACGGAGGACATCTACGCCGGCATCGAGTGGGAGGCCGAGAGCCCCGAGGCGAAGAAGGTGATCGACTTCCTCCAGAAGGAGATGGGGGTGAAGAAGATCCGCTTCCCGGCGACGAGCGGCATCGGCGTCAAGCCGGTGAGCCGCGAGGGCACCGAGCGCCTCGTGCGTGGGGCGATCGAGTACGCGCTCCGGTACAACCGGAAGAGCGTCACGTTCGTGCACAAGGGCAACATCATGAAGTTCACGGAAGGCGCGTTCAAGGCGTGGGGGTATTCGCTCGCGCAGCACGACTTCCGGAGCAAGGTGGTGACCGAGCGCGAGACGTGGATCCTCGGGAACAAGGAGAAGAACCCGGAGATCACGGTCGAGCAGAACGCCAAGGAGATCGAGCCCGGCTACGACATGGCGCCGCCGGACATGCAGGCGGAGTTCCGCGCCGAGGTCGAGGAGGCGCTCAAGCTCTGGGACACGCACGGCGGCGGCAAGTGGAAGAAGATGCTCCGCATCAAGGACTCGATCGCGGACATCACGCTGCAGCAGGTGCTGACGCGGCCGCGTGATTTCGACGTGATCGCGACGCTCAACCTGAACGGCGATTACCTCTCGGACGCGCTCGCCGCGCAGATCGGCGGCATCGGCATCGCGCCGGGCGGCAACATCAACTACGTGACGGGCCACGCGGTCTTCGAGGCCACGCACGGCACGGCGCCGAAGTACGCGAACCTCGACAAGGTCAACCCCGGCTCGGTCATCCTCTCGGGCGAGATGATGCTGCGGCACATGGGCTGGGTCGAGGCCGCGGAGCTCATCAACAAGGGCATGGACGGCGCGATCGGCGCGAAGACCGTGACCTACGACTTCGCGCGCCTCATGGAGGGCGCGAAGGAAGTGAAGTGCTCCGAGTTCGGTGACGCGATCATCGCGCACATGGGCTGAGCGTTTCCCCGCGTGACGTGCTGAAGCCCCCTCTTCCGGATCGGAGGAGGGGGCTTCATACTGTCTCGATCAGTCGAGCGTTTTCCGAAGCTCCTGCTCCGCCTGGTCGACTTCCGCGTGTAGAAACCCTCCAAACACATGACGATCCGGCCGCACGATCGCGAGCGCGGCTTCATATCGGACAAACCACCGTTCGAGCGCGCCGTCCTCGTCGACGAGCGCGCCTTCGCGCGCCTCGCTCCCCGCGGGGAGGACCCGGAAAAACCGCGCGCCGAGTCCTTCCCAGAAAGGTTCGTCCCGGACCACCTCGCGTGGATCGAGCCCGAAGCCGAGCACGGCGAATCCCATTCCGAGCGCGTCGTCGAGCCGCACGCGTGCGGCCGCGGCGTCACGCACGAATGGCTGCGGGAAATACGTCCCTTCCGGGTAACGCGGGGTCACGCCCGGCGCGCCGTCGAAGCGCCCGCGCCGACGCCGCCCGCCGCGCATCATTCCCGCGTCGCACGTCGGCTTCGGCTTGAACTCCATGTCCCGGATGAATCTGCGGACGCGGCCCACCCGATCGAGCCCACGAAACACGGCGTCCCGCACCGCCGCCGCGCGCGCGTCGCGCACCAGAAAGACGTGCCCGAGCCGGATGCTGATCTCCGTCATCGCGAGCAGATGCGGCCGTCGCTCTTCTTCGTACGTATCGAGCAGCCGCTCGCTCGCGTGCCCGGAAGCGCAAAGCGCGAGCTTCCACGCGAGGTTCGCCGCGTCCCGGAGACCCGACACGAGCCCTTGCCCCATGAACGGCGGCATCGTGTGCGCCGCGTCTCCGAGGAGGAAGATCCGGCCTTTGCGCCATTGCGCCGCCGTCTTCGCCTCGAACGTGTACACGCTCGCTCGCTGAATACGGATCTTCGCGGGATCCACGTACGGCGCGATCAGCCGCGCGACCGACTCGGGCCTCTCGATGGTCTCCCGTGTCTCGCCCGCCTGCAGCATGAATTCCAGGCGGCACTGGTTCTCCGTCCCGCGCGCCACGAAGCCGGGCCGCGCCGGGTCGCATACGAAACGCGTGAGCGGCATCGTGTCCGGGATCTCGTCCATCACGCCGGAGATGGCGATCCACGGCTCCTCGTACCGGCGGCCCTCGTACGTGATGCCCGAGAGCTTGCGAATCGTGCTCTTGCGACCGTCGCAGCCGAGCACGTAACGCGCCCGCAATTCGTGGGTTCGTCCGTCTGGATCCCGCACCCGGAGGCGCGCCCGCTCCGCATCCTGGTCGATCGAGACGACCTCGTGCCCGAGCCGCAAAGACACGCTCTCGAATCGCTCGAGCCCTCGCCGCAGGATGGCCTCCAGCGTGGGCTGGTGAAAGAAGTTCAGCGCGGGAAAACCATTGCCGAAATCGAGCCCGCGAAAGACGAGCTTCGCGAAGGCGCGCCCGTTCGCGTCGGTGAACTCGGCCTCCGGGCAGGCGTACATCGTCCGCGCGAGCTCACGATCGAGCCCGGCCTGCTGATAGACACGCATCGCCTCGTCGTCGCAGGAGAAGGCGCGCGGGGTGCCGTGGGGCGTCGTCTCGCGTTCGAGCACGGCGACGCGGAGCCCGCGCCCGCCGAGCAGGTTGGCCATCAGCGTGCCCACGGGACCCGCCCCCACGATCGCGACGTCGACGTCTTCGAGCATGCCCGAGTATCGCGGTGGCAAGACGGCGCGGCAACGGGAGAGCGCTTCGCGGCGGAGACGTGATCAGAAATAGAATGTGCGAATGCGATCCACGACGAATTGCTGCTGCTCCGGCGTCAAGGTCGGCGAAATGGGGAGCGAGAGCACCTCGCGGCAGGCGCGCTCGGCCTCCGGAAAATCCCCCGTGTGGTGGCCGAGGTGCGCGAAGCAAGGCTGGAGATGCAGCGGGACCGGGTAATAGACGGCGGTGCCGATCCCGGCGGATTCGAGGAACACGCGGAGCTCGTCGCGACGAACCGCGCGAATCGTGAACTGGTGGTAGACGTGGCGGCCCTCGGGATCGTCCTCGGCGGAGCGGACGAATGCGGAGAGGCCCGCCTCGGCGAAGAGGGCGCGATATCGATCGGCGATGGCGCGTCGCGCCTCGGTCCAGCCGTCGAGGTAGGGGAGCTTGGCGCGTAAAACCGCGGCCTGGATCGCGTCGAGGCGGCTGTTCATGCCGACCTCGTCGTGCCGGTACATCTTCTCGCCGCCGTGTGTGCGGAGGCGGCGGACCCGGAGGGCTTTTTCGGGGTCGTTCGTCAGGACGAGCCCACCGTCGCCGAACGCCCCGAGGTTCTTGCTCGGAAAAAACGAGAGGCAGCCGAGCGTGCCGATCGTGCCGGCCGCGCGCCCGCCCCGCCTCGCGTCGATCGCCTGCGCCGCGTCCTCGACGATCGCGATGCCACGCGCCCGCGCCTCGTCGAGCCAGGCTTCCATGCGCGCCACGCGACCGTAGAGGTGCACGGGCACGATCGCGCGCGTGCGCGGGCCGAGCGCTGCGAGCACGCGCGCGGGATCGAGGTTCCAGGAGTCGGGCTCGATGTCGACGAACACGGGCCGCGCGCCGAGGCGCGCGATCGCGCCCGCGGTCGCGAAGAACGTGAACGGCGTGGTCACGACCTCGTCGCCCGGGCCCACGCCCGAAGCGACGAGCGAGAGCAGGAGCGCGTCGCTGCCCGAGGCCACGCCGATCGCATGCGCGGCGCCGAGGCGCGCGGCGATCGCCTCTTCGAAGAGGCGAACCTCTTCTCCGAGGACGAACGCCTGCGCCTCGACGACGCGGGCGATGGCTCGATCGATCTCTTCGCGGATCGCGCGATGGAGCGCGCGCAAATCGAGGAGCGGGACCGTGATGTCCCGCGTGGGGGGTTTGGGGGCGTAGCTCGGCTCGTCCGAGCGTAGCCCCCAAGCGTCAGACGAGTTCACGCGGCCGGCGTGTTCTTCACGACGTCGGTGATGCCCTGCACGCTCTTCGCGCTCTTCGCGAGCATCGCCTTCTCGTCGTCCGTCAGCTTGATCTCGAGGATCTTCTCGACGCCGCGGCCGCCGATGATGACGGGCACGCCCATGAAGAGGTCCTTGTAGCCGTACTCGCCGTCGAGGTAGACGGCGCTCGGCAGGAGGCGCTTCTGGTCGAGGAGGAACGCCTCGGCCATCGCGACCGCGGCCGAAGCCGGGGCGTAGTAGGCGCTCGTGCCCATGAGCTTGACGATCTCGCCGCCGCCCGTGCGCGTGCGGGCGATGAGCGCGTCGAGCTTCTCGCGCGCGATGAGCTCGGTCGCGGCGACGCCGTTGATCGTGGTCGCGCTGAGCACGGGGACCATGTCGTCGCCGTGGCCGCCGAGCACCATGGCGCGGACGTCCTTGATGCTGACGTTGGCCTCGCGGGCGAGGAAGAGCTGGAAGCGCGCGCTGTCGAGCACGCCGGCCATGCCGACGACGCGCTCGCGGGGCAGGCCCGTGGCGCGCTTGAGCTCGTAGACCATCGCGTCGAGCGGGTTCGAGATGACGATCACGAACGCGTCCGGACAGTGCTCCTTCACGCCCGCCGCGACGCTGCGGATGATGGGCAGGTTCGTCGCGACGAGGTCGTCGCGGCTCTGGCCGGGCTTGCGCGGGATGCCCGCGGTGACGATCACGACGTCGGCGCCGGCGCAGTCCTTCCAGTCGCTCGTGCCGGTGATCTTCGCGTCGTAGCCGATGACGCTCGAGTTCTGCTCGAGATCGAGGGCCTTGCCCTTGGCGAAGTCGGTCTTCGAGGGGATGTCGAAGAGGACGATGTCGCCGAGCTCCTTGCGGGCGCAGAGCGCCGCGAGCTCGCCGCCGATGTTGCCGGCCCCGATGAGTGCGATCTTCTTCCGAGTGCTCATGCGCGGCCCTTTAGCATCCCGACGAGCTGAAAAGAACCGGGTTGCTGCGCCGCGCAAATCTTGCGCTAAGGTCCCGGCGCCATGGTTCCCGAAGAGACCCTCCAAAGAGCGCTCCGGACGACCCTCGACCGCACGGATTTCGGGGCGCTCGGCGCGAAATACGAAGGGAAAGTCCGGGACAATTACACCACGGGCGATGGCCGACGTTTCCTCGTGGCCACGGACCGCATCAGCGCGTTCGACCGCGTCCTCGGCACGCTGCCGCTGAAGGGGCAGGTCCTGAACCTGCTGGCGGCGCACTGGTTCGAGGCGACGAAGCACATCGCGCCGAACCACGTGATCTCCGTGCCGGATCCGAACGTGGTCGAGGCCGTCGAGTGCACGCCGCTGCCCGTGGAGATGGTCGTGCGCGCGTACGTCACGGGCGTGACCTCCACGAGTATCTGGACCCACTACGCCCGCGGCGAGCGCGTCTTCTGCGGCCACCGCCTGCCGGACGGGCTGCACAAGAACGACCGCCTGCCCGCGCCGATCCTGACGCCGAGCACGAAGGCGCCGAAGGGCGGGCACGACGTGTCGGCGTCGCGCGAGGAGATCCTCGCCGAGGGCGTGATCAGCGCGCGCGACTTCGACGAGGCGGCCGAGATGGTGATGGCGCTCTTCGCGTTCGGGCAGAAGCGCTGCGAGGAGCGCGGGCTCATCCTGGTCGACACGAAGTACGAGCTCGGCAAGACGAAGGACGGGCGGATCGTGGTGATCGACGAGATCCACACGCCGGACTCGTCCCGCTTCTGGTTTGCCCGGACCTACGACGAGCGGCGAGCGCGGGGCGAGGAGCCCGAGTCGTTCGACAAGGAGTACGTGCGCCGCTGGCTCGCGGGCACGGGGTTCACGGGCGACGGGCCGATTCCTACGATCCCGGACGAAGTGCGCGTCGAGGCGGCGCGGCGGTACATCGAGGCGTTCGAGACGATCACCGGGCAGTCGTTCGTGCCGAACCTCGAGGATCCGCACGCGCGGATCCGGCGGAACCTGAAGATCGCGGGCTAGGCGCGCTCCTCGTGCGGCGGGGGCGGGGACCAGAGGAGCCACGCCACGCAGCCCGGGAGGACCCAGGCGCCGACCGCCAGGAACGGGATCTTGTAGCCGCCGGTGATGTCGATGAGCCGGCCGAGGACCGGGCTCGCGACGATGAGCGCGATCGACTGCGCGGCTGCGCAGACGCCGCTCGCCGCGGAGGCGACCGAGGGCGGTACACGCGTGAGCATGTCCGCGGTGAGCATGGCGAAGACGCCGCCGCCGCCGGCCAAGCCGAGCCCGCCGAGCACCATCGACTCGACCGGCGTGCGCCCGAACGCCGTCAGCGCGAGGATGACGTGGAGCGCGATCCCGATCGCGAAGAGCAGACGATCCGGCGCGCCGCCCACGCGCGCTCGGCCTCGCACGCTGGCGAAGTGACCAAAGAGGATCGCCCCGGCGTCGAAGAGTACGAGCGGGATGATGAGGTAGGGGCCCACCTTCGCCTGTGGGACGCCGTGTTCGGCGGCGAGATACTTGGAGGACCAATTGAGCAGGAAGCCGGTCGCCGGCGCCGACGCCATGATCGCGAGCGTCGCGCGCAGCACCGCGGGGTGCGTCAGGACCGACCGTGCACGCGGGCGATTCGCAGAAGGCGCGTGTGCGGCGTCGAGCACCTCGCGCGCCGGGCTCCGCCACGCGAGAAGGAGCCAGAGCGGCACCCACGCGAGGCCCACGAGCGCCGTGCCGAGGAACGCGATCCGGAGGCCCCAGTTCTTCTCCAGGAACGGCGCGAGCTGCGGCGCGACGATGGCGCCGAGGGAGCTGCCCGTGAAGAGGAACCCGAAGCCGCGCGCGCGATCGGCCGGCGGGAGCACGCGCTGGATGGTCTGCGCGGCGCCCGGAAACGAAGGCGATTCGGTGAGGCCGAGCGCGACGCGCAAAATGAGCAGGCCCGTGAAGCTCGGCGCGAGCGCATGCGCGGCGGCGACGAGCGACCACGCGACCACGGCGCCGAGCAGGCCTCGGCGCGCGCCGAGGTGATCGATGAGCCAGCCCGCGAACGGAGCGCCCGCGAGGTAAGCGACCGAGAAGGCCGAGACGAGCCAGCCGTACTGCGTGTCCGAGAGATCGAAGACCTTCGAGACGGTCGGCGCGAGCGCGGCGAGGGCCTGGCGATCGACGTAGCTGACGGCCATCGTCAACGTGGCGGTCAAGGCGAGGGCCCAGGCATGCGCCCGCGAGAGGGCAGGGGAGGCGGAGTAGATCGGCGCGTTCGTCACGGGCGGCTGGATCCTCGCACGGATCACGCATCCTCGGGCGGTTCATGGACGCGGCGCGTCCTCGCGGGTACACCCCCGGCATGCGCCAGCCGATCGCGATCGGGGTGGATCTGGGCGGCACGAAGATCGAGGCCGTCGTGCTCCGGGAGGCGGAGAAAGCCACGCCGGCGGTCGACCTCCGCCGCCGTATCCCCACGCCGCGCGAGCGTGGTTACGAGGGCATCCTCGAGGCGGTCGCGACGCTCGTGCGGGACGTCGCCGCGGAGGCGGGCCTCGACGCGAAGACGATCCCGCTCGGCGTGGGCATGCCGGGCGGCGTGACGCGCGCGGGCCTCGTGAAGAACTCGAACACGACCTGCCTCAACGGCCGACCTTTCCGCACGGATCTCGAGCGCCTGCTCGATCGCTCCATCGTCTTCGACAACGACGCGAACTGCTTCGCGCTCGCCGAGGCGCGGCTCGGCGCGGCCTCGGCGCATGTGGGCGGCGTCGTCTTCGGCGTGATCCTCGGGACCGGCGTCGGCGGCGGCCTCGTCATCCGCGGGCAGGTTTGGCCAGGCGAACACGGCATCGCCGGCGAGTGGGGCCACCACGCCGTGTTCCCCGACCGCGGGCCCGTCTGTTACTGCGGGCATCGCGGCTGCCTCGAGCTCTTCGCGAGCGGCCCCGCCGTCGAGGCGGACTACGCGCGCCGCGCGGGCCGCTCGCTCTCGGCCTCCGAGATCGCCGCGCGCCGCGCCGAGGATCCCCACGCCGCAGCCGCGATCGAGGGCCTCCTCGAAGCGTTTGCCCGGGGCCTCGCGAATGTGATCGACATCGTGGATCCGACCGCGATCGTGCTAGGCGGCGGTCTTTCGAACTTGAACCTTCTCTACGACGAGGGCCGCGATCGCGTGGCCGCGCTCCTCTTCAACGACGAGCTGCGCACGCCGATCTCGAAGAACGAACTCGGCGACAGCGCGGGCGTGATTGGCGCGGCGCTCCTTGCGATCTAGGCGAAGCGCGATGCATCCGCGGGCTTGACGCCGAGCGATTCGAGCGCCGAGGCGAGCTTCGATCGGTGGATCGAGATGACCGTCGGCATGCCGCCGGAGATCCCGAACTTCTCCAGGAAATTGATCCCGCTGTCGAACGCCGCCGCGAACGTCACGTTGTCCCCGTCGATCACGGCCGAGACGCTCGCGCGCTCCTGACCGACGAGCAGGAGGAGCGTCTTGTCGTACGGGCCTTTCCGCGTCGTCGCGTCGACGATCACGATGCCCGGCTCGATCCGCGCGAACGACTTCGCGAGCCTTCGCGACTCGGCTTCGAGCGGCGCGAGCTCCGCGCCTGCGGCGTCGATCGGCTGCCACAACGATGCATCCGAAAGCCCCGTCGAAAGGTGCCGCACGATGAGCCCGAAGAGCGCGTGATCCCTCGGCCGCGCCCGGAGCGCCCGATCGATGCGCTGCGCGATCGGGCCCGGCGTGCCGATCCGCGTGTCGATCGCCCGCGCGTCCGCGTCGCAGCCGGGATACGGCTCCTCGCCGCCGCGCAGCCACTTGGCGCCGCTCGCCAGGCCGTCGAAATCCACGTGGCAGACGAGCGTGTCGATGCGGCCGGCGCGCGCGACGATCTCGGGCGTGATCATCTCCGGGCAGGCGCCGTGCTCGGCCTTCGTGGAGAGCACGAATCGCGCGTCCTCGACATACCGCGCGTGATGCAAGCTGTCGTGGTGATCGACCCAGGCACGGAGCCGCGATCCGAGCGCCTCGATGAAGGGCAACGTCACCGTTTCGAAGCTCTTGCCTCCCGCCTCCGAGGCGAAGGCGATGTCCAGGACCACCACATTTCCGCGGAGATCCTTGGGTTTGGGCAGCTTCCGTGGGGAAGCGAACGAAAGCTCGACGGATTGCATCATCCTTCGCTCGGTTGCGTCCTTCGTGTCATTCCCTGCATCCGACTTGGATAAACTCGCACTGGGGAGACGGACATGAAGCGCGGATTCTTAGCATGCGGTGGGGCCCTCGTCGGTCTCTGGCTCCTCGCCGGGCCCGGCGGCGCGCCCGCGGCCCACGCGGACGAGGCGCAGGCGACGGCGGAGCCCACGGTCACGGCGCCCACCTGCTCGATCAAAGGTACCTACCCTCCCTCCAAGAACACCAAGCTCTTCGACGCGGCGAGCGGCGGCAACCTCGTCGCCACGCTGACCGGCGCGTACATCCCCATGACGCTCAGCGAGATCCCGTTCGACCCCACGGCCGGTCGAGCGCGGCTCGCGACGTCGGCGGGCAGCGGCGCGATGCGGCTCGAAGGCTACGTCGCGCCCGCGGACATCCCGCTCTTCACGACGCGCGACATCTCGGTCTACGGCGGGCACGTCTGGATCGCGAGCGCGCAGAAGGTGAAGCTCGTCAAGGCCAGCCTGAACTCGATCACCGTGGAGATCCCGGTCGGCGGCACGCTGAACCAGACCGTGCGGGCGACGGCGCCTTGCGATGCGTTCGCGCTCGCGAAGGGCACCGTGACGCCGTTCGAGGTCCCCGGCAACGGCCGCGGCTACATGACGAAGAAGCAGAAGCTCGAGCTCTTCGACAAGCCGAACGGCGACGTGGTCCTCTCGCTCGACATGATGGAGGGCGCGGGGCAGCTCTTCTGGAGCACGGAGATGAAGCTCGGCTTCGTGCACGTGATGTCGCGCAGCGATCTCACCATCGACGCGTGGGCGCGCCTCCGTGACCTCGATCCGCTGAAGAAGGGCGAAATGATGGACCAGTACGTCCCGCCCACCACGCAGATCGCCGGCGCGCAGCTCACCTTCGACAAGCCTCCGCCCCTCGTGCGCGTCACGAAGGAGATCCCGATCCGCTCGAAGCGCGACGACAAGGCGAAGCCGATCGGCGTGATCGAGGCGGATAGCGAGGTCTACGTGCTCGAGACCGTCGCGGGCTGGACGAACATCCTGCCGAAGCACCTCGGGATCGTCCCGCCGGACGACGGCGGCTTCTGGATCCCGTCGAGCGAAGTGCCGAAGTAACCTCGGCCGTTGCAGCGCTGGCCCCATCGCGGCAAGGATGCGGCCATGCGGCTCCGCACAGCGCTCCCCGCCCTCGCCACCCTCGCCACAGGCACGCTCGTCCTTGCGACGTCCGAGGCCGCGCCCGATTCGAAGAGCTCGAAGGATGTGATCGTCGCCCCGGCCGTCGCCGGTCAGCAGGCGCTCGCCGTGCGCGTGTCGAAGGCGGGCATCGTCGCGCGTGTCTGCGCGAAAGAGGCCGACTGCAACGCGGAGTCGGGCACGACGATCGAGCTGCCCGCGGGGGCGCTCGATCTCGTCGCGAAAGGCGCCAAGCTCGAAACGAAGACGCTCGTGGGCGGGCGGCAGGTCGTGCGTGTCGTGGCCGGCGGGGGCCCCGGCGGAGCGAGCTTCGTGGCGCTCCTCGGCGCGCCGCTCGCGGGCAAAGGCGACGCGCCGATCACGCTCTGGACCGGCTTCACGGGCCTCGCGAAGGGTGAGCACGGCGAGGAGCGCGCGGCCGTGCTGGTCGAGGAGCCGCTGGAGAAAGGCGTCCGGCTCGTGGTGGGCGAGCAGCGCGACGACGTCACGGTGTGCGGCAGGCCCGCGCTCGTCTCGGCGCGCGAGGTCGATCCGCAGACGATGACGCTGAAGCGCGGCGCGAGCGTGCAGAACCTCTCCGGCGAGGAGCGCGCCGCGGCGGTGAAGCTCGCGGCGGCCCAGGTCTCCGGGGACAAACCGCGGCCGCTCGTGCCGTTGCTCGTGGCGCGGACGGCGTCGAGCGCAGTGGGCAAAGCGTTCGCGACGCTCACGGACGGGGATCCGGAGACGGCGTGGTCCGAGGCGAAGACGGGGCCGGGTCGCGGGGAGTTCGTGACATTCTCGTCGGCGAGCGAGGTGCCGATCGCGTCGCTCGACATCGTCGTGCGCCCGCCCAAGGCCGAGGTGTCCGGGGGCGCCGCGCCGAAGAGGATCTACCTCGCCACGCCGGAAAAACTCTATGAGGTGAGCTTCGCGGAGGACGCGTTCAAGAAGGCCGGCGCGCGGTACGAGGTGAAGCTGCCCGAGCCGATCACGGCCACGTGTCTGTCGGTCGTGCTCGACACGGCGTACGCGCCGGAGAGCGCGGCGGACGCGCGCGTGACGATCGCCGAGATCACGGCGCGGACCGCGTTCGACGAGAGCTCGCCCGAGGCGCTCGTGGGCGCGCTCGCGGGCGGGAGCGATCGATCGAAGGGCGCGGCGGCGCTGCTCGCGCGGGGCGGGAGCGCCGCGGTGAAGGCGACGATCCAGGGCTACGACAAACTCGACGACGCCGGCAAGAAGCTCGCCGAGGGCGTGATCGACGCCGCGCCGTGCGCGGACCAGGCGCCGTTCTGGACACGCGTGATGCAAGCCGAGCTCGAAAAGAAGGGTACGAAGCGTGCCCCCGAGGAGCCGGTGCTCGTGCACGCGCGTGATCGTTTACGTCGCTGCGGTCGCGCGTCCGCGGCCTCGCTCGCCGAGCTCGTGGTGAAGGGCGAAGGCAAGGTCCGGATCGAGGCAGCGGCCGAGCTCTCGCTCATCGCGCCGGCCGAGGCGATCCCCGTCCTCGTCGATGCGCTCGCGACCCCGGACGACGCACTCCGGCGCGAGCTCCGCGGCTCGCTCGCGCACGCGGCCAAGAGTGAACGGGCGCTCGCGGCGCTCGGCGCGGAGTTCGAAAAGGAGCGGTTCGCGGGGCGCAGCGAGGTCGTGCGGATCGATCTGCTCCGGGCGCTCGGGGCGCGCATCGATCTCGTGCCGGGCGCGCGCGACGCGTTCGCTTCGCTCGCGACGGAAGGCGCTCCGTTCCGGACGCGCTACCTCCTGCTCGGACCCGCGGCGGATCTCGCGCGCGCCGGCGACAAGCACGCCGAGACGTTCCTCGTCACGGCGCTGCGCAAGGATCCCGATCGGCACGTGCGGCTGCGCGCCGCCGAGGTCGCTCACCGCGCGCCGCAGGTGTTGCCTTCGCTCCTCGAAGCCTCCGAGGATCCGGAGGTGCGCGTGCGCGACGCCGCGGTCTTTTCGCTCGGCGCGCGCGGGCGAACGGACGAGGCTCCGTCCGCGGCGCTCGTGACCGCGCTCGGAAAACGCCTCGCGCAGGATCCATTCACGTTCGTACGGACGAACGCGGCGCGGAGCCTCGGCGAGATGCCGAGCACGAAGGCGGGGGACGCGGCGCTCGCGGCGGCGCTCGGCGATGCCTCGCCGGAGGTGCGCGGCCGCGCGCTCGATGGTCTCGGCATGCACCAGGCGACGGCCTACCTCGGTCCGATCCGCGAGCTCGCCGGGAACGACGAGGAGCAGGCCGAGGTGCGCGCGCGGGCCCTCCTGGCGCTCGCGGCGATGTGTGATCGTTCCCAGGTGGACACGTGGACGAAGCTCGCGCGCCGCACGCCGTTCGCCATGAGCGAAGGGGAGCGCACCCTCGGCGCGGCGGCGATCGCGGCGCTCGGGGACATAAAACCGCAGGATCTCCGCGCGAGGCTCGCCCCGCTGCTCGATCCGAAGGTCCCGCGCAACGTGCGGGAGCTCGCGCGGGCGGCCCTCGAAGCGACGTCCAAGTGCAAGTGAACGCTGCTTTTTCGGGGGTCCTCGGCCCGGGACGGAGGCCCCGCCCGTCGTCACGCACCGCGCGGTAGCGGTTGCCCTTCGATCCGTGTAATTTCAGGGGAGGCAGGGAGCGGAGGAACCAAGGCGCAAGTGAGTAACCCCGCCGAGAACATCAAGCCCGGCACCGTGATCGCCGATCGGTACCGCGTCGTGCGTCAGCTCGGGCGCGGCGGCATGGGCTCGGTGTTCCTCGTCGAGCATGTCCACACGGACGAACAGCTCGCGCTCAAGATCCTGCACTCGGCCGTGATCTCGGACTCCGTGGCGCTCGAGCGCTTCCGCCGCGAGGCGCGCACGCCGGCGCGGATCAACAGCGATCACGTGGTCCGCGTGACCGACGCGGACATTGCGGCGAACCTGAACGGCGCGCCCTTCCTCGTGATGGAGTACCTGCGCGGCGAGGACCTCGATCAGCGCGTCGAGCGCCTCGGGCCGCTCCCGCCGACCGACGTGGTCCTCTACCTCCGCCAGGCGGCCCGCGCGCTCGACAAGGCCCACGCCCTCGGCATCGTCCACCGCGATCTCAAGCCCGAGAACCTGTTTCTCACGACGCGCGAGGACGGCACGCCCTGCATCAAGATCCTCGACTTCGGCATCGCCAAGCTCACCGGCGAGGCCTCGCGCGAGCTCGTCCGCGCGGCTGCGACCACGACGGGGCAGATCTTCGGAACGCCGCTCTTCATGTCGCCCGAGCAGGCGAAGGGCGAGTCGTCGAAGATTTCTGGTCAAACGGATGTCTGGGCCCTCGGGCTCATCGCGCACCGCCTCCTCACGGGCCGCGATATCTGGACGGCCGAGACGATCACCCACCTGATCGCGCAGATCGCGTACGAGCCGATGCCCATCCCGAGCGAGCACGGCGCGCCCTTCGGCCACGACTACGACGACTGGTTCGCCGTGTGCTGCGCGCGCGACGTGAAGGTCCGCTACGCCTCGGCCGGAGAGGCGGTCACCGCGCTCGCGAAGTCGCTCGGCGTGATCGAGACGTTCCCCGGCCCGGGGAGCGGGCCGGATCGGATCACCGGTCGCTTCATCATCGACGCGAAGCACCTCACCCCGCCCGCGTCGACGGCGGCGGCCGCGACGCTCAGCGCCTCGCAGCTCACCCTGCTCGGTGAGCCTCCGCCCACCGATCCCGCGCCGCCGCCGACGCTCACGCCGCAAGAGACGCAACGCAAGAGCTCCGCAGGGCCGCTCACGCTCACGGGCATGAAGCTCGGCACCGCGCCGTCCCGGAAGAGCCGCGTGCTCCGCGCCGGGATCGTCGCCCTGCTCGTGGGCGCGTCGCTTGCGGGCGCGGTGCTCTGGTTCCTGCGTCCTCCGCCCGTGACCGTGGACGATCCGAGCATGCGGCCTGCGTCGCCCGATGGGAAGACGACCGCCTCCGCGTACCCGCCCACGGTCGTGCCGATGAACGATGTGCAGCACACCGTCACGAACCCGACGCCTGCGCCTTCGTCGACGTCGGCGAACACGCAGATCGCGGACGCGGGGGTGAGCGACGCGGCGCCCACGACGACCACGAGGCCGCCGTTTCCCCATCCCACCACGACGACGACCTATCCGTTCAAGGGGACCGTGGGTCCGCGCAACAACAAGTCGTTCGATCCGCTGTCGGGCCGGCACTAACGCCCCTGCCGTTTCTTCGGCTTCCCCGGGGAGCTGGGGTATAGGGTACGCTGAAGTGCGAACGACGCTGCTCCCCCGGGGGCGGTCTTCTCGGATGGAACACTCTCGCATGCAGGGCCCTCTGCCTGGTCGGACAACGCCACGCGCGTCACGCGCGCGCGGTGCAGCTCTGCGCGGGGGCATGGGCCTCGCCCTCGGCCTCGGCCTCGTGCTCGCTGCGCCCGTCGCGCGGGCGAACGATCCGGCCGCCGCCGACGCCTTGTTCCAGGCGGCGAAGAAGCTCATGAGCGAGAAGAACTTCGCCGAGGCGTGCCCGAAGTTCGACGCGAGTTACAAGCTCGATCCGACGCTCGGCACGCTGCTCAACCTCGCCGACTGTTACGAGAAGCTCGGTCGCACCGCGACGGCGTGGTCGACGTGGGGCGAGGCCATGGAGAAGGCGCTGCGCGACGGGGACAAACGCGCCGACTTCGCCCGGAGCCGCCGCGACGCGCTCTTCCCGAAGCTGCCGAAGGTCGTCATCAACGTCCAGAACGAGATCCCGGGCGTCGACATTCTTTGGGACCAAGTGAAGCTCGCGCCCGCGGTCTTCGGCGTGGAGCTGCCCGCGGATCCAGCCGAGCACGACCTCCTCGTCCTGCGCGACGACGGCATGAAGCTCAAGGAAGAGCGCGTCCGCATCACGAAGGAAGGCGACCGCACCGAGATCACGCTCGACATCGAGGCGCTCGACAAGGCGAAGCCGCGAAAGGTCAAGCTCGTCGAGCCGACGCCGCCTCCTCCTCCGCCAGGGTCGAGCAAGCAGCGGCTCGCGGGGTTCGTCGTCGGCGGCTTCGGCGCCGCGGGGCTCATCGCCGCGGGCGCGCTCGAGGGTGTGGCGCTCGCCAAGCGCGGCGCCGCGAGCGACAGGTCGGCCTGCGTGGAGAAGTTCTGCACGCCCGACGGTCTCGCCGCGATCTCCTCGGCGCAGGCGTTCGCCGAAGCCGGGCAGTGGATCGGCCTCGGCGGCATCGTCGCGGCGGCCGTCGGCGTGACGCTCCTCCTCACGGCGCCCCCGGCGGCACCGTCGCCGCGCCCCGCGACGGGCGTCGTCGTTCCGCGCCCTGTGTGGGTGGCCCCGTGGGCCGGGCCGAACGGCGGCGGGATCGTCGTGGGGGGCGCGCTGTGAAGCGACCCCTCGGCGTGAGGATCGCCGCGATCATCGTCGCGTTTGGCCTCGCCGGCGGGTGCGCGACGGTGCTCGGTCTCGATGGTTACCAGGACGCCGCCGCCGCGCTCTGCACGTGCCCGGGCTTCGAACAAATCACGTCGTGCGCGACGCGCGCGCAGGCGCGCATCACGGCCGCGTCGGAGGCGGAGCGCACGGCGTTCCTCGACACGTTCGAGAAGAAGCAGTGCGGCACGATCTGCGAGCACGCGGCCGAGTGTTACGCCGCGATCCCCGGCTGCGACGGCGAGAAGCCCGGGTGCGAGTGCTGCCCGTGGAACGACTCGGTGCTCATGTGCTCGACCTCGGACACCTGTCAGACGTGTCGCACGTGTTTTCAGGTCGCCACCGAGCAGGGCAACGGGATGACGTACGAGTGCGCGTTCGGCCGGGGGCGGCTCGAGGATCTCCGGGACTGCGCGTGCTCCGTGTGCACCGACGACTGCACGGGGTTCTGCCAGAACATCGAGCTGCTCACGGCCGATCCGCAGGACACGTGCCACACGTGCCTCGAGCAGAACTGCAAGGCCCCGCTCGACGCGTGCTTCGGCGACAAACCTTAGGGGGACTCGAACGTGCACGCCGGAGCGCCGCGCCCCGAACCTTCGCCTTCTCGAAGCGCCATGAGCCGGCCCCGCCGCGTGCTCGGCGCCCTGCTCGCCACGCTCGTCTCGATCGGAGCTGCGAGTTGCCTCGGCGTCCTCGACCTCGACGGCTACGCTTCCGCGTCCGAGGCGCTCTGCGATCTGCTCGAGCGTTGTTATGGCGACGCGGGCTTCGCCAAGTGTGAGGGGCACGTGAGCTCGCAGCTCGCGGTGGCGACCGCCGAGGGCAAGGCGAGCTTCCTCGATGGGCTCGCCGGCTGCCTCACGGATTGCAAGAGCGCGCGCCGTTGCCTCGACATGCCCCCGATCTGCCGCGACCCCCGGCAGAGCTGCACGACGAACGAGCAATGCTGCGGCTTCTCGGGCGGCGCCGCCGTCTGCAGCCGGCAGAGCTGCTGCGTGACGACTGGCTCGTCCTGCAAGGACGACGTCGACTGCTGCACCGGCAAGTGTGAAGGCGATCCGCCGACCTGCGGCGGCACCCCGTGCGTCGCGGCCGGAGAGCCCTGCGCCGAGAGCTTCGAGTGCTGCAGCGGCGTCTGCCTCGCCTCGGGCGTGTGCAGCGCGGACACCTGCTTTCCCGACGGCTTCAACTGCATGGGCGACGTCGATTGTTGCTCGGGCCTCTGCGACGGAGGCATCTGCACGCAGCCCAAGTGCACGCCGGACGACGCGCCTTGCCTCGCGGACGGCGACTGCTGCAACGCCGCCGGCTGCGACGAGACGCTCGGGATCTGCGGCACCGCGGGCTGCCTGCCGCTCTCCGCCCCCTGCTCTCCGACGGGGCCCGATCCGTGCTGCGGCGACCTCTTCTGCAAGCCCGGCATCGAGCGCTGCGTCGAGCCCTCGGCGTGCACCGAGACCGGCCAGCAATGCGACTTCGACGACGAGTGCTGCACCCTGCGCTGCCAGGGCACGTGCCAGTGCGCGAACGACGGCGAGGGTTGCTACGAGAGTTACACCTGCTGCAGCGGCTCGTGCATCAACGGCCAGTGTGGGCAGTGCAGGCAGGAGGGCAGCTTTTGCTCGAAAGCCACGGACTGCTGCGCGGGCATCTGCAGGGGGGGATCCTGCTGCAAGAACGCCGGCTGCAACCACGGCATCTGCCAGCCCGGCGAAGCCCTGACCCCGACGAGCTGCGCCGAGAGCGCGGTCGAGATCCAGTGCATCCAGGCGATCTGCGACAACGACCCCTATTGCTGCTGCGATACCTGGGACGACAACTGCGTCGGGCAAGTCGCCGCCGTGTGTGGTCTTTCGTGCCCCGCGGCGCCCTGAGTTTTTCCGGCCTCGGGCCGCGCCGGTTTCGTCTTTTCGGCTCCGTGGCCTGGTGCTACGCCCTCGCCGTCATGGGCCCCTTCCGCACCCACATTCGCCTCTCATGACGAAGACCGGCTGGACGATGCGCCTCGGGGAGGCGTGCGTGCTCGCGCTCGCGGTCGCGGCTTTTTCGGCCGTTCCCACCGCGCTCCGGACGAGCGGCGCGGGCGGGACGTTCCTCGACGGCTTGCTCGTGGGTACGGCGGCGCTCCTGCCCCTCGTCACGCTCTCCATCGTGCTCCTGCGCGCCGCGGGGCGCGGCCTCCGGGGCGTGCTCGGCGCGGGCGCCGGGCCCACGGCGGCGCTCGGGATCGCGCTCTGGATCGGGCTTGCGCTCCCGGCGCTCGCCGTCCTCGCGGGCCTGCTCAAGGCCCTCACGCATCACCGCGGCCTCGGCGGCGCCACCTTCGGCGTGCTCGGCGCGTTCGTCGTGGTCGCCTGCGCGCTCGTCGCGCGCCGCATGGTCGAGATCGGCCAGGGGCTCGTCGCGCGTGGCGTTCGCCCGCTCCACGTCGCGGCGGGCGGCGCCGTCGTCTCGGTTCTGCCGCTTCTCGTCGTCGCGGCTTGGCTTTATCGCGCGTCGGGCGGCACGGGCGCCGCGTCCGTCAGCGCGGCGCTCGTCGACCTCGCGATCGCCGTCCTCGCGACCGCGCTCGTCGCCTCCATCGAGCTCAGCGACAGGCTCCTCAAGCTCGCCTCCGCGTTCGGCGTCCCCTTCGCCGCGGTGCTCATGATCGCAGCCTCGGCGCGGCTCGAATCGTCGCCGCCGCTCGGGCGCGCGGTGCAGGCGGGCGGTGGCCTCGCGGCGACGATGCTCTCGGCCCTCGAGCGCTGGACCGATCGCGACGGCGACGGCATGGGCGCGCATTTCGGTGGCGGCGATTGTGATGAAGGCGATCCTCGGCGCCACCCCGGCGCCGAGGACGTGCCCGGCGACGGCATCGATCAGGACTGCAGCGGCGCCGACACGCCTCGCCCCGAGGCGCCGGCGAAAGCCCCCGCGGCCTCGCCCGGCTCCGCGCCGCCTCCGTCGTCGGCCACGCCTGCGCCCGCGCCTGCGCCGTCCGCGCCCGCGCCTGCGGGCAAGGCCCTCGATCCTTCGCGCCCGGACATCCTGCTCATCACGCTCGACACCGTGCGCGCCGATCATACGAGCGCGTACGGTTACGACCAGAAGACCACGCCGCACCTCGAAGAGCTCGCCGCGCGCGGCGTCCTCTTCGAGCATGCGTACGCCACGGGCAGCGACACCCAGCGCGCGCTCGCCCCGCTCGTCTCGGGCAAACCCCTCTCGCAGACCCCGCACAACCGCCGCGAGTGGCCCACGCTGGCGGACGAGATCGACACGGTCGCCGAGCGCATGAAGCGGGCCGGGTATGCGACGGCCGCCGTCGTCTCGTTCACGTGGCTCAGCGAGGATCGTGGCTTCGCGCAGGGCTTCGATCGGTTCGAGCCCGTCTATCGCGAGGAGCACCCCGAGCGCAGCGTCACGGGCGCGCTCGCCACGCGTGCGGCCCTCTCCGTCCTCGAAGACCTCGGCAAGAAGGACGCGCCGATCTTCCTCTGGATCCACCTCTTCGACGCGCACGAGCGTTACCTCGAGCACGCGGGCCTGCGCTTCGGCCGCGGCCAGGAAGGCCTCTACGACGGCGAGATCGCCTTCGTCGACAAGCAGATCGGGCAGATCGCGGCGTTCGTGTCGAAGTGGAGCCGCGCCTCCCGCGTCGCGTGGATCGTCCACGGCTCCCACGGCGAGGGCTTCGACGAGCACGGCGACAAGGGGCACGGCTCTTCGCTCTACGAGGAGATGATCCGCGTGCCCCTCGTCGTCGCGCTGCCCGGGGGACGCCCGGGTCGATACGGCGACGGCGCGGTCAGCACGCTCGACGTCGCTCCCACGGTGCTCGCCTTGGGCAACGCGCCGCTCGACGGCGTCTCGGGCGTCTCGCTCCTGCCTCACGCGCGCCTCGAACCGAATGCGCCGCGCCGTCCTCCCGTGCTCGCGTATGCTTCGAAGCGGGTCGCCTTGATCGATTGGCCCCTCAAGCTCATGGTGATCGAGCGCAAGAAGCAGAACCGCAACTTCCTCTTCGATCTCGGGGCCGACCCGCGCGAGACGAAAGACCTCTCGGAAGGCCGTCCGGACGACGTGGCCCGGCTCGTGAAGCTCGCCACCGAGATTGCACCATCACCCTAGCGAGGCGCGTCGAACCGTCATGCCCGCAGAAACCTCGTCCCTGCCGCCTGCCCCTGACCCGGAGCCGACCCCGCGAGGATCACGCACCGTTCATGCCGTCGTCGGCGCGAGCGTGCTCGCCTGCGTCGTTGCTTCCGCCGTGGGCATCGTCAAGTTCGCCGCCAAGCAGGATCTGCCGCTCTCGCTCGCGCTCGGCGCGATCCGCGGCGTCGTCCCGCGCAAGCCCACCCATGAGTGGCGGCTCGTCGGGGGCAAGCACTGGCAGATCGTTGCGCCTTCCGTCGAGCCGACCGAGACCACGGACATGCTCGAGGCGAACCGCCGCGCGTGTCCGGGCGGCATGGTCGAGGTGAAGGGCACGATGAAGGTCGACCCCTCGGCGACGGCCGCCTACGACGGCAAATCGGTCGAGGAGCTGCAGAAGAAGACCTGCACGAAGTGGATCAACCGCGACTACCCCGAGCGCTGCGCCGAGTTCGACCGGGACCAGTGGCTCGCGCTCTCCAAGGAGCTGCCCACGAAGCCCATGCACTTCTGCATGGATCGCTTCGAGTATCCGAACCGGAAGGGCGATTATCCGGTCATCATGGTGAACTTCCACGAGGCGAACGAGCTCTGCGCCGAGCAGGGCAAGCGCCTCTGTGACGAGCTCGAATGGACGTTCGCCTGCGAGGGCGAGGAGGCGCAGCCCTATCCGTACGGCTACGTGCGCGACACCGAGGCGTGCGTCATCGACAACAAGTGGCGCCCCTACAACGAGCGCGCCATGCAGCCCCGCGACGGCCTCGCCGCCATGAACGAGCTCGACCGCCTCTGGCAGGGCGTCCCTTCGGGCTCGCGTCCGCGCTGCAAGAGCCCGTTCGGCATCTACGACATGACGGGCAACGTCGACGAGTGGACCAAGAACGTCCGGAGCTGGGAGGCCCACGCCTCCATCCTGAAGGGCGGCTACTGGGGCCCCGTGCGCACGCGCTGCCGGCCCTCCACGCGCTCGCACGACGAGAACCACACCTTCTACCAGCAAGGCTTTCGCTGCTGCGCCGCGGTCGGGACCACCCTCGAAGCCAAGAGCGAGAGTGCGGATCCTGCCGTCGCGCCCCTGCCGCGGGAGCTCAAGTAGCCGCGGGACCTGCCGCGCCGCCCGCTCTGGCTTATCCTCGACCTCGTGACGACCTCCTCCGCGCCCCCGCCTCCTTCCCCCGAAGGCCGTGCTCCCGCGCCGCGCCAGGGGCGCTGGATCGACACGCTCACCACGCTCCTCCTCGTCGCGACCGCTTGCTTCGTCGCCGTCTCCGCGACGCCTGCGCTCCTTCGCGCCACGGGCCTCGCGCCGTTCGGCCCTTCGGGCGTGCTCCGCGCGCCCCTGGGAGGACAGGCGACCGAGCCGCACCCGATCGGGGCCGGGCTCGCCGAGGATGACGAGGACGACGACGATCATGGCAGCGAGCCTCTCCTCGGCCCGCGCTTCGATCCTTTCCGCGACGGACCACGCGACTCGGCCCGCCCTTCGGATTCCGCGCAGCCCGACGAGGGCGCGCCGCGTGGCCGCATGCGGCCTGCCGTCGTGCGTCACAAGGCGACCTTGCGCCTCTCGGCCTCGGAGGACGCCGATCCGACGGGGGAGGTGAACGTCGGGGATTCGGTCTTCGTCGTCCGCGAGCAGGGCGAGTGGGTCCTTGTCTTGCAAACCGGCGCCGAGGGTGTGCTCATGGGCTGGACGCAGAGGAGTCAGCTTGCGATTCGTTGACCATTCTCGGCTTTTCATGACGTGCGGCGCGCGAGGGGGACGAGCATGAAGCGGGCATTTCGCGGCAGGGTCATGACCGCGTGTTCGGGCGGCGAGGGGCTCCGGTTCCTCGACGACGGCGTCCTCGTGATCGGCGAAGACGGCCGCATCGAGGCCGTCGAGCCCTGGACGGGCGCGCCGAACGGCGCCCTCGTGCGCGACGCTCGTCCTTTCCTCCTCGTGCCCGGGTTCGTCGACGCGCACCTGCATTACCCGCAGACCCGCGTCATCGGCAGCGCCACGGGCCCGCTCCTGCCTTGGCTCGAGCGCACCGTCTTCCCCGAAGAAGCGCGCTTCCTCGACGAGCGCCACGCCTCCGCCGTCGCTGCCGAGCTCACGCTGCGCCTCGCGGCGGCCGGCACCACCACGGCCGTCCTTTATTCGAGCTCGAACCCCGCGGCCACGCGTGTCCTCTTCGAGGCCCTCGCGCGGAGCGGCCATCGCGCCTTCGCGGGCCTGACCCTCATGGATCAGCATTGCCCCGAGCCCCTCCGCGTCGACGCGGAGCGCGCGCTCGCCGCCTGCGCCGAGCTCGTCCAGGCCTACCACGGCCACGATCGGGGCCGCCTCTCCTTCGTCATCACCCCGCGCTTCGCGCCCACCTGCTCGCGCGCCTTGCTCGAGGGCGCGGGCCGGCTCGCCCGGGAGCACGGCCTGTTCGTCCAGACGCACCTCTCGGAAAACCTCGACGAATGCCGGGCGGCGCTCGCCGTGCACCCGTTCGCCACCGATTACCTCGACATCTACGACCGCACCGGCCTCCTCGGCGAGCGCACGCTCCTCGCGCACGCCATTCACCTCTCGCCGGACGAATGGGATCGTATCCGCGCGCGCGGCGCGCGCGTCGCGCATTGCCCCGATTCGAACTTCTTCCTCGGCAGCGGCCGCATGCGCCTCGGCGAGGCGCGCGCCCGCTCGATTCCCGTCGCCCTCGGCACGGACGTCGCCGCAGGCCGCACCTTCGACGTGCGGCGCATCATGTCCTCCACGTACGACAATGCGATGTGCATCGGCGACCCGATCACCCCGGAGGAGCTCTTCCGATTGGGCACGCTCGGCGGCGCCGAGGCGCTCGGGATCGCGCCCGAGACGGGTAGCCTCGAGGCGGGCAAGGACGCGGACTTCTGCGTGATCGAGCTCCCCGCCTACGTGGAGGAGCGAGGCGACGTGCTCTCGCGCATCGTCTTCGGCAGCGACACGACGCCCGTGCGGGAGACGTACGTGCGGGGGCGTCGTGTCGTGGGTGGGTGAGGGGCGCGATTCAACGTAATGACCGGAAAAACGCGCCGCTCGTTCAGGCGGAGCGCCGGCCCTCGGTCACCATCTGCCACAAGGCCGCGATCAGCTCCGGCATCCCTTCCCCCGTCGCCGCGCTCACGAGGTGCAGGTCGATCTTCGCCCGCTTGAAGCGCTTCCGGATCGCCGGGTACGCCTCTTTCACCTCGGGCAGGTCCGCCTTCGAGAGCGCCACGATCTCCGGCCGCGCCGCGAGCGCCTCGCTGTATTTCGCGATCTCCTTCCGGATCGCTCGATAATCCTTGAGCGGATCCCGCCCCTCGCCCGGATCGATCGTCACGAGGTGCAAGAGCGCCCCCGTCCGCTCGAGGTGCTTCAGGAACCGCGTCCCGAGCCCCACGCCTTCGCTCGCGCCCGGCACGAGGCCCGGGATGTCCGCGATCACGAAATGCGTACCGCCCGCCCGCCTCCCGCCGCCGATCTCCACCACCCCGAGCGTCGGCGTCAGCGTCGTGAACGGGTAGTCCGCGATCTTTGGCCGCGCCTTCGACACCGACGCGACGAACGTGCTCTTGCCCGCGTTCGGGAAGCCCACGAGCCCCACGTCCGCCAGCACTTTGAGCTCCAAGCGAAGCTCTCGCTCCTCGCCCGGATCTCCCTTCTCCGCGCGCCGTGGAGCTCGCTCCTCCGCGCTCTTGAAGTGGATGTTGCCTCGACCCCCCTTGCCCCCGCGCGCCACGACCACACGCTGCTCGTGCGCCGTCACGTCCGCGGTGAGCTCGCCCGTCTCGGCATCGTAGATCTGCGTACCGAGCGGCACGCGCTCCACGCGGTCCGCGCCCCCGCGCCCATGACAGTCCGAACCTTGACCGTGCTCGCCCCGCTCCGCCTCGATCGTCCGCGCGTAGACGAAGTCGAGCAGCGTGCTCATCCCTTCGTCGCCGACGAGCACGACGTCGCCCCCGCGGCCGCCGTCGCCTCCCGACGGGCCTCCGAAGGGAATGTACTTCTCCCGGCGGAAGGCAACGGCCCCGTTGCCGCCGCTGCCTGCTACCACCTTGACCCTACACTCGTCGACGAACCGCATGGCGGCGCGGCTTCTACCACAATGATAGGCATACGGGCAGCGGAGGAGAGGAAATTGGCGGCACGGATCCTCATCGTCGACGACAACCAGAGCCTCGCGAAGAACCTTCGGGACGTCCTTTCGGGGGATCCGGACCTCGACGTCGAGGTCTCCCTCGCCGAGACGGGCGCCGAGGCGCTCGGGCGGGCTCAGAAGGACGGGTTCGAGGTCGCCGTCGTCGACGTCAAGCTCCCCGACGGCAGCGGCGTCGACCTCATCGGCCCCCTGCGCGAGGCCTGCCCGCATGGCGAGATCGTCCTCGTCACCGGCAACGCCACCGTCAACACGGCCATCGCCGCCCTCCGCGCCGGCGCCTTCGCGTTCATCCTGAAGAACTTCCGCCCCGCGGAGCTCATCTCCACCGTCGCGCAGGCCCTCGAAAAGATCGCGTTGAAGCGCGAGCGCGAGGAGTTCGAGCGCCGCTACCGCGCCATCGTCGACGCGGCGGACGTCCTCATCGTCGGCCTCGACGCCGCGGGCGACATCACCCTCTGGAACCCGCGCCTCGCGGCCATGACCGGCGTCTCCACCGAGGCCGCGCTCGGCGGCGGCTTGCCGGACAACATCATCGACGAGGACGCGCGAAAAAAATTCTGCCAGGCGTTCGCCGCCGTTCGTGATGGCGGCGGCGCGAGCGAGATCGAGGTCGGCGTGCGCGACGCCATGGGCGCGATCCGACGCGTCCGCTGGCACCTGAGCCCCGTGCGTGGAGCGGGCAAGCGCATCGAGCTCGTCTACGGCATCGGGATCGACGTGACCGAGCGCCGCGCCCTCGAACGACGCGCGGCCGACGCGGAGGCCTTGAACGCGATGGCGCCGCTCGCGCTCGGGCTCGCGCACGAGATCCGAAACCCGCTGAACGCCGCCGTGCTCGAGCTTCACCTGCTCGCGCGGGGCATCGAGCGGCTCGAAGCGCCGGCCGCGCGGGATCCGATGCGGGCGCGCGTGCGCATCGTGGAGAGCGAGATCAAGCGCCTCGAACGGCTGCTCACGGACTTCCTGGAGCTCGCGCGGCCGCGTGCGCCGCAGCGCGAGCCTCTGGATCTCGGCCGTGTCGTCGACGAGGTCCTCGACCTCGAGGCCGAGGCCATCGCCGCGCATGGGCTCGAGCTCGTGCGTGAGCTCGCGGCGGGCGTCGTCGCGCTCGGCGACGTGGAGAAGCTCAAGCAGGTCGTCTTGAACCTCGTGGTGAATGCGCTCGACGTGATGCCCCAGGGCGGCGTCCTGCGGGCGCGGGCGGGCGTGGACGAGCGCGAGGCGTGGCTCTCCATCGGCGACACCGGGCCGGGCGTCGACCCCAATATCCTCGCCGAGATCTTCGACCCGTTTTTCACGACGAAGGCTGCGGGGACCGGGCTCGGGCTCGCCATTGTGCGAAAAATCGTCGATCAGCATGGCGGCCGCGTGGTCGTCGACACGAAAAAGGGCGAAGGCACCACGGTCAAAGTGATTCTGCCGAGGGGCTGACCGCGCGCGAGGCGAGGCCAGCGCGCCTCGGGGAAAACCTTCAGGCCTCAACGTCGGCCCTACAGTGGCGCACCGAGGGTGCGTTGTTTTTGCGGTATGCCGGCTCCTCTTCCGTTCCCACGGCGTGGAAGAACCGCTGATACTGGATTCGTTTCATCCTCCTGTTTCGGCGGAAGGCGTTAATGCGGCATTGACAAGGGTTGCCGGTTTTCGCTATCCTGAAACATGGTGGCGATCTTTGCTCCCTAACGCCGGAGATGCTTTATGAAGCTGGGTCATATTGCATGGTATGCAGCGATCCTCGTGGCGATGACCGGGTGCGGCGGCTACGAGGGAGAAGGCTGGGACGAAGGCGACGTCGTCGCGGCGGAGCAGGAGGTCGGGAGCACGAACGGCTTCGAGGCCATCAATGGCCTGCACAGCGGCAATGGCCTGGGCAGCGACAATGGCCTGCATACCGGCAATGGCCTGCACAGCGGCAACGGCTTGCACAGCGGCAACGGCCTGATGGCGTCGGCGCAAGGTCGCAAGACCGTCGAGTACATCGTCAAGTGCGCCCTCCCCGCGGGGCGTACGATCACGAAGTACGACGAGACGCTCACGGATCACACCTACAGCGGCCTGCTCGGCGTCGCCCCGGAGTGGGAGAACGACGCTTGTGACGAGGATTGCCAGGAGAGGATGACCGCCTGCCTCGGCGCGCACCTCAATACGACCGGCCAGCACGTCTCCATCTTCCTGGTGGGGAACGAGGCCGAGTTCCCCAGCATCGGCCCGGACACGAGCGGGGCGTATCCGACGCGGGAGGGCGCCTTCTTCGGCAACATCTTCAAGAGCCCGCCGGAGTTCCATTACTGCAACAGCGACGGCGCCGTGACGTCGCCCGTCCCGGGGCGCATCGGTTCGTCCGGGCAGAAACAATACGACAATCCGTTCTCCGGGGCCGGCTTGTGTGCGGACAACTGCGTCGCGTTCGACGCCCCGCACGCGTCGGCGGGCTGGAAGTCCTGTGGTGGCTTCGACAACGTGATCACCGTCTATCGGCAGTGATTCCGTTCTCTCGGCGAACGCCCGGCGATGGCCGGGCGTTCGATCGCGCAATGCTTCCCCATGGTTCGTGGCGGCCTTGCGAGCTGCCATCGTAAACTCACGCGACGAATGACCTACGCGCGCGGCGACGAAATGGCGGATACGCTCGACGCGGGTGCGGCGAAGAGCCACACGCGCCTCGGCACCGGGGAGACCGGCGAGGGCCGTGTACCGCCCGCCGCGCTGCGGGAGCGATACGAGGAAATCCACCTCATCGGCGAAGGCGCGATGGGGACGGTGTTCCGCGGCTGGGATCCGCGCCTCGGCCGCGCGGTCGCGCTGAAGCTCCTGAAGAGCGACGACCCCGACGACACGCGGCGCTTTCTGGCGGAGGCGCGGGCGCAGGCGCGCGTGCAGCACGACAACGTTTGTCGCGTATACGAGGTCGGCGAGGCCGACGGCGAGCCGTACATCGCGATGGAGCTCATCGACGGCGTGCCCCTCGATCGCGCGCACCCCAGGATGACGCTCGAGCAGAAGGTGAAGGTCATTCGCGAGGTCGCCGCGGCGCTGCACGAGGCGCATCGGCTCGGCCTCGTCCACCGCGACATCAAGCCCGGCAACATCATGGTGATGACGGCCGAGGACGGCTCGCTCAAGCCTTACGTCGTCGATTTTGGTCTCGCCCGCGAGGTCGCGAGCAGCAGCGGGGAGACGCTCAACAATGCCATCGTGGGCACGCCGTCCTACATGTCCCCCGAGCAGGCCGAGGGGAAAACGACGCTGCTCGATCGGCGCACGGACGTCTACAGCCTGGGCGCCACGCTTTACGAGCTCATCGCGGGCCGGACGCCGTTCGTCGGGGCAAACGCGATGTCGATCCTGACGAAGGTCATCCTCGAGGACGCGCCGGGGCTCGGGAGCATCCGGCGGGGCGTGCCCACCGAGCTCGAGACCATCGTGATGACGTGCCTGCAGCGAGATCCTTCGCGGCGGTACGAATCGGCGCGGGCGCTCGGCGACGATTTGCAGCGCTTCCTCGATGGAGAGCCGATCCTGGCGAAGCGCGCATCGCTCGCCTATGTCGTTTGGGCGAAGGCGCGGAAAAACCGGGCCGTCGTGCTCGTCGCGAGCATCGGGCTCTCGGTCGCCCTGATCCTCGGGGGCATGTGGGTGAACGCCGCGCGACACGCCTCCGAGCAAGCGAGGCTCGCGCGTGAGCTCGGCGAGGACGTGAAATACGCCGAGCTCTTTCTTCGGAGTGCATACGGTTTTCCCGCGCACGACATCGAGCGCGAGCACCGCGTCGTGCGGGCCAGGCTCGCGGAGATCGAGCGCCGGATGGCGGCGGCCGGGCGCGCCGGCGAGGGCCCCGGTCATTACGCGCTCGGCCGCGGGCACCTGGCCCTGCACGAATACGAGACGGCGCGGAAGCAACTCGAACGAGCGTTCGGGGCGGGGTACACGAAGCCCGAGGTGCATTACGCGCTCGGCCTCGCGCTGGGCGGGCGTTATCAGGAGGAGCTCGACGGCGCGCGTCGCATCGAGGACGGGGCGGCACGCGAGGCCGCGATCCGGAAGGCCGAAATCCGCTTCCGCGACCCGGCGCTGCAACACCTCCGCGAGAGCGGCGGGACCGAGGTCGAGTCGAGGGCGTACATCGAAGGGCTCGTCGCGCTTTACGAGAAGCGCTACGACGACGCTGCGGCGAAGGCGCTCTCGGCGGCGGAAGAGTCTCCCTGGCTTTACGAGGCGAAGAAGCTCGAAGGGGACGCGCGGTTCGAGGCGGGTATCACGGCGAGCGAGAGCGGGCGCCAGGAGGAGGGGCGCCGCCTCTTCATGATGGCCATCGAGGCGTATCGGGTGGCGTCGGCCATGGCGCGCAGCGACGCGGCCGTCCACGAGGCGCTGGCCGGATCCTGGATCCAGGTCCTTTGGCTCGACATATGGGAAGGGCGCGACGGACGCGTCGCGTTCGAGTCCGCGCTCGCCGCGTGCAGGGACGCGCTCGCGGTGAACCCGCGGAGCGCCAATGCGTACAGCAAGCAGGGCCGTGCCTATTACCACATGGGCGACCACCAGCTCCGCAGCGGGGGAGATCCTCGCCCGACGCTCGAAAAGGCGGCCGAGAGCGGGCTCGCGGCCATCGAAAAAGCGCCGGGCGACGCGATTTCGATGGACGGCGTCGGGATCGCCCACGTCTACATCGCGAAGTACGAGCGCAGGATCGGGCTCGATCCCGTGCCCTCGCTCGAGCGAGCCATGAAGAGCTTCGACGAAGCGAACCGCGTTCAGCCGAGCTTCGCCTGGGCCTGGAGCGACGCGGGCATCGCCCTCCAGATCCGGGCGGAATACGAAGCCGACCACGGGCTCGATCCTCGCAGGACGCTCGACGAATCCGTCGAGCGGTACGCGCGGGCGGGGAAAGAAGACCCCACCTACACCGCAGCGTATTCGAACATGGCGTTCGTCCTGGCGAGCCGCGCGAGCTACGAGCTCTCGATCGGCCAGGATCCGCGCCCGTCCGTGCAGCGCGCCGTCGAGGCTTGCGCGAGCGGCGCGGAGATCAACCCGAAATGGCTGCCCATGCTGAACAACCGCGGCTGGGCCGAGCTCGTCGCCGCGCAATACGAGGAGGCCACCGGCGCGGATCCCACAGCGACGCTCGATCGCGTCGAGGCGAGCTTCCAGGTCTCGCTCGATCTCAACGAGGACGAGGCCGATACCCATTTCGGCATGGGCGCCGCGAAGCACGTGCGCGCGCTCTACCTCCTCCGCACGAATGCCGATCCGCAAAAGGCGCTCGACGACGCCCGCGCCGAGCTCCGTCGCGCCGCGCAGCTCGACGCGCGGGAACCTGCCATTCGGCTCGAGCTCGGCCTGCTCACGATGACCATGGCCCGGCGCGCGGCGCTCCGCGGCGAGGACACCTCGGTTTTGCTCGACGAGGCCGAGCGTGTCCTCCGCGAGGGGTTGCGCATCAATACCCGCCACGCCCCGCTCCACGCCGCGCTCGCCGAGCTCCTCGCGCTCCGCGCCGAAAGCCGGACCGCGGACGACGCCTCGCGCGAAAAACTCGTCGCGGAGGGCCTCGCCGCCGCCGACGAGGCGCTCCGGCACAACCCGAAATGGGCTCTCGCCATGGCCGCCAAGGGTGTCCTCCTCGCGCAGCGCGCCCGCGCCGGGAAGGACGCCGCCCGCGCCGACGACACGCGGCTCGCCGTGGAATGGCTCGACAAGGCGATCGCGACGAACCCCCTCTTGCCGCGCCGCTTCAAGGACACGAAATTCTTCGAATCGTCCCGCGGGCCCCGCGTCTACAGCCCTCGCTTCCCCTCCGCCCAGTAAGCCTTCGTTCGAATGCTCCGACGCGGAAAGCCTCGTCGCAGGAGCCGCTCGCGTATGCGGATGAGCGAGCCCGTATGCCCCGCGAGGTAAAAGCAAACGTCCGCGCTCTGCGCCGGCTCGTTCGCTTCGAGCCATTGCAAGAGCGCGTCGCCGCGCTCCCCCGTCCTTTCTGCGGCGGAGAGATCGAGACCCACGAGCGCGGGCCAGCCACCTCCTCCACGCGCCACCTCGACCGCGCCGATGCATTGCCCCGGCGCCGCGCGCGCGAAGCACGCGAAGAGCCCGAGCGCGGTCTCGTCGCCGAGCAGCACGTGCTTGGAAGCGTCTCGCAAGACGAAATTCCCGCCCGGCCCGAGCACGTTCGTGGTTTGCCCCCGGCGTAGATTCGCGGCCCAGTGCGAGCCAGGGCCTTGCCCGTGCAGGAAAAACACCACCTCCATGGTGCCCGCGCGCGCGTCGTACGCGGAGGGCGTGTAATGCCGGAAGGCCCGATCACTCACGCGGAACTCCACCTCGTGACCGGCTTTGAAGGTGACGCCTCGCAGCGCCTCACCCTCGAAGCGCACCTTGCGGAGCTTCGACGCGAGGTCTACCACCCCCGTCACCTCGGCGCGGCGACCGAAACGAGGCTCCAGGACATTGGCGAGAAAAGCAGGCATCTCGGGCATGGTCGGCACCCTCTGAGACCGGACTTTACCCGTTGTTGATGAACATGACAATGAAAATCGTTTTCAACTGCGGTCGAGATCTTGCTGGGGTGGACAGCCACAGATCCCGTGCTCCATCTCCCCTAGATCCAGAGCTGCACCTGGAAGGTCAGCTTGTGGTTCGTACCGGCCGCGTACCCGTCGGCCGTCTTCGCATCGGTGCGTAGCCACATGTAACGCAAGCCCATCTTGAGGTGGTTGCCCACGATGTACCCGTTGAGCAGCCCCTCGACGCTCCGCTCGGTGTCCGGCTTCGACGTGTCCGGATCCATCACGCCCGCGCGCGCCGCGATCTCGAAGCGCTTCGGCACCACGAAATACCCCGCTTGCGCATACCCCCCGAATCCCTGGATTCGCTTGCCCTCGTCGGGCTGCACCTGCCTCGCGTACGCCTCGCCGAGGAACGTGAACCGATCCCAGGCGATGAACACGTCCGCGCCCGCGGTGAGGCGCGTCTCGGCAGGTAAGGCCACGGTCGTCTGCTGGCCCGTCGCGGGGTCCGTCTGCTGCTTCGTGGGGTGCGCGCGATCGGCGATGCCATTGACGCCGATGGAGATCCCGAAAGGAACGGCGCCGCGCAACGAAGGCGTCTCGTCGTACGGCATGGCCCGCACCGGGCTCACCGCGAGGCGGCCGATGCCCATCACGGACGTGTCGTCGTTGCCGCCCTTGTCGATGCCGTTTCCATTGAATGCGCCCGCGTAATATTCGAGGCGCCCCTTGCCGGTCGAGCCGAAGAGCATCATGCCGGTGTCGCGTCCCGCTCTGAATCTCTCGTTCACGCGAGAGAAATCGGGGAACTGGAGGATCGGCACCGGCGTGAAGAACGCCCGGCTGAACGGCGTCAAGAACTGGCCCACCTTGATGCCGAGCTCCGGCATCGGCTGCCAGGCGATTTCGAGGTCGAGCAGCTTCGGCGTGGCCGTGGCGAGCTCGGGTTGCACGAAGAAGCGGACCTGATCGTGGAATGCGCGGGCCCGGATGTACGGGCGTACGACGGCCACGTTGAAGCCATCACTCGAGAGCCCGTCGCTGTTCGAGATCAGATCGAAGCGCGTCTGGCTGAGCACGCCCGCGTCGAGGACGAACTTATCCTGCGCGGTGCGAAAACCGAGCCCGTCCGCGAGCGAGGCGTGAAACTCGAATTCGTCGCTCTTCGCGGGCGCGTCGGCGCGGGCGGCGGGTAGCGCGAAGAAGGAGGCCAGGGCGAGCGACGCGAGGCCGCTCGCGAGCGCGCGAATGCGATGAGACACGATACCTCCATCGGTCCGCAGCGCGGACGTACCAGGACGAACGATCGCGCCGCCAAACCCGGGTCGGCGCGACATGACGAGCCGAAGACGCCGCGCAAAAGGGCGCGGCACCCCGGGGCTCGGATGATTATCTTTCCATCGATGTGGCGCCGGGGTGTTCCCCGCCGCCGAAGTATTTCAATCGCGGCTGGCCGTCAGGACGAACTGCTCGCGGAGCGCGGCCTTCTTCGATTCGTGCCGGACGTGAATCTCGTAGCGGCCCGGGTGCGCGACGGCGATCCGCAAAGGCACGCCTCTACCATTGTGATGCGTGAACTTGTGCACGCAGCGCGCCTCGACACAATGCCGTTCGAGCTTCGTCTCGCTCTCCGACGGGAGCTCTACGCGCACGTGCGTGGGCACTTCCAGGCTCACGAGCGCCGGCTGATCGTCGTGGTGTTGCGTCTGCAGGTGGAGCTCGGTCCAGGCATGCCCCGCCTCCGGCAAGGCGACGGCGCGCTCCTCGACGCGCACGACCTCGGCGGCCTTCGAGCGCACATGCCCCCAGACGCCATAGACGAGCGCCGCCGCGAGGGCCATCGCGGGCACGAGGCGTACGAAGGCCGAGCCGCCGCTCTGGCGGGGTTTGGCCGGGACATTCGTCGTGCGGCGTTCGGAGGCCGAGCGCTCGGGCAGACCCGAAAACGTGCGCTCGACGAGCGATTGCGGAGGCTTGATCTGGCGGAGGGCGCGAATCTCCTCCTCGAGCTTCTCGGGGAGCGGGGGCAGGTCTTTCGAATTCATGTCGATTCCTCCTCCTCCCTCGCCGGCGTTTCGGGCTTCGCCGCCACGAGCTTTTCATAGGCCACGCGCAGACGCGCGCGCCCGCGGGCATGTCGGCTCTTCACGGTCCCCTTGGGGACACCGAGGATCTCGGCCACGCGATCGTATCCGAGCTCCTCGATGTCGCAGAGGACCACCACCGTGCGGAACTCCTCGGGCAAGGTCTGCAGGCACGCGAGGAGCTGGCCCGCGTGCTCGTTCTGGATCACCTGCGCCTCGGGGCTCTTTCGCTCGTCCTCCGTTCCGAATCCGAACGCCGACGCGCATGCATCGACGAATTGCTCGAAGAGCCCGCGCCGCCGCGCCTCGGTCCGCCGCGCCTCCAGGTGCTCGTGCCGGGCAATCCCGCAAATCCAGACCACGAGGTCGCTCCGGCCCTCGAACGAGGCTGCGTTCGCGTAGGCCTTGATGAGCGTGTTCTGAAAGAGATCGTCGGCGCGGTCGCTGTCGCCCGAGAGGGCGAGGCAGAATCGATAGAGCCGTGGCAGGACCGGGCGAACCGCCGCCTCAAACTGCGCGCGGCCTTCCGCGAGGGACGTGGATTGCGGAGCGGCCATGGAGAACCCGTCGAGCATCGGCGACGACGGGGCCACTCTAGCGTAGTCGAGACGCGGGGCCACCCCCGGAAAGCGGAAGATCTGTCCTTCCGCGGAGAACGCCCGTGATTCGGAGGTGGCGCGCATGTCCGGAGTGGGACGGAACGAGCTCGGCCCGGGTTCCCGGGCGGGCGCGGCGGAGCGCGTGATCACGGGTGCGCGAGGGCGGCGGAGGTCCCGGGGCGCGCGAGGGCCTCGGCGCTCGGGCCGACGATCGCGAGCAAGGGCCGCGGGTACAGGCCGACCACGAGCACGAGAATGGCGAGGCACCCGACGACGCCCCATTCGAGGGGACGGAGGTCTTTCATCGAGGCGACGCGCGGGCGCGTCACCGGGCCGAGGAAGACCTGCTCGAAGACCCGGAGGACGTAGGCCGCGCCGAGGATCGTGCCGAGGAGCGCGAACCCGAGCAGCGGGAGGCTCGTTTCATAGGCCGAGAGCAGGACGAGGTGCTCGCCGGGGAAGCCGCTCGTGCCGGGGACGCCGATGCCGGCGAGGCTCAAGAGCAAGAACATCACGGCCGCGCGCGGCGCTTTCTGGGCGACGCCGCCGAGCGCCGAGACCTCGGACGAACCCACGCGGCTCTGCAAAAAGCCGGTCAGGAAGAACAGGCCGGTCGCGGACAAACCCAGGTTCAGCATCGCGAGCACCGCGCCGGAGAGGCCCTCCGCCTTGCCCGACGAGATGCCGACGAGGACGATGCCCACGTGGCTCAGGCACGCGAACGAGAGCATGCGCCGCAGGTTTGGCTGGACGAGCGCGACGAGCGCGCCGTACACGACGCCCGTGACGCCGACGGCGCCGAGGAGCCACGCATAACGCGCCGTGGCCTCGGGGAGCAGCGGCACGAGGAAGCGGAGCACGCCATAACTTCCGAGCTTGAGTCCGGTCAAAAGCACGCCGATTCCCACGGGGCACTCGCGCAGCATCGTGGGCATCCAGGTGTGGAGCGGGACGAAGGGGCCCTTGACGGCGAAGCCGGTGAGCATCGTGAAGAACACGATCGGGCCGATCGCCGCCGGGACCGGCCTCGCGCGGAGGACGAGCCAGTCGAAGGTGTACGGATCGGCCGGGCTCTGCCGGCCCCCGACCGCGAGCAGGATGATGCCGAGGAGGAGCGGCCCCGAGGCGGCCAGCATCGTGAGCACGAACTTCATCGCCGCATACCGGCGCTCGGGGCCCACGCCCCAGAGGCTCACGAGGAAATAAATGGGGACGAGCGACGCCTCCCAGAACACGAAAAAGAGGACGAGGTCGAGCGACGAATAGATGCCCACGACGATCGCGGAGAGCGCGAGGAGAGACGCGCAGAAGCCGCGGGCGCGGGTCTTCACGTCGTGAAAGGAGGCGACGAGCACGAGCACCGTGAGCATCGAGGCGACGGGCAAAAAGAGGACGCTCATGCCGTCGACGCCGAGGTGATAACTCGCGCCGAGCGTGGGCATCCACGGGCGCCGCTCGGCGAATTGCACGTCGGGCGTGCCGGGCGAAAACCGCGCGAGCACGAAGACCGAGAGGAGGAGCTCGATCACGGCGCCGGTGAGCGCCGTCCACCGCGCGCGTTTTTCATCGCCGATCGCGAGGACGAGGATCGCCCACGCGAGGGGGAGGAAGATCAGCGTGGAGAGGACGGGAAAACCGACCTGATCTGCGGCGAAGATCTCGCGAATTTGCACGACGAAGCGCCTCCCGAGCGCCCTTACGGGGCGCCCTCCCCGTGCATCACGAGGGACGAGTGCGGTTTGGCGTGCTCGAGCCGCGTGGACATGGCGCGGATCGAGCCGTCCACGACCTCGAGCAAGGGGTGAGAGAAGAGCCCGAGGCCCACGATGATCGCGCCGACCGCGCCGGCGATGACGAGCTCGCGCGGGCCGAGGTCACGCACGCTCTTGCCGCGCGTCGATTTCGCTTCGGCCACGGGAGAGCGAGGCGGGGACGCGGCGGGGGCGAGGAAGGCGCGCTGGAAATAACGCAAGAGGTAGGCGGCCCCGAGCAAGCTGCCGAGGCCGACCGCGATGGCCATGATGCCGTGCCGCGCGCCGAGCGCGCCCACGACGACGAGGTGCTCGGCCTCGAAGCCGCTCGTCCCAGGCATTCCGATCGTCGAGAGGCCGACGAGCAGGAACGTGAACGAGAGCAGCGGCGCGCGATGCGAGAGCCGCGCGGCGCGATCGATCTCGGTCGAGCCGAGGCGGCGGTGCAAGAAGCCCGCGACGAAATAAAGCCCGGCCGCGCTGAGGCCGACGTTCAGCGTGACGAGCAGCGCGCCCGACAAACCTTCCACGTTGAGCGCAGAGAGCCCGACGAGCACGGCGCCCGTGTGCGCGAGGCAAGCGAACGCGACGAGGCGACGCAGGTTTGTCTGGACGAGCGCGAGGAGGGCGCCGTAGAGCATCCCGACGACGCCGAGGATCGCCAGAATGGAACCGTGGCGATGCGCGGCGACCGGGAGGAGCGGGACCACGAAGCGCAGGAGGCCGTACACGCCGAGCTTGGCGCCGACGAGGAAGACGCTCACGCCCACGACTGGGCCTTCGGCCATGACGGGCGGGAGCCAGCCGTGGAAGGGAAAGAGCGGGATCCGGACGGCGAAGCCGAGGACGAAGAGCCAGAACGCGAGGGATTGCGCCCGCGCCGGCGCGGGCATGTCGAAGAGCGCGTCGAGGGAGAATCGACCGCCGGTGACGCGGCCGAGGACGATCGCGCCGGCGAGGACGAGCAGGACGCCCATCGCATTGAGCGCCGCATAACGACGCGCCGCCGCGTGCCTCCCCGGCCCCGTGCCCCAGCTCCGCACGAGCAGCGTGCCAGGTACGAGCTCGAGCGCGGCGAACACCCAGAAGAGCAGGAGATCGAGCGCGACGAACGCGCCCATGAGCGTCGACTGGAGGCAGAAGATCGCGGCGAGGTAATGGCCGGGCCGCTCTTTGGATGCGACCTGCGCGTGAAGGATGACGAGCAGCGCGAGCAGCGCCGTCAGCGGCAGAAAGAGGACGCTGATGCCGTCGACGCCGACGTGATAGGCGAAATGGCCGAAGAGCGGGACGCGCTCGACGAGCTGGAGCGCGGAGGTGTGCCGCTCGAACCGGGCGACGACCATGATGGCGAGGACGAGCTCGAGCGCGGCGCCGCCGAGGCCGATGGCATACACGTGGCGCGCGTTTTTCAGGGAACGGACGAATGCCGCGGTGAGGAGCGGCACGAGGACGAGCGCGCTCAGGACCGGGAAGGGCAAGGCCGAGGAATAGGGAATCTCGTTCATGGTCAAACGGCCCAGCGGACGACGACGAACAGGGACAGGACGACGAGCGCCCCGACGACGACGGGCCTCTCGAGCAGCGCCTCGACGTGATCGAGGGTGCGTCCGATGAGGTCGCCGGTGATCGGAATGCCGCGGCCGATCGCGCGGCGCACGATGTGCTTCTCGACGAGGTGCGCGAGCGCCGCCGCGTATTGAAGGATCCGGCCCGCGATGCCGCGGCCCCGCGCGAAATCGTCCTCGGCGCTGGGCGCCGGGGGTGGCTCTTCGCCGTGCGTGAGCGCAGCGCCGCCCGTGGTCTGGCGTTCGAGGGCCGCGCGTACGGCCGCGAAAGGATCGGCGTCGTCGATCTCGCCGGCGAGGACCTTTTCCTGGAACGTCGCGAGCGGCGCGGGCGCGTCCTCGGGCGAGAGCGGGCGGCCGAAGGCGCGATCGAGGAGCGAGGCGTCGAGGCGGTCGAGCGCGCGGCCGAGGCGGAGAATGGGCGCGACGAGGAAGCGCTCGTAAAGAGGTTCGAGCCAGAATCGCGCGAGCGCCGTGACGTAGAGGCCACGCAGGCGCGTCGGCAAAATGCCCGGCCGCTCGGGCGCGGCGCGGTGGAAATAAAGGGCCGTCGCCCAGCCCGCGACGAGCAGGCATCCGAGCAGGAGCATGAGGCCGAAGGCCCAGAACGGATGCGCGGCGCGGCCGAGGCCGCCACGCTTCAGCAAGGGGTCGAGGACGAGGTGAAAGAGGCCGTGCGGCCGTCCTCCGGGCGCGAGGCCGAGCGAGAGGCTGACGGCGCCGACGACCGCGGGGGCGATCCACGCCGGGCCGAATTCGACGAACGAGGAGACGGTCTTCCACTCGGCGCCCTTGCCGGCATTCGCGAGGCCACGCTGCGCGAACCGGAGGAGATAATGGCCGCCGCAAAAGAGGGCCATTCCAGTGCCCGCCGCGGAGAGGAAGGCGCCGGGAGAGAGCGGCGCGTCCGGGCCGGCCCAGATCTCCGTGAGGAAGGGCAATGCGAGGACGCCGAGCAGGCCCGCGAGCAAGAGCCAGAAGGCCGGCTCGATCTCGCCCGCGACGGGGCGCTCTTCGCGAGACGGCTCGTCGCGCGTGACGAGGAGCAGGGTGCTCGGCGCCGTGAGGAACTGCGCGCCGCGGAGGAGCGCGTGCGCGAAGAGGTGAAACAGCGCAATGCCGCGGGCCCCGAGCCCGACCGCGAGGAACATGAGCCCGAGCTGGCTCACCGTGGAGAAGATGAGCCCGCTTTTCGCGTCCGTCTGCACGAGGCTCACGAGGCCGCCGTACAGCGCGGTCGCGGCGCCCATCGCAGCCATCGCGCGCAGCACGTCGGGCGCGTGCACGAGCACGGGGTTCATGCGCAGCACGAGGAAGAGGCCCGCCGTGACCATGACGGCGCCGTAGAAGAGCGCGCTCGAAGGCGTCGGTCCCTCCATGGCGCGCGAAATCCACGGCGAAAACGGGAGCTGCGCGGATTTCGCAGCCGCCGCGACGAGCAGGCAGAACCCGAGGGCCGAGAGCGCCCCGTGGTTCGTGGTCTCCGCGGCGCGGAAGAGCGACGAATAGCTGACCGTGCCGAGCTCGTGCCAGGCGATGAAGATCGCGCAGAGGAAGGCCGCGTCGCCGATGCGGTTCGTCACGAACGCATACGTCGCGGCCCGGGCCGGCGTCTTGCGTTGGTAATGGTATCCGATGAGCAGGTACGAGGCGAGGCCCGCGCCCTCCCAGCCCACGAACGTCATCACGAGGTTGCCGCCGAGCACGAGCAGGAGCATGGCGGCGAGGAAGAAGCACATCACCGCGAAGAACCGGGGGAAGCCGGCCTCGCGGTGCATGTAATTCGTCGAGAACCCGAGGACGAGCGCGCCGAACCCGGTGACGAGCAACGCGAGCGACGCCGAGAGCGGATCGAGCAGGAGCTCGAGCGGGGCGCGATACGAGCCGCTCTCGATCCAGGGCGCGACGAAGATCGTCGCGGGCGCGGCGCCGAGCGTGGAGCGCACAAGGAGCGCTCCGGCGCCGAGGAAGGAGAGCAGGGCCGCGCCGACGGCGAGCCGGCTCGTCGTGCGCTCCCGAAGCGGGCGCCCGCCGAGGGCGAAGAGGCCGATGAGGACCGCCGCGACGAGCGGGAACAGCGGAATCAGAATGGCAAGACGCTCAAGCATGGGCCACCCGGGAACGCGCGGGGCGTTCGTCCGGACGAATGAACGCCGGGGGGAGGAAATCGAGCGTGCCCGAATACCAGGCCGCGGAGCTCTTCACCGTCTTCACCGGGAGGCCCTGCGGCTCCCACGGGATGAAGCCCTTTCCAGGCTGGAACGACATGCATTCGCCCGTGTCCGGATCCATCGCGACGAGGTGGACCCACGCGTTGCCCACGAGCTCGCGGATGCTCGGCTGCTTTTCGTAGATCTTGCCGAGGATCTCGGTCTTCGCCACGACGAGCATCAGGAGCCGCATGGGCTCGTGGATCTCGATCATCTGCTTGGGCAAACCGGTCCTGAGATCCCCCGAGGCGCCCTCCATCACGCCGATGAGCCCCGCGACGTTGTGGGGGACCTTCGTCCCGCAGCCATACGTCGTGTTGTCGACCGTGGAGAAGTAGTATTCGAGGCTGATGCCCGCGCCGACGGGGCCGGCGGCGAGCAAGATGCCTTCGAGGATGGTGCCCTCGGGGTCGATGGACGGATCGTACGAGATCAAAAAACATCGGCGGTCGAGGAAGACGCCCTGCGAGATCGTTCGAGGTCCAACGATGGCGAACGCGTTCGTCGCGTGGCCGAGCTCGGGGCGCGCCTGCGAGAGGTCCGCGGCGCGGCCGACCACGTGCCGGAGCGCGCGCGCCGGCGTGGGGTTTTTCGGGGCCGACTCGAACTTGCGGCACCGCTCGTGCGCAGAGCGTTCCCGGGCCTTCTGGAGCACGCTGCGGAGTTCGTCCACGGCGGGGCGGAAGGCGTGCGGGACGTCGACGAGGTCGAAATAGAGGATCTCGTCGGTCGCGGTGTTGTGCTCGGTTCCGAGGAACCAGGTGTCGTCCGGGATGTCGATGCCTCGCTCCCGCAGGATCGCGCGGACCTCGGGGTTGTTCGCCATGCGCGCGAAGACGCGGGCATTCGGGCCGCCGTGCTTGCCGCTGCAGGCACCGCAGTCGTACGCGGAGAGGTGGGGGTTGTTGCGGCTCTCGGAGCCGTGGCCGGAGAGCATGACGAGCGGCGCGAAATCGCGGACGAGGCCGATGATCCGGAGGAGCGACGTCACGCGATCCGCCTGCTCGGTGAGAGTGAAGTGGGTTTTTCCGAGAGCGCCTTGTTTTGGTTCCGAACCTTTTTCGCGTTCCCGATCGAGCGGCACCTCGGTCTCGACGGCGGGGAGCGCGGCGTCCTTCGCGCGGCGCGACATGCGATCGAACGCGCGCGGGAAGAGCAGCCGGCCGAGGACGGGGAAGAGCGAGAAGAACCCGAGGATGTCGATGACGAAATAGGAGGAGACCGGGTTCCGGGTGACCTCGCGGATGACGTCGCGGAGCGCCGCGAGCGCGCGCATGCGGAGCGAGCGCGAGGCCCACGCGGGCATCGCCTCGGGGCGCGGGACCTCGCAGAGCTCGGCCGCGGGCGTCGCGACGATCGGGCAAAGCGGCACGGCCTCGCGCGCGCCGAGCCCCTCGTACGCGATCGCCACGCCGAAGAAGCCCGCCGCGCCGAAGGTCTCGTACGAGGGTCGGAGCTCCTCGACGTGCCGGCGGATGGATTCCTCGCGATCGTCGAAGCAGAAGACGATCTGCGCCTCGCGCCGGCCTACGTACGGCTTCTGCGCGCGGACGTTCGTGGTGAGCGCCTCGAGGACGGCGTCGCGGTAATGGATCTCGTAGGCGTTGTGCCAGATCGGCGTGATGGTGTCGGGGTCGCACGCGTCGAGCGCGGTGAGCAGGCGCGTGACCCCGTCGAACGAGGTCGCGCGGAGCTCGCCCGGCGAGACGCCGAGGTGCTGCGCGAGCAAGAAGAGGCGGAAGCCGTGATGGCGCGCGGAATGCCCGGCATTCACGTGCTCGGCGCTCTGCTTCAGGTCGAAGACCATGTCGGCCAGGCGAAGGAGCGCCCCCGCGTCGCCGGCCGCGGCGGAGGCGGATCGCGCCTCGAACAGGGCGCGCGCGCGCTCGGCGAGGAAATCGGGCAACTCGCCGAGGAAGAGCGCATGCCGGACGAGCAGCTCCGGCAGGTGGTTCGTGAAGGAATGGCGGAAAGCGTCGATGTCGCCGTCGTGCCCGAAGGCGCGGAGCGACGCGCGCCGCACGAAGAGCACCTCGTAGAAGAGGCGTACGGCGAGGAACTGGATGAGGTCGATCGGATGCGCGCGCTGCGCCGGGTAATCGGGGTGCGTCTCGCGCCAGTGCACCATGCCCGCGAGCCCGGGCAAACCCACGCAAATGCGGCGGAGATAAGGCCCCCAGTGCGGCTCGGGCACGCCGAGGCGCTCGAGGCTCTGGAGGATCGCGTCGACGGCGAGCGGCGGTAGCTCCCGCAGCGCGTCGCGCGCGCCCGGCAAATCTTCGAGTTCGAAGAATCGGTCGTGCTCGGCCATCTTGCGAAACGCGTCGTAAAAGCCGAGCGAGCGGCCCGCGACGTGCCAGGCTGCGAGGCCCTCGTCGAGGAACGCCATGGTCACGCGCATGATCTGCGGGTGAATTTTCTCGTGGATGTCCTCGCCCGTGAGCGCGAGGAGCAAATCGCGGTGGCACGTCTCGGGGCCGACCTTGCCGATGTGCTCTTCGAGCCGGCGCGCCGCGTGCGCCATCATCTGCTGACGAGGATCCCGCGCGGTGAGCTCGGCGATCAGGCTCTCGCTCGACGGCGGCCCGCCGAACGCGGATTCGAGCGCGCGGAGCGCTTCGAACCCGCGCCTTCGCAAATGATCCGGGCCGAGGTCGTGCACGACGGTGAGGCAGAGGCGCGCGATTTCGCTGGTCGCCGCGCCGGCATGGGGACCGAGCGCGCCGTCCCGCTCTTCGAGGTGCGCGCGCACGGTGTCGCGGATTCGTGATGCGAGCTCGGCGTCGAGCGGAATGGCCGGGCCGCCCCAGGCTTCGAGGTGCTCGATGCGCTCGAACAGCGCCTCGATCCGCGCGCCCACGGGCTCCTCGGGCGTGAGGTGCTCGGCGTGGATCGGGGAGAACGGGTCGGACAAACCAAAGCTCGCGAGGCTCGCGCGGAGCAAGGAGAGGACGGCGAGGCCCTCGGGATCACGCCGCACGCGCTCGGCGATCGCGGCGAGCGTGCCCTCGACGCCGAAATGCGCGAGGAGCACCCGGCGCACCTTGCGCACCTCGGCTTCGAGCCAGCGCTCGGGGCGGTTTTTCGCGGGGCTCGCGGCGAGTTTGTCGCGGACGAGGTCGAGGTATCCGGCCCGCGCTTCCTCCGGGATGCAGAGCGCGTCGAGGGCGCGCGTGACGGCATCGGGATCGGCGCCTTCGTCCGTGGAGCCTTCGAGGCAAGCCTCTTCGAGCACGGCCGCGGGGACGGGCGTTGCGAGGAGATCGGCGAGGAGGTCGGCCACCGTGAAATCGCGGCCGACGCGGGCGAGCGCGGCCTCGAATTCGCGCTTCGCTGCGGCGAGCAGGCGCTCGCGGGCCTCCTTGGAGAGCTCGGGGCGGAGCGTGGAGAAGAAATCAGGCCCGAAGCGCGACTCGGCGCTCTCGCCGGGTTCGAGCGGGTCGAGGCCGTGGAGCCATGCGAGGCGCTCGACGTCGCGCGTGGTGATCGTCCGGTCACCGATGCGGATCACGGGCTCGGGCTCGACGTTACCCTTGCGCTCGCGGCGCGCGCGTTCGAGGTCCTCGTCGGTGATCCGGCCGATCGCGTAAAGCCGCCGGTACTCGTCGAGCGGCAGATACCCGCGCCCGCCGAGCACGCGGCGCGCCTCCAGGACGGCCTCTTCGAAGTGCAGGTGCTGGAAGCCGTGCAGCGTGTTGTGGTGGATGAACGTCTCGATCGGTCCCTGTCCGGGTAGGACGTGGGCGATGTGGTGGATCTCGTGTTCGAGGTGTTTTCTCGATTCGACCGAGATGCCGCGCATGACGGCGGAGGGGAGGGCGCGCATACCAGACTCATCCGTGGAAGAGCGTCGCCATGTGCGAGACCGTGGCGGCGAAGAGATCGAGCGCGGCGCGCGGGGCGACGCCGAGCGCGACGATGAGCACCCCGAGCGGCGCGGCGGCGAAGAGCTCCCGCGGCTCGAGGTCCCGGAGGTGTTTCCAGCGGGGATTCAGGGGGCCGAAGAAGATGCGGCCAATGGCGCGCATCGAATATCCGGCCGTGATGAGGACGCCGACGGTCGCGATTCCAGCGAGATATTCGTACCGCTGGAACGTGCCGACGAGCGTGGACAGCTCGCTGACGAACCCGGCGAGCCCGGGCAAACCCATCGATCCGAGGAGCGCGAGGGACAGCGCCACGAAGAACCGCGGCGTGACGCTCGCGAGGCCGCCGTAGTGGCGCAAATCGCGGGTCTTCGTGCGGCGCTCGAGCGCGCCGACGAGGAGGAAGAGCGCGGCGCTGGAGACGCCGTGCGTGCACATCTGCATCGTGGCGCCCGTGAGCCCGGCGCCGTTCAGCGAGGAGACGCCGATCAAGACGAAGCCCATGTGGCTCATCGAGCCATAGGCCACCATGGTCTTGAGATCGGGCTGGCGAAACGCGAGGAGCGCGCCGTAGACGATATTGACGAGGCCGAGCAGGAAGAGGAGCGGCACGAGGGACTCCGCGCCGGCGGGCAAGAGCGCCGTGAGGCGGAGCAGGCCATACGCGCCCATCTTGGCGAGCACGGCCGAAAAGACCATGCTGACGGGCGGCTCGGATTCGACGTACGCGAGCGGGAGCCATCCATGCAGCGGGAAGACGGGGATCTTCACCGCGAGGCCCGCGAAGAGGCCGAGGAAGAGGAGGACCTGCGTCGCCCGGCCGAGCCCGGCGCTCGCATTTTGCATCTCGACCATCCCGAAGCCGTGCTTCGGCACCGAGAGGTGCAGCGCGAGGATGGCGACGAGCATGAGGACCGAGCCGGCGAGCGTGTACAGGAAGAAGCTCATGCTCGCGGCCGACCGGTTTTTCCCGCCCCACACGCTGACCAGGAAAAACAGGGGGACGAGGGTGAGCTCCCAGAAGACGTAAAAGAGCGACCACGAGAGCGAGGTGAAGACGCCCAGGACCGCGAATTCGAGGAGCAAGAACCAGGCGAAATATCCCTTCACCCGGTGCGCGCCGTGGAGAGAGGCGACGAGCGCGATGAGCATCACGAGCGTCGTCAGGAGCACCATCGGAAAGGAAATTCCGTCGACGCCGAGCGCGGCGGAGCCGTCCGCGTCCGGTGACCACGGGAATGGCGCGACGAATTGCAGCGCGGAGGTGGTCCGGTCGAACGTGGGGACGAGGCTCCACGAGGCGACGAATGCGATCGCCGCGTGGAAGAGCGCGACGCCCTTGATCAGCCGGACGTTACGTGACGGGAGCAGAATGACGAAGATCGCGCCGAGCAAGGGCGGAAAGATCGTCAGGAGGAGGCTCGGCATAAAACAATGCCTATCGCGGGGACGGAGCGTCCCTCGCGTGTGCTGCTTGCGTCGTGGGACGGGACGAGCACGAAGTTGGTTCCCGGGAACCTGCTCGTAGCCTCGATCCGTCTTGTGGATCGGATCGCACGACCGACGTCGTGGGGAACGGAATTTCGAATTTCGTGACCGATCCGCAAAGGGTTTTATGGACAAGCCGGACCAGAGCGCCGGTGTGCCCACGGGCGCGCCTTCCATCCGGAACGACCTCGTCGCCGGATTTCTCGTCTTTCTGATCGCCCTACCGCTTTGCCTGGGTATCGCCATGGCGAGCGGTTTTCCGCCCGTGGCAGGTATCATCACCGCCGTCATCGGCGGCGTGGTGGCCACGTGGATAGGCAGCGCGACGCTCACCATCAAGGGGCCCGCCGCGGGGCTCATCGTCATCGCGCTCGGCGCGGTGACGGAGCTCGGCAATGGAAACGGCTCGGTCGGTTATCGACGCGCCCTCGCCACGATCGTGGTCGCCGCCGTGCTCCAGATCGGGTTTGCCCTCGCGCGCGCCGGAGCCCTCGGCGACTTCTTCCCCTCGTCCGTGGTGCACGGGATGCTCGCGGCGATCGGCATCATCATCTGCTCGAAGCAGGTCCACGTGGCGCTCGGCGTGACGCCCGAGGCCAAGGAGCCGCTCCACCTGCTCCTCGAGATCCCGCGGAGCCTCGGGCGCCTGAACCCGGAGATCGCGATCATCGGCGGCGCGAGCCTCGCGATCCTGTTCTTGTTCCCCGTCGTCTCGAAGCGCGTCCCGGTCCTCAAGAAGATTCCCGCCCCGCTCTTCGTCCTCGCCCTCGCGGTGCCGCTCGCGCACGTGTTCGACCTCGAGCACGAGCACACGTACACGTTCTCGATCAACCACCACGACTACAAGATCGGCCCGAACTTCCTGGTGAACCTCCCGGGAAACTTGCTCGCCGCGGTGACGACGCCGGATTTCACCGCGGTGCTCTCGGGGACGTCGCTCAAGTACATCGTGATGTTCGCGCTCGTCGGCAGCATCGAGAGCTTGCTCAGCGCCAAGGCCGTCGACGCGCTGGATCCGGAAAAGCGCCGCTCGAACCTCGACAAGGACCTGCTCGCGACGGGCGTGGGCAACCTCGTGGCGGGCCTCATCGGCGGCCTGCCCATGATCTCGGAGATCGTGCGCAGCTCGGCGAACATCGGCTACGGCGCGCGGTCGAAGCTGTCGAACTTCTTCCACGGGCTGTTCTTGCTGCTCTTCGTGGCGTTCTTGCCCGGCCTCATCCACCGCATTCCGCTCGCGGCCCTCGCGGCGATGCTGATCTACACGGGCACGCGCCTCGCCTCCCCCCACGAGTTCGTCAAGACGTTCCGCGTCGGCCGCGAGCAGCTCCTCGTGTTCGTGTCGACGACGGTCGTGACGATCGCGACCGACCTGCTCGTCGGCGTGGCGGCTGGCATCGTGATCAAGATGGTCATGCACGTCGTGAACGGGGCGCCCATCAAGAGCCTGTTCCGGCCCGACATCGAGGAGCGTTCACTCGGGGATCGCGTCGTGCTCCGGATCCGGCACGCCGCGGTGTTCAGCAACTACCTGTCGATCAAGGGGAGGCTGGTAAAGCACGAGGCGAAGCACGTGGTCGTCGACTTCGACCATGCCCGCCTCGTGGATCACACCGTGATGGAGAAGCTCCACGAGCTCCGGGGCGAGTACGAGCGGAGCGGCCGCGTGCTCGAGGTGATCGGGCTCGACCGGCACAGGAGCCTGTCGGAGCACCCGCTCGCGGCGCGGAGGAAGATCGCGCTGGAGCGCGCCGGCTCGACACCCTGAGCCCGCCTGACCGAACGTAAACGAAACGTCCCCCTTCCCGGGCGCGTGCCGGGGAGGGGGACGTCGTGTTTTCGAAGCGAGGGCCGGGGAGCCCCGGCCCGCTTCGGATCAGCCGCCGGCGGCGCGCATCGGGGGCTTGAGGGGCAGCGGGAGCGCGGCCATGGGGCCCGGCGTCGAGGGCGCGGCCTTCGGCGCGGCTTCGCCGTCGAGCGCGGCGAGGGCCGTCATGCAGCGGTCCATGCCGTGGTCGAGGGCAGCCTCGCGCTGGAAGACCTTCGACAGCTTCACGAGCTTCAGCGAGGTCTGCTTGCCGAAGTCGATCTCACGCTCGAGGAAGGCCTCGAACGAGCCGTAGCCCTTCGCCTGGTAGAGCTGTTGCTCCTGGATCTCGGCGAGGACCAGGCCGATGTCGAAGAACCCCTTCTCCATGCGCTTGCGCAGGGTACGGATCTTCGTGGTCTGGTTGTGGAGCTCGGCGATCTTCGCCTTGATCGCGTCGGCGCCTTCCGGCACGCGGATCGTGGCGCGCGCGCTGCCCGGCGGGGCAGGCTCGGCGGCCCGGGCCCGCGCCTCGGCTGCGTGTTTGGCCGCGTGGCGAGCGGCCCACGGCGCGGCTCCCCGCAGACCGAGCTTGCGCTTCGAGCCCTTGGCGTCGTCGTCCTTCTCCCGGGCCTTCGTCCCGGACTTCGGGGCGTCGCCGCTCGCGCGCGAGCTCGAATGTTTCTTCGCGGAGCGTTTCTCCGAGCTCTTCGTCTTTGTCGATTTCGCCATGTCGCTGCGTCCCGCTTCTGCGATAATCCCCGTCCCACGCGTATCGTCACGCGAACTGGGGCGCGCCGTACGGTTCGAGCCGGACGGCTGTCAAGTGCACGTGAAGGCTATACGCCCGTCGCCTTACCAAAATTTGAGCCAGTCCGTCCAGAAACTTCGGACGTATGGTCAATTTGTGTCCGCGCGGGCGGACGGCCAGGGCTAGGCGAAGCGCCCCCGAGGACGGGGGGTCAGGCGGGGAAGAGCCCGTATTCGTGCTAGATCCGCCGCCCATGGCCTCTCGCACCGACGCGCCCCTCCCCCCCGGAACGGACATCGAGGCCGCCTCGTCGAGGCCCCCTGGGCCGGCCCGGTCCGCCGGCCCGGCGCTGCCCCGCATCGCCGTGGTCGTCAACGGCAACGCCAAGAGCGTCACGGCGGAGGTCATCGAGACGCTCGATCAGATCCTCGACAGCGGCGATCTCTTCGTGTCGCGCAGCGTCGAGGAGAGCGAGGGCATCGCGCGGACCCTCGTCGATCGCGGCTACGAGACGATCCTCACCGGCGGCGGGGACGGGACGTTCACGTCGGTCGTCACGGCCGTCGTGAATGAAGCGAAGCGGAGGAGCGCGCCGATCCCGCGCTTCGGTCTCTTGCGGCTCGGGACGGGCAACTCGCTCGCGTGGGTGCTCGGCGCGAGCGGCGCGGGTGAGAAAGGCTCGGGCGGGTTCCGCGGGCTCGCCGTGGACCTCTCGCGCCTGCGCGCCGACGCGGGGAGCCGCTGGCTTCGGCTCGTCGAGGCCGAGGGCGTGCTCTCGCCGTTCTGCGGCTTCGGCATCGATGCGCAGATGCTCAAGGACTACACGCGGGTGAAGGGCCTCCTCGCGCGCGGGCCCCTGAAGCGAGTCGCGCCGGGCATCGTGTCGTACGCGATCGCGGCGACGACGAAGACCTTGCCGAGCTACTTCGTGCGCCGCACGCCGCACTGCCGCGTGATCAACACGGGGAGCGACGCCGTGCGCGTGGGGGAGAAGGGGTCGATCCTCGGCGCGCCGATCCGCAAGGGCGGCGTGATCTACGAGGGACCGGCGAAGCTGGCGTGTGTCGCGACGATCCCGTACTACGGCTTCGGCTTCCGCATGTTCCCGTACGCGGAGGACAGGCCGGACCGCATGCAGCTCCGCGTGACGAACCTCTCGCCCGTGACCTTCGTGTCGAACTTCCAGACGATCTGGCGCGGCGAGTACGACAACCTCGAGGACACGTTCGACTTCTTCGTCGACGACATCACGATCGAGATGGACCCGCCGACGGCGTTCCAGATCGGCGGCGACGTGCGGGGCGATCGTCAAAGCGTGCGGGTTCGTCTGACCGAACCGATCCGCATCGTCGACTTCTACGCGCCGCCGCGGGGCTAGCGGGCGCGGTCGCGCTTGTTCGCGGCGCTTTGCCGCGTCACGCTCGGCGGATGGACTGGAAGCTCTTCGCCTCGACGTTCGCCGCCATCTTCCTCGCGGAGATGGGCGACAAGACGCAGATTGCGACGCTCACGCTGGCCGGCAGCGGCTCATCGCGCTGGGTGGTCTTCGCGGCCTCGGCGCTCGCGCTCTGCGCGACGAGCGCGGTCGCGGTGCTCCTCGGTGAGGTCGTGAGCCGTCACGTGCCGGCGATCTGGGTGAAGCGCGCGGCGGGGCTCGTGTTCGTGCTGCTCGGCGTGATCTATCTGGTGGGCGCGAAGGAGGAGCCGGGGGCTCGTTCGGGCGAGCCCCCGGCGCCGAGCGATCAGTCGTAGTACTCGTTGCCGAGGTGGGTGATGAGGTCCTCGCCCATCATCCAGCGCATCGTGTTCTTGAGCTTCATCGACTGGATGAAGAGGTCGTGCTCCGGGTAGAGGTTCGGAGCGGTCATGGGGCTCTTGAAGTAGAAGCTCAGCCACTCCTGCGTGCCCGAGAAGCCCGCGCGCGACGCGAGGTCCATGAGCAGCGCGAGGTCGAGTACGATGGGCGCGGCGAGGATCGAATCGCGGCAGAGGAAGTTGACCTTGATCTGCATCGGATAGCCGAGCCATCCGAAGAGATCGATGTTGTCCCAGCCCTCCTTCGCGTCGCCGCGCGGCGGGTAAAACTCGATGCGGACCTTGTGGTAGAGCTTGCCGTACAGGTCCTTGTACATGTGCGGCTGCAGGATGTACTCGAGGACGCCGAGCTTCGAGACTTCCTTGGACTTGAAACTATCGGGGTCGTCGAGCACCTCGCCGTCGCGGTTGCCGAGGATGTTCGTCGAGAACCAGCCCGAGAGGCCGAGCATGCGCGCCTTGAGGCCCGGCGCGATGATGGTCTTCATGAGCGTCTGGCCGGTCTTGAAGTCCTTGCCGGCGATGGGCACCTCCAGCTTCTTCGCGAGGTCCCACGCGGCGGGGAAGTCGACCGTCAGGTTCGGCGCGCCGTTCGCGTAGGGCACGCGCTCCTTGAGGCAGGCCCACGCGTAAATCTGCGAGTTCGAGATGCCCGGATCGTTTCGCGCGAGGCCGGCCTCGAAGGCGTCGATCGACGCGTGCACGTCGCCCGGCGGGAAGTAGACCTCCGTCGAGCCGCACCACACGGCGACGGCGCGCGAGCAGCCCTTGGTCTTCAGGAACGTGCGGATGTCGTCGCGCACCTGCTCGACCATGTCGGCCTTCGTGGCGCCCGTCTTGACGTGCGGGCCGTGCAGGCGCTTGACGTACTCCGGGTAGAAGACCGCCTTCATCGGCGTGACCTGCGAGAGCTCGTCGCGCACCTGATCGAGGTGGCGCTGCTCGAGGACCTCGGCGTGCTTCGCGGACTCGTACGCCGTGTCCGGGAAGAGATCCCAGCCGCCGAACTCGAGCTGATCGAGCGACGCGAGCGGCAAGAACTCGCGGATGAGCGGCGAGCGATTGTCCGTGCGCTTGCCGAGCCGGATGGTCCCGAGCTGCGTCAGCGATCCGATCGGCAACGCCAGGTTCTTGCGGGCCAGCATCACGCCGGCGATCGTCGTCGTCGCCACCGCACCGAGCCCCGGCAGGAGCACGCCGAGCTTGCCCTCTGCCTTCGTGATTTCTTTCGGCTGCTTCACTCCCGCTCCTCCGTATGTCCCGTCGATCGCCCCGGGGGGCATGTCTAGGCCAACGCTATAGGACACTCAAGCGGTGCCTGCGAGCGTCGACCCCCGGAGCATGACGTGCCGCGCGGCGTGTGCACGGCATCTGCGCGACCCACACGAGGACCCGGACGACCACGGCGCGCGGGGTCTGACCCGAACGGGGCTACCGCGGCGAGCGTCACGTTGCGGACGCGGTCTCACGCGGCTCGGATCGGCTGGCCGCGCGCTTCACGACGCTCGCTCGCGCGACGACGCGAACGTTCGCCGCGGGGTCTGGCAACGACGTCGCACTGTCGCGCCACGCGCACGCTCGACCTCGCTCGCGTGCGCGCTCGTGAACGCCGCTCCTGCGAAGTTTCAACGCGATTTTCTGGAGGCGCGCGCGTGAGGTGCGAAGACGCGGTAGCGGCTCCGCTGGCCTCCGGCTTGCTTTGAATGGCGATGCGTCTCCCGCGCCTCGCACGCCGATCCCAGTCGGATGTGCGTGGCGATGCAGCTCGGCTCCGCGCGTCGAAGTCGGGCGGGTGTTGCGCTTTTGCAACACTGTGAGGCGCCGGAACACCGCCTTTTGAAAGCGGACCGAAGAGAATTGTTTCGCAGGCAGAAGGCGTGCTACGAGGGGCGCCTTCGGATTGGGCACCGCACCTTCCATGCTTGAAAAACGAACGATGGAGCGGGCGATCGTGCTCGCGGCAGGAACCGGCTCTCGCCTCGTGAGTGGCGAGATCGCACCCAAGCCCCTCAAGCCGGTCGCCGGGGTTCCGCTTCTGGTTCGCATCCTCCGGACGCTGCGCGCCGAGGGGATCCGCGAGGCGGTGGTGGTCACGGGCTACAAGGAAGAGCTCATTCGCCGCGCGCTCGCGGAGAGCTCCCTCGGCCTGTCGATCTCCTTCGTGAGCAACACGCAGTACGAGCGAAAAAACGGCGTGTCGCTGCTCGCCGCGCGTGAGCACGTCGTCCCGGGGACGCTGCTCACGATGGCCGATCACCTGTACGCGCCGGCCATCGTGCGTCGGCTCGCCGCGCTCGATCTGCCGAGCCGCGCGGCCGCGCTCGCCGTCGATTACGACATCCCGCGCTGCTTCGACCTCGACGACGCCACGAAGGTGCGCGTCGAGCGCGGGCGCATCGTGGACATCGGCAAGGAGATCGCGGCGTACGACGCGCTCGACACGGGCGTGTTCCGCATCGGCCCCTCGCTCGTCGAGGCGCTCGATCGCGTGTACGCGGCGAAGGGGGATTGCTCGCTCTCGGAGGGCGTGCGCGCGCTCGCCGACGAGGGGATGTTCTTCGCGTGCGACGCGGGCGACGCGCGCTGGATCGACGTCGACACGCCGGCCGCGCTGGAGCAGGCCGAGCTGCTCTTGCGCATGTTCGGCGACGGTCTCGATCGCGACGTGTATCCGAAGCCCTCCGAGCGCGTGGCGCCGGTGAGCCGCTCGTGGGCCGCGGGGTATCAACCCGCCGCGGACGCCGAGTAAGACCCGCCGTTCAGCGATTCACGGGCCGAAGGCCCGCGCGTGCCAGGAACGCGGCGCACGCGGGCACGGCCATCCCCGGGCCTCCCGTGCCGCTCGCGAGATCACGCGCGAAACGATCGAGATCCGCGGGCGTGTCGATCTCGTAGGTCGGCTTCAGGAGCAGCGTCTCCAGGCCGAGCTCCGCGGCGCGCTTCGTCGCGCGTTCGAGCACGCCGGGGGACGTCCAGTCCACGCCGTCGAAGAGCGCAGGCTCGTAGTGGGTCGTGCCGATGAGGTAAAGACCTCCCGCGACCGTCGGCCCGAGCAGCGCACGCTTTCGCTTGGCGGCGAGCCAGAGCAGACCCTCGAAGACCTCGTCGAGCGGCATGAACGGCGCGTCGGTGGTGACGATCGCCGCAGCCTCGGCGCCGGTCGTGAAGAGGTGCTCGAGCCCGTGGCCGAGCCGCTTCTCGAGGTGCGTCGTGCCGGCCGAGACGACGTGTTGCCATCGCCCTGGCACGAGCTTTTGCAGCACCGCGCTCTCCTCGTCGGACACGCTGAGCACCGCGCGATACGCCATCGGCAGGATGGCGAGCATGTTCAGCGCGTCGCCGAGGAGCGCCGACGAGAGCTCCGCTGCGGCCTCGGGGGAGAGCGGTGGAGAGAGGCGAGGCTTCGCCGTGCCCGCGATCGGAGCGCGAGCGAGGACGCCGAGCGCGAGCCTCTGGGGGCGGACGGTGGGGCGGGCGCGATGGTCGGCCACGCCTCGTCGTACCACGAGTTTCGTGTCCTTGGCCAAGCGAGAGGCGGTCGATTCGAAGGCGGCCTCTCAAGCCGGCCTTTCTTTGTCCGGCCTCGATTGCGTGGGGGTGGATCCTCTGGGACCATGAGCGTGTCGGCTCGGCGCCCGAGGCGTGGGGGCAGGGGCGCCGGGAGGCCCGCGGCAGGGCGTCCCGCCGGCGAGGAGGTAGCCGTGTCCATATCGACCATCCTCGACGTCGCGATCGGGATCTCCTTCGTCTTCATGCTGCTCAGCGTGATCGCCTCGGCCGTCACCGAGGCGATCTCCGGCATCCTGTCGCTGCGCTCCGTCACGCTGCGGCAGGGCGTCGAGCGGCTCCTCAAGGATCGCACGCTGACGGACAAGGTCTACGCGCATCCGCTCATCGACGGTTTGACGAAGGACGACGACAGCGACCCTTCGTACATCCCGTCGGACCTTTTTGCGCGCGCGCTCGTCGATGCGGTCGCGGGCTGGAAGGACGGCGCGGATCGCTCACGGCGCCCCGAGCGGATGGGGCTGCTTCGCGGCATCCTGTCGGTCCCGCTCCGCGCGCTGAAAGGCTTCTTCCGCAGGCTCTGGCCGAAGACCGAGGGCGAAGGCGAGGGCGCGACGAAGAAGGTCGCGGCGAGCCTCGACGACTTCAAGAAGCGCCTCGCCGAGGCCCAGGACTTCGAGGAGGACACGCGCGTCGCGCTCACGGCGCTCGTGTCCGACGCGAGCGTCAAGACGCTCGAGGACGCGACCCAGCAGATCGCCGCGTGGTTCGATCGCGCGATGGACAGCGTCTCCGGCTGGTACAAGCGGACGGCGCACACGCTGATCGCCGTCGTGGGGCTCTTCTCGGCCGTCGTGCTGAACGTGGACACGTTCGTCGTGCTCGACAGCCTCAACCGCGACGCCGTGCTGCGCGAAACCGTGGCATCGGCGGTGGCCGAGAGCGTGAAGTCCGGGGCGGCCATGGTGCAGACGGCCGAGGAGGTCGCGGCGGAGCAGAAGGCGAACGCGAACGCGAAGCCGTCCGAGGTCTTCGTCGACGAGAAGAAGACCGAGGAGCTCGTGCGCAAGCGCGTCGTCGCGGTCAAGCGTGGTCTCGACGAGCTCACGTTGCCGATGGGCTGGCCCGAGGGGCGCGGGTTCTTTTGCACGCCAACCGCCGAGGTCGCGTGTGATCGACGCGCGGTGCCGGCGACGCTCGGCGGATTCGGGCGTCGCTTCGGCGGGTGGCTCTTCACGGCGATCGCGATCGCGCTCGGCGCGCCGTTCTGGTTCGATATCCTGAACAAGCTCATCAACCTGCGCGCGGCCGCGCCGCCGCCGGAAAAGGCCCGTCCCAAGGAGCGCACGACGGCCGCCGCGCCGCAGCCCGCGGTCAGCTCGGGCGGCTCGAGCACGAGTACGCCCGTGCGTGAACAGGAGAGCGTGCGTCCCGTCGCCGCGCGTAACAGTGCTCCGCCTCCTCCGCTTTCCTGAGCCGCGCGTTTCGCGAGGAGCCGGCTCGACCCACAAAACATGGTACGGTGCGCGTCGTGCGTTCGGTCACGCGCTCGATCCGCATGCGTAGCCTCGTCCGAGCCGGCCTCCTCTCGCTTTCCGTCTCGCTCTCGCTCTTTTCGGGCGGAGCGGCCGACGCGTTCGTCTGGCCCAACGTGCCCGAGCGCATCGCTCGCTCGCTCGCCTCGCCCGACGTCTCCGAGCGGCGCGCCGCGGCGCAGCGGATCGGCGAGCTCCCCTCGGAGCTCGGTGTCCCGCTCGCGCAACGCGCGCTCGGCGATCCCGACATCGAGGTGCGGCTCGCGGCGGCCGAGGCGGCCATCGCGCTGCGTTTGTCGCGCGCCGGTGACCTCGTCATCGGCTGGCTCGGCGAGGGCGACGCGCGGCTCCGGCTCGCGGCCTGTGACGTCATCCGCTCCTCGCCCACGGATCGCAGCGTCGTGGCGCTCGGCCGCGTGCTCGGCGATCCGGATTCGAAGGTCCGCGTCGCGGCGGCGTCGGCCATGGGCAGCTCGGGTTTGCCCGACGCGGTCTCGCCGCTGCTCGGGCACCTCGACGACAGCGCGCTCGAGGTGCGCGTCGAGGTGGCGCGCGCGCTCGGCAGGCTCGCCGATCCACGCGCGGTCGTCCCGCTCATCGGCAAGGTACAGGACGCGGTGCCGGAGGTGCGTCGCGCCGTCGCGCGCGCGCTCGGCGAGCTCGGGGATGCGCGGGCCACGAGCGCGCTCATGATCGCGCTCCAGGACGGCTCGCAGGACGTGCGCGTCGAGGCCGTCACCGCGCTCGGCAAGCTGCGCTCGGACGAGGCCACGGCCGCGATCGCGCCGCTCCTCGAAGCGGGATCGGGGAGCGACGCCGTCCTCGCGCCCAGCATGCCCGGCGTGCGGCCGGGGCAGGGAAGCGCGGGCGCGGGCGAGGTGCGCGCGGCGGCGCTGCGAGCGCTCGGCCGTATCGGTTCGGAGAGCGCGGTGCGCGCGCTCATCGGCGCGCTCGCGAAGGACGATCCCTCCGCGCCACGTTCTCCGGTCCGCGAGGCGCTCGTCATGGCGGGCAAGAGCGCGGCGCCGCAGCTCGTCGCGGTGCTGTCGGGCTCGCCCTCGCCATCCACGGCGGCGGGCGCGGCGCTCGTGCTCGGCGCGCTCGGCGCGAAGGAGGGGCTCGATCCGACCGTGCGCGCGATGCAGCGCGGCGTCCTTCCGCTCAAGCATGGCCTCCGCGCGCTCGCGCTCCTTGGTTCGTCCGAGGCTCTCCCCGCGGTGCTCGAGCTCCTCTCCGACGCCGATCCCACCGTGCGACGCGAGGCCATCCGCGCCGCCTCGGAGCTGCTCGATCCGGCGCGACCCGATGGGCGCGCGGTCGATCCGGCGCGTGCGATGCTGCTCGACGCGGCGACTCCGCCCGACGAGAAGATCGAGCTCGTTCGCCTCCTCGGCCGCACGGGCTCACCGCGCGCGCACGACGTGCTCTTGCCGCTCGCGACCACGAAATCGCGCTCGTTCCGGCTCGCGGTGCTCGAAGCGCTCGGCGCGTACGCGCCCGCGCCGCCGAAGGTCGAGGCCGTGCTGCTCGACGCGATCGCCGACGACGCGGCGGACGTGCGGCTCGCGGCGGCGGCGTCGATCGCGCGCGCGGGCGGCCCTTCGGCCGCGGCGAAGCTCCTCGAGCGGCTCCAGGTCGCGGCCGAGCAAGATCGCGGAGCGATCGGCCTCGCGCTCGCGGGGGCTCTCTCGCGCGCCACCGATCCGGCTCTCGCCGAGCGTGTCGGCGCGGCCCTCCCGTCGTCGCCCGACGTCGCGCGTGATGCTTTGCTCGAAGGCCTTGGTCGCATGCGCGGCGAGGCGAGCGGCAAGGTCCTGCGCAAGTTCGTCGCGTCTGGCATCGACGATCGGCGCAAGGTCGCCGAGGCGCTCGCGGGGCATCCGGAGGCCGCGTCGGTGCTCGTCCCGCTGCTCGGCGACGCCGATCCCGGCGTGCGCGCGAACGCTGCCTGGTCGCTCGGCGCCGTTGGCAAGAAGGACGCCTTGGCAGCGCTCACGCGTGCCGTGACGGATCCCGACGTCGCGGTCGCGGGCAATGCGGCGGGCGCGCTCGGCCGCGTCGCGGCGCGCGAGGGCGCTGCGGCCGACGTGCAGGCCTCGCTCTGCCGCGCGGCCACCGAGCCGCGGCCCTACGTGCGCGCCAACGCCGTCGTCGCGATCGGGCTCGCGGGCGCCTCGTGCGAGCCGGGGCTCGTCATGGGCCTCTTGCAACGTGATCGCTCCGAGGCCGTACGCCTCGCGGCCGCCGAAGCGCTCTGGCGTGACGTCTCGCGCGCGCAGACGGGCAAGGAGCTCGAGCGTCGTGCGCTCGCGCGCTGTGCCGGCGAGGATCGCAACGCCACCGTCGCGAACCGCTGCGCGCGTCTTCCCGTGCGTGCGCCGGGCACCGACGACGTCCTCGTCTTCGTCGCGCCCGACGGCAAGGACGAGCCGCTCGCGCGCGCGCCTTACGCGCTCGTGCGGGAGGACGGGCTCCTTCGCATGGGGATCGCCGATCGGCGCGGCGCCTTCTTCGAGTTCGCGGTCCCGAAGGGCACGATCCGGCTCGCGGTCCCGGCGCAGCTCGCCCGGTAGACGAGCGCCCTCTCAAAAACCGGTTTACAGGACGAACCATTCCGTCCTCACAGCTCCGCGCACCCGCGAACGCGAATCGCGGCCGGCTGGGCCCTGGCCTCGCGCGTGGGCCTGTCTTTTCTCCCGGGACTTGTGTCATCTTGGGCCGGGGCGCGGCTCGTTTTTGGTGCCTCGCGGCAGAGATGCCGGGGTGCTGGAGGGCACGGACCTTGCCACGCTTCCCTTCGCCTGGAGGTCTTGCATGAAGCGATCGTCTTCTCTTCCCTTCGTCTTCCCTGCGCTCTGCGCCGCCTGGATCGGCGGCATTGGCCTTGGGCTCGCCGCGTGCGCGGCCGATTCGGCGCCGGGCGACTCGACCAACGGTGATGGGGGCAGCGGCGGCGGTGTGCAGCAGGGCGGCTCTGGTGGCGGGCCGGGAGGCACCACGAGCGGCTCCGGCCCCGACGAGAAGCCTCCGCCTCACCCGGACGACACCCTCGTCAAGATCATCGAGGCCCCCGCGCCCCTCGGCTGCATGGGCATGGATCAGTCCAAGCCGACCACCTTCTTCGTCTCGGCCGACGACTCGAACTCCATGGCGTCGCCGGTCCACGTCCGCGACCTGCTCCGGCTCGGGATGGAGCCTTACCCGAGTGAGATCCGCACCCACGAATTCTTGAATTACTACCAGATCCAGTATCCCGCGGCCCCGACGGGCCAGCTCACCCTCTTCCCCGAGCTCGAAGTCGAAAAGGAGGCCCCGGAACAGCTCTATTTCCAGGTCGCTCTCCGCTCCTTCAACGCGATCGAGCCGCGAAGGCCGATGAACATCACGTTCCTCGTCGACACCTCGGGCTCCATGCAGGGCCCGGGCCTCACGCGGGCGAGGGCCGCCGTCTCGGCCATCGCGTCGCAGCTCGCGGCCGGCGACCTCGTGGGAATCGTCACGTGGGGCGCGGCGAACAACGTCCTGCTCGCCGATCACGTGGCCACAGGCCCGAACGATCCGGCGATCCTCGCCGTCGTCGACGCCCTCACGGCGAGCGGCGGGACGGATCTCAAGAGTGGCCTCCATGCGGGCTACGACCTCGCCCAGAAGCATTATGCCCCGGGGCGCTTGAACCGCGTCGTCCTCATCAGCGACGGCGGCGCGAACGTCGGCGTCACCGATGCCGATCGTATTGCGATGGCGGCCGCGGACGCCGACAAGGAGGGCATTTACCTCCTCGGCGTCGCGACGGGCCCGGCGCTCACGCACAATGACGCGATCATGGATACGCTGACCGACAAGGGCCGCGGCGCGTACGTGTATCTCGATTCCACCGACGAGGCCACGAACATGTTCGTCAAGCGATTCGACGAGACCATGGACATCGCGGCCCGCAGCGTCAGCGTCGAGCTCACGCTCCCCTGGTACTTCAACATGCAGAAGTTTTACGGCGAGGAATACGCGACGGACAAGACGGAGGTGGAGCCGCAGCACCTCGCGCCGAATGACGCGATGATCTTCAGCCAGGTCCTTGAAGCCTGCGACCCGATGGTCGTCAATCCGAGCGATCCGGTCACGATTCGCGCCGTCTGGACCACGCCGATCACCTACACCAAGCAGACGACGGAGGTCACGACGACGATCGGCGAGCTCCTCGACGCGCAAAAGATGGGGCTGCCGAAGGGCAGGGTGATCGTCATGTACGCCGAGGCCTTGAAGCGCCCGGGCAAGGAGAGCCTCACCAAGGCGCGCGACGCGGCCCTCGCATACGACCCGGAGCTCGCCGATCCGGTGATCGCCGAGATCGTCTCGCTCATCGAGAAGCACCCGCAGTTCCCCGCGCCCTGAGCCCTCGCGGAAATCAGCCTCGCATCACTGCGGGCTCGAGCCCCCGTCCGCTTCGGAAGACCAACCCCACGAATCCCACGGCGAGCGCGGCCAGCGCGGCGGCCAGCGTGAAATGCCCCGCATACCCCAGCGCCTTCGCGGAAAACCCGCTCGCCGCCGCAGCTAGTCCGCTCGCCGCCACCACCACCGAGGCTTGCACCGTGTAATCGGCCCCCGCGTGCTCGGGGCGGCATGAATTCATCATCGCCGTGAACAGCGATGCCGTCGCCATGCCGCCCGCGACGTGCTCGACGCCGCACACCAAAGCGAGCGTCGACATCGAAGGCGCGTGCCTCGCCACGAGCGCATACAGCAGCACCGCGAGCGCTTGCAGCGTCCCGAATCCGAGGAGCGCGCGCCGATATCCGAGCCTTCGCACGAGCCCGCCCCCGAGCATGGCGCCGACGAGCCCCGCGCTGATCCCCACGATGTTCAGCGTGCTCACCTGCGTGAGATCGAGCCCCGCGCCCTTTTCGTCCACGAAGAAGGGCTTCAGCATGGCCGTGGCGAAATGCTCACCGGCCTTGTAGACGAAGAGCAGCCCGAGCCACGCGAATGCCCCGGGGCGCGTGAGCCAGTAGGACAAACTCGGCGCCTCGCGGGCCGGGGGCGTCGCGCTCTCCGGCTCGCGGAAGAGCGCGATCGGCAACGTGGCGACGAGCAGCAGCGCGCCGAGAACCGTCAGCGTGATCCGGAAGCCCGTCGCGTGAAACACTCGGAGCAGGAGGCCGCCGCCGAGGACCATTCCCATGCGATACGCCGCCACCTGGAGCCCATTGCCCCAGCCGAGCTCGTGCGCCGCGAGCAGGTTCACGGCGAGGCCGTCGGTCGCGATGTCCTGCGTCGACGCGAGCAGGTTGACGAAAAAGACGGAGGCGAGGAGCCATTCGATCGTCGGCCCGCCGTTCCAGGCGGCGACGCCGAAGACGAGCAACACCGAGAGGAGCTGGATCGGCAGGATCACGCCGCGCCGCCGCCCGAGCCGACCCGCGCCGCGTCGATCCAGGTAGGGCGACCAGAGGAACTTCAGCGCCCAGGGCAGCGCGAGCAGGTAGGTCAGGCCAATGGCCGGCAAGGACAAACCCATCGTCTTGAGGATCGCCGGCAGCGCGTCCTGGAAGAAACCATAAGGCAGACCCTGCGAAAAATAGAGGCTCGACAGCAATCCGAGCTTCGTCAGCGTGCTCTTCGGGATCGTCACACGGCCTCCTTCGTGTCTTCGGCCGCCTCGTCGAGCAGGCCCTTCGCCATGCGTTTCGCCGTGGCCGCGGCCGAGCCCTTGGGCGTGAGGCCGGGCGCCGCCGCGGCGAGCACGAAATACCCCTGAATCGCCGCGAAAAGCCCCGCCGCCACGCCGCGCGCCCGCCGCGCGCCGATCACCTCGGCGCAGAGACCTTCCAGCCGCTCGAGATCCTCCCGCGCGACCTTCTCGTAGGCCGCGCGCACTTCCGGCTGCTTCACGGCCTCCGCCGAGATCGTCACCCACGCCGCCACCGCGGCCGGATCCGCGTCTTTCCCCGTCGCGAGATATGCATCGAGGAACGCATCGACCTTCGCCCGCGCGCTACTCGCCCGCGTGACCCGCGCGGAGACCCGCGCCCGCGCCCGCGCCGCGAGTTCGTTCACGCAGACGAGCAGGATCTCCTGTTTGTCGCGGAAATGGTAGTGCACGAGCCCGGGCGAGAGCCCCGCCGCGCGCGCGACCTCCTGGATCGTGGCCCGCTCGTAGCCGCGCTCCGCCATCACGGCGAGCAGCCCCTCCACGATCTGACTCCGGCGCTCCTCGGTGTTCGACGGTCGGGCCACCCTTCGCTCCGTTGTTTGGTTGACCAACCTATAAATGAGGAGGCGAGCGAGGTCAAGGCCGGGGTCCTCTCGCCTCGCGGATCAGAGCAAATTCAGGTGGAAATGCGGCTCCGGCCCGTCCCGCTCGTCCATGAGCGTCACGCCCGGCTCCTGCTTCACGGCCTCGCGCAGCGCCTTCTCCAGCGCGCCGTCCATGTTCCACGACCGCACGTCGACCGCGCCCGATTTCAGGTGCTTCGACACGTACGTCCCGCGCCCGATCTGCGCCTCGATCACCTCGCGCATCGCGCGGATCGCGCCTTTTCGTTTCTCCCCGCGGGAGGCGGCGTCGCGATAAGCGTTGCGAACCTCGGTCGCCGCGGCCTTGTTCTCGTAGAGCGCCACCACGTCGTCGCCGCGCTTCAGCTTGTCGTACATGAGCTGCGCTTGCCTTTGCGGCGTGCGCGTTCCGCCCGTCACCACGAGCCGCTTCTTCGTCGCCTTGTGATACCGCGCCGCGATGCGCTCGAGCCGCTTCGCATTCGTGTCCGTGAGGCGCAGATCGCGGGCCAGCACCTCCATGTGGTTCGTGCCGGCCACCTTCTGCAGAGGCTCGGGCGTCGCGTCCTTGCCTTCGCCGGCGCCGTCCTGCGTCGTCACGCGGAAGCTCTTCACGTCGTCGTGGCCGCGGCACGCCTTGCACGCCCCGGCCGCGTTCTCGCCGTTCTTGAGCTTCACGTCGAGCTGCTCGACCGTGCCGCCCTTGGTCACGAGCTCGATGCGGACCTTGAGCGCGTCCTCGTAGCCGCTCTTGATCTCCACGGTGGACGCCGCGTCCTCGTCGTCCCCTTCGCCCTCGCCCTCGCCCTCGTCGCCCTCGGGCCGCGCGCACGTCCGGAGCTCGAGCTTCTCGTAGCCCTTGCCGGCCGCGCGCCACGCCGAGCAGCGCGGCGCGTCCCCGGCCCGCGCCTCGCCCGGCGACACGACCATGAAGGCGAAGAGCGCCGCGGACATGCCCCACGCACGCAACCACGATTCCCCGAGACCGAGCACGACGACATACCTTCCTGCCGGGCCCCTCCGGCGCCGGCACAGACGCTTTCGCGCGCTCGCCCGCTGCCACGAGTCACGCCGCGTGTCAAGCGTTATGGCGCGAACCGCGGGAAAACGCGGCTCATCGGCCGACCTTCATCACGCTCCCGCCGTTCGTCGCGTCCACCCAGAAGATACACGCCTTTCCCAGCGCGAAACGCGTCAAGCCCGCCCGCCCGCTCACGTGCACGCGCGGCGTCTCGGCCCCGCATCCGGCCGCGGGGCAGCTCCGGATCGCGCCGTCCGCCGTGTCGCTCCAGTAGACGCGCCCCCCGGAGACGGCCACGTCGAAGGGTTTTTCCGCGGCCACACCGGGAGCGATCTCCATGGGACCGTTGCAATACCCGCCCTTCGGACACCGCCGGATCGTGCCGCCCGGCTGCCACGACGGATAATAAAACGAATCGTTGTCCACCGCGACGGACGTGGGGAAGTTGAGCGCGCCGGCGACGGTCGTCGCGCTTCCCCCGGACGAACCCTGATAGATCGCGCCATTGGCGTTGCCATTGCCGAACTCGACCCAGAAGAGCTGGCCGCCGCTCGCGAGGATCGTGTCCGGTCGGAAGAGCCCCGTGGCATACGGCTTCGGCGCGGCGCAGTCGCCCGGCGCGCAGCCGTACACGCGGCCGTCGGCGTCGGCCGTGCCCCGATCCGTCCAGTAGACCGAGGCCCCGTCGAACGCGACGCGCCCGAGCGTGCCTTGCGCGATGGAGGACGTGATCTTCTGCCGCGTCTCCATGCACGCGTCCGCCGTGCAGGACCAGAGCCCCTCGTCGTCCCCGTAAAACACGTTTCCGCTCCGCACCACGAGGCAACGCGGCGCGACCGCGGTCGTGAGCGTCTCCGGCGCATCCGCGCTCGAGACGAACCGCATGACCTCGCCGCCCTCCTGGTTCACCCAGTACACGCCGTCGTTATCGGCCACGAGATCCACGGCGCCGAGCGCGAACGCCGGCCCTTCCGCGACGGGCTCGGGCGCGCACCCTCCCTCGGGACACGGATCACATTCGAGCACGAGCGATCCGGGACCGCTGCCGCTGCCACCGCTGCCGCTCGTGGTGCTGCTCCCGACATTGCTCCCGCCGCCGGCCGCGGCGCTCGGCAGGCCCGCGCCGAGGCGGTCGAGGTCGAGCCAGCATGCGGCCGCCGGGAGCGCGACCGCCGCGAGCAAGAGGCCGGGAACGAAGCTTGGGCGCGGAAGCATGGCTGCAGTGTAACCCGCTCGCGGCGCGGTCGTGGTAACCTCGGCCCCGCATGATGTCGGAATCGGACGAGGAGATCGCCGCGCGGCGCATCGGCACGTCGGTCGGAAGCTGGATGATCGAGCGCGTGATCGGCATCGGCGGCATGGCGAGCGTTTTCCTCGGCCGCCGCGCCGATGGATGCGTCGCGGCCATCAAGGTCCTCCACCCCTATCTGCTCGACGTGCGCGAGCTTCGAAAGCGCTTCCTCCGCGAAGGGCCCATCGGCAGCGCGCTCGCGGCCGTCGGCCCGCTCTGCGAAGGGCTGCCGCAGGTCTACGAGTCGGGCGTGGCCGAGGACGGCGCGGCGTTCCTCGCGATGGAGCTGCTCGACGGCGAGACCGTCTTCGATCGCATGGCGCGCAAGGGCGTGCTCTCCGTCGACGAGGTTTTACGGATCGCGCACAAGGTCCTCGACGTGCTCGTCGTCGCGCACGCGTTCGGCATCGTGCATCGCGACCTCAAGCCCGAGAACTTGCACGTCGGGAGGGACGCGCGGATCAAGGTGCTCGATTTCGGCATCGCGCGCGTCGACACGCTGCCCGAGGGCACCGCGGAGCTGCCCGAGAAGACGGCCACGCGGACGGGCGTCGCCATCGGCAGCTACGAGTACATGGCGCCCGAGCAGGCCATGGGGAGAAACCAGGAGCTCGACGGCCGCACCGACATCTTCGCGCTCGGCGCGACGATGTTTCGCCTGCTCGGCGGCCGCTACGTGCACGGCGAGCTCGAAGGCGCGGTCCTCCTCGTCGCCGCGGCCACGCGGCCGGCGCCTCCGCTCGCGTCCCTCGCGCCGCACATCCCCGCGCCGGTGTGCCGCGTCGTCGACATCGCGCTCGCGTTTCAAAAGGAGGCGCGTTATCCCGACGCGGCGACGATGCGCTTCGACGTTTACTCGCTCCGCGCCGGCAAGGCGCCGCCGTACGCGACGGCCGTCGCCGAAGGGCGTATTCGCGCGGGGGATCGCCCGCCCCGCTGACCTTGACATTCCACGCCTCGCGCGGTCCCATCGGCGCCCGTGGAAACGTTCAAGGTGTGCGGCTGGCCCGCGTGGGTCATTCTGCTCTTCGCGCTCCTGGGGTTTGGCCTCGCGGCTCTCGGCTTCTTGCTCTCGCTCATGAAGAAGCCGCTCGGCGGCGCGATCGTGGGCGGGGTCGGGATCCTCGTGTCGCTCGGCTCGGTCGGGATGGGGCCCGTCGGCGCGATGCTGGGCCGATCCATGACGGACACTGCGCTCGCCGGGGATCACATCGACGCGTCCCAGAGGGCGCGTATCCGCGAGGTGGGGTATGCCGAAGCCGACGGTTGCAAGGACGTCGGCCTGGCCCTCGGGACCACGCCGCTCCTCGCGTCCATCGGCGCCCTCGCCCTCGGAATCGTCCTCCACGGCCGCAAGAAGGGCTGATTCAGGCCGCCGCGTCGATCCCGATTGCCGCGACGAACCTCTTCGCGAGCGCCTCCGCCTCCGCCGCGTCGGGCAAACCGAGGACCTCGAGCGCCTCGTCGCGCCCGGCATCCCGCACCCGCGGCGCCAGGAGCGCCCGCGCGGCTTTCTGGCGCGCCGCCTCCACGCGCGCGCGCGCCGCGGGGCCGAGCCGCCGCCGCGCCCAGGCGTCGATCGCATACGCGAGCGCCGCGTGGCGCGCCTCGTCGTCGGCGATCTGCGCCATTGCGACACGCACCTCCGCGTCCCTCGCGAACGCCGCTTGCCACCGCGCCACGAGCGCCCCGAACGCCTCCCGCACGCAACCCTCGGCCGCGTTGTGCGTCGCAAGCTCTTCCAGCGAAGCGTGTCGCATCACGCTCATCGTTTGTCCAGGCACACGCGCCCCGTACCTCCGCGCGAGCGCCCGCGTGCGCCGCGTGTGCCTCCGCTCCTCCTCGGCCGCTCGTGACGCTGCCCGGCGGAGCTTCCGCGGCGCTCCGAGCGCGGCGAGATCCCGCCCGAGCTCCCGGAAGGCGATCACCGATCCGGCTTCGAGCGCGGCCGCGTGCACGAGCCATTCGCCCGCCGCGCCGAGGTCCTTGGTGTCCCAACGTTTTTTCGGGCTGCCCTGCCCGAGCGGACGCCGCCCCGCGCTGCAATCCGCCATCCGCGTGCACTCGATCGCGGGCATCGTCCCGCCGTCTTCGAGCGGGATCGACGTCGGCACGCACGAGATACCGTTCGGGCATTTGCGCTGGCACTCGTCGGCGAGCCAGTCCCCGGCGTCCTCGACGCCGCCGTCGCTGCTCGGCGGCAGGAGCGGGATCTGCGCCACGTCGTCCGGACAGGGCCCGCACGAGAGCCCCCGCGCCCCGAGCGCCGTCGTGGCGATGATGATGCCGAGGAGCTTTTCGAGTTGCGTCTTGTTCATGGCGTCGTCCTCAGGGCGAGGTAGGGATCAGAATCGAGCGCGTTTGCATCCCGCCGGGCGCGGGCGACGCGCCGAGCCCGGGCGCGATGGTCCCGCTCGACGAGGACCGCGTGATCCACACGCGAAAATCGCAATCCGTCGTCCCGGGCTCGATCGCGAGATCCGCCGGCTGGATCGCATACACGCCGGGATCCTCCACGAAGTACCGCGAAATCGGCCATGACAAACACGGGGCCGTCACGTCGAGCCACGTCTCGAACGCGCCGTCCGCCGCGTCCCAGTGGATCGGGATGGGCGACGCGCGCGAGGCCGTCGCGCTCGGGACCACGATCGAAAAAGGCGGCGGCGCGACGAGCTTGCTCACGAATCGCTCGCTGCCGCGCGAAAGGACGAGGTCGAACGCCGTGGCGGTCGTCTCGAGCTGCGCCACGTATCCGAACCCGTTGGGGACGAGGGTTTGCGCCGGCCCGCCCGGCTCTTCGAGGCTCAAGCGATCGGGGTTTTCCAACGTGACGCCCGTCCCGTCGCCGAGCATCGTGACCAGCACCTGGGCCGTGCCGCCGTTCGTGCGCAGCTCGGCGAACAGCGAGAGCTCGTCCGGCGCGAACGAGGTCGAGCCGCGCGTCTCGGCAGGTTCGCTGCACGCCGTGGCGGAGGCGAGGAGCAACACGGCGGGGAGCGGCGAGCGCATCCCTGGAGCTTACCCGAGAATCGCCTCCGCCGGGAGCGTCAACGCCGCACGGCGCCGTGGGGTTTGCCCTCGCCGTACCCCGCGAGCGTCTGCACCCCGATCACCGCCTTTTCGTGGAGCTCGGGCAGGCTCCGCGCGCCGGCGTACGTGCAGGCCGATTGCACGCCCGTGATCATGTCGACGAGCAGCGCGCCCACGCTCTCCTTGCCCTCCTGGATGTAAATGCGCGACGTCGAAATGCCCTCCCGGAAGAAGCCCTTCTTCGCGCGCTCGAACGGATCGATGTCCGCCGTCCGGTCGTGCACGGCGCGGGCGCTCGCCATACCGTAATTCTCCTTGTAAAGCGCGCCCTCGCGGTCTTCTTTCACGTCGCCGGGGCTCTCGTACGTGCCCGCGAGCGCGGTGCCCACCATCACGCGCGACGCGCCGGCCGCGAGGTAGAGCGCCACGTCGCGCGGGTATTTCACGCCGCCGTCGGCCCATGCGTGTTTTCCGCGCGCGTGCGCCTCTCGCGCGCACGCGAGCACCGAGCTGAACGTCGGCCGGCCCGCGCCCGTTTGCATGCGCGTCGTGCACATCGCGCCCGGGCCCACGTTGACCTTCACGATGTCGGCGCCCGCCTCCAGCAAATCACGCGTGCCTTCGGCCGTGCACACGTTGCCGGCGACGAGCGGCACGGCGCTCCCGATGGCCTTCCGCACCGCGCGGATGGCCTCGATCATGCGCCGCTGATGGCCGTGCGCCGTGTCGAGCACGATCGCCGAGACCCCGATGTCCACGAGCCGCCGGGCGAAGTCCGGCGCATTCGCCGAAATGCCCACGGCGGCCGCGACCATGAGCTCGCCGTTCGCGGACAAACTCGGCCGGAGCAGCTCCAGCCGCACGGCGTCGTCCCGCGTCAAGACGCCCATGAGTTTGCCCTCGGCGTCGAGCACGGGCACGGCCTTCACGCGCGCCTCTTCCATGAGGAGGAATGCGTCGCGGTTCGGCGTGCCCGCGGGGATCGTCACGAGGCGCGAGGACATCAGCGCCGAGGCGGGCGTGTACTGGTCTCGATCGCGCAAATCCGCGTGCGTGACGATGCCGAGCGGGCGGCGCTCGTCGTCCACGACGACGACCATGTCGTGGGATCGTTTGCGGATGATGCCTTGCACGTCGCGCAGGCTCTCGCGCGGCGAGACCGCGAGGGGCGTGTCGTAGCGCGGATCGGCGCTCTTGATGTGCCGGACGATCCGCTCGGTCGTATCGAGGGCCATGTCCTGGGGGAGCACGCCGAGCCCGCCGAAGCGGGCCATCGTCTCGGCCATGCGTTTGCCCGTGACGGCATTCATGTTCGCCGAGACGATCGGGTGCGACCCGCCCGGAAAATCGACCGGCCGGAGATCGACGTCGAGGCGTGACACGCCCTCGAAATACCCTGGCGTCAGGAAGACGTCTTCGAGCGCGAGCTCGAGGTTTTCGTCTCGCTCGGGATGGAGGAATCGCATGCGGCAACTGTAGCCGAATGCGGGGAAAGCGACGAGCGGATGCTCGGTGGTTCTATTGCGGACCGGCAGCGTCGGGCGCGGCAGGCGCGGGCTCGGCGGGCGCCGCGGGCGCGGGCTCCTTGGCCGGCTCGGGCGTGGGTGCGGGGGCGGCCGGGGGCTCGCTCGGCGGGGGCTTCGTGGCCTCGGGCTCGTCCTTCGGCTTCTCCGGAGCGGGCGCGGGAAGGAGGTCGCCCGTGATGTTCAGGGCGAGGATGATGTAGGGGACGGCCTGCGAGACATCCTGGCCCGTGCGATAAGGCGATTTCAGCCACCAGTTCGCGACGAGCAGGATCGTCGGCTCGAGCGCCGCGCCGTCCGGCTTCTTGAACGTCCAAGCCGCGATGGGACCGATGCGATGGATCGCGCCGGGCGCGCGGGTCTTGTCGTCGCCGGGACCGAAATGTTCGTCGTTGTAAAACGCCTGGCCCGTCGTCCAGCGCAGGCCCACGGTCAGGCGATTGTCGAGACCCTGGTAGAGGAGGTCGGCGTCGTTCGAGTACCAGAGGCCGCCGTCGCCCACGAGCAGATCGTAGAAGATATCGTAAAAAACGCGGTCGCCCTGGCGCAGCTTCATGTCGGGGCGCCCGAAGCGGAAGAGATTGCGCGCTGCGATGGGGCCGAACTTGAACTGGAGGTTCGCGCCGGCGATGAGCTGCGTCCCGGTCGTCGAATAGTTTTTCTCGGGATTGCCCTTCTCGAGATCGCCGCGCCGCGCGAGCTCGGTGTCGCTGTAGTTCACCTTCGTCGCGTCCGCCGTGGGATACGATTGCAAAAAGTTGAACGCGCCGAAATATCCGATGCCCTCGTAGAGCGCCCAGAGCTGGAGAAAGCTCGCCGGCTGGATCTGGATCGTGGGTCCGCCGCGGGCGAACGCGCCGCTCAGGGAGGGCGCGAGTCCAATGCCGATGAAATTGTCCCGTAACGCCGCGCTTTCGCTCTTGTAAAGGCGGTATCTGTAGACGAAGCGGGCGTCCGTGATGAGGCCGAGCGGATTCCACCGGAACAGCGTCAAATCGTTATAGACGATCCGGTGCTGTGGGGGCGGCCCGTCGCGGTACGCCTGGGCCTCGGCGTCCTGGGCGGTCGATAGGGTGAAAAGCGCCGCGAGGGCGGCGAGCGAAGGGGCGAGGAAGCGGCGCATGGGGAGCTCCGTGGAGAGGCGGTTGCCTCTTGAAATGGGCATCCTATGGCTCTCCATCATTGGAGGTCAAGCGTTCTGGACGTCCCGACCCGGTCCGCCGCTCCTGCCGTTGACGGAGCATGGCGCCGCACAACGATCTCGTTTGGAACGGGAGAAGGCGGACTGGCCCGGGGCTATGCCGCATCGCGTAAAGCGTCTCGGGCGGTCACGACCCTCGTTTTCGTTCCGACGGAGATGCGCTCCATGCGGACCTCGACACGCTCCCGTTTCTGGCTCCTCTGCCTACCGCTCGTCGCTTGCGGGGGCGCCGCGAATAGCGAGGTTTCCGGCGTCGACCAGCCGGCCGGGGGCGACGACGACCCGCCGCCGCAAATTCTCGCCAATCGGTTTCTCCTCGCCGTTCCCGGTCCGGAGGCGCGCGAGGAGATCACGCTGGAGCTCGACAAGGCAAAGGCGCTCGAAATGTTTGGCGAGGAGGCCGCGCGGCGCATTCGTCTCCTCGACGTCGATTCCACCGCGTTGCTCGGTCACGTCCTCGACAGCATCCGCGACGCCTGCGGCAAGGGCTGGAGGATCGATCGGAAAAACCCCGGATACGATTGCGCGCAAACGGCGCTCGGCCGGACGTTCGGGCCCGCGTGGCGGACCTCGGCCGAGTTCGGCCTCGTGCGGCTCCTCGGTATGACGCCGGCGAACGCGGAGCTCTCGGGGACGAGCCTCGAGACCTTCGCCGCGCTCGTCGAGCAAAACCCGGGCACCTTCCGTTTCGATTTCCCCAAGGTGCTCGCCGAGAGCCTCGGCATCGGCCGCACGGATCCAGTCGTGCCCACGGACGCGCTCGTCCGCGCGCTGCAGGAGAACCTGCTCGGCACGCATCCGGGCATCGACAATTCCGCCGGAAAACTCCCGGTGACCCTCTATGACGCCCTGAAAGACCTCGCGACGCTGCCCGAGAAATTCGGCCCCGTGCCGAGGGAGCATCCCGGCGTGCTCGTGCCGGACGACGCGTCTTTTGCCACGCGGAGCGACGTGCTCGGCCCCGATTTCCGGATGCACGTGATCGCCGAATCGCACCTGCGCCGTGTGCGCGGCGTCGACCTCTCGTCCGGCGGCGGCGACATGTTCGTGATGGAAGGGAGCACGCCGCTCTCGTTCGATTTCGAGGATCCCGAGCGGCTCGTGATCCAGGGCGTCGCGGACGTGCCCACGGTCGACATGCGGTTCGCGACCGTCGAGGCGGACCATTTCATCCCGGCTTGCGAGGCCGACTCCGGCTGCCGCTCATATTTTCTCGAGTCGATCGTGACGAGCGGCGCGCGGCGCGCGTACGGGCGGCGGTCGTACGATCGCTGTTTCGTCGTGCTGAACGGCGAATGTCTCGTCGGCGTGGCGATCGGGCAAGGCGGGGCGCCCCCGGGTTGGATCGCGTTCGCGAATGCGATCCGGGGCGTGACCGTGCCGGAGCCAGGATTCTTGTGGGATCTGCTCGCCGAGGTCGCGCAGATCTCGCTCCACGATCCGACGGGTGACGGCACGCCCGACATCCCGGAGGGCGCCGCGCGGCCGGTGTTCGCGCTCCAGAACGTGCCGATCGGCCCGAGCGGCGCCGAGCTCGTGCAGGCCATGCGGCCGACCTTGCAATCGCAGGCGGACTTGATGGCAAACGTCATCGTCGGCAGGTTCTGGGAGAACAACCACGACCTCGATTTCTATGTACGGCGCGGCGCGGAGGGCGGGCCGCCGCTCCTCTATTTCGTGGCGCCGTCCGATCGAAAGCCGGATCCCGCGGGCTCCGATCGTCCGAAGCCGTATGCCTACGAGCGCCCCGGGTTCTTCACGGGCCCGGAGCTCGCCGAGGGGAGCCGCGTCTCCAGGCGGCAGATTCCGGGCGTCCTCGATACGGAGCACGAGAAGGTGCCGCTATCGCCGGGCGAGCTCGTGCTTTATGCGGAGGACGACGCGCGCGACGTCTACGAGATCCGGATCCTGGTGCCCGAGGAGGAGGGACGCGACATGGTGGTCGATTTCGAGAAAGTCGCCTCGCGGAGGTCGCGATGACCACGAAACGACGCGCTCTCCTGCTCGCCCTCCTCGGCGCCTCGGCCGCGGGCTGCGTCGAGCCCGTCACGCTCGCGCCGCCCCCGCCCGAGGGCGAGCTCGCCGTGGGCGAGAGCCGCGAAATCACCTTGCGGTTCTTGCGGCTCGACGTGGAGGATTTCGCGCAGACGCTCGGCCCGGAGGAGCTCCGCAGGTTGCCGCGAAAAACCCTCGAAGAGACATGGCTCTTCGACATGGAGCTCCGGCCGCTCGTGGAGAATGCGCTCGCTCGCTTCACGCGGCTTCCCCTGGAGGAGGCGAAAGCGCTGCCGCAGCCCGCGTGGAACATGTTCGCGCTGCTCAACATGACGCCGGCGAGCGCGCGGCTCGATGGCACGTCGCTCGCCGGGCTCACGGCCGTGGGTGAGGCGGTCGGGATCTCGCCGTCGCGGATCCTCGCGGATCTCGCGGGCGTGGGGCCGAACGAGCCGCTCGCCGCGCGATCGACCGTCACCGACGTCGTGCTCGATCAGATTGTCGCGACGCACCCGCGCGCGCGGGTACGTAGGGGCCCGGTGACCGCCGATCACCCCGAGGGGTTTTACGATGTGGAGAAGGGCAAGATCGCCCTGACCCTTTACGACGTGGCCACGGATTTCGAGTCCCTTTCGGAAAGGTTTGGCCGGGCGCCGCTCGATCCGGCGTATCCGGAAGGCCCTGCGCATCCCGGGTTTCTCCGGTCCGCCTCCGGCCTCTCGACCGCCGAGGGCGGCTTCCGGATGACGGTGCGGCTCGACGTGAATGCGCTGCCGTACCGGGGCGTCGACGCCTCGCACGCGCGCGTCGCCAGCGTGAACTCGATCGGCGGGCAGATCGGCCGCGCCTTCGATTTCTCGGATCCCCGGTGGCTCGAGGTCCAGGGGCTCGCGGAGGACCTCTCGATTCGCGAAATGACGATGACGATCGAGGAGGACCCGACCTACCTCGCGCCCGGGACGAGCCGGGATCCGCGGCCGCTCGGCAATTCGCCGGTCTGGAATGCGGCGCCGTGGGCCGAGGAGCGGGTCCTCGCCGAGACGGGGCGGCGCCTCGCGGCGCGGATCTCGCCCCATTGCACCACGTATTCGCCCGCGGGCGAGGTCTCCGATCCCTTCGAGGCCGTGCGGGTTTGCATCGACGCGGACGGCTGGGTGCAGATCGACGTGGATCCGAGCGTGATCCTCGCGGAGCCGCCGCCGCGGCCGTCCTATTACTGGGACATGCTGCTCGAAGTCGCGCAGGCGCGCATGCACGACGGCGGGCTCGCGGAGGGCGAGGCGAACGTGGTGATGCCCGTGCACGACGTGCCCGTCGGTGTGCGGACGGAGGACGTCGTCGCGCGGATCCGGGAGAACATCGAGACGAACCCCGCGGCGCTCCGGGACATGGCCGAGGCGCTGACGCAGAACACCCGCGGCGACGCCGATTTCTTTTACGTGCAGCCCGAGGGGACCGCCGAGGATTGGCTCTATTTCGTCGCGCCCGAGGACATCCGCGAGGATGCGGAGGGCAAACCCGTCCGGCCCTATGCCTACACGAGCCCGGGTTTTTTTGCCGATCCCGCGCTCACGCAAAAGGTGTCCGAGCGTATCGAGATCGACGGGGACACCACGCACGAAAAGGTGCGCATCGAGCCGGGGGATCGGCTCTACGTGAAGGACGCCGAGGGGCGCGTCTTCGAGATCGTCGCGGAGGAGAAGCCGAGCCTGCACAGGCTCGCGCTCGTCGTGACGCGCGCGTCGTGAATCGATCGAAGGGGGAGAGCACCATGTCACGTCGTCCGCTGCGTATCGCGTCCCTGCCCCTCGTCCTCGGCTCGCTCGTCGCATCCCGAAGCGCGGGCGCCTCCGGGCTCGATGCGCCGCTCGTGGGGAGCGGGCAATCCGGGCCGACGATCGGAGACGCCGCCGCCATTCACTGGAACCCCGCGGCGCTCGCCGATATCGATCGCCCCGAGCTCTTCGGCGGCGCGGGCCTCATCGCAGGGAGGGTCGGGTATCGCCGCGAGCGGCGTGGGGTCTACCAGACGCCCGACAGCTTGCGATTGCGCGGGCCCATGGCGACCGGCGAGACGGACCCCGGAAAGCGAGGTTTTTCCGAGGAGGTGGCGGCGACGCCGATCGCCCCGACGGGGGATCTGTTCTTCGCGTTGCCCGTGGCCCAGCATCGCCTCGTCTTCGGGCTCGGCGCGTACGTGCCTTATGCGGCGGCCCTCGAGTTCCCGGCAAACGGCCCGCAGGCGTGGCAGCTCCAGCAGGCCTTCATCGTGGCGTCCTACGTGACCGCGAGCGCGGCCTTGCGCGTCCTGCCAAACCTCTCGTTCGGCGCGGGCGTCTCGTACGTGGGCGGGCTCGCGACCCTCCGCAAGAAGCAAGATTTTGCCGAGCTGCCCGAGTTCCAGCGCGCATTCTCGGATCCGCCGATTGGTCAGCCAAACGAGTTCGGGCCGAACGCGCCGAGCCATGTGCGCGAGCTCGACGTGCTCTCACGGCCCATCTCGATCACGAGCGCCCTGAGCCACGGGATCTCGTTCAACGCTGGCCTCTTGTATCAGCCCTCCGAGGACGTGCGCCTCGCGCTCGCTTACCAGCACGGCGCGCAGATGCGTTATCGGGGGAGCTTCGCGCTCGACATGAACGATCCGTTCTTCACGCAGGACCTCGCCGCGCAGGGGCTCCGGTATCCGCCCCTCGTCGAGGGAGATGCCGAGCTTGCGTTCCGGCTCCCGAAGCGGATCACGGCGGGCGCGTCGTATCAGGCGACGGGCGCCTTCCGCGTCGACGGGTTCGTCCAGTACGTCACCTATTCGGACGTGGACGCGTTCGTCGTGACGACCCGATCGCCGTCGCTCGCGCAGCCGAAGCTCGGGATCGGCCCTTCGGTGCAGGCGATCCTGCCGCGGAAATGGAACGACACGGTATGGGTGGAGGCCAATGGGCGGTTCGCGATCTCTCGGCTCTTCACGATGTCGGCGACGCTCGGATATCAATCGCCGGCCTCGCCCGACGAGACGATCGACGTGGGCTCGCCGGACGGGCACCGGCTCATCGGCGGCCTCGGGGCGGTGGTCCGGGCGACGAAATGGCTCGATCTGCACGCCGACGCGCGCGCGCAGGGGATCCTGCCGCGGACGGTGACGACCTCGCGGAGCGACGTCGCCAACGGCAGGTACACGATGGCGATCGGATACCTCGGGGGGCACGCGAAGGCGCGGTTCTAGCGCGGCGATCGCGTTCCCGGCGCAATTGCCGCCCGAAGTGCGGCCGCCTGGGGCTCATTCCTCAGGAGTAGACGGCGCTTGTCGGTCGCCCACATTTCTGCTGGAATGCTCCCGTGACGAACCTCCGACCCCGTGATCGTGCTGCCCGCCTCCCCAGTGTCCGCATCCCCTATGGCCCCGGCCCGAGCCAGTTTGGCGAGCTCCGTGTCCCCCCGGGGCCCGGCCCGCATCCCGTGGCGGTGGTCCTTCACGGGGGATGCTGGACCACCATGGTCGCGCTCGATATCATGAGCCCCTTGAGCGAGGCTCTCACGAACGAGGGCCTCGCCACGTGGAACGTCGAATTTCGGCGGATCACGATGGGCAAATCGGATTCGGGATATCCAGACACGTTCCTCGACGTGGGCGCGGCCATCGACGAGCTCCGTGCAATCGCGCCCGCCTACGATCTTGATCTCGACCGGGTGAAGGCTGTCGGTCACTCCGCAGGCGGACAGCTCGCCCTCTGGGCGGCAGCGCGCCCCCGCCTCCCGGAGACGAGCGGCATCCGCGGCTCCGCCCCGCTTCCTTTGCGCGGCGTCGTCTCCCTCGCTGGCGTCCTCGATCTCGCCGATGCGACGGCGCGGGGCCTCTGCGGAAACCTCGCCGATCAGCTCCTCGGCGGGACGAAGGCCCAGGTGCCGGAACGTTATGCAGAGACGAACCCCGCGGAGCTCTTGCCCATCGGCGTGCGGCAGGTGCTCGTTCACGGGGCCGCCGATGTCGTCGTCCCGCTCTCGGGGAGCGAGACATATCGCGCCCGCGCGTACGCTGCTGGGGATCGGATCTCCTTGACGGCGATCCCCGACGCCGATCACTTCGACGTGATTACCCCCTCGTCGACCAAGTGGCCGCAAGTGCGCGCGCGCATTCTCGGCATCTACAGAGGCGAATGATAACGAGTGCGTCAAACTTTCCACGGCATCTTCGATCTGTGTTCTGGGTCTCGAAGACAGGCCGCGTGGAGGGACGTCCCGTTGGATAAGGACGGCCTATCGGGTCGATGGAATTTCATGATATGATGGGGGCCGCATGCAGCCCCAGCACACCGAGCAGCCCGTCCTTGCCCTCGAGCCCTGGCTTCGGGCCGCGATCGCGGCAACCGACGCGCTCGCGAAGCTCCACCAGAGCGGGATTATCCACCAGAACATCCGCCCGCAAACGATGCGGATCGAGCCCGGGAGCGGGGGCGTAGAGCTCGTTGGCGCAGAGGGCTACGAGCTGACCGCGTCGATGGTGCTGACGCTGCCGCTCGACGCGCTTCCATACATTGCGCCCGAGCAAACGGGGCGGCTCGAGGCCACGGTCGATCATCGCGTCGACCTTTATTCGCTCGGGGTGGTGCTGTACGAGCTCTGCGCAGGGACGCTGCCATTTCACGCCGAGGACGCGGTTGGCTGGGTGCATTGCCACGTTGCGCGGGCCCCGAGGCCGCTCGCGGACGCGGCGCCGGGGACGCCGGCGATCGTCTCGGAGGTCGTGATGCGGCTGCTCGCGAAGTCGCCGGACGAGCGTTACCAGAGCGCCCGGGGCCTCACGCACGATCTCGAGCGCTGTCTCTCCGAGCTTCTGGCCCACGGTCACATCGAGCCCTTCCCGCTCGGCGCGCGGGACGTATGGGACAACCTCCGCGCCGCGAGCCGAATGTATGGCCGCCGCGCCGATCTCGCGGCGCTGCACGAAGCCCTCGAGCGCGTGCGGGAGACGGGCTCCCGCGAGGTGGTGGTCGTCAAGGGCCCCTCGGGAATCGGCAAGTCCGCGATCCTGCGTGAGCTCCAGCGCGAGGCGGGGAACGACCGCGCGGTGTTCCTCTGGGGGACGTTCGAGGAGCAGCGGCGCGACATCCCGTATGCGACGCTGGGCCAGGCCTTCGAAGGGCTCATTCGGCAGATCATCGCTTCGACGGACGCAGAGCTCGCGGCCGTGCGCGAGGAGCTCGCGGTGGCCCTCGGCGACAATGGTCAGCTCATCATCGGCCTCGTCCCCCAGAGTCAGCTCGTCATCGGCAGGCAGCCGCCGGTCACGCCGCTGCCCCCAGCCGAGGCCCGTGCCCGCCTGCACCAGACATTCCGGGCGTTCGTATCGGCATTCACGTGCCGGGAGCGTCCCCTCGTCCTCGTTCTCGACAACCTGCAATGGGCGGATTTCGCGAGCGTGGAGCTCTTGCAGCACATCCTGACGCACCCCGAGGGGCGGAGCCTGCTCCTCATCGGGACCACCCGCGACGACGAGGAAGACGCGGCGCAGGCCGCCCCGGCAATGCTCCGCGAGGTTGAAATCGCCGGCGTTCCTGTCCACGAGCGGGTGATTCGTCCGCTCGAACGCGCCGATCTGACGGATCTCGTCGTCGATCTCTTCGGGTGCGATGGCAAGGAAGCGGAGCCGCTCGCGGCCCTGCTCTGGACGAAGACGGGGGGCAATCCGTTCTTCGCGGGGCAGCTCCTCGGCGCGCTCCATGAGGATCAGCTCATTCGATTCGACACGCGCCGCTGGGCGTGGTCGTGGAACATCGCCGAGCTCGAGGCCAAGGAGATCACCGACGACATGGTCGAGCTCGTCCTCGGCAAGCTCAGGCGCCTGCCGCAGGATACGCTCGATAAGTTGAGGCTCGCAGCCTGCATCGGCAGCGAATTCTCGGTCGCGCTCCTCGGCACGCTCAGCGAACGGACGCCCGAGGAGGCACGCCGCGCGCTCGAACCCGCGCTCACGGAGGGGCTTCTCCTGCAGCGCCCGGACGGATACAAGTTCATGCATACGCGGGTGCACCAATCCGCGTATTCGATGATCGAGGAGCAGGAGCGGCCGGCGCTCCACCTGCGCCTCGGCTGGCTCCTGTTCGAGCGGACGCCCGAATCCGAGCGCGAAGGGCTGCTCTTCGACATCGTCAATCAGCTCAACCTGGGGACGGTGAATGCGCTCTCCGCCGAGGAGCGGCGCCGCATTGCAGAGCTCGACCTCCGCGCCGGGCGGAGGGCGAAGGCGTCGAGCGCCGCACGCTCCGCGGCGGCGTACCTGTCCACGGGCATTTCGCTTCTGCCGCCTGACGGATGGGACGTCGAATACGATCTGGCCTATGGCCTGCACGTCGAGCTTGCCGAGTGCGAGTTCGTGAACGCGCGTTTCGAGGAGACCGAGCGGCTCTGCGCGCTCGTGACAGCGCGCGCCCGCACGCCGGTCGAGCGCTCGGTCGCCCATTGCCTGCAGATCCGGGTCGCGATCGCGCAAGTGAACAACGAGCGCGCGGTCGTCGTGGCGCTGTCGTGCCTGCGTATGCTCGGCGTGGAGATCCCCGAGACCCCGACCGCGGAGGACCTGCTCTCCGAGCTCGCGTCGCTGCGCGAGGCGCTCGATGGCCGCACCATCGAATCGCTCGTGGACCTGCCTCCGATGGCGGATCCGAGCACGGTCGCCGCCATGCATGTCCTCTCTGCCGCGCATCCCGCGGCCGTGTACCTCGCGCCGGTCGTCGCGGACATCGTGGTCACCCGGATGGTGCGCCTCAGCGTCGAGCACGGCAAGACCGCGGGCACGGTGTTCGGATTGACGTTCCTCGGGACGCTCCTTTGCGCCAAGTTCAGCGATTTCAAAGAGGGATATCGCTTCGGCAAGCTCGCCTGCGAGCTCTCGGAGAGGCCGAGCTTTGGCGATGATGCGGCGCAGGCCCTGGGCGGGTTTGGCGCGACGATCGTACCCTGGTCGCGGCACCTGCGTGAGTCGCTCGAGCCGCTCCGGATCGGGTTCAAGCTCTCCCGCGAATCGGGACAGCTTCTTTATGCGGCGGTCGCCCTCGTCCAAAATGTGATGATCCTGCTCGCGCTCGGCGAGCCGCTTGAGGCGGCCTACGAGGCGACGCTCACGACCTACGAATTCGCGAACAATGCAGGGTACGGCTTCGTCGTCGAGAACGTATTGCTGCTGCTGCGATTCATTCGTTGTCTGACCGGTGATACCGAGCGCTTCGGGACGCTGAGCGGGGACGGCTTCGACGAGGCGGCTTTCGTCGCGCACCTGCGTGAGAAGAACATCCCCCTCGTGCGCCTGTTTCTCCACACCTACCAGATCGTGGCGAGGTACCTGGCGCACGATTACGAGGGAGCCCTCTCGGCGACGCGGGCCGCGGAGGAGCTCGCCGGGGCCCGTGTGAACGGGATCGCAGACGCCGAGGCGTGCCTCTTCACGGCCCTCACGCTCGCCGCGCTCATCGAGCACGCGGAGGGGGACGAACGGGACAAATACCGGGAGCAACTCGGCACGTGCGAGGCTGCGCTGCGGCGCTGGGCCGAGAGCTGCTCGGACAACTTCGCCGGCCGGCACGCGCTGGTCGCAGCCGAGATCGCACGGGTGGAGGGGCGCGAGGACGAGGCGTCGCGCCTCTACGATCGAGCGATTCGCGAGAGCCGCGCCGCAGGGTTCGTCCAAATCGAGGGCCTCGCCTGCGAGCTCGCCGGCCGATTCTCGCTCCGCCGGGGTCTCGCCATCGTGCCGGCCGCTCTCCTCCGCGAGGCACGGAATTGCTATGCACGATGGGGCGCGCGGGGGAAAGTAAAACAACTAGAGGCGCTCCACCCGGATCTCCTCGCCGAGCCGCGCAGAGAGAGCGGCCTCATACCCGTCACCACCTCGGAGCCGATCGATACGCTGACGGCCGCGAAAGCCTCGGCCGCCATTTCGAGCGACACGTCGCCGGACCAGCTCCTCGCGACGTTGATGCGGATCCTGATCGAGCACGCGGGGGCGCAGCGGGCCTGCTTACTCCTGCCTTCCGCTGGGACGCTCGGCGTGGCCGCGGACGTCACGTCGGACCAGGACGGCGTGCGCGTCGACATTCCCAAGGGCACCCGCGTGCCCTCTGCGCAATCGTTCCCGCTCGCGGTCGCGCATTACGTTCGCCGCACGCGGGAGAAGCTGGTCCTCGACGACGTGGCCGCGCAGGGGATGTTCTCGGCCGATCCGTATCTCTCCAAGGCGCCGCCGAAATCGCTGCTGTGCGCGCCGATCGTTCGCCGCGGGGACGTGGCGGGGATCCTTTACCTCGAGAACAACCTGGCGCGCGGCGTATTCACCGCGCGGAGGCTCGCGCTGCTCGAGTTCCTCTCGGCGATCTCGCTGGAGAACGCTCTGCTCGCCGCAGATCTCGCGCGGGAGACGGCGGAGCGCACCCTGGCCGAGCGGACGCTGCGCGAGAGCGAGGAGCGGCTCGCGCGACTCGTGGAGACGGCGAGCGTGGTGCCGTGGGAGGCGCACGCGGAGACGGCGCGGTTCACGTACGTCGGCCCGAAGGTGGCAAAGATGCTCGGGTATCCGCAGGACGCCTGGCTCGCGCCGGATTTCCTCTCGAAACACGTGCACCCCGAGGACCGCGAGAGCACGCTGATGCATTTCTTCGCGGTGGAAGGGGAGGACGATTTCGATTTCCGGATGATGGCGTCCGACGGGCGCACGGTGTGGTTGCACAACGTCTTCAGCTCGCGGGCGATCGACGGGGGGGAGGTGCTCGGCGGCTTTCTCTTCGACGTGACCGAGCGCAAGGAGGCCGAGGCGACGCTGCGGGAGAAGCTCCGCATCATCGAGGAGCAACAGGCCGCAATCCGGAGTTTGTCGACGCCGATCATCGAGGTTTGGGAGGGCGTGCTCACGGTGCCCGTGCTCGGGAGCGTCGACGAGAAGCGGGCCGCAGAGATGATGAACGTGATGCTGGAAGCAGTGACGCGCACCGCGTGCCAGTACATGATCATCGATTTGACGGGCGTCGATACGGTGGATACGGCGACGGCCGATTACATCATGCGGATCGTCCGCGCGGTGCAGCTCCTCGGCGCGCAGGCGATCGTGGTCGGCATCCGGCCCGAGGTTGCGCAGACGATCGTTTCGATGGGGGTCGACCTTTCGTCGATCGCGACGCTGTCGACCCTGCGGGCGGCGCTGCTCCAGTGCATGCAGGCTCAGGGGAGCGTGCTGGGGCGCGCGGGGAGCGGACCCGCCGCGCGCCACCCCAAACGATGAGCGCCACTCAGGTCGGACCCACGGGTAACGAATAGTGCCCGTGGACTAGCCGCCACCGTCCGTCCTGTTTTTCGAGGATCCAGCTCGCCCGCACGCCGTGATACGCCGCGCGTCGGCCGCTCGCTTCGAGCAAGAAGTCGGTGTCGAACCGCGCCGTGATCGAGGCTGCGCGCCCTCCGGCAAAGACGTGGATACGTTCGTCGTGGACGCGCATCCCGAGGCCGCGGCGCTGGCCGTTCGACCCTTCGTAATATCCCCATATCGCATCGGCGCCGAGGAGGAGGCCGTCGCCGATCGGGACGAGCACGTTTTTTTCGCCGTCGGCCCACGCCCTCGCAATCGCGTCGCCGTCGCATGCACCGATTCTGTCCACGAAATCATGCAGGAACGCGCGGATGGCCGCCTCCTCGGCGTCCAGCCCGCTCGGCTCGGCCGCACGGAGCGCGTTCTCGAGCCGCGCGGCCAGGCCCGCGACATGTTCCTCCGCCAGAATCGTGAAATGGTCCCCCGGCACGAGGACGGTCCGCAGCCCTCGAAGGGGCAGGTGGGCAGCGTCGTGGGGGGGAGCCGGCGATCGTTCTGCCACGAAGTGGGTCGCTGGCACCGAGACCTCCGGCGAGGCGTGGCGATACCAGATGTCCTGGTGGTGCTCGGCGACGGCGATGGGTCCCACACGCATCGCCTCGGCGCCAGGGGGCTCGACGGGTCCTCCATGGGGATGGCGTGGGAGGTTCACGCTCGGCGAGGTGAAAACGTCGAAGAGGACGAGGCGAGCGACCTCGTCGCCGCTCCGTACGAGCTGCCTCGTCATTTCAATGGCGATCACCCCGCCGAACGACCAACCTCCGAGGAAATACGGGCCTCGGGGCGACACCTTCCGGAGCTGCTCCAGGTAAAGTGACGCCATGTCCGAGATGCTGTCCGGGCGGGCAGCGGGATCGAGGAGCATCGGAGATCGAATGGCGTAGACGGGTCTGTCCGGGATCGCCTGCGCGAGTGCTTCGTAGCAGGCCACGTCACCGTCGATGGGATGGACCAGGAAGAGGGGCGGTCTCGTACCCCCATGGTTCAGCACGACCAGGCAATCGCCCGTGGGCCGCGGGGTGTTTGTCGTCGCGATTGGCGCTTCCTCCGCGGCCGCGTGGGGCTCGGAGGCTGCGTCTCCGCGGCGAGAGAGGAGGCTCGTGATCCCGTGAATCGTGGGAGCCGCGGCGAACTGCGCCATCTTCACGTCCTGGCCCGTCCGTACGCGTATCTCCGAGAGCATCTGAACGGCGAGGAGCGAGTCGCCGCCGAGCCCGAAGAAGCTCGCGTGCGCAGGGACGTGCGGCTGGCCGAGCAAGCGCCCGAAGATGCTTTGCACGAGACTCTCCAGCCCATCGCCGGCGGCCTCGGACGGCGTCAGGGCGGGGGGGGCGTCGGCCATTGGCGGCAAAGGCCGAGCCACGTACTTCGAGGCGGGCGTGGGCTGCGTCTGCGGGCGGGGCGCAGGTTCCTCCACGTCGAGCGCTCGTTTGGCGATCAGGATGCCGTGATCGCCGCCATCGTGTCGATGGGCGTCTCCCGGGGCGTATGTAATGCGCGTGAACCCTGCGCGCTCGAGGTGATGGTTCCATCGATCGAGGGCCATCCCCAGGGAGCCACGCGCGGATATGATGTCCCAGTACCCGGGCGCGAGGCCCCAGGCGAGGTCGTTCCACGGATCCAGGTGCGTGGCCTCGACGAGGAGGAGCGTCCCGCCCAGCGAGATGAGGTGGTGCAGATTCTCGAGGACGGGCCGGAGATCCGGTACGACGTGCACCGAGTCGAGGCCGATGACGAGATCGTAACCGGGTCGCAATCCCTGCTCCTCAGGCGACCGGGTCAGGTCGAACGAAAACGTTTCGAGCCAGGAGATGCCGCGCCGCCGGGCCTCGTTCTGGGCGCGGTTCAGGAAGGAGCGTCCGATGTCGGTGAAATGGTACTCGACGTCGACATTGGCGTTCTGCAAGCGCGAGACGAGCGGCCAGGTGAGGGTCCCATGTCCAGCGCCGACCTCGAGAATCCGAGTCTTTCGTTTGCCGCGGCGCAGGACGAGCTCGTGAGCGAGCTGGCAGGCCAGTTCCACGTAGACGTCGTGGCTCCTCGGCGGGCATTCGCGCATGCAAGCGCTGAAGAAGGCGTCCGTCCCGTCGGGATAGAGGACACCCACGGGCTCGATGCCTCCTGTCAAGGCGCCGTCGTAGTGTCGAATGCAATGCTCGACGAATCGGAGGAGCCCGCCGAACCGGGGATATTCGGCCAGTAACCGGGTGAAGAGCTCGGCCGAGCGGCCAGCGCGCGCTGCGTGGAGGTGAATCTCTCCTGCTTTCGTGCGCATAGCGAGCCCTTCACGCTCCATCGTACGCACGAGGAGCTCGACCATGGGCGCGAAGCTCGGGAGGATCCCCGCGTGCTCGCGCAGGGCTTCGAGAGTGAAGTCGCGCGCGATCGTGTCACCCAGGCGGCGCGCGAAGAAATCGAGGACGAGGTTCGCGCAGAGCGCCTCGAGGGCGGGGCGCAAGCCGGGCTCGTCGTCGACGCTACGCGCGCCGAGCGCCTGCGCAATCCCAAGGGCACGCTCGTCGAGCGCTGCGAGGCTCTCCGTCGACGCAGCCCCGAGCGTATATCGCTTCCCTTCGAATGGATAGGTCGGCAGGGGGATGCGGCGCCTCTTCTCGCCTGCATGGAACGCCTGCCAATCGACGGTCGCGCCGAGCTCCCACGCTCGGCCGAGCGCGCGGAGCATCTCGCCGCAGGCGGGCACGTCGCGCCGTCGATGGCCAGGCAGCGTGGTCACGGTATGCATTTCACCGCTCGAGGCCCGCGGATGTGCCTTCAGGAAGGAGCTCATCGTGCTGCCGGGGCCCATTTCCACATAAATCGGGTCCGAGAGCTCGAGAAGGGTCCCGATTCCATCGCTCAGGCGAACCGGATGGGTGAGGTGATCTGCCCAGGCTTCGGGGCTCGTGGCCTGCTCCGTCGTGAAGTAGGTCCCCGTCATATTCGATACGATGGGAATGGAGGGCGGCCGCCGCTCCACATCGGTCACGCGCTTCCGGAAGGCCTCCCGGACGGAGGCCATGAGCGGGGAATGGGACGCGCGCGAGACGCGGACACCGGTGGCCTCGAATCCCGCCGCATCGATACGTGCACGCGCGGCTTCGATGGCGTCGGCGGGGCCCGAGAGCACGACGGCGCCCGGCGCGTGGGTCGCGATGACGAGGTTTGTTCCGAGATATGGTTCGATCGCGTCGGCGTCGGCGAAGACCGTCAACATGCCTCCCGGCGGCGTCTCGTCCATGAGGCGCCCACGCTCGGCGACCAGCAGGAGTGCGTCCCGGAGCGAGAAGATGCCCGCGAGGCAAGCCGCGACGTACTCGCCCACGCTATGCCCCAGCATCGCCGCGGGGCGGAGACCCCAGGCAAGAAATAGTTTGGCAAGGGCATACTCTACCGTGAAGACGAGCGGCTGAGCCCATCGCATCTCGTCGAGCCGAAGGTCACCTTCGGGGAGCTGTTCGAGGAGGAGCGGCCGGAGGTCGAGACCAGCAGCCCCGCGGAGGATGTCGATGCAGGCGTCGAGGGCCTCCCGGAAGACGGGCTCCACTTCGTAGAGCTCCGCGGCCATGCCAGCGTATTGCACGCCATGTCCCGGGAACAGGAAAACCACGGGGCGCGAGCCTGTGGTCGCCGTCGGCGGGGCTCCTGTCGTCCGCTCGGCGAGCGCCAGCGCGGCCTGCGAGGTGTCGTGACAAACGAGCGTCGTTCGGAACCGCTTTTGCGTGCGCCCCACCGAGAGGGAGAACGCGACGTCGGCGAGCTCCAGGTTCGCATGACGCGCGAGGTGCTCGCCGAGCCTCCGTCGGGCCTCCGCGAGCGCCGTCTCCGTATTGGCCGAGAGGCATACGAGGGAGGTAGGGCGCCGAGGGGGCGAGGTCTCCGCGCGCGGCGCTTCCTCGAGGATCACGTGTACGTTCGTGCCGCCGATCCCGAGGGCATTGACGGCCGCGCGACGGGGGCCGTTCGTTCGCGGGAAGGGCCGGGGGGCGTCTGGCAAGAAAAACGGTGTGCTGGACAGATCGAGCAGAGGGTTCGGCGCCCGCAAATGGGTGAGCGGCGGGATGAGGCCGTGCTCGAGCGCGAGCGTCGCCTTGACGAGGCTCGCGCCTCCCGCGGCGGCGTCGAGGTGTCCGAGGTTCGCCTTGAGGGAGCCCAGGGCGCAAACCCCACGTTTCTCCGTGAAACGACGGAAAGCCCGGGTGAGCGCCCGGACCTCGGTCGGATCCCCGAGGCGCGTGCCGGTGCCGTGGGCTTCGAGAAGCCCGATCGAGCTGGGATCGACGCCGGCGAGCTCGAGTGTTTGCGCGACGATCCGAGCGACGCCGTCCTCGCCCGGCGCGGTGAAGCCGAGCTTCTCGCCGCCGTCGTTGTTCATGGACGATGCGAGCAGGACCGCGTGGATCGTGTCGCCGTCCGCGAGCGCATCGGAGAGGCGCTTGAGCGCGACGACCACGACGCCGCTCGAGGGAACCATGCCGGTCGCGCTTTCGTCGAAGGGCCGGCAATGGCCGTCGGTGGAGTACACGCCGCCGTCGGCGCACAGGTATCCCCGGTCGCCGTCCCGGAGCGAGGTCAAGGAGACGCCGCCGGCGAGGGCCATGTCGCAATCGCCGACGAGCAGGCTTTGGCGCGCGAGGTGGACGGCCGAGAGGGACGTCGAGCACGCCGTCTGGACCGTGATCGCAGGCCCGCGGAGTCCCAACTTGAACGCCACCCGCGTTGCCAGGAAATCGTGCAGGTTGAGCGTCTGAGCGCGGAAGGCGTCCGGCGAGCGCCCCTCCTCGCGGAGCGTGTCGGCGACCGCGCCCTGCCAATGGAGCGGCGCGCCCATGCCTCCGAAGACCCCTATCCGGCCCGGAAATCGCGACGGATCGCAGGACGCGTGCTCGAGCGCCTCGTGCGCGCATTCGAGGAAGATGCGCTGTTGCGGATCCATGAGGGCCGCGTCGGCGTCGCTGTACCCGAAAAACGCGGCGTCGAAGCGATCCGCGTCGTCGAGAACGCCCTCGGCCGGGACGAACTCCGGTCTCCGGACCCGTTGGGGATCCGCGCCGGCTGCGATCAGGGCCTCCGGGTCGAATCTGCGGACGGTCACGCGCCCCGATTGGGCCAGATCCCACAGATCGTCCGCATGACGGATCCCCGGGGCGCGGATCGCCATTCCGACGATCGCAATGGGATGCGCGCGGTCCGGCGCTTCGGCGGCGGCCTCACGAGGCGTGGCGCAATCGCGACGCTCGGCCGCGCGCGAGAGTCCCGGCAGGGTGGCGAGGTGCGCGGCCAGAAGACGGATCGTCGGCAGACGCATCAGCGTGATGACGTCGATGTCCGCGCCGAGCTCGATCGCGATCGCGGCCTGCACACGCGAGAGGGAAAGGGAGTGGCCGCCGACCTCGAAGAATTGCGAATCGAGGTCGACGTCGGTGATTCCCAATACGTTGCGCCAGATGGCCGCAATGCAGTCCTCCAGGGCCGAGGTGGATGCTCTCGGCGCGTCCGCAGGGGACGCGGGGGAGGTGGGGGACGTGGGAGACGGCAGCCGTTCGCGGTTCAGCTTGCCATTGCGGTTCGTGGGCATCTCGTCGAGGACCACGAAGCTCGTCGGCACCATGTACGCCGGCAGCCGCTCGCGCAGGTATCGCCCGAGCTCGCGCCCGAGGTCCTCGGGCGCGCCTGCGCGAGGTTGTACGTATGCGACGAGGCGGCGCTCGCCATGGACCTCGCGGAGCTCGACCGCGCTCCACTTCACGGACGCGTGGTCGCCGAGCGCAGCCTCGATCTCGCCGAGGTCGATACGGAAGCCGCGCAGCTTGATCTGCCGATCGACCCGTCCGATGTATTCGAGGCCTCCGTCGGGCCGCCATTTCACCCGGTCACCCGTACGATGAAGCCGCGCCCCCGCCATCTCGGGGAAAGCTGCCGCCGTGAGATCGGGCCGATTCAAGTAGCCCCGCGCCACGCCGGTGCCCCCGATGTAGAGCTCCCCGGGGATGCCGACGGGGACGGGGCGTTTGCGTTCGTCGAGGACGTGGACCGTCACGTGCGCAAAGGGGCGCCCGATGGGCGGTTTGCCTTCGCCTGCGCGGCATTCCGCGGCGAGGGCGGCCACCGTGGCCTCCGTCGGGCCGTACACATTGAAGAAACGCCGCCCGGGCGCCCATTTCGACACGAGCTCCTCGGACAAGGCCTCGCCCGCCGTGATGAGCGTCCGCAGCGAGGGCAGCTCCTCGTGGGGCAGGGCCGCGAGCGCGGACGGGGTCACCACGAGCGCGTGGATGTCTTTGTCCCGCAGGAACTTCGCGAGATCGGGGCCGGGCATGACGCTCTCCCTGGCCGCGAGCACGAGCGTCGCCCCGATCGACCAGGCGAGCGCGAAGTCGCCGATCGAGCCATCGAAGGTGAGGGGGAAGAGCTGCACCATGCGGGTGCCGACGCCGAGGCCGAAGCGCGCCGCCAAAGCCAGGGCGAGGTCACGGAGGCCGCGACGCTCGACGAGCACGCCCTTGGGCTGCCCCGAGGAGCCGGATGTGTAAATGACGTATGCGAGGTGGTTCGGTTTGGCGAGCGGCGGGGGGACGTTCCTCGGGAGAGCGGCGATTTCGGGGTCGTCCGCGTCGAGCCGGAGGGACGCGACGCTCGGCGGTAGCCACTCGCCCGCATTCGTCGTGTTCGTGAGCACGAGGCGGATCGCGGCGTCTTGCAGGATGAAGCGGAGGCGCTCGCTTGGGGAGTCCGGATCCAGGGGGACGTACGCGCCGCCCGCTTTGAGCACGCCAAGGATGGCGATGATCGCGTCGAACGAGCGCGTGGCGTAGAGCCCGACGAGCGTCTCCTGACCGACGCCGCGGGCGCGCAATGCGTGCGCGAGCTGGTTCGCACGCGCGTCGACCTCGGCATACGTGAGCCTTTGGTCCCCGTGCTCCAGGGCGATCGCCGAAGGATTGCGCGCGGCCTGGACCGCGAAGCGTTGCTCCAGGCTCTCGCTCTCCGCGCCCGAGGCGGCGGGCGTGGAGGGCCCTTGCCACGCGGCGAGTTGCCGACGCTCGTGCTCCGTGAGGATCGGGAGCTCCGAGAGCCGCTGCATTGGGTCCAGGGCAATCGCTTCGAGCAGCGTCCGGTAATGGCCCACCATCCGCTCGATGGTCGCGGGCGCGAAAAGATCGGTCTGGTATTCGATGTGGCCGACGAGGCCCTGGGGCCGCTGATGAAGTTCGAGATAGAGGTCGAGCTTCGCGGTGCCGATGTCGATCCGGCCGGCGCTCCAGTACGGAGGCTCGGAGACGGGCGGGACGGGCGGCATGAGGAGGAAGGCGGTGTCGTAAAGAGGATTCCTCTGCGGCTGGCGCAGGCCGTCGGCCGCGGCGAGGAGCCGGTCGAAGGGGACGTCCTGGTGCTCGCGCGCGGCGCGCAGAACCTCGCCCACGCGCGGCAAGAGCTCCTCGAACGTGAGGGCGCCGTCGAGCTGGGTGCGCAGGACGAGGTTGTTGTTGAAATAGCCGAGGAGGGGCTCGAATTCGGGGCGCGGGCGCCCGGCCGCGGCCGAGCCGACCACGATGTCGCCCTCTCGCGTGTACCGGAAAAGGAGCGTCTTCCACGCGGCGAGGAGCGTCGTGAACAGGGTGACGCCCGCCCGATGGGCGATCGCGCGGAGCTTCGCCGCGAGATCCGGCGAGAGCTCGACCTTCATGCGGGCGCCGTTGCCCGTGGGCCGGGCCGGGCGCGGGAAATCGAGGGGGAGGTCGAGCTCCGTCACGCCGGCGAGCTGCTTCTGCCAATACGCGAGCTTCGGGGCGAGCTCGTTCTCCGTGAGCCACTGACGCTGCCAGGCGGCGAAATCCGCGAGATGGAACGCGGGCTCCGGCAAGGGCGAGGGTTCGCCGCGGGAGAAGGCGGCGTAAAGCGCGCGGAGCTCGGGCAGGAAGACGCCAAAGAAGGAGATGCCGTCGACGATGATGTGATGCCCGGTGACGCAGAGCCGCGTGTCGTCGTCGGCGAGGCGCAAAAGGAGGGCGCGGACGAGGGGGCCTTCGCGTAAGTCAAAAGGTCGTCGGGCGTCGATGCGAGCGAGGCGCAAAGCTTCGGCCTCGCGCTCCTCCGGAGGCAACGTCGTCAAATCGACCACGGGCACGACGAACGGCCGCGGCGGCAGGATGTGCTGCATCGCCTGGCCCTCGGCCTCCGTGAAGACGGTGCGCCATGCCTCGTGCCGGCGGGTGATCTCGGTCAGGGCGCGTGCGAGCACCGCGGCGTCCACGGGCTCACGCATCTGCACGAGGATGGGCTCGTGATAGATGGGCGTATCGGGGAACATCTGCCCGACGAGCCACAAGCGTTGCTGTGCGAAGGACGCCGGCAAAAGGCCGCCGCGCGGGACGTTCGTGGGCGGCGGCCCTGGGAGCTCGGTCGTGGAGCGAGCGCGATTTTCCTTCGAATCGACGCGCGTCGGCGCCTGGATCGGCCGGGCCGATTCACGAGGCTCGCGCATGCTCGGGAGGGCTCCGCCCGCCATTTCATGGGGAGCGGCGCCGACCCCACCCGCGGGGCCATCGCACGCGATCGTCTCGGAAAACGAGCCGGGCTCGCTTTCGCCGGATGGAATGGGAATACGGCTCCCGGGAACGGGATCGAAGGACTTGCTACTCATCGGCCCTCCCGCCCCCGCGGCAACGTCTAAAATTGTTTTGTGGGGACCTGTTTGTTCAGAGTGTACAAAATTTGCAAGTCCGACGGCACGATTTCCACGCCGATTTCATGGTATCGCGAGGTACCGCATCTTCAGGTGGCGACGCGCCAAACCATACACTTAGATGTGATGTGAAAAATATCACACGGTTCGTCGCGGCAATGTCACAATCCCCGGGGGGCGGCGCAACGAGGGCTGTTCCGGTTGTGCTGTGAAATTGTGCCTTCGAAGGATCCCTCAATGGATCCAAAGGACCGATCCGCGCTCGCCCGGCAGCCACGCTGCGGGCAGCGCCGGAGCGCATTCAGCCCCTGCCGATGGAGGGCGCTCGGCCCCACGGGCGTCGTGAGGCCGACGAAGAGGAAGCCGTGACGAGCCGCCCGTGGACCGGACCTAGCACCTCGAAAGGAGGGCCGCGGCCGTGTGCACGTGCTCCTCGAGGGCCGCCTCGATGAGCCGGGCGATTCCCTCGCGCCGGCCTTCCCGGGCCGCCCGCTCGACGTCGGCGGAGCGGCGCGAGAGGCGCGTGGCGCCCATCATGCCGGCGCTGCCCTTGAGGTTGTGCGCGAGGCGCTCGAGCGCGCGGAAATCCCCCGCCGAAAGCGCGGCGGCCATGTCCTCCACGTTGCGCCGCGAATCCCGGACGAAATCGGCGATCAGCGTCGCGAGCGGGTTCTCCTCGTCGAACGACGCGACGAGCCGGATCCGTTCGAAGGCCTCCTCGTCGAGGACGGGCTCGTCCGGGTCCCGCGGGGCCGGGATCTGCGAGGGCGCGGGCCTCTTCGTCGGTTCGACGGCCGAGCGCAGGAGCGCGGCGACGAGCTCCTCGATACGAATGGGCTTGGCGACGAAATCGTCCATGCCCGCCGCGAGGCACGCCTTCTGGTCCTCGTGCATCGCGTTCGCCGTCATCGCGACGATGCGGGGCCTGCCCCGGAAGGGGCCCGCGGCGCGGAGGCGGCGGGTGGCTTCGAGGCCATCCATTTCCGGCATCTGGACGTCCATGAAGACGACGTCGTATTCCTTGCGCGTGACGGCCTCGAGGACCTCCAGGCCGTTCGCCGCGATGTCCACGCGATAGCCGAGCCGCTGGAGCAGCAGGGTCGCGACCTTCTGGTTCACCACGTTGTCCTCGGCGAGGAGGATCCGCAGCGGGTGGCGCTCGCCGAGCGAAGGATCCATCGCCGGGGCCCGCGGGGCGCGCGAGGGGCGCATGACCGATTGCGAGAGCGCGCGCATGATCGCGTCGAAGAGGCTCGATTGCTTGATGGGCTTCGAGAGGCAGGTGGCGCCGAGCCGCGCCGCCTCCCGATGCGTGGCGAGGTCGCTCGACGTGAGCAGGAGGAAGGGCAGCTCCGCGAGGCGGGGATCCCGGCGAATGGCGGCGCCGAGCTCGAAGCCGTCCATCCCCGGCATGGAGACGTCGAGGAGCGCCAGGGCGACCGGCAAGGGCTCGTCGGGCGGCTCGGCCTCCGCGCGGCGCCGGAGCAGGTCGAGGGCCTCGGCGCCGGACGCGGCGAGCATGGGCGTGAGGCCGAAGGCGCGCGTCTGCTCGGCGAGGATGCGCCGGTTCGTGGCGCTGTCGTCGACGATGAGGACGTGCTTGCCCGAGAGATCCTGGCCCGCGACGGCGAGGGCCTCCGAGAGATCCCGCCCGACGTCGTGCGCGGGGGTGGTCTCGATCGTGAAATGGAACGTCGTGCCGACGCCCTCCTCGCTCTCGACCCGGATCTGCCCGTGCATGAGCTCGACGAGGCGCTTGCAGATCGCGAGGCCGAGGCCGGTGCCGCCGTACCTGCGGGAGATCGAGGCGTCGACCTGGGAGAACGATTGAAAGAGCCGCCCGAGGCGGTCTTTCGGGATGCCGATGCCGGTGTCGCGTACCGAGACCTGGAGGGCGAGTTTTCCGTGTGCGCGAGGCTCGCTCGCGGGCGCGATTTCCACGAGGACCTCGCCCGCGCCGGTGAATTTCACCGCGTTGCCGAGGAGGTTCACCAGGATCTGCCGCAGCCGGGTCACGTCGCCGAAGATGCCGGGCGGCGTGGCCGGGTCGATGAAGGCGCCGAGCTCGAGGCCCTTCTTGCGCGCCGCGACGGCCACGAGGTCGAGGGCCTCCTCCACGCAGGGGCGGAGCGCGAAGGGCTGCTCTTCGAGGTCCATCAGGCCCGCCTCGATCTTCGAGAAATCGAGGATGTCGTTGATGATGGTGAGCAGCGCCTCGCCGCTCTGACGGATGGTCTCGACGACGTCGCGCTGCTCCTCGCCGAGCGGGGTGTCGAGCAAGAGCCCCGTCATGCCGAGGACCGCGTTCATGGGCGTCCGGATCTCGTGGCTCATCGTGGCGAGGAACCGCGACTTCGCCGCGTTGGCGAGGTCCGCCTCCCGGCGCGCTCCTTCGAGCGCGGCGTTTTTCGCTTCGAGCTCCTCGCTCGCGACGTGCTGCGCGGTGACGTCGATGAAGAGCCAGAGCCTGCCGCGGTGCTCGCGCTCGCCCGTGGCCGTGCTGGAGATGCTGAGGACGCGGCGCGGCGGGCCTGCGAAGACCCACCGCGCGTCGCGCAGCTCACCGTCCCTCTGGTTCATCACGGCGAGCGCGCTCCGCCGGAGGCCGGCGCGGTCCTCGGCGCGGCTCCAGAGGCCGGCCATCGCGCGGGCCACGCGGGCCGGCTCGTGCGCGCCCTCGGGCAGGCCGAGGAGCGCGGCCGCGGCCTCGTTCACCCACGCCTCGGACCCGCGGTCGTCCACGAAGACGAGGCCATGCGGGAGGGTCTGGAAGACGGCGTCGAAGCGGGCCGAGGCCGCCGCGGCAAGCTCGGCCTTCTGCAGGTGCCGCACGAGCAGGTGAACGAGGGGCAGGACGGAGACGAGGGCGCGCCGATCCTCCTCCGAGAAGGGCGTGATCTCGCGGCGGACGAGCGCGAGGCCCCCCGCGTCCTCGGCGGTGGACCAGGGCAGGATGGCGAGGCTGCCGCGGAAGCTACGCGGCAGGCCCATCTCGGACGTCACGCCCGCGTCGAAGACCGGCCGCGCCGATTCGAGCGCGCCGACGAAGATCGCGGCGTGCGTCATGCCGTCGGGGAGCAGGCCCGCCGGGGCGCTCGCGAGCGCGAGGGCCGTCACGGGGTCGATCCGGCGGAGCGCGAGGACCGCGTCGACGTGGAACCGCTCGTGGAGCACGGCGAGGACGCGGGGGAGAGCCGTTTCCGGATCCCCGGCGCCGAGCGCGGCGAGCAGGGCTTCGGGCGTGCTCGTACCCATCAGGCGGAGGCGGCGAACGAGAGGATCGCGCGCGTCACCTGCTCCGGAGCGCTCCAATGCGGCATGTGGCCCGTCGCGTCGAGCACCTGGAGCTCCGCGCGGGGGATGTGGCTCGCGAGGTACGTGCCGACCGAGATGGGGACGGCGACGTCCGCCTGCGATTGGAGCACGAGCGTCGGGTGCGCGAGCTTCGGGAGGTCTCCGCGGTGGTCGGACTCGAAGATGACGCGGGCGACGGTGAGCGCGATGTCCGGCCGCAGCGCCCCCAGGCTGGCGGCGAAGTCCCGGGCCAGATCGGGTCTGTCGGGGTTGCCCGTCACGATCGGGGCGAACCCGCTGGCCCAGGCGTGGAAGTTCGTCTGCATCGCGCGGTAGAGCCCGTCGAGATCGGCGCGCTTGAAGCCGCCTTCGTAGCCCACGTCGTCGAGGTAGCGTGGCGAGGCGCCGAGCAGGACGAGCTTGCGGAAGCGGCTCGGCTCCTCCACGGCGGCGAGCAGGCCGATCATCCCGCTCATGGAGTGGCCGACGTAGACCACGTCCTCCAGGGCGAGCTCCTCCAGCAGGAGGAGCAGGTCGATCGCGTAGCTGCGCAGGCTCTGGTAGCGGCGCGGGCTGTAGGCGGAGAGGTCCGAGCGCCCCGCGCCCATGTGATCGAAGAGCAGGACGCGGTGCCGCTCGGCGAGCGTGGGCGCTTGATGACGCCACGCCGTTTGATCCGTCCCGAAGCCGTGGGCGAGGACGATCGTGGTTTCACCTGCGCCGAGGACGCGCGCCTTGTTCTGCCGGGAGAAAGGAGTCGGTTCCATGCGGGGCTCCTAACGTCGAGGGTACGAGCCCTGCGCGCGGAAGGGAATGGTCCCGTGGAAAGGAGCGGGCCGTGCCCTCGCCCCCTCGGGCGCCGCACCGTCAAAAAACGAGCGCGATCGCCAGGGCTTCCTCGATGTTGTGGATCGGCTGCTTGTTCACGAAGACCGGCGCGTACGTGGCGCTGACCTTGGCGACGAAGAGCGGCGCGATCCACCATTCGAGCTTGGCCGTCGCCTCGGGCGCGAGGGGAAAGCCGAGCGCCTCCTCGGTGCCGGCGTCCGGGGTCGTCTGGAAGTCCGCGTCGACGAGCTTTTGGCTCGCGGAGAAGCGGCCGATGCGCACGGCGGCGCCGAACACGAGGGCGATGGGCCAATCGAGCTCGCGCAGGCGGAAGTTGATGCCCGGCGCGACCGAGAGCTGCGCGAAGTCGGGCGCGCCGGCGTTCGGGTCGATGGCGGTCTGGAAGCGCGCGACGACCGGGATCGAGAAATGCGGGCCGAGGTGCAGCTCGAGCGCGGCGCGGGGGTAGATGCCCGGAACGAACCCGCCTTGCCCGACGACCTGGTAGACGCCGGCGCCGGCCTCGATGTGGAAGCCGATGCCGGCCAGGCCGTACTTCGGCTTGAGCCGCCTCGGATCTTCATCGTCGTCGGCGCGGGCCGCGCTCGAAACGAGCAGCAGGGCGGCGCAAGAGAGCGAGAGGAGGCCGGCTTTTCCCAGGCAAACGCCGCGTCGCATGGAGATTTTGTATCGAGGAGGGCTTCTCGGCGTCAAGGAGCGTTTGCCGAGACGAGCACGTTTGGGGCGATGCGTCAGGGCCCTTCGAGGGTGAAGGTATCCCAGACGGCGCCCTTGTCGTCAATCACCTGGCCGGAGAGCGTCGTGCCCGTTGCGTCGAGGACGACGGCGTGGCGGACGGTGCCCGAGGCGGCGCGCATCGCGCAGATGGGGCGGTCGACGTTCTCGTCCACGTCCGCGAGCGAGGCGCCGCCGCCGCCCGTCGTGATCCACGTGATGTCGGGGAAAGCGAATCGCTCGTAGCCGTGCATGTGCGCCTGGATCACGAGCTTCACCCCGTGCTGCACGAAGAGCGGCTCGAGCTCGGCGCGCGTCGCGGGATCGTCGGATTTGTCCCCGCACGTGACGATCGGCTTGTGGAGAAAGACCACGGAGAATCGATACCCGGGCTTCGACGCCGCGTCGGCGAGGGATTGCGCGAGCCATGCTCCCTGCTCGGAGGCGAGGCCGAGGGGTTGTTCCGTGTCGAGGGAGAAGAACCACACGCCGCCCGATTCGAATCGGTAATGGTCCCCCGCGCCGTCGAACCCGGCGCCGCCGAAGAAGCGTCGATAATAGGCCTCGTATTCCTCGGGGACCTCGAGCTCGTGATTGCCGAGGGCCGGGAAAAACGCGCCCTGCGCGAGCAAGGGGCGCATGGCGGGGAACCAGGACGCGTAGGTCTCGAGGCCGGACTCGTAATATTGAATGTCGCCGCCGTGCAGCGTGAAATCGGGGTTCATCGGCAGGACCTTGTCGAGCACCTTCAAGGTGAGACGATTGAGGCCCGGGTTCGTGTCGCCGATGGCGAGGAAGCGCAGATCCGCGCCGTCGGGTTTGGCGGCGCAGACGCGGCCTTTCGCCGCGGGATCGGCGGCGAGGTGGTATTCGACGCAGGCGCCGGGCGTGAGGTTGGAGAGGACGGCCTCGTGCGTCCAGTAGGTGCCGGCCTCGTCGTGCGGCGCGCTCGGATCGAGGGGCGCCGTGCGTGTCGTGGGGACCTCGTACGTCGTGACGGTCGAGGTCGCTTCGCGCGCCTCGCCGCCCTCGGGCGTGAAGACGACCCCGCCCGCGACGCCCTGCCGGCACGCTTCCCAGCGGACGACGGCGGAGGTGCGATCGACGCGGAGCGACCACGGCCCCTTGCTGACGCCGGTGCCCGGACAGCGGTCGTCCGTGGGCGGGGGCGGAGGGGGCTCGGCGGGGGAGGGATCGCTGCAACCTGCCGCGAGAGAAGCGGCGATTCCGAGGGCGGCGAGGAGGCGAGGGGAAAGGGCGGGCGTCGGCATGCGCCCGCAGTGTACTCCCGCTCAGGGCGTCGAGGTGAACTTGCCGGTGCGAACTTGTTGGAGGACGAACGAGCTTTCGCTGTCGAAGGCGGAGTCGGGGGTGCCGCGGCGCGAGCGGGTCATCGTGACGGTGACGTCGCACGTGGGCGGGGGCTGGTCCGCCGAACCCGTGGCCTGGAGGGTATTGGCCTGGATCGTGTGCGTGCCGCTGTCGCCCGGGACGTCGATGGTCTCGAGGAACGTGCAGGGGCTGTTCAGCTCCAGGCGCACGTCGTCGTTCGAGCCCGAGGGGGTCCAGGTGATGTTGAGAGCGGCCGCGCGCGAGACGGCGGAAGCGCCGATCGTGAGGGCGAAGGGCGCGGGCAGGGTGCCGCGGCTCGAGGACGCGTTGTCGCCGTCCGCGCGCTGGAGGTCGACGAGGAACTCGGTGCCTTCGACGGCGGTGTTGAACTCGGCCTCGTAGACGCCGGTCTCCTGGGTCTGCATCTCGACGCGCTTGTCACCCGCCGAGGCGAAGATGCGGTCGCCGCCCGAGAGATCGACGTAGGTGTTGCTCTCGTCGCCGCCCACCTTGAGCGTGGCGATGAGCCGGGTCTCCTGGTCGGATTCGGCGGTGGCGGAGAGGATGGCCGCGATGCCGGCGGTCTTGACGTTCTGCGAGTCGACCGTCTCCTTGCAGCCCGAGAGGACGCCGAGGCCGACGAGGGCGAATGCGGTGAGATAGCGTGTATGCATGGAAAGCCACTCTTTCTTCAAGGGCGCCCGCGCGGCGGGGCGCTGTTCCGGTAAGAATACACGAATCACCGATCCCAGCGGAGGGCGACGAGCCTGCGGTTTCCCTCGACGCTGCGCGGCGCGCCTGGATCGTCGAGATCCTGACGATCCCAGAGCTGGCAGGTGACCTGGCGGTGGCGCTGATCGAGCGCCTCGCAGTAATTCGAGTAGATGCAGCGCCGCACTTCGGCGCCGCGGCCTTCGCGGTGCTTCCGGAACCAGTCGGGATCGGCGAGGGACTGGCGCGCCGCGGCAATGAGATCGGCCTCGCCGCGGGCGAGGATCGATTCGGCCTGGACGAACGTGCCAATGCCGCCGGCGGCGACGGTGGGCGTTTCGAGGCCCTCGGCGCGGAGGGCGGCGCGAATGCGGGCCTGCTTTTCGACGTGTCGCGCGAAGGGGCCGCGCGCGTCGGAGAGGGCGGTGGGCATGCACTCGTAGCCGCTCGGCCCGGTGTAGGGATAGGCGGCCTCGCCGACCTTGGGTTGCTTCGAATCCTCGAATTTGCCGCCCGTGGAGAGGGAAAGAAAGTCCATGCCGGCCCGAGCGAAGAGCAGAGCGTAATGGATGGCGTCGTCGATGCGGCTGCCGCCTTCGATGATCTCGTCGCAGAGGAAGCGGCATCCGACGGTATACGAGCGGCCGACGGCCTCGCGCACGGCGGCATGGACCTCGAGCGGCAGGCGGGCGCGCGCGTCACGCGAGCCGCCATAACCGTCCTTTCGATCGTTCCGGGCGGAGAGGAACGAGGCCATCGTGTAGGCGTGCGCGTAATGCAGCTCGACGCCGTCGAACCCGGCGTCCTTCGCGCGTTTCGCGGCGTCGGCGAAGAGCGAAGGCAGGACGCGGGGGAGGTCGCGAATGTGGGGATCGTGGACGTCGGTGACGCGCTCGCGCGCCCCGAAGCGGAGCGCCTCGAGCTCGCGGGGTTCGAGGATCCGATCGAGCACCTCGTCGCTCGCGGTCCGCAAAAACTCGCGGATGCTCGCGTCGGGGGCCTCGGCCCACCAGGCGTCGCCGGTCTCGCGCTCCAGGTTCTTGCGGTGCCCCGGGGTGAGGGCGAGGTGCGTCTCGAGGAATTTTTCGTGCGGCGGGCGCCTGCGAATGCGCAGGAAATCGATGATCTGGAGGAAGAGGCGCGTGCGGCCGCCGCTCGTCTCGCGGACGCGGCGCGTGAGCTCGGCGAGCCCGGGGACGAACCGATCGTGCCCGATGCGCAGGAGCGGCCCGCTCGGGACGTCGCGGATCCCGGTCGCCTCGACGACGAGCACGCCCGGCTGTCCTTCGGCGAAGCGGCCGTACCAATCGAGCACGTCCTTCGTGACGAAGCCCTCCTCCGTCGCGCGCCACGGGACCATGGCGGGCACCCAGGTGCGATCGGCGAGCGTGAGGCCGGAGGCGAGGGTGAGCGGCGAGAAGAGGCGCGAGCGAGCGGCCTCCTCGGCCGTGGGAGGCCGGTCCTCGGGGAGGGGATGGCGGATGCGCTCCTTTGGCTTCCACATGGCGGGACGGGGGAGGGAGACACGGAGCAAGGGGCGCGGCAAGACGCAAGGCAAGCCGGTCGGCGGCGCCGGGCATGTCGACGAAGTCATCGAGGCAGGTCGACGATCTCGTCGGGTAGGTCACTGACCTCGTCGTCCGGGTCGACGAAGTCGTTGGGCGGACCGGCGATCTCGTCGTCCGGGTCGATGAAGTCGTCGTCGGGGTCGACGAAGTCGTCGAGGCAGGTCGACGAAGTCGTCGAGGCAGGTCGACGATCACGTCGTCCGGGTCGATGACTTCGTCGGGCAGGTCACTGACCTCGTCGTCCGGGTCGACGAAGTCGTCGAGGCAGGTCGACGATCACGTCGGTCGGGACGACGACTCAGCCGAGGAGCGCCTTCGCGATCACGAGCTTCTGGATCTCCGTCGTCCCCTCGTAGATGCGCAGCGGCCGGATTTCCCGATAGAGCTTCTCCACCTCGCTCCCTTCGAGCACGCCGATCCCGCCGTGGAGCTGCACCGCCTTGTCGATGATGCGCTGCGCCGCCTCCGTCGCGTACATCTTGCCCATCGCGGCCAGGCTCGTGACGCGCTCGCCCGTGGTGTCGCGTCGATGCGCGGCGCGCGCCACGAGGAGGCGCGCCGCGTCGAGCTCCGTCGCCATCTCCGCGAGGTACGCCTGCACGAGCTGCCGATCCGCGAGCGGCGCGCCGAACTGGCGCCTCCGCTTCACGTGATCGAGCGTCGCCGTGAGCGCCCGCGCGGCCATCCCGTTCGCCGCCGCGCCGACCGAGATGCGGAACGCGTCGAGCGTCTCCATCGCGATGCGGAAGCCCGCGCCCACGTGCCCGAGCACGTGCTCGTTCGGCACACGGCAGCCTTCGAGGCGCAGGCGGCCGATCGGATGCGGCACGCTCATCGGCAGCGGCTCGAGCGTCAGGCCCGGCGTGTCCTTGGGCACGTAGAACGCCGTGATCCCCTTGCGGCCGAGCGAGGGATCGGCGTTCGCGAAGACCACGTGATGGGAGGCGATCGGCACGTTCGAGATGAGCGTCTTTTCCCCGTCGAGCACCCAGCTCTCACCGTCCTTGCGCGCGACCGTGCGCAAGGACGCGACGTCGCTGCCCGCCTCGGGCTCGGTGAGCGCGAAGGCCCCGAGGCGACGGCCCCGGACGACGTCGGGCACGACCTCGGCGATGAGGTCCTGCGAGCCGCCGAGGAGGATCGGGTAGGTGCCGAGGCCCTGCACCGCGAAGATCGAGTCGGCCTGCGCGGAGACCTGGCCGAGCGCCTCGCGCACGAGGACGAGCGCGCGCACGTCGATGTACGCGAGGTCGACGGGGCGGCCCGTCGTGGCGCCGCCGTAGGCCTCGGGGACGAGGTGCGCGTAAAGGCCGAGGGGATCGCCGAGGAGGCGCGCGATCTCGACCGGATCCTCGGTCGTCGCGAGCACGTCGAGGTGCTCGCCCTGGAGGCGCGTCGCGAGCTCGTGGTGGCGCTGCTCGAAGAAGGGCGCGAGGTCCGGGACCGAGAGCGTGAAGCGCGGGCTCATGTCTCGCTCCCTGCGTCGGCCTTCGGCGCGGCCGGCGGCGGATCGCAGATCTCGGCGCCGAGGAAGCGGGCCGGGCGCTTCGTCTTGTTCGCCTCGTAGGCCTCGCGGAAATCGGGGTGCGCCATGCAGAGCGCCTGCGCCTGCGCCTCGGCCTCGATCGCGGCGGCGAGGGTCAAGCCGTGCTCGCTCTCGAGCATCTGCTTCGTCATGCGATGCGCGAAGGTCGGGCCCTTCGCGAGGCGCTCGGCCCAGCCGCGGGACGTCGCGAGGACGTCGGCGTCGGGCACGACGCGGTTCGCGAGTCCGATGCGGTGGGCTTCCTCGGCGCCGATCAGGTCCCCGAAGAACAGGAGCTCCGCGGCCCTGCCGCGGCCGACGATGCGGGGCAGGAGGAACGAGGCGCCCATGTCCGCGCCCGAGAGCCCGACGCGCGGGAAGATGAAGCCGATGCGCGCGCTCTCCGCGAAGATGCGCAGATCGCAGGCCGCGGCGATGACCGCGCCCGCGCCCACGGCGACGCCGTTCACCGCCGCGATCACGGGGCGGCGCAGCTCCGCGATGCTCTGGATGAGGGCGCCCGTGACGCGCGTGAACTCGACGAGGCCCGTGATGTCGCGGGCGAAGAGCTCGGCGATGATGCCTTCGACGTCGCCGCCCGAGCAGAAGCCGCGGCCCTTGCCGGTGATCACGACGGCGCGCGCGTCGTCGGCCTTCTCCAGCGAGCGGAAGGTCTGGGCGAGCTCGCCGTACACCTCGAAGGTGAGCGCGTTCAGGCGCTCGGGCCGGTTCAGGGTGATCTGGGCGATGCCGCGGGATATTTCGAGGTCAAAGGTCTTCGGCGAGAGGGTCACGTATCTTCCTCGGATTTTGCGCGGGCGCGGCGCCTGCCCGTGCCGCGCTCGGGGGTGCGGCGTGCCTCGCCGCGCGGGCCGCGGACGGCCGAGAGCTCGGGTCCACGGATGGTTTGTCGTACCTTGTCGAGCATCCGCACGAGGCTCGACATCTCGTTACCGCTGAGCGAGGAGAAGAGCTTGGAGACGCGCGCGGCGTGGCGGCGCTCGGCGCGCTGGAAAGCGAGCTGGCCCTTCGGGGTGAGGTGCACGCGCCAGGCGCGCCGATCGTTCGGATCGGCCCGGCGCTCGACGAGCCCGTCACGCGCGGCGCGATCGACGAGGCCGGTGATGTTGCCCGCCGTGACCAGCATCGAGCGCGAGAGCGACGCCAGGGTCTGCCCGTCCTCGCGCACCAGGTTCGAGAGCAGATCGAAGCGCGGCAAGGTCATCTCGTGCTCGAGGTCGTCGCGGATCGCGGCGAGCGCGGCCTTCTGCACGGCGAGGATGCGCACCCACGCGCGCACGGCGGGGTTCTGCTCGCCCTTGCCCGCAGGCTGCGCGCTCACGGGCCTGCGGGTCGGCGCGCCTCGCCTCACGCTTTCGCCTGAGCTCCAGGAAGCACGGCCACGGCCTCGATCTCGACCTTGGCGCGTGGCTCGACGAGGCCCGCGACCCCGAGCAACGCCATCGCGGGGAAGTGCTTGCCGAGCCGCGTGCGCCACGCCTGCCCGATCGCCTTGAGCGACCCGCGGTAGGCGTCGAGATCCGTCACGTACACGGTCATCTTGGCGAGATCCGTGGGGCTCCCGCCGGCGGCGCGCACGACGGCGATCACGTTGTCGAGCGCCTGCGCGAACTGCTCGGCGAGGTCGTCGGTCTCGAACTCGCATCGCGCGTTCCAGCCGACCTGGCCGGCCACGAAGAGCGTGGGTCCCGAGACCAGGGCGCCGTTCGAGTATCCCTTCGGGGGCAAGTAGCCCTCCGGGTTCACGAAGGTGAGCTTGTCGTTCATGGCCTTCTCCATTCACCGCTTGGGGCTTCGGGTCGCCTTCGGCTCCTATTTCATGACCTGGCCGCCGTCGATGGGGATGGCCTGGCCGTGCACGCTGCGGGCCTCGGGCGCGCAGAGCATGGCGACGACGTGGGCGATCTCCTCGGGCTCGGCGAAGCGCTGCTGCGGCGACATGTTCGCGAGGACCTTGTGCGCGGCCTCGGCGCTGCGACCGGTCTTCTGCGCGATCCGCGAGGTCGCCTCTTCGCCCATGCGTGTCCGCGTCCATCCCGGGCACACCGCGTTGACCGTGACGGGTGACTTCGCGATCTCCACGGCGAGCGCGCGCGTCATGCCGACCATCGCGTGCTTCGAGGCGCAGTAGGCCACGCTGTATCCATATCCCACGAGGCCCGCGTTCGAGGCGACGTTGATCACGCGGCCGAAGCCACGCTCGATCATGCCGGGGACGAACGCGCGGCAGAGCGCGAAGGCGCTCGTGACATTCACCTCGAGAAGATCGTCCCAGATCTCGTCCGTCGTGCGGTCGAAGGGCACGGACTCCGCGAAGCCTGCGTTGTTCACGAGCACGTCGACGGGGCCCACGGCGTGGACGGCCTCGATCGCGGCCTTCACGCTCGCGCGATCGTTCGCGTCCATGCGCACGGCGACGCCGCCGATCTCGCTCGCGACCTCGTCGATCTCGGGCTGGGTGCGGCCCGTGACGAGGACGCGCGCGCCCTCGCGGGCGAGCCGCTCGGCGATGGCCCGGCCGATCCCGCGACCACCTCCCGTGACCAGGGCATTTTTTCCGGCGAGGTACATGACGCACGTATAAAAGATTCACATCTAAAGAACAACGCAGCCGAGCGAGCATGGGCGGAGGAGGACCGGAAAGGACGAAAAGGAGGGTCCTCGGGTCGTCGTCTCCGCGCGGAGCGGACGGCGCGTGTGGGAATCGAACGACCGGGGCGCCGCGGCGTCGGAGATTGCGTGGTCGGGCGACAAGAAAAGCAGGCGCACCCGGCCTATCGCGGGGGGCTACGGTCATGCATACTTTTCCGTCATGCGCGACCTTCGGAGCTTCTCTTTTGCGCTCGTATCGTCGTCGATCCTGCTCGGCGTCGCCGGATGTGGTCCCCTGCCGGCCGCGTCGCCCGAGGCCGCCTCGATCTGGGTGGCCCCGTCGTCGCCCACCGCGCTCGCGGAAGCGGCCTTTTTCGATCATCCGTGGCCGAGTGATCTGCGCCTCGAAGACGGCATCGTGTCCCTCGAAGGGTTCCCGAACCCGCGCGGGGTACCGATCCTCGCCCAGTACATCTCGCTCATGGATCGCAAGCTCGACGGCTTCTCGCCGGCGGCCACGGGCTACCTGCGCTTCGATGGTCCGCTCGATCCGAGCTCGCTCCCGCAGAACCCGGCCCTCGCGCTCGACGCGGGCGCGTCGGTGCAGCTGCTCGACATCGATCCCGCGTCGCCCGAGCGCGGCACGCGCAGGCTCGTCTCGCTGAAGTTCCGCGCGGAGGGGGGCGTGTATTACCCGACGAACACGCTCGCGTTCATGCCGACGCTGGGGTTTCCCCTGCAGCCGCACACGCGGTATGCGCTCGTCGTGACCGACGCCGTGCGCGGGGTCGAGGGGGGCACGATCGCGAAGAGCGACGAGCTCGCGCAGGCGCTCGGCGAGCAGGACCCCGCGAGCGAGGCGGCTCGGGTCGCGAAGGAGGAGCTCGCGCCGGCCGTGGCGGAGATCGAGAAGGCCGGGATCGAGCGCGCGCGCATCGTGCACCTCGCGGTCTTCCGGACGAACGATCCGACGGAGGAGCTCTTCGCGGCGCGGGATCACCTGCGCGCGAACGTGCCCGCGCCCGTCGCGAACCCGACCGCGTGGATCATCGGCGGTACGTGGGACACGCGCACCGAATATCTCGGCGTCTACGGGCCTTCGCCGAACTATCAGGAGGGCGAGCTCCCCTTCGAGACGCCGAGCGACGGTGGCGCCTTCAAGTACGAGAACGGCGCGCCCGCGGTCGTCGATACCTTCGATCTGCGCTTCTCGCTCACCGTGCCGAACTCGCCCGCGTGCCCGATGCCGCCGAACGGCTTCCCGATCGTGCTTTATGCGCACGGCACGGGCGGCGATTTCCGTAGCTACGTGTACGACGGCACGGCGCGTAGCCTGGCCGAGCAATGCATCGCCTCGATGGGGGTCGATCAGATCTTCCACGGTCGCAGGCCGGGCGCGCCCAAGGACGGCGATCCGTCGCGGATCTCGCTGCTCTTCTTCAACGTGAACAACGTCCTGTCGGCCCGGACGAACAGCCGGCAGTCGGCGCTCGACGAGGTGCAGCGCGCGCGGCTCTTCACGGAGTCGAAGATGGAGGTGCCCGCGAAGTTCTCCGTGACGGGTCAGCCGATCCGCTTCGACGGCACGCGCCTCACGTACTTCGGCCACTCGCAGGGCGGGCTGAACGGGCCGCTCTTCCTCGCCTCGGACGATCAGGCGCGCGGCGGCGTGCTCTCGGGCTCGTCGGCGGTCATGGCCATCACGCTGCTGGAGAAGACGAGCCCGTCGCCGAGCATCGCGCACCTCGTGAAGACGGTGTTCTTGAACCTGAACAGCGAGGAGGAGGCGGAGCTCGATCTCTTCCACCCAGCGCTCTCGCTCGCGCAGATGCTCGTGGACACGACGGACCCGCTGCATTACGCGCAGCGTGTGGTCCTCTCGCCGCGTGACGGGATGGCGCCGAAGAGCATCTACATGACCGAAGGCGTGAACTCCGACGGCTCGGGTGACAGCTACTCGCCGACGCGTGGGATCGAGATGCACGCGATCGCGATGGGCCTGCCGCTCGTCCAGCCGTCGCAATGGCCGATCCCGGAGCTCGCGTGGGGCGGGCCGGGCACGGTGGAGATCCCGGCGTCGGGCCTCGCGGGCAACCTCGCCGGCGGCAAGGCGACGGGCGTGCTCGCGCAATGGGCGGTGCCAGAGGACTCGGATGGTCACTTCGTGGTCTTCCGCGTGGCCGAGGCCCGATCGCAGGCTTCGATGTTCCTCCGCAGCCTGAGCGACGATCCGAAGGGGCAGGTCTCGAATCCGTGATCCACGACGAAACGAGCGAGCGCGCGGCGCGGATCTGCGCCGCAGAGGCGGTCACGAAGCGACGCCCGCCGGCGCGAGGGGCGTGGGATCTCGAGGGCGATCCGCCCGAGGATCTCGCGGCAATCTGGGCGCAAGCAGGCGGGCTCGAGCTCGGCGACGGCACGCGCCTGCTCGGCCCCGAGGAAGTTGGTCCCGCAACGAAATGGCTGACGGAGGAGAAGTCGCTCGGCTGGGACGGCGATCTCTTCGTGGTCGGCGAGCGCGACGATCTCGTGATCGTGCGGGATCTCGATCGCGCGGGCCTACGCGCGGGCGGCGGCGTGCTGGAGGCGCCTTCGGACGGGCTCGAGGCGTTCCAGCGGGTCGCGTGGGACGTGCTCGGGTATCTGGAGGCGCGTCTCGGGTTCGAGCCCGCGCCGCGGCAGACGCCGGAGATCGAGGCGCAGAAGGCGGCTTCGCAGAAGGACGCCGCGGTGCTCACGAGGGTGCTGGCCGAGCCGTTTTACCCAGGCAGCGAGGCCATGGCCGCGCACGCAGCGCTCGTGCTCGGCGAGATCCTGGCGGCCGCAGGGGACGACGTCGCGGCGATGCGCGCATTCGTGCGGAGCGTGTCGTTCCGCGTGCAAGGCGCGCGTCGCGGGGCCGAGGCCCTGGAGCGCGCCGCGGGCTTCCGCGCAGCCGCGCGCGTGGCGGAGTCGGTGGGCGCGAAGGCCCTCGCCGAAGCGTGCCTCACGCGCGTCGACGTTTGAGAGGGTGCTCGATAGCGTAGCGCCGGGGTTTCACCCCGGACCCGACGAGGGGCTGTCCGCCCCTCGACCCGGACCAGGGCCAGCCCTGGACCTTTGGTGCATCGACCGCGGTGCGGTCGATGCAATCGATTTTCTCAGTCGAACTCGACCGGCTCGTTCTCGCCGACGATCCCCAGCATGCCGAGGATCTGCTCGACCTCGAGACGCGCTTCGAGCTCGGGGTTCGACTTGAGGAACCCTTCGAGCTGCTTCTTCGCGGCCTTGCGGTTGCCCTTCGCGGCGTAGGCGAGGCCAGCGGCCTGCATCGCCTCGCCATCGCCGGGGAACCTGCGCAGGGCTTCGTTCGCCTGCGACAGGGCGCCGTCGAGGTCGCCGAGCTGGCGCAAGAGGTGCGAGAGCGCGACGCGCGCGCCGAGGTAGTTCGGGGCGAGGCGGAGCGCCGCGCGGTAAGCTTCACGCGCGGTCTCGCGCTCCCCCGTCTCGAAGAGGGCGGCGCCGAGGAAATGGAACGCGTAGGGGTTCCTCGGATCGGCCTTGATGACGTTTCGCAGGGCGACGAGCGCCTCGACGAAGCGCCCGTCGTTCATGAGCTCGGTCGCCTCTTCGACCGCGTCCCATCGGGCGGCGTCTTCTGCATCCACGGTCTGCGTTGCCATGCGCGAAGCATACGCGCGGAAAGCGCGGCGCGCCGTAGGGCGAGCGATCAGCGCTTCCGGCACCTCGTTTTTCGTGGTTAGTCCCGCTCGATGCTCGAAAGGCCCCGCGAGCCCGCGCTGTTCTCGGTCTTCGCGGCGATCGTCGTGATCGCGGTGGGCCTCGCGTTCTGGCTGCCCGGGTTCGCGCGGACGGACGGGGTGTTCCCGGTCCCGCTCGACGACGTCTACATCCACTACGGATTCGCGCGGTCGGCGGCGCTCGGCCACCCGTTCGCGTGGCTGCCGGAGAACGGCTACTCCTCGGGCGGGACGAGCCTCACGTATCCGCTCGTGCTCGCGCCTGCGTGGGCGCTCGGCTTGCGAGGCGCGCAGCTCTCGTACTTCGCGGCCGCGATCACGTGCGTCTGCTTGTGGGATCTGTGCCGCTCGGTGCGAGCGTTGCTCGAAGGGACGCCGCGATTCGCGGCCTACATCGCGGCGCCCCTGCTCCTCGCCGTGCCGCTCGTCGACTGGAGCCTGTACTCGGGCATGGAGACCGCGCTCTTCGCGGGGATCCTCGGCCGTCTGCTCGTCGCGGCGCGGCGCGCGACGACGGCGTCGCCGCACGAGCGTCCCTCCGCGCAGCTCCGCGCCGGGCTCTGGGGCGCGCTCCTCGTGGCCACGCGGCCCGAGTCCGCGGCGCTCGTCGGGCCGCTCGGCGTGGCCGTGGTGTACGGCGCGCGTTCGCTCGGAACGGTGCCCTCGCTCCTCCGCGCGCTCGGACCGATGGGGGTTTTCCTGGCCGCGCAGGCCGCGGCGAACCTCGTGTTCACCGGGGAAATGAGCCAGGCGGGCGCGGTCCGCAAGCTCGTCGGGACGAACCCGTACCTCACGCCGATCGAGGCGGCCGTGGAGGTGATCAAGAACCTCGCCGTGCTGCAGGCGCAGGCATTCGACGTGGCGCTCGGGGGCCCGTCGGTCTCGTTCGTGGTGCCGCTCCTCGCGCTCGTCGCGGTCTTCGCGCGGCGCACGCGTCTCCTCGCGGCGCCGCTTCTCGCGGGCGCGATCGGCATGCTCCTGCTCGTGTCGTTGAACACGACGGCGCGGTACCAGAACTTCCGGTACGCCGTGCCTTCGCTCCTGTTCCTGCTCGTCGTGGCGGCGCTCGGAGCCGCGGAGCTGATGCGACGGGGGCGCGTGCTTCGCGCGCTCGGGATCGGGCTCGCGCTCGTCGCCGCGCTCGCGCCCGCGCGGCTCTTCCCGCGGCAGATCGATCATTTCGCCCGCGCTTCCGGCAACATCGAGCATCAGCAAGCCGAGGTCGCTCGTCGTCTCGCCGCGCTCTCGCCGCGTCCTCGGCGGGTCCTCGTCGGGGACGCGGGGGCGATCCCGTACCTCTCGGGTATTTCGGCGCTCGATGGCCTCGGCCTCGGCGGTTATCACGACCTGCCGTTCGCCCGCGCCTCGGTGCACGGGATCCCCGCGATCGTCGAGCTCATCGAGCGGATGCCGGCGAGCGAGCGGCCCGACGTGATGGCGATCTACCCGGGCTGGTTCCCCGATCTCGCGCGATCGTTTGGACAGCAAATGTTCTCCGTGCGGATCGAGGACAACGTGATCTGCGCCGCGCCGGAGAAGGTCGTGTACGCGGCCGACTGGTCCACGCTCGCGGCGAGCGGCGAGACGCGGGCGGGTTCGGTCTTCGAGGTCGATGTCGCGGATCTCGTGGACGAACGGGCACACGGATACACGTTCCCGCGGCCGCAGGCCGGGTGGGTGATCGGCGCGACGTTGCAAGATGCGGCCGGGCGCGCGCGGTTCGACGCGGGCCGCATCGTTCCGCAGGGGCAAAGCGAGTCGTTTCGCGTCGCGCCGCACGTCGAGCGAGGTCCCGCGACGCTCGTGCTCCGGACCGATGGCGGCGGACCGATCACGCTCGTGATCGAGCACGTCGTGCGCGGGGAGCCCCTCGGGGGAGGCTCGCAAACCGTGGAGATCCCGGCGCGGGACGAGGCGACGTGGTTCGAGGCGCGTGTCCCGCTTTCCTCCGTCGGCGGTCGTGATTCCGTGACGATCACGGCGAAGCAAAACGCATGGCGGAGCTTCCACGCGTGGCTCGTACGACCTTGAAGATCACGGGCGCCGTCCGTGGCATCCTCGCGGCATGGCGGATCGTCCCTTCTGGGCCCGCGCGCTCGTGAACGCGGGCCGAGAGGCCCTCGCGTTCGGGCGGCAGGCATGGCTCCTGCGGCACGATCTCGAGGGAGCCGCGCCGCCTGCCGAGGTGCAGGACGGCGACGACGTCGTGGTGCTCCTCCACGGCCTCTTCGCGACGGCCGGCGGGCTCCGTCCCATGCGCCGCGCGATCACGCGTCACAAGGGCGTGCACGCCGCGGCGATGACGTATCCGCCGGGCCCGGGCGTCGAGGAGCTCGCCGAACGGCTCGCGGCGCTCACCGCGGAGCTGCCCGGCGCGGCGCGCCTGCATCTCGTGGGGCACAGCCTCGGCGGCGTCGTTTCGCGGTTTTACGCGCAGGAGGCGGGGGACGCGCGGGTCGTGCAGACGATCTCGATGGCGAGCCCGTTCGCGGGCGTCGTCGGGGCGAGCGCGCTCGGGTTCGGCGCGGCGCGTGATCTCGCGCCGGACAGCGCGGTCCTGCGCAGGATCCGCCTCGCCGCATCGGCCACGGCGAACGTCCCGCATCTCTCGATCATCGCAAGGGCGGACGCCGTCCTGCGTTCGCCCGTGTCACACGCCCTGCCCGGCGGCGAGGTGATCGTGATGGAAGGCCAAGGGCACAACACGGTGCTCTTCGACGAGGAGGTCGCGCGGATCGTCGAGCGGCGGATCCTCACCCGCCGCAGAAAAACGTGCTAGGTGCGGGTTCGTGCGTCGCAACGTGAAAGCTTCGTGGATCGGAGTCGCGCTCGCCCTCGGGGCCATGCTCGCGCCGGACGTCGCGCGGGCCGACGCGTCGGCGTGGGCGTTCGCGGGGGCAGGGGCGCTCGCGTGGAAAGAGGGGACGGCGGCGCTCGCGCCGCGCGCGGCCTTCAACATCGATTACGGCGTGGGCACGACGCCGGACGGATCCTTCATCGTCGGCGGTCTCGCGCGGCTCACGCCCGTGGTCGACGAGGGCCTCGACCTGTCCTTGCTCGCGCGCTTCGCCACGCACGGCTTTCAGGCGGGCAAAGTGGGCGTCGCGGTCGACGTGGGCGGCTACCAGAGGCTCTGGGGGACGTACTCGCGCGGCGTGGCCGGGGGCCTCACGCTCGGCTTGCCGCTCGGCTTCTCGATCGGCGTGCAGGGGCTCTACGGGACGGGCGACGCGCTCGCGTTCGGCGCGTTCGCCGGCATCGATTTCCTGCGCCTGACGATCTACCGGCAGTCGATGCTCGACGCGTGGCCGAACCCGTACCCGGCGCATCAAACGCCGGCGGCGACGGCCTCGTTCGGGCCGTCGCCACGGTTCTTCTAGGTCGGAGAAAGCAGAGCTCCGGATCGCTTGCATCGACCGCATCGCGGTCGATGCACCAGTGGTCCAGGGCTGGCCCTGGTCCGGGTCGAGGGGCGGACAGCCCCTCGTCGGGTCCGGGGTGAAACCCCGGCGCGGCGCCTCCGTTAGATCGCCGCGAGAGCCTCGACCAGCCGGTCGAGGTCCGCGCGCGTGTGGCGCTCGGTCACGGCGATGAGCAGCTCGCCCTTCCGATCGGCGCTGACGCGGCCGAGGTCGAAGCCGGGGATGATGTCCCGCGCGGCGAGCGCGTCGCAGACCTTCTTCGCGTCGCCGCCGCGCACGCGCACGACGAACTCGTTGAAGGTCGGAGCGCGGTACGGCAGCGCGTAGCCTTCGAGGCCCGCGATCGCCTGCTTCAGGTACTCGGCCTTGGCGAGGCACTGACGCGCGGCCTCCACGAAACCCTTCTTGCCGAGCATGCACATCTTGATGGTCATCGCGGTCGCGCAGAGGCCGCTGTTCGTGCAGATGTTGCTCGTGGCCCGCTCGCGGCGGATGTGCTGCTCGCGCGTGGCCAGCGTGAGCACGTAGCCGCGGTTGCCCGCTTTATCGACGGTCTCGCCGACGATGCGGCCGGGGATCTGCTGGAGGTATTTGCGGTCGTCGCGGCACGCGAAGAGCCCGACGCCGGGGCCGCCGAACTGCGGCGGGAGGCCGAGCGGCTGGCCCTCGCCCACGGCGATGTCTGCGCCGAGCGCGCCGGGCGACTCGAGGAGCGCGAGCGCATACGGATCTTGCGTCGCCGTGATCACGAGCGCGCCCTTGTCGTGCGCGGCCTGGGCCACCTTCCGGAGATCGCAGACCGAGCCGTAGAAGTTCGGATACCCGACGACGACACACGCGGTCTCGGGCGTGATCGCGGCCGCGAGCGCGTCCACGTCCGCGGCGCCGTTCGCGGCGAGAGGCACCGTCGTGAGCGAGGCCTTGCCCGTTCCGAGGCTACGCACGTGCGTCTCGATCGTCTCCAGGTACTCGGGGTGGATGCCCGCGGAGATGACCGTGTGCTCGCGCCCGACGAGCCTGCGCGCCATGAGCACGGCCTCGGCGGTCGCGCTCGCGCCGTCGTACATCGACGCGTTCGCGAGCGGCAGGCCGAAGATCTCGCTGACGATCGTCTGGAACTCGAAGATGACCTGCAGCGTGCCCTGCGCGACCTCGGGCTGGTACGGCGTGTACGCCGTGTAGAACTCGCTGCGCAGGATGAGCTGATCGGCGGCGGGCGGGAAATGATGCTCGTACGCGCCGGCGCCGAGGAACGAGAGCATGCCGGCCGCGCGGTTCTTGCGGGCGAGCTCTTCGAGGTGGCGCATGAGCGACGGCTCGTCGACCGGCGCGGGCAGGTCGAGCGGGCGATCGTAGCGGGCGCGTGCGGGGATCGATTCGTAGAGCGCCTCGAGCGACGGCAGGCCGACGGCCTCCAGCATCGAAGCGATCTCCTCGGGCGTATGAGGGAGGTATCGCATGGGTGTGGAGAGAGATGAGGAGGCCGCGGCCCGTCTCAGTGGCCGGCGGTCTTCTTCAGCAGCTCAGTATAGGCAGTGACGTCGAGCAGGCCATCAAGCTCGCTCCGATCGGAAGGCTCCACGGCGATCATCCAGGCGCGGTCGTAACAGTCATCGTTTACCAGCTCCGGCCTGGTCTCCAGGGCTGTGTTGACCTCGACGACCTTCCCGCTCAACGGTGCGAAGAGGTCGCTCAGCGTCTTGACGCTCTCGATCGTCCCGAAGGCCTTGCCCCGGGTGATCGTCTCGCCGGGCTTCACGTCGAGGTTCACGAGCGTGATGTCACCGAGCTGATCTATGGCGTAGGCCGTGATGCCCACGCGCACGACGTTGCCATCCTCCTTCGCCCACTCGTGATCATTGGTGTACCGACGATCTGAACGAACATCATCGCTGCTCATACGAAGCCCTCTCTCCTGTCCCCTGCTACGACGACACGCTTTCGTTACGACGAACGCTTGTAAAACGGAGTCTTCGCCACGACGGCGCTCACCGAGCGGCCGCGGCAGTCGACCTCGAACGACGTGCCCACCTCGGCGAGCGACGTGGGTAGGTAGCCGAGGCCGATGTTCTTGCCGACCGTGGGGCCGGGGCTGCCGCTCGTGCACACGCCGACCTTGATCCCCACCTTGTCGAGGAGCGGGTAGCCGTGTCGCGCGATGCCGCGACCGGTCATCTCGAAGCCGACGAGCTTGCGCGTCAGGCCCGCCGCCTTGATGCGCTCGAGCGCCGTGCGACCCACGAAGTCGCCCTTGCCGAGCTTGACGACCCAGCCGAGGCCGGCTTCGAGCGGGTTCGTCGTCTCGTCGATCTCGTTGCCGTACAGCGAGAGGCGCGCTTCGAGGCGGAGCGTGTCGCGCGCGCCGAGGCCGGCCGGCTCGAGGCCGAGCGGCCCGCCGAGCTTCACGAGGGCGCGCCAGAGCTGCGCCGCGCCGTCCGTGGGACAGAAGATCTCGACGCCGTCCTCGCCCGTGTAACCCGTGCGCGCCACCGTGCACGGGACGTTCGCCAGCGCGGCGTCGCGGAAGTGGAAGGCCGGCAGCTCCGCGAGCGCAGGGCCGTCGCCGCCCGCCCGCGCGAGCAGCTCGAGGGCCTTCGGGCCCTGCAGCGCGATGAGCGCCGTGCGATCGGAGGCGTCGTCGAAGTCGCAGTGGTTCGCCGCGGCGGCCCGGAAATGCGCAGCCATCTTGTCGCGGTTCGAGGCGTTGCAGACGATGAGCCATTTGGTCTGCGACACGCGGTAGACGATGAGGTCGTCGAGGATCGTGCCCGCGTCGTTGCACGCGACGGTATAGAGCGCCTGCCCGTCCATGAGGCGCTTCGCGTCGTTCGTGATGAGGTAGTTGACCACGTCCGCCGCGTAGTCGCCCCAAAGGACGAGCTCGCCCATGTGGCAGACGTCGAAGATCCCCACGGCCGTGCGCACCGCGCGGTGCTCCTCCGTGACGCCCTTGTACTGCACGGGCATTTCCCAGCCCGCGAACGGCACGAGGCGGCCGCCGAGCGCGACGTGCTCGTCGTAAAGAGGGGTCCTGCGAAGCGGTACCTGGGGCTGATCCATGGTCGACACCCCGCGCGATGTAGTCCGATTCGGGGTCAAAGTCGATGGTCGTCCGGTACGGTCCAGCACGGACGCACGATCGCAGCTTGCACGCTCGATGACGCGCCGCGCATCGGGCCGGAGAGCCTATTCGAGCTTGGTGGGATCGAGGGGTTGTCCCTGCGGCGTGAGGCCGAGCTCGCGCCACCGCTGCTCCTCGGTCAGGCCGTCCTTCGCGGGGGGGCGGGTCACGTCGCGCACGACGAGCTCGGTGTGATCGTCCCGCGTGAGGACCTCGATGCCGAGGACACGCGCGGGCGCGGGCGCGGACTTCGCGGTCGCGCCGTGGAAGATCGTCTTCGGCGGGACCGACTCGACGCGCTCGACGACGACGCGCTCTTTCACGTAGGTCGCGACGTCCTCGGCGCGCAGGCTGCCCCGCGCGAAGAAGGCGTCGGGGAATTGCGCGGTGACCGTCATGGCGCGAGGTAGTTTGAGCCCAAACGCATCGACCGTACCCTCGGCGAGCTCGCCGGGGGCGAGCTGATCGGGGCGCGGGGCCGGGGCCGCCGAGGGAGCGCCGGTGGGCGCGCGGCGTTCGTCCGTCCCGCGGCAAGCCGCGAGCAGCACGAGCGCCGCGGCGGCGCAGAGGAGCGCGCGTTTCACTCGAGGACGAGGCCCCACGAGTCGATCCTCACCGAGGTGCGCGGCGGCGGCAGGCGCTTGGTCACGGTGTTCGTCTTCGAGTTCTCGCTCGACGTGCCGCCCTGGCCGGTCTGGAAGACGAGCTGGAACTCGCCCGCGGTCGAGTTGCTCACGGTCGACATCGTTCCGAACGCCGGGTCGCTGAAGTTCTCCTGCGCGTAACAGCTCGGCGTCTGCGTGACGGCCACGCCGAACACGACCGTGCCGGGCGGCTGGTTCTCGAAGAAGCTCAACGTCTGCGGCGCGTTCACCGGATCCTGCACGTACCGCGGGCAAGGCCAGTCCGTCGGCGGCGTGGGACCGTTGGCACTGCAAGCATTCTTCCGGTAGTAGTCGACGCCCCACACGGCGCCGTAGCCGTCGGCGCACGCGTTGCCTTGCGGGCCGGTCGGCGTGAACGTCGAGAAGTAGGCGATGCCGTTGAAGAGCGAGATCGGGCCGGTCACGCGGACGCCGTTCTCGAAGGGGATCACCCAGTTGCTCTTCGTGACGAACGCGCCCGAGCCGGTGAGCTCCTCGCGGATCGACCAGGCGCGCGTCTGCACGCCTGCGCTCGACGTGAACGTCTCCTGATCACCGGTCGAGAGGAGCACGACGGGGTTGCCGATCGGATCGACCGTGACGATCGGCGGCGTCTCGATGGGCTGGCGCGTCGCGGCCGTGTCGTTGCCGAACGAGTACGCGTCCCACGCGAGATCGACGGTCCACTTGTCGGGCTTCGGCGACGTGAGGTCGATGCGGTAGAGCGTGCCGTCCGCGTCGCCGACGTAGATGCGATCGGAGACCTGGCCAGGCTGCGCGGGATAGGGGACGGGGATGCCGGTGACGGGCGAGTCGAAGGAGTCTTCCTTCACCTTCGTCGAGGGCAACGCAGGGCCGTCGTCGGCCTTGCCGCGGAAGTTCATGAGGAGCTCGCCCGTGTCGAGGCGGACGATCGAGAGCGAGCGCGCCGCGCCCACCCTGCCGTTCGCGTCGTGCCAGCACCGCACCACGTCGCCGCTGACCTTGGGCTGGTACGCGTCGGACGACGAGACCTTCGTCGCCGACTTGAGGCGCGGGCAGCTCCCGTTCGTGAGCGTCGTCGTGCCGCCCGAGAGGATCGCGACGGCGACCTCCTTCACGTCGTTGTTGCCGTCGTCGACGGCGATCGTGGCGATCGCAGGCTTGATCGTGGTGGCCCCGAAGAGCGGCTCGCCGTTCGTGTTCGTCGAGAGCTGCCAGAGGAACTTCGGCTCCGTCGGCTTCGTCACGTCGAGCGCGTAATAAAAACTGCCGCCAGGGCCGCCGGCCGCGACGAGCACGCTCCGCCACTGCGAGCCGGCCGCGCCGGCCTGCGCCTGCGCGCGCGTGCGCTGGAAGATCACGTCCTTCACGACGGGGCTTCCATCGAGCAGGAACGCCTGCCGACCGTATGTGGGCAAAAGACCGGGGAGCACGTGCGGCGGGAGGAACGACCAGAGCTCGTTGTTCTCCAGCGTGTCGACGCGCTGCGTGTCGGCCGGGTCGTTCGACGCGACCTTGAAGGCGTGGAGCTGGCCGTCGGTCGTGGCCGCGAAGAGCACGAGCGGGCGCTTCTTGATCACGGGATCGGCGGCGAACGCGGCGTACGACTCGTCGCGGAGGTACTCGTTCGGCGCGCCCATCGTGATGGGTGAGGCGTGGTAGATGCTGCCGAAGCTGTTGCCGTACCGCGACTGCGGCACGCCGGGCATGCCGACCTCCCAGCGGATCACCGTGTCGGCGCAGCTGCCCGCGCTCGCGCCCGAGCCGGCGATCACCTTGCACGCGTCGGGCACGGGGCTCGACGGGATGTCGAGCGCGGGCGGCGTCGCCGCGAGCGTCGACGCGAACGAAGCGCCGTCGAGCAGCCCCGTGCTCGCGCCGCCGTAGAGGCCGAGGCCGTCGTCCGTGGTGACGTCCGGGCGCAGCGAGCGTCGCGAGTGGATCTGCCCGTTCGCCTGCGGGCCGACGTGCGTGAAGAACTTGCGGCCGGGCGTGTTCGTGTTGAGGTTCGCCTCGAAGTCGTCGCCCTTGGCGGGCTCGATCGACGCGAGCACGGGCTTGAGGACGCCGGCCTGGTTCTCGCAGACGTACCGCTTGCGCTCGAGGTTGCCGGTCCAGAGCGAGCCGACGGGCGCGTCGAAGGACGTGACGAACTGGTAGCCGGCGGCCTGGGCGTTGCCCTGGCTCGTCGTGGCGCCGGCCGTGGAGAAGACGGGGATCGTGCGGCTCGTCGAGCCGGCCGAGACGACGGCGAGGACCTGATCGAGCGCGGTCTTGAGCGAAGGCAGGTCGTTCGCGAAGAACGCGCTCTTCGTGCCGCCCTCGTACGCGATGCGCGAGAGCGTGCAGCACGCCTTGAGCGTGCCCGTCGCGTTCGAGCAGAGGCCGCCGGGGCTCACGATGTCGTTCTGCGTGAGCGCGCTGCAGTCGGTGCCGCCCGCCTGCGACAAACCGAAGCCGATGGCGAAGGTCTTGATCGGGTTCGACAGCGTCGCGAGCTGGTGCGCGATCTCGTGCGGCCGCGCGTAGGGGCACTTGCCGTTGCCGGTCGCGCACGACTCGCGCAGGTCGAGGTTCGGCTCGCCGTCCGAGAGCAGGATGATGAACTGGTTGCGGCACTGGCCTGCGAAGTACGGATCGTTCTTCGGGCCGAAGGGTTTGCCCGTGGCCGGATCGTCCGAGCCGTCGTTGATCAGGTAGTCGCGCGCGTCGGCGAGGATGCCCGCGATCGGGGTCGCGCCGTAGGGCCGCATCGCGAGGAGCGAGGCCTGGATGCGATCGTTCGTCTGTTGCACCTCGGCGATGGGCGCGTCGTGCACGCCGAAGCCGATGAGGCGGCCTTCCCACGGCGGCGCGGCGGGGTTTCGCGCGCCGACCTCGAACGGCTGGTTCGCGCAGTTCGGGGGGTTGCCGTCCGCGGGCGAACCGCCGGAGCTCCAGTTCGGGTAGTAGCTCCACATGCCCTTCGTGCCGTCGTTCGGCGTGGGCACGGAGCCGCTCGCGCCGGTGCCGGGATCGGGCAGCGTGTCGAACGTCATCAGGCCGAAACGGACGCGATCGCGGTACGTGTCGAGCAAGCCGTCGTTCGCCTGCTGGAAGCCCGGCGACGCGCAGGCCTGACTCGTGTTGTTCCACGCGTGCGTCTTCAGCGCGTTCGCGGGCCAGTCCCACCAGGCCGGGCCCATCGAGCCCGGGCCGTAGGCGCAGCCGTTCGACAGGATGCGGTGGAAGGGCAGGTAGTACTTGGCGTCGTAGGGCTCGGGGCCGTTTGGCAGGGTGAACTCGTTGAGGAACGAGGTCGACGATCGATCCTGCGCGAAGCACGAGAAGTTCTGGATCGTCCCCGTCAGCACCGTGACCAGCGTGGCCCAGCGGTTCAGCGGCGTGGCCGTGCCGGGGATACACGTCGCGCCGGCCTCCTCGGGGCGCTTGCCGTTCGCCATGTTCTCCATCGACCCCGAGGTGTCGATGACGAGCAGCACGTTCGGCAGCGGCGGGTTGATGTCGAGCTGCGCCTCGGCGATCGGCGCGAAGGACGCGATCGAGAGCAACGTTGCGGCGGCGATGGGAGAGGAGAGGACGCGGGTCAGGGTTCGCATAAGTCCTCCGTCAAGGTCCGGAGATCGGTCCGACGACGAGCTCGGCGCGGAAGGTGGTGCTCGAGAGGGTGCTCGCGACTCCGCCGGGCGGCTCGAGCCGGATGCGGCCCGTTCCATGGAGCATGACGCTCATGAAGTGGACGTTCGCCGCGCCCGCGGAGGTGTAGTCGAAGCCCGCGATGGGGCGATCGATGCGGTAGAGATCGTTCATCTCGACGAGCAGATCGGCCGTCGCGTTGTCGATGCGGCCGAGCGTGCCGTGCTGCCCGGTCTGCGCGTCGTACGGCTGGAAGAGCGCGAAGCCGAGCTCCTTCTCGAGGTACGTCCGGCCGAACCGCGTGCAGTTCTGGTAGTACGGGTCGCCCGACATGCCGAGGCACTCGGTGGAGTTTTGCCGCGCGAGAAAGTCGATCTGCGCGCCGAGGTCGCGCGAGAGCTTCGCGGTGACGGCGTTCATCGCGCTCTCGCCGAAGTAACGGCTCTGCGTGGTGACGCGCGAGATGCCGCTCGTGCTCGTGGCGATGGTGCTCGCCTGCGCGGCGAAGAGCCCGATGCCCGTGAGCATCCCGATGACGAGCACGACCACGAAGACCGTGGCCCCGCGCTCGCCACGGCGCGCGCGACGGCGCGCGATCGCGCTCGGGCTCTTGCGGACGAGCTCGCTCACGACCCACCTCCCCGCGTGTTCACGAGCGCGAACTCGCGCTCGAGCGTGCGGACGCGCGCGAAACGATCCGCGCCCTTCGCGCTCCCCACGAGGAAGCGGAACGGGCGACCCGCGGGCGCCGGGATCTGCGTGGGGCGATCGGGCGCGCGGGAACGCGTGGAGAGACGAACCTGCACCGAGCGCACGGCCTCGGGCCGGCTGCCTTGCACGTCGGGCGGGCCCGCGATCGCGTAGACCTGCGCGTTCGGCACGGGATCGGTGATCGGGAAGCGCTCGAGGACCGGAGCATCCGGCTGCGAGGTGACGGTGAGCGCGGTGATGCCGAAGCGCAGCGCGACCGCGTACTCGGTGACGAGCTCCAGCGTGCCGGGGATCTCGCTGTCGTCGGGCGCGAGCTCGACGCGCACGAGCTCGGTGCGATCGACGTCGCCAGTGACGGGGTTCAGCGGCTGCACGTAATCGGCGAAGCTCGCGTCGGCCACGACGGACCGGAGCTCGTAACGGACGCGCGAGATCACGTGCACGGGAAAACCGCTTCCGAAGCCCTTGATCCCGCACGAGGGGCCCACGCCCTGCGAGGTCTGGATCGGCACGAGGGGCGTGTTCTCGATCGTGACCTGAATCGAGGTGATCGGCGTGCCCGTCGCGGCGAACCCCTGGATGCGGCCGTAGTAGTCGTGCGTCGGGCCCTCGATGTGCAGGATGCGGCCGACGCGGAAGAGCTCGGCGAGCCTCGATGCGACGTTGCCGTTCTGCGTGAGCGCCGTGAGGCGGCGGATCGCGCGGCTCTGCGGCTGGAGCACGATCGTCGTGGTGCTCGCGCCGGGCAGCGTCGTGCTCATGACGAAGTTCTCGCCGGAGTCGAGGTCGCCCGCGATCGTGATGCGCTCGTTGCGCAGGTCGTTGCCCGCGTTCTGCGGCAGATCGGGGCGGGTCTCGATGACCACGGGCGCGAGCCTGCGCATGCCGGCCGGCCAGTCGACGAGGTTCGGCTGGGCGCAGAGGCGACGATCCGTGAAGGGGTTTCGCGTGGTGTTGCGGCCGGCGTGCTCGAGGTCCGTGCCCAGGCGGCCGAGGCCCGTCGCCACGGCGACCTGCGCGTACGAGATGCGCGCTTCCTCCTGGAAGATGCGCACCGCGTTCTTCGAGAGGAGCACGGCCGCGGCGGCGACGAGCGCGCCCGCGGTGATCGCGACGAGCAGCTCGACGAGCGTGAAGCCGCGCCGATCACCATCGCGGAGGATGCGGTTCTTCGCGCGCATCAGTTCGAGGCCTCCTCCTGGCCGACCACGGTGGAGAGGTAATAGAAGCCGTACCGCGCGTCGTTTTCCTCGATGCTCGCCGGCGCGGTCGTGCGGCACTCCGTGATCGGCGCGAGGTCGCGGCGCCAGATCACGCGCACGAGCGCGCGGACCGCGATCGGGTGCGTCGCGCCGACCAGCGAGAGAGGCTTCTGCACGGCGCGCGCCATCTGCAGGTGCGTGCAGAAGACGCCGTTCGTCGTGGTGTCGGCGACGGTCACGTCGGCGCCGTGGATGTCGGCCACGGGCGAGCTCCAGCCGGGGACCTCGGGCGCGAGGATCCATTGCGCCGGGCCGGGCGGATTCACGGGATCGTACGTACCCGAACCGACGAGCCAGCGCGTCTCGCCGATGTCCGAGATGCCGAGCGGATCGTTCCACTGGAGCGCGTCGGCCTTGAGGCGCTCGGCCCACGTGGACGCCACCTGCCGCGCGCCGTCGCCGATCCGCGCGTTCGAGTTGCCGATCAGCGCGACCTTCTGCAGCGCGAGCACGCCCGTCGCGCCGACCGCGAGGATCGCGAGGGCCATCATCACCTCGATGACCGTGTAGCCACGCCGAGCCCGCTTCATTGGATCACCCTCGGCAGGCCGAACGACGGCACGAGCACGCGGCGAACCCGGCCGTTCGCGAGGTTCGTCACGGACAGCTTCGCCGCGCCGACCATCGGCACGAATGCGCCGTCGTTGTACCGGACGAACGCAGTGCGGCGCGCGAAGCAGACGTCGGCGATGTCCTGGGTCGAGTTGTCGGGGGCGAGGAAGCCGACGTTGACGAGGGTCTTCTTGTCGGTCGAGGCGAACCGATAGGTTTGTCGCTCGAGGGCGGGGTCGGCCCAGTTGATCGTGTTGCAGCCGCGCGGCGAAATCAGCGTCGGCGTGGGCGTGTCGAGCGCGGCGCGCACGGTCTCGACCTGCACGGCGCCGCTCGGCTTGCGGAAGCTCACGAGGAACGTGGCGCGCTCGGACGACTCGACGTAGCCGCGGCGGTAGAGCTCCGCGAGCTGCATCGTGAGCCGACTCAGGCCGATGTCGCGCATGATCCGGATGAACGCAGGCGACGCGACCGCGGCGAGCAGCGCGATCATGAAGATGACCACGAGGATCTCGGTCAGCGTGAAGCCACGCGCCCGATCCGCCGCACCTGCGGTCCGCGTCCTGGGAAGCCGGCGAGAAAGGAAACGAGCCACCAACATGATTGGTAGCAAGCCTCGTGCCTCGAAGAAAAAGTTTTCGGGGAAGCGGAACGGGCCGAGAGCAAGGCCGAATGCGAGGTGCGGCGCGGGACGAGCCGCTAAGGATTGCGACGCTCTGCAAAAGTTGCGGGATCCGGGGGGCCGGAGGCCTCGCGCCCTTGCACCGGTCTTCTGATCGTTGCATGTGCGGTCGACCATGATGCAACGGCACGCGGCAATCGGTTCCCTCCTCGCCCTCGCCCTCGTCAGCGCTTGCAAGAACGAGGAGCCTCGTGGCGCGGCGCCTCCTCCGCCTCCCGCGGCGAAACCCGCGGCCTGCGCGGGCGGCGGCGGGACCCTGTCCGACGCGCAGTCCGCGGCGTTTTTCCCGCGCACCACCGCGGGCTTTTGCCTCGACCCGAACGGCGGCGACAAGACGTACGGCGAAGGCGGCAGCCTCCCGCTCGATCAGATCTGCGACATGTTCGACGGCGAATGCGAGATCTACAAAGGCTTCGGCGTTCGCCGCGTGGTCGAGCTCAGGTACGTCGACGGCAGCGGCAGCGCGGCGACGATCGACGTGCACCTCTCGAAGTTCGGCACGACCGAGGGCGCGTACGCGATGTTCACGAAGCGCGTCGTCGGCGATGGAGATCCCGCGGGCGAGGACACGCCGCGGCCCATCGAGGGCGGAGGCGCGGCGGCGCTCGGGCTCGGGACGGCGTACCTCTGGCGCGGCGCGCACCTCGCGGAGATCACGTACAACGACGAGGCCGCGGCGGAGCCCGCGATCAAGGCGCTCGGAGACAAACTGCTCGCGCCGCTCGTGAAGGAGATCGGCGCGAAGCTGCCGGGCGAGACGGCGCTCCCGCCGGCCGCGGCGGCGCTGCCCGAGGCAAACCGGATCCCGCTCGGCGTGCGCGTGGTGACCAAGGATCTTCTGGGCATCCCGAGCACCGGCGGCGGCGCGTTCGGCTACTACAAGGACGCGGACAAACGGTATCGGTTCGCCGTGATGGTGCGCGCGGACGACGAGCAGGCGAAGGACGTGCTCGCGACGCTCGGCAAGGGGCCCGGGGCGCAGAAAGAGAAGGGGATCGGCGACGGCGCCGTGCGCTTCATGAGCAAGGAAGGCGAGGCGCCCGCGGTCGAGTGGATCGTCGCGCGCACGGGCGGCCGGCTCGTGGGCATCGGCGACGAGGTGCGCGTGCTGCGCAGCGGGATGACGGCCGACGAGGTCGCGAAGGTCTCGCTCGGCAAGGACGAGAAGATCGCGCGGCTGAAGGACGCGATCGCCAAGAAGTGAGGGAGGTGTGGGGACGCGGCGTGAAACCGCGTCCCCCTTCACCATTCGATGCTCGGGGGCTACGCTCGGCAAGCCGAGCTACGCCCCCGAACCCCCTCGAGTTACTTCGTCCTCAAAATGACGTGGTAGCCGAAGGGCGTCTCGACGAGGCCGCTGACCTCGTTGACCTTCAGCTTCTCGACCGCTTCCTGGAAGGGACCGACCATCGCGCCCTTCGGGAAGAGGCCGAGGTCGCCGCCGCGGGCACCCGCGTTCGGCTCGTCGCTGTACTCCCCGACGACGGTCTCGAACTTCGCGCCGTCCTTGACCTTCTTCAGGCCCTCCTCGGCGCGCGCCTTCGCCTCTTCCTTCGTGCGCGTGATGTTCGCGGGCGCGCGCATGCTGCCCTTGTACATCACGAGGAAGTGCTTCGCGCCGAACATCTCGCGCGGCGGCTGCTGCTGCGCAGGCGCCGTGGGGCGAGGCGGCGTGGCGGGCGTCGCCGGCGTGGCAGGCTGCGTCGCGGCCGTCTCCGTGTGCGCGGCGCCGCCCTGGGGCTTCGCGGCGAGGAAGCCGAGCGGCTTGTTGAACATGCCGAAGAAGCCGAGGATGCCGACGAGCACGAGCACGGCCAGGACGACGTGCGGCGTCCACCAGTAGGGATCCTCGTCGTCGCCGTGCGCGGCGGCGTCGTGGCCCTGGTGCTGCGCGTGCTCGTCTTCCTCTTCGTCCTCTTCTTCGTCTTCCTCTTCGTCCTCTTCCTCGTCGTCGGACTCGCCTTCCGCGCCCTCTTCCTCCTCGTCCTCTTCCTCTTCCTCCGCCTCTGCCTGCTCCTTGTCGAGCTCGGGATCCTGTTCGGCCTTGGGCTGCTTCTTGGTCTCTTTGCTCATGATGACTTCTTCAGAGAGAGGGCTTTGCCCCACCGTTCTTGCCGCGCGGGCGGCGATGATCCTGTGATCGGTCCGGTCGAGTTAGCACGCGCTTCGGCGGCTCGTCAGGCGATCTCCGCGTATCCGCCCGTGAGCACCGGGTCCGGTCTTCCCTTCACGCTCGCCTGGAGCGCCACCTTTCCACCTTCGAGCACGTATCCCCGCGTGACGATCGTGTCCCCAGGCCAGACGGGCTTGCGGAATTGCGCGGACAAAACCCGCAGGCGCGAGGCATCCCCCCCGAGAAGACCCTTCACCACGGCTCGCGCCGCGTACCCGTACGTCGCGAGCCCGTGCAGGATCGGGCCCTCGGGGAAGCCCACCGAGGCAGCGAGCGCCGGGTCGGCGTGCAGCGGGTTGGTGTCGCCCGAGAGGCGATAGAGCAGGGCTTGCTCGGGGGACGTCGTCTCCTCGTGGATGAACGTCGGCTCGCGATCCTTGGGGATCGAAGGCTCGTCCGGATCCGAGGGCGGGCGCGGGCCGCTGAAGCCGCCTTCGCCGCGGTAGAGGATCGACCAGGTCGTCTCGTAGACGCGCTCGCCGCCTTCGAGCGTGGTCGTCGTGTCGATGACGACCTGCGCGAGCTTCTTCATGTCGTAGATGCCGCGGATCGTGGCGGTCGTGAGCAACGTGCCCGAGGGCGGGATCGGCGCGAGGGCGCGGATCTTCTGGCCGCCGTGCACGACCATGGCGAAGTTGCCGCCGGTGCGCGCGAGCGACTTGAACACGGGCTCCGTCGCCGGGATCACGGCGAAGGTCGGGTAGACCCTGAGGCCGCCTTCGGTGCCCTCGTAGAGGTAGGCGAGCTCTTCGCGCTTCGCGCCGATGCCGAGCGCGTAGAGCGCGAGCGTCTTCCAGTCGTAGGTGAACGAGCTCGGCTCCGTGGTGAAGCCCAGACTCGAGAGATCGAGGGCCATTGCGCCTTCCGTTAAGGATCGAGTCGGGGACACGTACCGATCTCGCGCGGACGCGTCAATTGTCTGTCGTGGGAGGCGCGGTCAAAGCGCTAGCCGGTACGCCACGAGCAAGCCGAACTCCAGCATGTCGACGCGGCCCGAGAGCGACGCGCTGTCGCCCGTGGGCGCTTGCACGGGCTCCGTCGGGAGGAACCAGCTCGCGTACCGCAGCGTCGTCCCGAGCGACCAGTTCGGGGCCACGGTCCACTCGCCGCCGATCGCGAGGCCCGCCGCGAGACCTTCGGTCGAGAGCGTCGCGGAGCGCGGGCCGACGAAGGCCGTGTCCGCCGCGGGCTCGCGATCCGTGGCCACGGTCCAGGCGTCGCGGATGATCACCGCGCCGAGCGTCGCGCCGCCCCACCACACCCATTTGTCGTTCTGGATGCCGTAGTAGCGAAGCTGCCCCTCGACGAGGAAGTAGCTGCGATCGTGCTCGCGGCTGAGCTCGGCCGCGCCCGGGGCCGTGCCGCTGAGGAGCGAGCGCGCCCAGGAGATGCTCGCGCCGAGGCCGAAGCGGCCGATGCGGTACTGGTTGTAGACGCCGAGCGAGACGCTCGTCTCGCCCTTCTCGCAGCTCGTGCGCGAGCGCGGACAGACGTTCGCCGCGGGCAGGCTGAGCAGACCCGCGTTCACCGAGACGAGCGTGTGCGTGTAGTCCTGCGTGAGGGCCGCGGAGGCGCGGCGCGCGGCGGCGGATTCCTGGCTCTGCGCGTGGGCGCTCGAAGGGCACGCCGCGAGCGCGACGAGCGCGGCGGACGTGGCCGCGAGGGCGACGTGCAGGCGGCGAGTCGCGCGCGTCAGAGCCATGGTCCACCGGTCGGTGTGGGCGGTGGATCGGTCGTCGGCAAGGGCGGCGGCGTGGGCGGAAGCACCGCGTCGGTTGGGCCCGTCGGTTTGCCCGTGGGGTCCTTCGTCGTGGACGTGGGCGTGGGGGTCGCCGTGGGGCCGGGCGGCGTCGCGGCCGAGGCGCTCGGGAGCGGTTTGCCGTCCTTGCCCGTGGCGCGCGGCGCCGGGAAGCGGCCGTTCGGGCGTTGATCCGTGGGGACGGCGCGAGGCGCGCTGCTCGTCGTGGGCGCGAGCTCCGTGGGCGCCTTCGATTCGAGCTCGGCGACGAGGTGTTGCGCGGTCGTGAGCGAGGGGTTCAGCGAGACGGCGATGCGGGCGAGGTGCAGGGCCTCGGCGGGATCGCCGGCGTACTTGCGCCCGAGCGCGCTCGTGACGAGACGCTCGGCGGCCTCGCGGCGCAGCTCCTTGACACGCGCGTCGCCGGGCCAGCGGGTGTTCGCGGCGTCGAGGATCTCCTTGACGTTGTCGCCGGGCGGCGCGTCCCAGGCCTGGCGCTTCATGGCTTCGCGTGCGGCTTCGAGGCGGCCGTCGAGCGAGTCGGCCGTGGTCGCGCCGACGAGGCCGAGGCGCTTGCCACCCATGACGATCACGAGCGGCGCGGCGGCGAGGCAGAGGACGAGCGCGACGATGCGCGTGAGGCGCGCGCGGCGCTTCGTGTCGGCCGGCGGAGGCAAGGAGAGCGGCGTCTCCGTGCCTTGCATGGTCGACTCGCGCGCGAGCGGGGCCACGGGCGAGGCGTGCGCGTCGGGGTCCTCGGGCTCGCTCTCGTCGTCGACGATGCGCGTATCGCTCCGGATCGAAGGAGGCGCGGCGGTCGTCTCGTCCTCGTCGTCCAAGATCGCGTGGGACGAGACCGCGCGGCCCATGGACGAGGTGGGCGGTGGCGGTACGAACGGCGCGGGGGAGCTCTCCGGATCGCTTTCGATGCGTGAGGAGATCGGCAGCGGGGTCGCCTCGGGGCGCGCGGGGACGCCGCCGATCTTCGAGGCGAGATCGGTCGAGAGCTCGAGCGATTTGGTGCGCTCCTTCGAGGGCAGCTTCACCGCGCCTTGCCGCGCGAAGAGCAAGCTCGATCGCGCGAGCTCGTCCGGATCGAGGCCGCTCTGCCGCGCGGCCGCGTAGAGATCCTTGCCGAGCGCGCGCGCGTCGGCGGCGCGCGCTTCCGGCTTCTTCGCGAGGTTCTGCATGATCACCGCGGCGAGCGGCGCGGGGACGTAACTCGCGCGCGGGATGCTCCGGAGATCGGGCGGCGAATCGTGCGTGTGCTGGATCAGGAGCTGCACCGGCGACTCGCCTTCGAAGGGCGTTCGGCCGGCGAGACACTGATAGAGGATCGTCGCGATCGAGTAGACGTCGGCCGCGGGGCTCACGGGTTTGCCCTCGGCGCCCTCGGGCGAGATGTACTTCGCCGTGCCGAAGATCAGGCCCGCCTGCGTGGCCATCGAGCCGCCGCGATCGGCCCAGTCGAGCCGCGCGATGCCGAAGTCGAGGACCTTCACGAAGTCCGGGTCGTCGCCGCGGCGCACGAGCATCACGTTCTCGGGCTTGAGATCACGGTGCACGATGCCCTGCGCGTGCGCCTCGCCGACCGCGTCGCAGATCTGCAGCGCGATGTGCATCGCGCGCGGCAAAGGGAGCGCCGAGGGCTCGCCGCCGGTGCCCGCCGCCGCGAGCGCGGAGAGCAGCGACATGCCGTCGAGGTACTCCATCACGAGGTACATCTCGCCGCCCGTGCGGGGATCGCCGCGCTGCGGGATCGTGCCGGTCATGAGGACCGAGACCACGCCGGGGTGCGCGAGCCGGCTCGCGATCTTGGCTTCGCGGTGGAAGCGCCCGACGAGCTCGGCGTTTCCGCTGAGCTCGCGGTGGAGGATTTTCACGGCGACGTCGCGATCGATGCCGGCCTGGAAGGCGCGGTAGACGCGGCCCATCGATCCGATGCCGATGAGGTGCTTGATGCGGATTTGCCCCGCGAGCTCGAGGCCCGCGTACGGGTCGACCTCGGGGCTCGAGAGCGAGGGCCCCTTCACGTTCGCGAGGGGCGTGCCGTCCTGTGGGCAGAAGAGGACATCCGCGTCGTAGCGCTCGCCGCACGACGGGCAACTCTTCGTGGGGGACGGGGTCATCGGCGGGACGAGTGTAGCAGGAACGCGTGGATCCCACGCGGCCTCCGGATTACCGTCCGGGCCCAGGTGAGCAAGGCGAGGGCGAGCGCAGCGGGGAAGACCCAGGAGAAGGCGAAGGCCGCCCCTGCGCCCTCGGCCGCGAAAGGACGCGAGCCGCGCGGCAAGCCGCCCGAGGCCCCGACGCCGATCCGCGAGGCGTTGCCCGCGGCGACCGAGACGCAAGACAACGACAACGCCTATCGCATCGCGCTGCCCCAGTTCGAGGGCCCGCTCGACCTCCTGCTGCACCTCATCCAGCAGCACGAGCTCGATATCCTCGACATCCCCGTGAGCTTCATCACGCAGAAGTACCTCGAGTACCTGTCGATCATGCGGGCTCTGACGATCGATCTGGCGAGCGAGTACCTCGTGATGGCGGCGACGCTGACGCACATCAAGTCGAAGATGCTCTTGCCGGTGGTGCCCAAGGATCAGGACGGCGATGGGCTGCCGGAGGAGGAGGTCGATCCGCGGGAGGAGCTCGTCCGGCGGCTGCTCGAGTACCAGAAGTACAAGGCCGCGGCGGCGGACCTCGCGGAGCGCGGGACGCTCGGCAAGGACATATTTCCGCGCGGCATCCCGGAGGCCGTGCCGGAGGGGCCGGCGCCGTTCGCGCCGGTCGGGGTGTTCTCGCTGTTCGACTCGCTGGAGAAGCTGCTCAAGCGCACGAACACGAAGATCGAGCACCAGGTCAACTTCGACCGGATCACGATCACGGACCGGATCGTGCAGCTCACGGAGCGGCTGTCGGGGCGTCGGCGCGCGACGTTCGAAGAGCTCGTGCTCGACGATCCTGCGCGGAAAGGCGCGCCGCTCACGAAGTTCGACATCGTGATCACGTTCCTCGCGATCCTGGAGATGGCGAGGATGAAGCTGCTCCGGATCTACCAGTCGGATCCGCTCGCGACGATCCACCTGGAGCTGTCGGTGCAGGCGGGGACGAGCGAGGAGGAAGAGGACGAGCCGATCGATTGGTCTGGCGACGGCAGGGCGGCTGATCGGGAGGCGACCGAGGCGCCAAGCGACGCTAGGGCGGTCGGTCGGGAGGCGACCGAGGCGCCAAGCGACGCTAGGGCGGTCGGTCGGGAGGCGACCGAGGCGACAAGCGACGACAGGGACGTCGGTCGGGAGGTGACCGAGGCGCCAAGCGACGCTAGGGCGGTCGGTCGGGAGGCGACCGAGGCGACAAGCGACGACAGGGCGGTCGAGCGCGAGGCGACGGAGGCGCCAAGCGACGACAGGGACGTCGATCACGAGGCGACCGAGGAGCCTGTCGCGGTAAGAGATGCCGAGGAGGAGCCGACCGAGGCGCCTGACGACGACGGAGAGGTCGAGCAGGAGCCAATCGAGCCGAAGGTGAACGATGGCGACTGAGGGCGGATCGAAGCGGCGCGGGAAGTTGCGGCTCGTGCCGCCGCCGCAGCCGCAAGAGGAGGCCCCGCCGGACAGCGATTCGCCCGAGCGGCTCCGCCGCGCGGCCTGGGCATGGTTCCACCCGAAGCAGGCGGAAGCGGCGCCGGTCGCGGAAGCAGAAGCCGTCGCGGAGACGGAGCCGGTCGCGGAGACCGTCGCGGAGCCGGCGCCGGTCAAGCAGGCGAAGGGGAAGGGGAAGGCGAAGGCTGCGCCGGTCGCGGAGGCGCAGGCGGAAGCAGTCGCGGCGCCGGAAGCGGAAGCGGTCGCGGCGCCGGAAGCGGAAGCGGTCGCGGCGCCGGAAGCGGAAGCAGAAGCAGAAGCGGCGCCGGAAGCGGAAGCCGACGCCACGCCGGCCGCGGAGGCATCGACCGAGACGGCCGAGCCCAAGCGCAAGCGCGCGCCTCGCAAGCCGAAGCCCGCGCCGCTCTCGCCCGTCGAGCGGTTTCGTTCCCTCGCGGCCGCGTTCTTCCATGCGCAGCGCCTCGTCGGCAAGGTGTCCGCGAGCGCGACGAGCAGCGCCCCGGACGGCGCTGCCGACGGGCACGAAGACAACACCGCACAGGCGAGCGGTGCGGTCGCCCGCGCGCATCTGAAGGGTGTGCTGGAGGCCCTGATCTTCGCGTCCGAGCACCCGATGACGTCGCGCGACCTCGCTCGCGTGGCGAAGGCGGAGCACCGCCTCGTCGTATCGCTGCTCGGTGAGCTCGGGGCCGAGTACCGCAACCGCGGGATCCGCCTCGACGAGGTCGCCGGCGGGTACGTGTTCCGGACGAGCCCTGCGTTCGCGCCGTTCGTGCGCGAGCAGGTCGCGAAGAAGCCGGTGAAGATGACGCGCGCGCAGGTCGAGACGCTGGCGATCGTCGCGTACCGGCAGCCGATCACGCGGCCCGAGATCGACGAGGTGCGCGGCGTGGACTCGGGCGCGGTGCTCAAGTCGCTGCTCGAGCGGGACCTCGTGCGCATCCTCGGCAAGAAGGAGGAGCCGGGGCGGCCGATGCTCTACGGCACGACCGCGCAGTTCCTCGAGTTCTTCGGCCTGCGCACGCTCTCGGACCTGCCGACGCTCCGCGAGTTCACCGAGCTCTCGGACGAGTCGCGGCGCACGTACGAGCGCGAGATGGGCGAGGAGCCGCCGGAGGCGGCGGTCGCCTTCACGGACACCACGGCCGCAGCGAATGGCGGTTTGATGGGGGGCGAAGGAAACTTTGGCGCCCGTGTCGTGCCTCCGGAGACGGCTGGCGATACGGAGAGCGCGCCACGTGACGAATTTGCATTCACGGACGAGGATCGGACGCAGATGGAGAGCGGCGCGGAGGAAGCGATGAACGACGTGCAGACAGCGAGCGACGAGCAGGACGAGAAGGACGAGGTCGAGGAGCGTTTGGCCGCGGAGGAGGACGAGGACGAAGACGAGGACGAAGACGAGGACGAAGACGAGGACGAGGACGAAGACGAAGACGAGGACGAGGACGAAGACGAGGACGAGGACGAAGACGAGGACGAGGACGAGGACGAGGACGAAGACGAGGACGAGGACGAAGACGAGGACGAAGACGAGGACGAGGACGAGGACGAAGACGAGGACGAGGACGAGGACGAGGACGAAGACGAGGACGAAGACGAGGACGAAGACGAGTAGCCTTCGACCTGGTCAGGTCACGTCACGTCGTGCCGGATTCCTCGGCGGGGTCCGGGTAGGCCTCGGCGAGCTTGCCGACTTCGCGGCGCAGCTCGGCGTGCGCCACGAGCTTCCGCACGAGCTTCCACGTCTCCGGATCCGCGAGCACGGCCATCGGCGACGCCGCCACGGCCCCGCGCCGCGGCTTGCGCACGATCGCCCCTTTCCCCTTGCTCCGAAGCTCCTCCATCTTCGTGACGAAGCGCTTCGTCGGGAAGAGGTCGCCCTTCTCCCACGCGAGCACCGTCTCCTGCTCGAGACCGAGCGCCGCCGCGAGCTCCTTCGCCGTGCAATCGAGCTCCTTGCGGAGCGCCTTGATGTCATCGGGCGTCATCGGCGCGTAAACCTATCAATTTCACGCAACCGGCGGGGGCCCCGGTCGATGTACCGGCATGCAAAAGGTCGCATGCCCCCTCTTCGCCCTCGTCGTCGTCGCCTGTCGGCCTGATCTCCCGACGCCCGAAGCGGGACCTCGGCCGGCGACGCAGGCGGCCGGAATCTCGGTCGCCTTCGAGCCGGAAGCGCCGGTCACCGCGGCGCCGCGCGTGCTTCGCGTGCACGTGGCCGCAGAGCCGTCGCTCGACGAGGCGCGGCTCTTCCTCGTGCGCGGCGAGCTGCGCGACAGCCACCTCCGGCAGATCGAGCGAGACGACGTCTCGAAGGCGCTCGCCGAGCGGTTCGTGCCGAGCATCCGGTGGCGCGCGGAGGACGGCTCGGTGGTGCTCGCGCCGACGGTGCCGCTCGACCCGGGCGAGACGTACGCGGTGGCGAGCGGCGAGCCGCGGGCGAGCCTCGCGTTCGTGGTGGAGCCGGCCAAGGCGGCGCCGCTGCTCGTCCGCGCATGGCCGCCGGCCGAGGCGAGCGGGGCGGGCCTGTTCGGCCTTTACTGCGGCGACGTGACGCTGCCCGAGGTGTCGTTCGAGGCCACGCTCGCGCCGGACGGTCCCCTCGGCGCGTTCGGGCGGGGCGTCGCGCCGGCGGGCGCGGGGGGCGCTTGCCTGCGCTTCGTGGGTCGAGGGCTCGCCGCGGAGGGAGGGCCCTGGGTGCCGCCGCCCGTCGTGTGGTTGCCGGGCCTGCCCTGGCCTCTGCGGGTGGATCCGCGGCCCTTCGGGGGCACGGGGAACGACGACCTCGGCGAGACGATCGAGGGGCCGCTCGACGAGGCCCGGCTCGAGTGCGAGGCGTTCGAGGTTCCGTTCGGGCCGGGCTGCGTCGAGGTCGAGGACGATCGGCTGCTCGGGCGTGCGCCCGCGGCGGCGATGCTCTGGGGGATCGCGGGCGAGGGGCTCGACGTGGTGATGACGACGCGGAAAAACGAGCGGTTCGTCCTCAAGGGATTGCCTGCGGGGAAGGACATCTCGCTCGACGTCACGACGATCGACGTGCACGGACGGCAAGAGCGCATGACCTTTTCCGCGACCACCCTGACGCCGATGCCACACGTCGTGCTGAACGAGGTGATGGCGAATCCGCTCGGGCCGGAGCCGGATCAGGAGTGGGTCGAGCTCTACAATGACGGGTCCGTGGAGGCGGCGCTCGGCGAGCTCGTGATCAGCGATATCGGGGGCGAAACCGTGCTGCCGGAAATAATGCTGCCGCCTGGGCGCTTTGCAGTGATCGTGAACGAGACGTTCGTCGTGGACGACGAGATCGATGTGCCGCCGGCCGAGGACGCACTCCTTTTGCGTGTGCCCGCGCTCGGGAAAAGCGGACTTGGCAATGGGGGCGAGATCGTGCGGCTGCTCGATATGCGTGGACGCACGATTTCCAGGTTTCCAGCCATTCCAAAGCCGAAGGCTGGTCAAAGTGTGGTACGGCGGTCACCCGACGCACCAGATGGAGTGAGCGATTCTTTCCAGCTGGCGGAACCCACGCCGGGGACTGCGAACACAGCGTCATTCCTTTGACTACGGAAAAACCGTGCTCGGAGGTGGCCGTGATGGAGAAGGCGTCTTACTTGCCTACAAGAGCGAACGTTCCTTGCCTGTACAGACGGGCGGGGATGTCCGCAGGAGCGAGCAAGCGGTGTCGTTCCTACATCGGAGCCAGCGGCCTCAACCTTGCTGAATCAGCGAGTCAGGAGGCCCGAGCGAAGTGGACTGGAGTCAGGGCCTCGGGTGGGCTAGTTAACAAAGCCCGCACCTTCGCAAAAAAGTGCTAGGTTTGGATACAAAGAGCAACAGGGTGGGGGGCCACCCGCTGGTGTGGTCTGCTGGTCCGGAGGGCTGGACGGGTTGGCACACCTTTCGCGTGGAGTTCGGACGATGGCCGGAGTACGGGGAGAGAAACTGCTGACCGCGTCCGACCTCGCAGCGCTGTGCGAGGTCGATCTGAAGACCATCCATAACTGGGTGGATCGTGGCCGGATCGCACATTTTCGCACGCCAGGCCGGCATTTGCGTTTCCGCGCGGCCGACGTGGCGGAGTTCCTGCGAGCTTGGGGCTACAGCGTGCCCCGTGAGCTCGCGCGGGCGAGCGCGAAAAGCGGGCTCGTGGTGGGCTCGAAGGACACGCTCGCTCATGTCACCCGCGCGCTCGGGGACATGATGCCGCTGAGGGACGTGAAGCATCCATACGATGCCCTCGTCCTCGCGGGATCGGACCCGCCGGACGTGTTCATCGTGGACGCGAAAGCGGCCGCGGCGGACGTGGACGTGGCGCACTGGATGGAAGCGCTCGAGCGGGCGTGTCGAGATGCGCGCTTCGTCGTGCTGAGCGACGAGGCGACGGGGCTGCCCCCGTTCGCGACGCGCGTGGGGCGGGCGGACGCGCAAGGCCTGCGGACCTTGCTCGTGCCCGAACCCGTGGTGCCCGCGGCCGCCGCGCCGGGCCAGGTGCCCGCCGCCGCGAATGCAAACGAGCCGGCAGCGGCGGCCCAGGAAGAGCTGCCGCCGCGCGCCGCAGGCGGTTCGTCACGGTAAAAGGACGAAAGCTCCGCTCGGCTGTCCGACGGAGGGCGAATTCGTGATTCGGGGGCCGTGCTCGTAGGAGCCGAGCATGGCCCCCGAATACCGTGGATTCGTCGAACGTGGATCGCTCAAAGACGCGAGCCGCGATCGCGACACTCGGCGAGGTCGTTCGCGTCGCTGACGCAGGCGAGGAGATCGCCCGGATCGGGGCCGAAAATGCCGGCCGTGCACCGATACTCCTCGATCACGCAGACGCTGAAATCCTCGTGTTCGACGTCGCAGCCGTAAATGGATGCCGTCTCCTCGGCCGCGTCGGCTTCGACGATGCACTCGTCATACTGGCGCTCGTTGCAATTGGTGCAATCGCAGGCGAGGTCGCAGAGGTCCGCGGAGAGGCTGCCGCAGCCCGTGGCGAGGGGCGCGAGCGCGAGGCAGGCAAGAAGAATCCAGGGCGTTCGCATGGTCATCGCGCTCCTAATCTCCGACGCAATCGTTGTAACGGTTTCGTTCGTCGTCGCAGTCGCCCCGGTGCGTCCAGTTATTGCCGCCGTCGCAGCGGAGCTCCAGCTCCAGGCACGTGAGGTAGTCGTCCCAGCGGTCCTCGCACCCGTAAATCGAGGCGACATCCTCCCGCGACTCGTATGAAACGACGCAGGCGTCGATGTCCGCGTCGTTGCCGTCGCGGCAAAGCATCTCGTCCTCGCAGAGCGCGCCATACGGAGCGCACCCGAGGCCAGTGCCGGCCAGCACGACGAGGGCGGCCAGACCCAAAGTTCGAGAAAGCGTTCTCATCGTTCGATTCTCCAACCTCCAAGGTCGGAGACTACGAGAAATTCCACGTCCGTGCGCGTCAAATTTACGCGCGCAAACGTGCTTTGTAGGGATTTCGGTCGGCTCAGGACGAGCCGGCGATCGTCATCGAAGAAATTCGCAGCGTGGGCGAAGCCGTGGAGCTCCGCAGGTCGAGGTCGTCGCCGACAGCGTCGATCCGCTGCCAGAGCTGATCGAGGTTCAGCGAGATGGTCACTTCACTGACCGGAAACGCGAGCTCGCCGTTTTCGATCCAGAATCCCGCGGCGCCGCGCGAGAAGTCGCCCGTGACGGGGTTGTAGCCGAAGCCCATCATCTCCGTGACGTAGAGGCCGCGCTGCGTGCCCTTCACGATGTCGGCGGCCTTCGTCTGCGTGGGCAGGAGCATGAAGTTCGAGGTGGAAGGCCCGACGCCGCCGCCGCCGCCGCGCGAGGCGCTGCCCGTGGGCGCGCGGCCGAGCTTGCGGCCGCTGTAGCTGTCGCAGAGGTAGGTCTTCAGGATGCCCTGCTCGACCACGAGGTTCTTGCGCGCTGCGAGGCCCTCGCCGTCGAACGGACGAGAGCCAGGGGCGCGGAGGACCAAGGGGTCGTCGACGATGGTGACGAGGTCACTCGCGACACGCGTGCCCTCACGGCCGACGAGGTAGCTCGACTTGCGCCAGACGGAGCTGCCCATGATGGCGCCGGCGAGCAGGCCCAGGATGGCGCGCGCAGCGTCGGGGTCGAAGACGACCGGGGCCTCGCAGGTGGGGACCTTGCGGGCGCCGAGCTTGCGCAGGGTGCGTCGCGTGGCCTCGCGGCCGACCACCTCGGGTGCGTCGAGGGCGTCGAGGTGGCGCTTGGCCGTCCAGTGGAAGCCGCGGCGCTTCTTGCCGCCCTCGTCGTCGGCGACGGGCGAGACGACGAGCGAGGCATACGAGCCGGCATAACCGCCCGTGAAGCCGCCCGAGAGGACGAGCGCGAAGACGCCGGCGGTGCGGCTGAAGGTGGCGCCGTCGCTGTTCGTGATGCGCGGGTCGGCGTCACGGGCCGCCTGCTCGCCGCGGCGCGCGAGGTCGATGGCCTCGGCCGCGGTGACGTCGCCCCCCTTGGGGTCGTAGAGCTCGAGGTCGGGGAAGGGGCCGGCGGAGATGAGCGAGGGATCCGCCGGGCCGGCGAACGGGTCTTCCTGGGAGATGTCGACGAGCTCGAGGGCGTCGCGGACGAAGCGATCGATGCCGCGCGCGGTGAGGTCCGAGGTGGAGGTGAGGGCGACGCGGCCCTGCTTGATGACGCGCATGCCGAGGCTCTTGTGCGAGGCCTCCTCGACGAGCTCGGGTTCACCGAGGCGGACCTTGGTGCTGAGCTCGGAGCCGGAGCGCGCGATGGCCTCGGCGACGTCAGCTCCGCCCGCACGAGCGCGGCGGACGACGTCCGCGGCGAGGTTTTTCAACTCTTCGATCTCGGTCTCGAGCCGGTTCGGCGCGGTCATCGTGGGGGCAGAGCGTGGTGGACAACCGGACGCTCGTCAATCAGCGTGGCCTCCGGGTTCGACCGAGGAAGCGCGGCGGCTCGTCCGAGGTGGGCTCGGACGGCAGCACCGGCGGCGCGGGCCGTCCAGGGCGGGCGGGGATCACGGCGGAGACGTCGAAGGTTGACAGCGTCCGCGCGGTGAAGACAGCCCCGGCGACGAGGATCGCGTCCATCCAGAGGATCGCGTACCCGAGCGGGCTGCCCGGGAGCGGGCGTGTGCCGAAGTCGCTCTGGACCTGGTCGTAGGTGGCGTCGATGCCGAAGCGCGCGTGGAGCGTGACGAGGGGGATCAGGCCGGCGACGAGGGGGAGCGCGGCGAGCCAGGCGAGGGCGGTGAGGGAGCGGCGGGCGAGGGCTCGGCGGCCCGCGAGGAAGCCGAGGACGGGCGCCGCGGCGTCGAGCAGGACGAGCAGGAGCTCGAGCGCGGAGGGGATGGCGCGGCCGTCGACGAGGTAAGCGAACGACCAGTCGGCGGCGAAGACGGTGAAGTAAGCCGAGACCGGAGCGTAGACGAGGAGGGCGTAGAGGGCGACGGCGACGGTCGGGCGATCCCAGGACGAGGCGCCGGGGCGTTCGTCGGGGCCGTCCTCGAGGCGCGCGAGCCACGCGAGCAGGACGCCGAGCGTGAAGCCGAAGAGCGGGGCGAGGGGAGCGGGCATGACGGACGCGGAGGGAGCCGGGCTAGCGCGGGGGAGCTGGGATGTCCACGGCGCGTTCGCTTATGCTGCGTCGCATGGAACAAGTGAACCTCGAAACCGAGCGGACGGGGCCCTACGAGCGCGACAGCGCGCACGAGCGTCTCGCGCGGCTCGCGGGCGTGTGGCGGGGGACGGCGCGGACCATCATGGGGCCGGGCGCGGAGCCTCTCGAAGCGGCCTGGGAAGGGCGGATCGCGGAGATCCTGGGCGGGAGGTTCGTCCGGTTCGCGTATCGATCGAGCGTCGAGGAGAAGCCGATCGCCGGGGAGATGCTGATCGCGTTCGAGTCGGGCGAGAAGCTCTGGCGGACCTCGTGGGTGGACAGCTTCCACACGGGCACGATGATCCTCGTGTCCGAGGGCAGCGGGGCGGACATCGACGTTCGGGGCACTTATTTCGCGGCGGAAGGGCACCCGCGCTGGGGGTGGCGCACCGTCGTCGACGACGCGCAGGCCGACAAGCTCACGATCCGCATGTACAACATCACGCCCGACGGACAGGAGTTCCTCGGCGTGGAGATCTCGCTCGCGCGCGGGTGAGCGGGCGGGGGCGAGCGCGCGCATCGGGGCGGGATCGGCCGTGCGTTGCGCGCGGGCGCCCACCGGGCTAAGGGCTCCCGCGATGGATCCCAGGCGCGTGGAGGAGCTGCTCGACCGTGTGCGGCGTGGGGACGTGACGGTCGAGCAGGCGGTCGAGGCGCTCAAGAGTTTGCCGTTCCGCGACCTCGGGTACGCGACGGTCGATCATCACCGCGCGCTCCGGCAAGGTGTGCCCGAGGTGATCTTCGGCGAGGGGAAGAGCGGCGAGCAGATCGCGGGGATCGCCGAGGAGATGGTGCGCGCCGGGACGAACGTGCTCGTGACGCGGATCGACGCGCAGAAGGCGGCGATCGTGGGACAACGCGTGCCGAGCTTCCGGTTTGCGCCGCTCGCGCGGACGGGGAGCGTGGAGATCGCCCCGCCCCCGAAGCGTCCGTGCGCGCCGGTCGCGGTGGTGACGGCCGGGACGAGCGACAACGAGGTGGCCGAGGAGGCGGCGGAGACGCTGTCCGCGCTGGGGCTCGAGCCGCTCCGGATCTACGACATCGGCGTCGCGGGCATCCATCGGCTCCTGCATCGCGTGGAGGAGCTGCGGCGCGCGTCGGCGGCGATCGTGTGTGCGGGGATGGAAGGGGCGCTGCCGAGCGTGGTGGGCGGGATGATCTCGACGCCGGTCGTGGCCGTTCCGACGGCGGTGGGGTACGGGACGGCGCTCGGGGGATTCACGGCGCTGTTCGCGATGCTGACCTCGTGCGCGTCGGGGGTGTCGGTCGTGAACATCGGCAACGGGTTCGGCGCGGCGATGGCCGTGCACCGCATGATGCCGAAAGCCTCGCAAGCGACCGAGCAGCCGAAGACCGCAGGCTGAGCAAGGAGCACAGCACGTGCACGGACACGGACACGATCACGGGCATGGGCATGGGCACGACCATGACCACGGGCACGATCACGACCATCACCATCACCACGATCACGCGCACGGCCACGTGCATCACGCGCACGTGCACGGGCACGCGCATACGCACGATCGCCCGCATACGCACGCGCATGCGCCCGGGCCTTCGCACGATCACGGGCACGTGCACGGGCATGATCAGGGCCGCGGGCACGAGCATCCGGTGAGGACGCCGCTCCTCGAGCAGGGAGCAGGCGTCGGAAAGATCCTCTTCTTCGACGCGTTCAGCGGCGTCGCGGGGGACATGACGATCGCGGCGCTGCTCGATCTCGGCGTGCCGCTGCTCGTGATCGAGCACGCGGTGGCGGCGCTGCCGCTCGAAGGCGTGTTCCTCGAGCGCGGGCACGTGCATCGGAGCGGCATCGTGTCGACCTCGTTCGAGGTGCACGTGGAGACGCCGCAGCCGGAGCGGACGTACGCGTCGATCGACGCGATGCTCACGTCGAGTCCGCTGGAGCCGGAGGTGCGAACGCTGGCGCGCCGGATCTTCCGGCGGCTCGGCGAGGCGGAGAGCGCGGTGCATCGGATGCCGCTCGACGAGGTGCATTTCCACGAGGTCGGCGCCGTCGACGCGATCGTGGACATCGTGGGCGCCGCCGCGGCGCTCGTGTACCTCGGGGCCGAGGTGCGCGGCGCGCCGCTGCCGATGGGGCGTGGGTTCGTCAAGGCACGTCACGGGATCCTGCCGCTGCCGCCGCCGGCGACGGTGGAGTGTCTGCGCGGGGTGCCGACGTACGGCGTGGATCTCGACGCGGAGCTCGTGACGCCGACGGGCGCGGCGATCGTCGCGACGGCGGCGGGGCGCTTCGAGCGGTGGCCCTCGTTCGCGCCGGAGCGCGTGGGCTGGGGCGCGGGGTCGCGGGAGCTGCCGGATCGGCCGAACCTCCTCAGGGTCGTGCTCGGGACGAGAGGGGGCGCCTCGGAGGAGCCCGAGGTCGGCGCGTCACACGTGGTGCTCGAGGCGAACGTGGACGACATGACGGGCGAGATGGCGGCGCACGCGATCGAGGCGCTCTTCGCGGCCGGCGCGCTCGACGCGTGGGCCGTGCCGATCACGATGAAGAAGGGGCGGCCAGCGCTCACGATCGCGGCGCTCGCGCCGGCTCCGCAAGCGGACGCGGTGGGCGCGACGCTTCTGCGCGAGACGACGTCGATCGGGCTCCGGAAGATCCCTGTGACGCGGACCGAGCGGCCGCGGCGCACGGTGGCGGTGGAGACGGCCTACGGGCGGGTGCGCGTGAAGATCAGCGAGGGGCCGTTCGGTCCGCCGCAGATCAAGCCGGAGTTCGAGGACTGTGCGGCCGCAGCGAAGACGCACGGCGTGGCGCTGCGTGAGGTGATCCAGGCGGCGCTCGCCGCGCTGGAGAACGTTCCCGGAAAAACCTGAGGAGATCGCGAAGCGAGCGCCCTCGAGGGGGTGAATCGGCCGGGCTTTGCCCGGACGAGAGGGGGACGCGAGGCGTCCCCCTTGGGACTAGGCCGGTCGTTCGATCGGAAGGCCCTCGGCTTCCCAGCCGAGAAAACCGTTCTCCAGGAACGCGATCGGCACGTCGCTCTTCGCGAGCGTCTCGGCGAGGCCCTTCGTCTTGTCGCCGGCGCGGCAGTAGAGGACGGGCTCGCCCGGCAGCATGTGGAGCTCCGCGAGGCGCGTCTCGACCTCTTCGAGCGGGATGTGCACGGCGCCCGGGATATGCGCGCGGCTGTACGCTGCGGCCTCGCGCGTATCGACGGCGACGACCTGGCCTTGCTTGAGGAGCTGCGCGAGCTCCATCGCACGGATCGCACCTTCGGCCCGCGGGAGGAAGGGATCGAGCAGCTCGCGCAGGCGCGCCTTGCGCACGGCGCCTTGGTCGCCGGCGACGGGGCGGCCGCGGAAGAACACCATGAACGTCGGCACCGCCTGCACGCGCAACGCCGCTGCGAGGCGCTTGCTCTGGTCGATGTTCACCTTGACGAACTTGGCCTTGCCTTCGAGCTCGCGCGAGAGCGCCTCGACCTCGGGCGCCACCGTTTTGCAGGGGCCGCACCAGTCGGCGTAGAAGTCGATCAGGACGGGGAGCTCGCTGCGCAGGACCTCGCGTTCGAAATCTTGCTCGGAGATGACGGGGACCGGCATGGGAGGAAGTCCATAGCGAGAGTCCCGGCCGATGGCGAGGGGTCTCGCCGCGTCCGCGCAAGCGAGCGGCGAATCGAGGCAGGGCCTTCGGTAGGATGTGCTCCGTGCAGGACACCCACGACGCCCAGCCGCCTCCTTCCTCGAAGAACCTGGCCTCGGCTCGAAGGCGGCCCCGGCCGAGCCTGATCCTCTCGAACGAGCCCACGCCCGGCGCGCCGCCCGGCACGCTGCTCGTCGAGGATCCCAACAAGCCGAAGATCTACCTCATCGACTACTGCCTCGAGCACATCGTCGAGAAGTGGATCGACTCGGTGGACGAGGCCGTGCCTTACCTGACCGACGATCGCCCGAGCGTCACGTGGATCGACGTGCAGGGGATCGGGCACAAGCCGACGTTCGAGCGGCTCGGAGAGATCTTCGGCATCCACCCGCTCGCGCTGGAGGACGTGGTGAACGTACCGCAGCGGCCGAAGAGCGACGTGTACCCGGGGCAGCAGGTGATCATCTGCCGGATGGCGCAGTCCGACAAGAAGGGCGCGCTCGTGACCGAGCAGATCGCGATCGTGTTCGGCAAGGGCTTCGTGCTGACGGTGCAGGAGGAGCCGAGCGCGGACGTGCTCGAGCCGGTGCGCGAGCGCATCCGCAAAGGACGGCAGCTCATGCGCACGGGCGGCGCCGACTACCTCGCGTACGCGCTCTTCGACGCGATCATCGACGGCTTCTATCCGGTGCTCGAGAAGATCGGCGACAAGCTCGACGAGATCGAGCTCGACGCGCTCGCCGGCAAGGACGGGACGGCGCGCCAGATCCACGACGTGAAGCGCGATCTGCTCGCGCTGCGCCGGACGATCTGGCCGCAGCGCGAGGTCGCGAACTCGCTCCTGCGGGACGGATCGCCGCACATCCAGGAGCACACGCGGGTCTACCTGCGCGACACGTACGACCACGCGGTGCAGGTGATGGATATGGTCGAGACGTTCCGCGAGATCGCCTCGGGCCTCATGGATCTGCACCTCTCCGGCGTGTCGAACCGGATGAACGAGATCATGAAGGTGCTCACGATCATCTCGACGATCTTCCTGCCGCTCACGTTCATCGCGGGCGTCTACGGCATGAACTTCGACACGGACGTGTCGTCCTACAACATGCCGGAGCTCAAGTGGCGGTACGGCTATCCGGCCTCGATCGCGTTCATGCTGTTCAGCGTGGCGGCCCTCTTCGTCTTCTATTGGCGAAAGGGCTGGATCGGGAACCGCCGCCGCGAACCGTGAGTCGCGAATCGAAAGGCGACGGTTTGTTGCTCCCCTCCGGCCCCGGCGAAACGCGCCCGTGCGCCTGGGCATCTTCCGTTCGAGAGAGGGAAGAAACATGCATTCGTGGATGTCCTGCACGTCCGAGATTGGATGGAGACGCGCCGCGGTATGGGCCCCGATCCTCCTGGGGATGCTGTTCGGCCCGGGTTGCACCGAACCGACCGGCGATCCCGACGAAGAGGAGGGGGAGGTCATCACGTCGGTCCAGGCGCTGAGCACGACGAACGGTCTCGCGCTGAACGGAATCTCGTTGAACGGACTCGCGCTGAACGGGATCTCGCTGAACGGAATCTCGTTGAACGGCCTCGCGCTGAACGGGGTGTCGATCGAGGGAACGTCGTTCGTCGGGAAGAAGGCGTCGGGCAAGCCGATGAAGCCCGAGGAGTTCGTCGGCGCGACCTTCACGGGCACGCTCAGCAATGGGCAGACGATCACGTTGCGGATCGAGGATCGCGTGTCGTCGACGCGTCCCGATGTCTCCTTGTACGAGGTCGCGTACCTGTCGAGCCCGAGCCAGGGCAAGTGGAAGAGCCTCTGCGGCGAGGGGTCGAGTGGCACGTTGCGCCGCGCGATCCCACTCGCGGGCACCTGGGATTACTCGCAGAAGAGGCCGACGAGCGGCATGCACCTGCCGTCCGAGACGAGCTTCACGTTCGCGTGCAGGCCGTACGCGATCGCGAAGTGCGTGGAGCTCGGATACATGCCGTGGGGCGGCGTGAAGGAGTGCGCCGCGCCGGGCACGTGCAAGGAGATCCCGGGCGTGCTCTTGCACCAGGCGTGCACGCGCATGCTGCGCGCCGATTACTGCGGCGACGGCGTGCCGCATACGCAGGACGGGACGGTCGTCGACGTGTGGGACGACTTCGGGATCCAGAAGTCCGTCGTGACGGACTTCGCGTTCGAAGCCGAGTGGACGCCGACGGGCGCGCGCTGCATCGAGCACACGCGGTGGCACGGCGATACGAGCGGCGCGACCGCTTCGTACGTGGACAAACATTGTTCGTCGCGATGGTCGAGCGCGCAGCCGAGCTACGACTGCGGTGGGCCGAGCTCGACGCTGCATACGGCGAAGGGGTTCGGCGTTCCGCCGCTCGTCCGCTCGCTCATCGGCAACGAGTCGGCGTTGCCCAGCGATTGACGTGTCAGCCCTTGCGACGGAGACGTTCGAGCACGGCGCGCGGCGACATCGTGGCGCGGTAGACGTAGATCTCGCCGGCCTCGTCCTCGCCGAGGACCTCCTCGCTCACGCGGAGCTGCTTGCCCACGGCGAGGAGGAACCGCGCGGGGAAACCCTTGCGCACGAGCTCGACGCGTTGCCAGACGGCCTGCCGGCTCCAGAAGCCGAAGGCCTCGAGGAACACTTCCTCGCCGGTCGTCTCGCTGCGGAAGACGAGGTCGGGGACGCAGGCGATCTCGCCGGGGAGGGCGAAGATGTGATCGTTGTCGGCGACCGACCACTCGGAGCCGAGGCGTTCGAAGGCCTGCTTGAACGCGTCGAGATCGGGGCCCGTGGAGGGGGCCTCGGCGACGTGCGAGACGAGGCCGTCTTCGGGGGTGATTTCGAGGACGGCGCGTGCCCTGGCTTTGCCCCACGCGAGCTCGGCGCGGACGTGAAAGGAGCGGAACGCGAGGACCTGCGGGAGGAACATGGCGAGGCGCAGGCCGTACTTCTGGACCGCGTCGAAGAGGCTCCACGGGCCGTCGAGCGTGATCGTGTAGCCCTCCGCGGCCGAGCCTTCGACGACATGAATCAGGCCGTGGAAGCGCGCGGCGCGGAAGAGCCGGCGGTATCGATCGGGGCTCTCGCCGGCGACGCGGACCGTGACACGCGTGGCCTTGAGCAAGACGGCCTGGGCGAGGCCGAGGTCGTAACGTTCGAGCAGGGCCTCGGGGCCGATCGAGCGGAAGGCTTCGAGCCGCTCGTTTTCGCGCAGATCGGCGTAGAGCGCGGCGTCGATCTCCGCGGGTGTTTTTCCGAGGCGCGGGGCGAGCTCGGCGAGGACCGTGTCGCGATCGAACTCGCTGCGGACGTCGAGCGCGCGGTGGGCACTGGCTGCGGCGAGGAAGACCTCGCGGCGGATCTCTTCGGGATCGACGCCTGCAGGCACGGTCCAGGCGCACTGGCCGTCGAGGACCTTGCGTAGGCCGTCGCCGACGAGGCGCGCGTCGGCAGGGACGGGGACCGCATCGAGCGCGGCCTCGATCTCGTCGCGGCTCCGGCCGACGGAGCTCGCGAGGATGCGGACGAAGTCTTTCGCGAGCGTCTTGGCGAGCTCGGCGTCGTCGCCGCGGAGGTAACGAGGGAGGACGCGGCCGCCTTTGCGGCGCACGCGGAGGAGATCACTTGTAAGCAACGTGCTCCCTCCGCTTGTCGCTCGTGTACTGCTCGGCCGTGTTCTCGGCGACGAGCTCGTAGAGCAGCGCGCGTTTGTCCTGTCCCTTGCGCAGGATGCGGCCGAGGCGCTGGACGTGCTCGCGGACCGAACCGTTGCCACTCAAAACGATGGCGACGTTCGCCTCGGGGACGTTGACGCCCTCGTTCAGGACCTTCGAGGTGACGACGGCCGTGAGATCGCCGGCGTTGAAGGCCGCGAGGATCGCGCTGCGCTCCTTGACGCGGGTCTGGTGGGTGATCGCGGGCAGGAGGAAGCGGCGCGAGATCTGGTAGACGGTCGCGTTGTCCTCGGTGAAGACGATCGTGCGGTCGTGCCGGTGGTTGTGGAGCAAGCGGGCGAGGACGTTGATCTTGCCCGGCGCGGCGAGCGCGAGCGCGCGTTGTCTGCGGTAGGCGAGGAAGGCGCGGCGGCCTGCCTCGCTGCGCGAGGAGAGGTAGAGGAAGCGGCTCCAGCCGTCGGGGGCCGACATACGGATGCCCTCTTCGCGGAGGAAGGCGACGTACTCGCCGCGGGCGGCGTCGTAGGCATCGCGCTCCTCGGCCGAGAGTGGGACGCTGATTCGTTCGGTCTCGTAAGAAGCGAGATACTCGCCGGAGAGCTCGGTGATGTCCTTGCGATAGACGATCGGGCCGATGAGCTCGTCGTACGCGCGGCCGTCGGTGCGCTCGGGCGTGGCCGTGAGGCCGAGGCGGAAGGGCGCGATGCTCATGCGCGCGGCGAGCTGGTACGAGGGGCTCGGGAGGTGATGGCATTCGTCGAAGACGACGAGGCCGAAGCGTCCGCCGAGCCGATCCATGTGGAGGTGCGCGGAGTCGTAGGTGGTGACGGTGATCGGCTCGACTTCGTGGTAGCCGCCGCCGATGACGCCGATGGAGCGGCCGAACGCGGCGGCGAGGATGTCGTACCACTGGTTCAAGAGGTCGAGCGTGGGCACGACGACGAGCGTGGAGCGCTTGCGGCCGGCGATGGCCATGGTCGCGACGTAGGTTTTTCCCGCGCCCGTCGGCAGGACGACGACGCCGCGAAAGCGATACGCGGCCCACGCGTCGAGCGCCTCGCGCTGATACGGGAAGGGCTCGTGGCGCGCGGCGGGCTCGATGTCGAGCGTGTCGTACGCGCGCGCTTCGTCGTTGAACGTGAGCTTCTTCGCGCGGAGCCAGAGGACGATGTCCGCGTAGGAAGACGCGGGGAGGCGGAAGGTGTTCTCGCGCGCGTCCCAGGCGCAGGCGGGCGGCAAGCTCGTCGCGTGGTCTTGCGCGAGGCCGTCGAGGCGCACCGTGCCGCCCTGGAACGCGAGGCGGAGGCCGTCGCTCATCATCTCGGGGGCGGAGGTTAGCTCAGGCGCGCGGGCGTGGGGCGATCGCGCGGAGGATCTCTTCGAGGTCCGCGGGCGAGAAGGGTTTTTCCAGGCACCTGTTCGGGGCCTGGGCCAGGAAACTCCGGGCATCCTGGGTGAAGGCGCCGCCCGTCATGTACACGATGCGCTCGGAGGACTCGGGCATCCGCTCGCAGAGCGCGCTGTGGATGTCGAACCCGGAGACGCCGGGCATCATCACGTCGCAGAGCACGGCGTCGTAGGGTTTGTCGGCGAGCGCTTCGAGCGCGCCCTTCCAGCTCGTCCGCCCGTCGACGTCGTGGCTGCGCTCGAGCTGGCGCACGATGGCCGAGAGGAGCGCGGGCTCGTCATCGACGACGAGGACCGAGAGGCGCGGCACGGGCGCGAGCTTCGGGATCTCGGAGCGAGGCTCCTGGCCGAGATCCACGCTCTCGGCGGGCAGGAGCGTGACGCGGACGACCGTGCCTTTGCCGACCTCGCTCTCGATCTCGATGCGGCCGCCGTGCGCGCTCACGATGCTGCGGCAGATCGAGAGGCCGAGGCCGCTGCCGACGCCGACGGGCTTGGTCGTGAAGAAGGGCTCGAAGACGCGGTTCAGGATCTCGGGCGGGATGCCGGGGCCGTTGTCGCGGATCTCGATGAGCGCGCTGCCGGAGACCTTGTGCGTGGCCGTGACGACGAGGATCTCGTTCGTCTGCGACGAGCCCTGCGGCAGGGCCTGGAGGGCGTTGACGAGCAGGTTCAAGAAGACCTGCCCGAGGCGAGCCTCGTTCGCGTGGACGAGCGGGACGTTACCGTAGCTGCGGACGAGGTGGCCGCGGTGGCGGATCTCGTTGTCGGCGACCTTGATGGAGGCGTCGAGGACGCGGCGCACGTCGATGGGGCGGCGCTCTTCCTGGTTCGCGCTGGAGAAGACGCGGAAGTCGCGCACGATCTGGGCGACACGGTCGGTGCCGTCGAGGGCCTCGCCGCAGAAGCCGAGGAGCTCGCGCGCGAGCGACTGCGTTTCGGCGTCGCCGCGCGCGCCCGAGGCGCTCGCGAGGTCTTCGAGCTTCTTCGTGACGAGCGCGATGTTGAGCGTGACGTAGGCGAGGGGGTTGTTGATCTCGTGGGCGACGCCGGCGGCGAGCGTGCCCATGGAGTTCATGAGGTTCGCCTGGTAGACGCGCGCCTCGGTCTCGATGCGCGTGGTGATGTCGCGGCAGAGGCTGATGACGGCGATGCCGCCCTCGAAGGGCGCGGGCGCGGATGCGACCTCGACGGTGATCACGCTGCCGTCGCGGCGCACGAGACGATAGGTGTAGAGCGGCGCGACCTCGTTCGTGGCGAGCATGATGCGCACGCGGCGGTTCTCGCGCGGGACGTCCTCGGCATGGAGGATGTCGCCGAGGGGGCGGCTGTAGAGCGCCTCGGTGCTCTCGTGGCCGAGGCACGCGACGAGCGTGGGGTTCACGTAGAGGATCTTGCCGCCGCGATGCACGACGACGAGCTCACTCGTCTTCTCCACGATGAGGCGGAAGAGGCCCCGGACCCCCGCGAGAGCATCCTCCACGGCGCCTTCGAAGCGGGAGGTCTGTGCGGCGTGATCGTCGTGCATGGCGTGGCCTATCCGAACGAGCCCTGAGCCATTCTAGAACGGAAGGCGGGCGCGTTTCGGGGATTCGTCGGGGCCACGAAAAGCACGCGCGGCGCGGGGGGAGTCAACGCGATGTCGGGAATACCGCCCGGCAGAAGGCGTCCTGGGTGTCGGCCCACGTGGGCAGCGTCGCCGCGCGGCGGAGGGCGGCGCGCTGCATGGCGTCGAGGCGGTGATCGTCGTGCACGACGTGGACGAGCGCGCCTTCGAGGGCGCGAGGGTCGCCGGGTGGTACGAGGAGGGCCTCTTCGCCGTGGCGGACGACCTCGGGGATCGCGCCGGCGTCGCATGACACGATGGCGAGGCCGTGGGATGCGGCCTCGGCGAGCGCGATGCCGTAGCCCTCGTAGCGGCTCGGCAGGACGAGGACGTCGTGCGCGCCGAGCTCGCCCGCGAGCGCGGCGTCGGTAAGGGCGCCCGTCACGCGCACACGGGTGCCGTAGCGTGATGCCGCGGCGAGCACGCGCGCGGTGTAGAGCGGGTCGCGATCGGCAGGTCCGGCGAGCGTGAGCACGGCGCGCGCGGCGACGGCGGGGAACGCTTCGAGCAAGGCGAGCGGATCCTTGCGAGGCGTGAGCGCGCCGAGGAAGAGCAGCCGCACGGGGGCGCCGCGCGTGCGCGCAGGCGGCGCGGCGCGAGCGCCGAGGCGATCACGTCCAGGGGGCACGACGGTGATGCGATCTGGCGGGATGCCCGCGGCGACGGCCACGCGCGAGGTGGTCTCGCTCGTGACCACGACGTGATCGGAGGAGGTGAGGAGCGCGCGTTCGAGGGCGAGGCGGAGTTTTGCAGAGGTGCCCGTTCGTTCGCTCGCGGCGAGGTGATGGAGCAACGTGACGAGGCGAGGTTGGGGTTCGGGGCGAAGGGCGCCGCAGGGCGACCCGAAGCCCCGAGCGTCGACAGCAGACGAGCGGGCGCGGATCGCGGCAGCGAAGGCGGCGCGCGGGTGACAGAGCTCGTCGACGATGATGACGTCGTAGGCGCGTGAAGAACGCGCGTGCGGGGCGAGGAGGCGCAGGAGCCGAGCGTTCTCGCGCAGCGAGGCGAGGGGGCCACGCACGTCGAGGTTCACGACGTCGACGTCGCAGCCGCGTGCTCTCAGGCCTTCGATGACGAGGCGATCGTAGAGGTAGCCGCCCGTGGGTTGATCGAGCGCGCCATCGATGACGAACGCGACGCGTGCCCCATCAAGCAACCCCGATCTCCGCGCCGGGCATGGTCGACGCATGACGAATCGGCCCGCGGTACTTGGCCCATGCGTTCGGAGACTCGTCGAGCACGACGGTGAGCATCGTGCCCGCGCGGAGCGGGAGCACGTGCCCGAGCTCGCGGTGGATGTACCGCGCGATGACCTCGGTCGTGGATTTGCCAGGCGTGAAGCCCGGGTGATCGTCGAGGTTCTTGTAGTCGAGCTGCTCGAGGACGCCGCGCAGCTTCGTGCGGAGCATGCCGATGTCGCAGACGACGCAATGCTCGTCGAGCTCCTCCTGCTCGACCTCGACGCTGACCACGTAGGTCGCGCCGTGCATGCGTTGCGCGGGTCCGAAGAAGTCACCGTCGAGGCGGTGAGCCACCATGATGTGATCGCGAACGCCGACCGTGTACATGCGCTCCAAGATAACCCACACGATGCGGATCAACGCGATGGATCGAGCACGCGATGAGGCGGATTCCAGACCTCGCCGGCGGCGAGCGACGCGTACAGGCGGGGCGCATCGGTGAAGGGAACGAGAGGACCAACGAGGCGATCGAGGTGTTCGTCGTGGAGCAGTTCGTTCACGACGGAGAAGCGTCGTTCGAAGGTGAAACGAGCGCGGCGCGCGGGCGGAATCGCGCCGACCTGGCTCGAGCGGATGGTGACGCGGTTCGGGTGGAAGCGGCCGCCGAGGGGCAAGGTGACGCCGTGCTCGCCGTACCAGGAGACGACGAGGATGCGCGCCTCGTGCCCGGCAGACGCGACGAGCGCGGCGAGGGCTTCGGGGGAGCCGGACGCTTCGATCAGGACGTCGGCCTCGGAGACGATCGCGGCGTCGATCGAGGAGAGGGCCGCGGCACATCCGAGGTCGCGGGCGAGCGCGGCGCGACGTGCGTCCGGGTCGATGCAGGCGACGTGGCCACCCGCGCGCGTGGCGAGGCGCGCGACGAGCTGACCCACGACGCCGAGGCCCACGACGACGACGCGCTCTCCGAGCGCGATTTCCGCGTCCCACACGGCATTCAGAGCGGTTTCGAGGTTCGCCGCGAGGGTCGCGCGAGGTGCCGGGACGCCGTCGGGCAAACAGCGGAGGGATCGTTCGTTGGAGAAGAAACGATCGTGGTGCGGGTGGAGCGCGAAGACCGTGCGGCCGAGCAGATCGGGCGAGGCATCTGCGCCGATCGCCTCGACGACGCCGACGGCCGCGTAGCCGTAGCTCGTCGGCAGATCGAACGAGCCGCGTTGCGTGGGCAGGGCCATGACGGCGCGGATGTCGGGCGGTACGCGGCCCGTGAGTACGAGACGCTCGGTGCCAGCGCTGACGCCACACGCGAGCGTGCGGACGAGGGCTTCGCGCGGGCCCGGTCCGGGCAGGGGTTCGTCACGCAGAACGGCGACGCCGGGGCGTTCGAACCAGATCGCGCGTGCCCGGGTCACGAGGCCACCGCGGCAGGATCGGGGAGCGAGAGCGGCAAGGGCGGCGCGCCTTCACGGGCGAGCTCGAGCAGCACGTCGCCGCCGACGTGGAGGACGCGGCGGAGCGTGAGGCGCAAGGCTTGATCGAGCTTGCGGATGCCGAGGTCGCCGACGGCCTCGATGCCCGCGCCGATGACGAGAGGGGCGACGGTGACGACGAGGCGATCGACGAGGCCTTCGCGAAGGAAGGAGGTGATCACGCCGCGACCGCCTTCGACGAGGAGCTCGCGCGTGCCGCGCTCCGCGAGGGCGGCGAGCAGCGCGTCGAGATGGATGCCCTCGCCACTCTTCGAGAGGGGGAGCGAGCAACACTCGACGTGAGGCGGGAGCGCTGCGCGTGGTGCCTGTCGTGTGACGTGCAGCGTGCGTGTCGTCGCGTCGCGGAAGAGCTGCGCGGCGGGAGGCACGCGGCCTCGGGTGTCGAGCACGACACGCAGGGGCTGTTTTCCGGGTACGTGTCGCACCGTGAGCCGGGGATCGTCGGCGAGCGCCGTGCCGGATCCGACGAGGACCGCGTCCGCGGCGGCGCGCAGGGCGTGAGCGAAGCGCAGGGTCTCCTGGCCGCTGATCCAGCGCGAATCGCCGGTCGCGGTGGCGATGCGTCCGTCGATGGATTGTGCGAAGTGCACGGTGACCGTGGGACGTGTGCGAGGTCCTTCCGTGCGGTCGCGCATGGTTCGGAGCGTAGCGTCGCCAATCGCGTGACGCGAGGTACGCGCGGAGGAGCAAGGAGCGGGCGCTCGCGCGACCACGGATTCGATTAAGATGGGAACGGATGAAGAAAGCCCACCGCTCGCTCGCGCCCGGGTTCTTGATCGCTTCGCCTCCGCTCGGAGATCCGAACTTCGATCGGACGGTCGTGCTGCTCGCGGTGCACAACGAGGACGGCGCGCTCGGGTTCGTGGTGAACCGCGTCGCCCCGATGTCGCTCGGCGAGGTCCTGAAGCTCGCGGGCTACAAAGGCCCCGAGTGGAAGGACGAGGGTCCGGTGTTCCTCGGAGGCCCGGTGGCGCCGACGATGGGCTGGATCCTCTGCGTGGATCCGAGCCTCGACGCCGAGCAGGAGGGCGTGCTCGCGGTGGATGCGCGGATCCGGATCACGTCGCGCCGCGCGGCGTTCGACGATCTCGTGCAGGAGCGGCTCTCGTTCGCGGGCGCGTCGGATCCGAAGCGGCGGATGGTGATGCTCGGCTACAGCGGCTGGGGGCCCGGTCAACTCGAACGAGAGATCGGGACGGGCGCGTGGTTGCCGACGCCGCTCGACGAGGGCGTTCTCTTCGACGTGGACGTCGACGAACGGTGGGAGCGCGCCTACGCGCTGCACGGGCTGACGCCCGCCGTGATGATGTCGATGCGGAGCGTGGGCGAGGCGTAACGCGCCGCGTGTTCAGGGGTTCGGCGGGGACGAACTGCGGAACCGGCGGTCGTGCCAGCGGAGCATCTCCAGGGTGCCGACCTCGCGGAGCCAAGGTTGGTCATGGGGTCCCGGCAAGACGATCGCGTCGTGCGGGACCTTGCGCTTCGTGAGCTCGGCGGAGAGAGCGACGTTGGCCGCGCGGAACGGATCCGCGGTGCTCGTCTCGACGTGCACGCCGCGCGCGCCGTGGGCGGTGAGGATCGAGGCGAGGCGATCGGCATACCCGGCGGCCCGGTGCTCGCCGATCGCCGTCTGCACGACGCCGATCGCGCCGAAGGCATCGGGGCGTCGCGAGAAGACCTCGAGCGCGACGTAACCTCCGAGCGAGCATCCATCGAGGGCCGTGCGAGCGACGTCGGTCGCCACGTGCGCCTCGCGGCGCGCGCGCGGCACGACGACCTCGGCGATCCAGCGCGCGTATCCGTCGAGCGCGGCCTTCGGGTTCGCCGCCTTGTTGACGTTGGGCGTGTAGGGGCAAGCGATCACGAAGCCGCGGAACGGCGCGCGCGTGAGCTCTTCGTTCACAGCGCGGAGATGTTCGTCGGTGAAGTCCAGCCGTTTCGACGTGCGCAGGACGGGCGGCCGGCAGAGTCGCGCGTACGCCGTCGCGAGGCCGTAACGTTCGAGCCAGGCGTAGGCGCCCATGCGCTCGTCGCCGGTCTCGCCAAGGCCGTGCAAGAGGACGAGGAGCGGCGCCGGGGCCTTCGTGAGATCGAGTCCGCGCGGGATCGAAAGGGTCATGCGCCGGCCGAGCGCGCGATCGCCAGGAAGATCGAGATCGCGCACGTCGAGATCCGGACCGCCGAGATCGGGAGTTCGTTCGGCTTCGGCGCGTCGCGTCGTGCCGAGCGTCCACGCCGCCGCGGAGGCGCCGATCAAGAAGCCACGACGTGTCGTCCGCACGGTGACGCAGCGTAACCCACGCCCCCCGCGCGGGGCCACCGCCGGGGGCGAGGTGGCCGACCGGTCCCCCGGGTTCCCGCTGCATTTCGTGATTTTGCCCGCGACCGATTCAGATCAATGCGATCCGTCCGAACGATCCTTGATACGTTCTCCGCCGCGCCGATTTTCCCCGGCGGCTCGGGAAGGGACATGCAGGAATCGAAGACCGGTCGCGCCGTACCGCAGCTGGACACCGTTGCCTCGGCCCTGGAACAGACGCTCGAGAACGAGCCCGCGCTCCTGGATTTGCTCGCTCAGGCCCTCGCGAAGGGCGCGAGCCCCGGAGAGCTCTGGGACATGCTCCATCAGGCGGCACATCGCGACAACCGCATCGCCGAGCTCGCCGCTGCCTACGACGCGATTTGCCGCGACCGGAAGATTCGCCTGCTGCAGCCGGCCGCGCAGATCGAGCTCTTGCTGAGCGCATCGGCGTTCCTCGTCGACTACGCCGGTGACGGCGGGACGGCGCAGCCGCACCTCGAGCGCGTCATGCAGCTCTCGCCGGGAAACGTCGACGCGTTCCAGCGACTCGAAGCCATCCTGCGCGACCGCGAAGACTGGACGAAGCTCGCCGAGCTGTACACGCAGATGGCGGCGCACCGGCAGGACAAACAGGAGCAGCTCGCGTTCCTCCGCGCCGCCGTGCAGATCCTCGCCGCGCTCCCGGGCGAGGAGGACAAGGCGTTCAAGCTCCACCAGCAGATCCTCCGGCTCGACCCGACCGACGCCGACAGCCGCAACGCGATGGCCGAGCGGTTCATCGCCGCGGGCCGTTTCGCCGACGTGGCGAAGCTCTACGAGCAAGCCATCGCCGCCGACCCGCCGCCGGCCGAGGAAGAGCTCCTCGCGCTGCGCGAGCAGGCCATCGAGCTCTACTCCGTCAGCCTGCACGAGATCGAGAAGGCGCTGCCGCACGCGGAGGAGGTGCTGAAGAAGAACCCCGACAGCGAGCTCGCGTGGCGCACGTGCGAGCAGCTCCTCACGCACAAGACGCTCGCCGCGCGCGCCGCGGCCGCCATCGAGAACGTGTTCATGTCGCGCGAGCAGTACGAGGACGCCGCGCGCATGCTGACGATCCAGATCGACAGCGTGCGTGGCCCGCGGAGGCTCGAAGCGCAGAAGCGGCTCGCGGCCTTGCAGTACCAGCACCTCGGCGACCTCGGCGCCGCGTTCACGCTCTACGAAGGCATTCTCACGGTCGATCCGAACGACGACGAGGTGCGCGCGCGGTACCGCTCGATCGGCGCGGCGCTCGATCGCAGGCTCGACGTGACGCGCGTGCTCACGCGTGCGTCGGCCGGAGCGAAGGACCCGCTCGTGCGCGCGAAGATCGCCGCCGACCTCGGCGAGCTCTTCCTGGAGACGGGGGATCCGAAGCGCGCGCGCGCGTCGTTCCAGAGCGCCGTGGACGCGGGGCTCGCGGAGGACGCGGGCGTGCGCGCGGCGCGGGCCCTCGTGGATCTGTGCGAGCAAGCCTCCGACTGGAGCGCGCTCGCCGCGGCGCTCGATCGTCTGAGCGACATCGAGCCCGAGCCCGACGCGCGCGCGGGCGCGGCCGAGCGTCTCGCGCGGCTGCGCGAGGAGACGCTCGGAGATGCACCGGGTGCGATCGCCGCGTACCGGAAGCTCATCGGTACGTCGCTCGAGAGCGAGGCTCTGCCCGCGCTCGAACGCCTCTACGAAGCCGCGGGGGACGAGGTCTCGCTCGCCGACGTGCTCGAACGTCGCGCGGCCCTCGAGACCGACAGGGAAGCCGCGCGCGACCTCGCGTTCCGCGCCGCCGATCTCCGCGCCGCGCGCTCGAACGATCTCGGCGCGGTGCTCGACGGCTGGCGCAGGTTCCTCCAGACGTACGGACCTACGCGCGAGATTCACGCGCGCATCCTGCCCTTGCTCGAACGCGAGCAGCGCTGGGAGGAGCTCGCGCAGACGCTCGACGCGGAGGCGGGCCTCGCGCCGTCGGAGGAGCGCATCGCCATCCTCGCGAAGCTCGCGCAGGTTCGTCTCAGCCGTCTCGGCGACGGCGCGGGCGCGCTCGACGCGTATCGCCAGGCGCTCGATCTCGATCGCTCGGACAAGGCGTGCCGTCAGGCCGTGGAGCGTATGCTCGGCAGCGGCGATCATCGGCTCGGCGCGGCCGACGTCCTCGAGCCGATCTACCGCGAGGAGGGCGCCACGCAGGGCCTGCTCAAGATCCTCGAAGTGCGCGGCGACGTCGCGAAGGACGCGTCCGATCAGCTCGCCGCGCTGCGTGAGGCCACGCAGATCGCGGAGGGGGATCTCGGGGACACGAAGCGCGCGTTGCAGTTCGCGGGCCTCGGCTTGCGCATCGCGACGAACCACGTGGCCGACGATGTGCCCGAGTGGCTGTCGACCGTGGAGCGCCTCGCGGGCAACGACGCCGCGCGTCGCGCCGGCATCCTGATCCAGGCCCTCGGCAACCGGAACGTGGATCATCCGGCGATCGCGGAGCTCGCGAAGGCCACGGGTGAGGCGCTCGCGGTTTACGGTGACTTCGTCGGCGCGCTGTCCGTGCTCCGGAACGCGCTCGCCTTCGAGCCGTCGTCGCCCGACCTCATCGCGCGCATCGACGGCCTCCTGCAGAAGCATGGCAACGCGCAGGAGCGGCTCGCGCTCTACAAGGGCGCGCTCGCCGCGACGACGGATCCGGATCGGCGCCGGCAGATCTTCCACTCGATCGGGACGATCGAGCGTCGCGGTCTGCGCGACCTTGCAGCGGCGGCCGCCACGTACCGTCGCGCGCTGGAAGAGGACGCGGGGGATCGGGGCGCGTACGAAGCGTTGCTCGACGTGCTGGAGGAAGCCTCGGATGCAGAGGGCCTCTACGCGGCGCTCGCCTCCGGCGTGGAGCGCGCAGCCGACGCGGAAGAGCGCGCGGCCATCACGCTCCGCATGGCGAACCTGTCCGCCTCGCGTGGGTGGATCGATCGCGCGCGGCAGCACTACCGGAGCCTGCTCGACGAGGGCACCACGCTGTCGGACGAGACGCTCGACCGGATCGCGGAGCTCGCTCGGAAAGCGGGCGACAACGATCTCTATCGTGTGCTGCTCGAACGGCGCATCTCGACCGCGGACGGCCCGCTCGCCGAGGCGCGCTGGCTCGAACACCTCGCCGCGCTGAAGGCCGAGGCGTTCGGGGACACGGCGGCCGCGATCGAGGACTACCGGCGTGCCGCCGACCTCGCCGACGGCGGTGGCGACGGCGCGCTCGCCGAGCGCCTCTTCGAGCGCGTGCTCGCGCTCTCGGCCGACGATCGTGAGGCGGCCGAGCGGCTCGTCGATCTCTATCGCCGCTCCGAGGCGTGGGAGAAGCTTCCCACGGTCTACGAGGTCCTCTTCCGCACGGCGGCTGATGCTGCGGAGCGCGCGGACAAACTGCTCGCGTTCGAGGACGCGGCCATCCACGCGAAGGCGACCACGCGCTTCGTGGGCGCGGCGGACGCGCTCCTCGCAGACGAGGGCGCGCTCGACGTGGGCCCGCGCGAGGCGCTCCAGGCGGCGCGCGCGCGTGTGCTCGCGGCCGACCCCGATCGCCAGGAAGACGCCGCGGCGGCGTACCGGAGCATGATCCAGGGCGCGTCGGATCCCTGGACCGCGGTCGAGGCGTTCGAGGCGTTCCTCGATCGGAGCCCGCCCTCGCAGGCGCGGCTCGAGGATCGTCGCTGGGTGCTCGGCTTCCGCCTGCAACGCGCCGAGGGGGATCGTCGCATCGAGGCGCTGGTCGCGTGGGCGGCGGCCGAGGAGAACGTCTTCAAGGATCCGCGCGCGGCCGCGGACCTCTACGCCCGCGTGCTGGAGCAGGACCCGCAGAACGACGCGGCGCTCGCGGCGCGCAGCCGGCTCCTTCTGGACCTCGGCGACGTCGAGGGCGCAGCGGCGATGATGGCCGCCCGTCGCGATCTGCGCGAGGGCGCGGAGCGGACGGCGCTCGAGCTCGAGCTCGCGACGCTGCTGCTCGATCGTCTCGGGCGGGTGGACGAGGCGCTCGCCGCGGTGGAGCCGGTGCTCGAAGCCGAGCCGGGCAACGAGGGCGCGCTCGTGCTCCTCGAGCGTGCGCTCGCGCGGCCCGAGTCCCGCCGGCGCGCAGCCGAGATGCTGGAGCGCGCCTGCGACACGACGGACGACGAGTCGATCGCGGCGCGGATCCTGAAGCTGCTCATCGCGACGCCCGCGGACGCGAGTGACCTCGTGGATCTCCGCGCGGGCTGGTTCACGCGGCTGCTCGACAGGCCCGGCGCCGCGCCGGAGCTCGCCCTCGACCTCGCCGTGCGCGCGGTCGAGGAGCTGCCCTACGACGCCGCGCTGTGGGATCGCGCCGAGCAGCTCGGCCGTGACGCCGATCGGCCCGACCTCGTCGCCGAGGCCTATCGCAAGAAGCTCGAATCCGATTCCGTGCGCGAGCTCGATCCCGACACGCTCGACGACCTCGGGCGGCGCTCGGTCGACTACCACGAGGAGTTCTTCTTCGACGATCAGGACGCCGTCATGAAGCTCCTGCGCCGGGTCGTCGACGTCGCTCCCGATGCGCTCTGGGCATTCGAGCGCTTGAAGCTCGCCTACAACCAGAACGAGCGCTGGGCGGACCTCTTCTCGCTCTACGACCAGGCCATCGAGCGCACCGACGACAAGTTCGCGCGCGTCGAGCTCCTGGAGGACGCGGCCGAGTCGGCGAAGGACCTCGCGGGCGATCCGGATCGCGCCGTGCAGTACCTGGAGCAGCTCCTGCCGCTCAAGCCGCGCGACAAGAAGATCCGCACCTCGCTCGAGCGGCTCTACGAGCGCCTCGGCCGTCATCGCCCGCTCATCGATCTTCTCTCGCACGAGCTCGCCTCGCTCGACGTCGAGGCGGCGCAGAAGCTCCGCGCGCGGATCGCCACGTTGTGGCTCGACGGCGTCGCCGAGCCCGACGCCGCCTTCCGCGTCGTCGAGGAGATGCTCTCCGTCGAGCCGTCGCGCGCCGAGGCGCTCGACCTCCTCGAGCGCGTCCTCGCCGCCACGGGCTCGGCCGAGCCGCTCTCCGTCCGGCCGAGCGCGGAGGCCGAGAACACGGCCCGCCAGCGCGCGGCCGTCGTCCTCGAACAGCGCTACCGCAGCGAGGAGCGACACGAGGACCTCGCGCGCGTGCTCGCCGTCCGCCTCGAAGCCGCGGTCGATCCGGCCGCGCGCGGCGCGCTCCTGCGCGAGATCGTCTCCTTGCGCGCCGACGTCCTCGACGATCCGGCGAGCGCGCTGGAGAGCCTCGCCGCGCTCGTCGCGCTGGAGCCCGCCGAGCCGAGCCACCGCGCCGAGCTCGAGCGGCTCGCCGCGCGTGTCGATCGCTTCGATCGGCTCGCCGAGGTCCTCGTCACGGTCTCCGAGGGCGCCGGAGGCGCGCTCAAGATCGAGCTCCTCTCTCGCGCTTCGGCGATCTACGTCGAGAAGCTCGGCGATCGCGGTCGCGCGATCGATCTCGGCCGGACGATCCTCTCGCTCGAACCGGAGCACCCCGAGCTCGTGGTCGGGCCCGCGCGTGATCTCGAGCGCCTCCTCGCGGAGGAGGGACGTTCGGCGGAGCGCTGCGAGGTCCTCGAACGGCTCGCGCGCCTCGAAACGGATCCCGACGCGCGCCGCGCCACGTTGCTCGAAGTCGCGCGCATCGCGTCGAGCGAGCTCGGCGACAAACCGCGCGCCATCGCGGCGTATCGTGCTCGCCTCGCGGACGAGCCGCGTGACCTCGACGCGCTCGGCGGCCTTTCGCTCGACCTCGAATCCGAGAGCCGCTTCGGCGAGCTCGCGGAGGTCCTCGAGCGCCGCGCCGAGCTCACCGAGGGCGACGCCGCGCGGCAGGATCTCGTGCGCGTCGCGGCGATCTGCGACCAGGAGCTCCGCGACGTGGCCCGCGCGATCACCGTGTGGGAAGGCGTGCGCGCCCGCTTCGGCGCCGACGACGAGAGCTGCGACGCGCTCGCCCGGCTCCTCGAAAAGGCGGCGCGCTGGCCCGATCTCGTGGCGTTGCTCCACACGAGCGCCACGCAGGCAGACGAGGCCGGGGCCAACGTCGCCCGCGCGGCGGAGCTCTACCGCCGCCTCGGCGACGTGCAGCGCGATCGCACCGGGCAGTGGGCCGAGGCCGTCGCGAGCTACGAGGCCGCGATTCGTTGCGCGGATCCGGGAGGCCTCGCGCTCTCCGGCCTCGAATCGTTGCTCTCGCTGATCGACCTCGACGACGAGGCGCGCCGGCCCATCCTCGCGGCCGCGGTCCGGGTGCTCACGGCCGCGTACGCGGCCTCGGGCGACTGGCAGCGCACCATCGATCTGCTCGAGCCGCGCCTCGCCGCCGCGACGTCCGCCGCCGAACGTACGGCGATCCTCACGGAGACCGCGTCGCTGCACGAGCACCGCCGGAGCGACCCGGCCGCGGCGTTCGACGCGGTGTGGCGCGCGTTTGCCGCCGTGAAGACGCCCGAGCTCTCGGCCGAGGTTCTGCGCCTCGCCGCGACCGCGGATCGCTGGGCCGACGTGGCCGACGCGTTCCCGGCGATCGAGGCGCAAGGCGACGTCCCGCCCGACGTCGCGCGGGCCCTCTGGTGGAGCGTCGCGCTCTGGCACCGCGATCGCCGCGGGGACGAGCGCGCCGCCGAGATCGCGATCGAGCGCGCGCTCACGTACGACCCGGCGAACGCCGAGATGCTCGCGGCGCTCGTCGAGCTGCGTCGTCACACGCCCGGCAAGCCCCTCGTCGACGCGCTGCTGCGCCTCAGCGAGGTCTCCGCGGACGCGCTCCCGCTCCACCGCGAGGCCGTCACGGTCGCCAGCGACCACGTGGGCGACCCGAGCCTCGCGAAGAGCATCGCCGAGGCCATGCTCCAGAAGGCCGAGGCGCGCTGGATCGGCGAGGGCTCGGACCCGCTCAGCGAGGCCGCGACCTTCGCCGCGTGGGCGCTCGACGTCCTCGTGCGCGTTTGCCGCGAAGAGGGCGACCTCGCGCGTGTCGTCGCGCTTTGCCTCGACGGAGCGAAGCTCCCCTTCGAGGCTTCGCGCCGCCGCTCGCTCCGCCTCGCTGCCGCAGAGATCTCCGACGCGCAGCCGGCGATCGCGATCTACGAGGAGCTCTTCGGGGAGGATCCGACCGACGAGCTCGTCGGCTCGCGCCTCGAAGAGCTCTATCGCAAGGAGGGGCGCCGCACCGAGCTCCTCACCCTGCGCGAGCGCCAGATCTCCGTGGCCGAGGACGTCCTCTCGCGCGTCGATCTGCGCCTCGACCTCGCGTTCCTGCTCGTCGAGTCGGGCGACGCGGATCGCGCGATCGGGTCGCTCCGCAAGAACCTCGAAGAGAGCCCCTCGCACGCGCCCTCCGTCGACAAACTCGCCGAGCTCTTCGGCGAGCGTGGCGATCACGGCGCTCTCGCGGCGCTCTGGGAGGATCAGGCGGCGCGGCGCGAGGCCGATCGCGACACGGCGGCGGCCGCCGAGTTGTGGCGACGGGCCGCGATCATCGCCGAGACGCGCGTCGGGGATCTCCCGCGCGCGATCAGCGATTACCGCCGCGCCGCGCGGTACCGCGACATGGCCTCGCTCGACGCGCTCGCGCGCCTCTTCACGGCGCGCGGCGATCACGCGGCCGCCGCGGAGGTCCTCGAGACCATCTGCGCGGACGCGCCGGCCGACGCCTCGCCGCACCCGGTCCTGCGTCTGGCCGAGGCCTACATCGCCTCGGGCGAGCCCGCGCTCGCGCAGCAGCGCCTCGAAGAGGCACAGGGCCGCGTCGCCGACCCTGCGCCGCTCCGGGCGCGCCTCTCCGTCCTCTACCGCGAGGCGGAGGCGTGGGGCCCGCTCGCCGAGCTCATCGCCATCGAGGCGGCGCACACCGAGAACGCCGCGAAGCGCACGGCCCTCCTCCGCGAGGCCGCCGATCTGCACTTCTCGAAGCGGAACCAGCCGGAGGCGGCCGTCCCGCTGCTCGAGCAGGCGGCGCAGCTCACGCCCGACGATCGCGCGATCAAGCTCTCGCTCTGCGACGCGCTCAGCGCGGCGGGTCGCTCGGACGAGGCCTCGAACATCCTTCGCCAGATCATCGACGCGTACGGCAGCCGGCGTCCGAAGGACCGCGCGATCGTGCACTACTACCTGGCGCGGGTCTTCCTGTCGTCGGGGGATCGCAAGGCCGCGCTCGCCGAGCTCGACGTCGCGCTCAAGATCGACCCGACGCACCCGGAGATCCTGCTCGCGCTCGCGCGCCTGTCCTTCGACGAGGGCCAGTTCGATCGGGCGCAGCGCACGTACCGCTCGCTGCTCATGATGGTGCGGCGCCTGCGCGACGAGCAGGGCTCGCCCGCCGTCACGCGCACCGAGGTGCTCATCGCGCTCGCGGAGATCGCCGATCGCCAGGGCGATCCCGATCGCTCCGCCGAGCACGTGGAGTCCGCGTTCGAGGCCTCGCGCGAGAGCCCGGACGAGGCCGATCGCCTCGTGCGCGCCCTCCGTGGCCGCCAGAACCACGCGCTCCTCGCGCGCGCGCTCGAACTCCGGCTCGAGGGCGCGGGCGGCGACGCGGCGTCCACGGCGCCCGTGCTCGCCGAGCTCGCCTCGCTCTACGAGCAGCACCTCGGCCGCGCCGAGGACGCGCTCTCGTTGTGGCTGCGCGCGCTCGCGGTGCGACCGACCTCCGCGGACGCGCATCGGTCGGCGCTCGGGCTCGCCCGCCGCCTCGGCGCGGTCGAGAAGTATCTCGACGCTCTGCGTAAACTCGTCGCCGCGACGACGGTCGATCCTCCGCTCGTCGACCTCCTCCTCCACCTCGGTCGTGCGCTCTCCGGCGAGGGTGGCGACGCGGCCCAGGCGGACGAGGCGTTCCGGCGCGCCGAGGCGCTCTTGCTGGAGCGGCCGGGTGATCGCCGGATCCACGAGGTCTGGCGCGCGCTCGAAGCCTCCTGCGAGCAGCGCGGCGATCGCGAGGGGCAGATCGCTCTGCTCGAGAAGCGGATCGCCGCCGCGAGCGAGAGCGCTCCGCCGGCCGAGCTCGCCGATGGCCTCTACCGCCTCGCCGAGCTCGCGCTGCGCGAGCCCGGCGGCGCGGGGCGCGGCGTGCCCGCGCTCGAGCGTGCCCTCTCGCTCGACGCGTCGCCCGATCGCGCCGAGGCGATCTTCCGCCTCGGCCTCCAGCGCGAAGAGAACGCGGCCCTGATCGCCCCGCTCTTCGAGCGCTTCGCGCGCAAGCACGAGCGCTCCCGTGCGCTCGTCGACGCGCTCGTCCTGCTTGCGCCCGAGCGTGGGGCCGACCTCTACCGTGAGGCCGTCTCCGTCGCCGAGGGCCTCGGGGACACGGCGCTCGTCGAGTCCGTCCTGCGGCGCGCGCTCAGCCGCGAGGAGGGCGTCGCCGATACGTCGGACGACCTCTGGGCGCTCGTCGCGCTCGCCAAGGTGCGCGCCGCGGCCGAGGACTGGGCCGAGGCGCGGGCCCTCGAAGAGCGCGCCGCGCGCGTGGCCGCCCCCGGCGACGAGCGGGGCCACCTGCTCGCGGCCGCGTCGATCGCTCGCGACAAACTCGGCGACCTCGCCGGAGCCGCGCGGCTTTATGCCGAGCTCTTCGAGCGTGAGCCTGCCGATCGCGACCTCTGGGGTCCGCTCGCCGATCTCTACCGGAGCCTCGGCGAGGACGAGTCCCTCGGCCGCCTCATCGAGCAGGTCGTCCCGCTGCTCGAGACGGTCGAGGATCGCTCGCGCATGCGCCTCGAACGCGCGCGCCTCGCGCAGAAGCGTGAAGGCGGCGCCGACGAGGCGATCACGACCCTCACGGAGCTGCTCGACGACGATCCCGCGAACGAGGAGGCGGCCACGCTGCTCTCCGGCTTGCTTTTGGCCGCGGGCCGCTTCGAGGATCTCGCCTCGCTCCTCGAGCGTCGCATCGACCTCGCCAAGGATCGCGAGGACACGGCGGGCGTCGCGTCGCTCTCGATGCGGCTCGGCGCGCTGCTCGAACAGCAAGGCGAGCCGGCCCGCGCCCGCGACGCCTACCACGGCATCCTCGACTGGGACGCGACGAACCTCGACGCGCTGCGCTCCATCGTGCGCATCTGCGAGAAGGCCGAGGATCCCTCGGAGCTCGCGGACGCCCTCGAAAAGCTCCTCGGCGCAGAGAAGGGCGAGGCCGCGGAGGCCACGGCGCAGCGGCTCGCCGCGATCCGCGCCGAGCAGGGCGACGAGGACGGCGTGGATCGCGCGCTCGAAGCGGGTTACCGCGCGTTCCCGACGAGCACCGTCCTCGGCGTCAAGCTGAAGGAGCGCTTCGAGTCGCGGGAAGACTTCCGCAAGGTCGCGGACGTCTACCAGATCGAGGCCGAGGGCCGGACCACGAAGGAAGACCGCGTCGGTTGCCTCCGCAAGGCCGCCGCGATCCTCCGCGACAAGGAGCAGGATCTGCCGGGCGCCATCGAGATCCTGAAGCGCGCGCTCGACATCGACCCGCTCGATCGCGCCCTCGTCGCCGAGCTCGTTGGGGCTCAAAGCGAGATGGGTGATCACCAGCTCGCGGCGGCCTCGATCGCGTCGGCGGCGGCGAACCTCGAGGGCGTGGCCGCGGTCGAGCTCCTGCTCCACGCCGCGCGCCTGCTCCTCGCGACGCCCGAGGGCGCGAGCGCTGCGGTGGAGCTCGTCGAGGATGCGCGTCGCCGGCAGCCGGACGCGTGGGAGCCCGTCATCGTGGTCGCCGAGGCGTACGTCGCGGCGGGTCGCGTCGACGAGGCGCGCCCGCTCGCCACGAACGCCGTCGCCGCGTACGAGGGCCGTCGGTCGAGGACGCTCGCGGCTGCGCACCGCGCGCTCGCGCACGTCGAGCGCGCGTCGGGCAACGACGACGCCGCGTTCGAGCAGCTCTCGAAGGCGTTCGACAACGACGCGGGCAGCGCCGAGATCGCGCTCGAGCTCGGTCAATTCGCGGTCGATCGTGGCGAGCACGACGTCGCTTCGCGTGCGCTTCGTGCGGTCACGATGATGAAGATCACGACGCCGGGCTCGGTCGAGGGCACGACGTCGCGAGCCCGCGCGCTCGCGTATTTCCACCTCGGAAGGCTCGCGGTTGCGCAAGGGGATCGCGGCAAGGCGCGCCTCCTCGTCGAGAAAGCCCTCGCCGAGGACGCGAACCTCGACGCTGCGCGCGACCTCGCGGACGAGCTCGCGAGCGGCTGATCCGGCTCATTTTCCGCCCTTCTGGAACCGCGCGCCGCGCACCCCCGCGGCGCGCTCCTTCCTCCTCCTTACATACCCACCGCCGCGCCGAACCCCAGCGATGCCTGTTTTCAGGCTGTTTTCGGGCCTTTTTGTGGTCCTTCTCCTCGGCTGCTCGCCCCTCTTCGAGCCCGTTCACCGCCTGGTAGAGCGACTCTCCGCGGCGAAATCGCTATTTCCCCCCGAAGATTTCGCTTTTTTCGCGACGCACGCCGTGTATGGTTCACCCGAGCCGAGCGCGCGGCGAGGGGTCGCGCGCGACGCGGAGCTCGGAGGAATTTGCAATGGCGACCAAGAAGAGTGCTGGGGGCGGGGCGAAGAAGTCGTTGAGCAAGAGCGCTCTGATCCAGGCGATCACGGAGGCTGCTGGGGACGAGATCTCCCGCAAGCAGGTCAAGAGTGTGCTCGAGTCTCTGGTCACGGTCGGGCACCGTGAGCTGAAGAAGTCGGGCGTCTTCACGCTGCCGGGCTTCGCGAAGTTCCGGGTGGTGAAGCGGCCGGCGACGAAGGCGCGCCAGGGCATCAACCCCTTCACCAAGCAGCCGATGACCTTCCCGGCGAAGCCCGCCAGCAAGTCGGTGCGTGCGCGTCCGATCAAGGCGATCAAGGACGCTCTCGCCTGATAGACCGCTGCTCCCCGTCGCGGCAGCAGCGCGCGACGAACGGCCCTCGCGATGCGCGTGGGCCGTTCGTTTTTTGTGCCCGCAAAGAACGAACCCGCGAATCTTGGGGCTCCAATGATTCGCCGATCCGACGCGCGGCGCGGCCCTCACTCGATGGAGAGCCGCGCCGCCGCGGGTCGTTTCACTTCTTCTTCTTGTAGACCTGGATGGCCACGGGCCCCGTGCCCGTCTTCGCCGTCGCGTTGACCTTCACCATCGCCGGCACCGGCCACGGCCACGCGTAGCAGCTCGTCTTCTGGCCGATCGACGCCGACGAACCCGCCTCCTGATCCACCGCGAGCGTCGGGTTCGCCGCGAGCGCGCCGAGCTGCGGCGGCAGAGCCGTCGCCATGTCGAGCGTCAGCGCCAGGTTGAGCTCCGTCACGCCGCCCGCGCCCTGCCCGATCACCGTGTAACAGAAGCCCGGCTCGAGCATCATCGTCGGCGTCGAGGCCGTCTGCCCCTCGGGCACCACCATGCAGAGCTGCCCACCTTCGGCTTTCATGCCGGGCGCCTCCACCTTCTCGCGCCCCTGCAGCATCGTCGTCAGCGCCAGCGACTGCACCGAATCACACGCTGCGACCGTCGGCGGGGGCGGGGGAGGCGGGGGAGGCGGGGGCGGGGGCGGGGGCGCCACGCTGGCGCCCGGACCCGGCTGCGGCGGCGTCTCGGGCTCGCTACCGCAGCCCGCCGACATCACCACGACCATCATCGACACGGCCGCCGCAGCGGCCCCCATGCACACCATCGAACGCGTCATCGGACCCTCCTCGAGGCTCGAGGGGCGCAAGAGGTGCGCCGCGCGAGACAGAGTCGCGCTCATACACCCGAACCCTACGCGGGGCCACAATCGATGAGGCCGCTCGGGGCGGCATCCGCCTCGGTCATCGCACCGGCACGCCGAACTCCTCCATTTCTCGCTGGATGCAGATGCGGGCCACGATGAGCGCGCGGGCCCGGAGCGACTCGTCGAGGTGCGCGGCCGCGTTCGCGTCGTCGAGCGCCTCGCGCAGCATCCCGCGCTCGAGGTTCGCGATGGCCCGGCACAGGTGGTACTCGGCGCGCTCCGCCGCGATCCCCATCCCCGCGCTTGGCTTGAGCTCTTCGTCCAGGAACCAGCGCGCGAACGTCCCGGGCGGAATGTCCGCCCCCTTCGGCCCCCCGCTCCTCTGATTCATGACGTAGTTTACCTCACTAATGAGGGGCGTGCAGGGCGCGAAGCGCGGCGGGCGGGGGCCCGTGGGGACGAAAAACGGCTCTGATCGATCTGCTGTTCCTTGACGCCCGTCCAAACCGTCAGGAAGGCAGTCGTAAGTTTCACGGGTTCCCCGCGTTGATTGATAGGGTAGGACCCAGCATTCGCCCGACTCCCGAGGAGGTCGCCTTGAATCGTTCCATCGTCATCTCGTCCGCGCTGCTCGTCGCGCTCGCGCTTGCGACCGGCTGCGAGAAGTCCGACGACTCTCAGCCGGCCCAGACGGCCGCGAACCAGCAGAACCCCTACCAGCAGCAGCAATATCCGCAGGGGCAGTACCCGCAGGGCCAGTACCCGCAGGGGCAATACCCGCAGGGGCAATACCCGCAGGGGCAGTACCCGCAGGGGCAGTACCCGCAGGGCCAGTACCCGCAGCAGCAGCCGTACCCGCAGCAACAGCCGTACCCGCAGCAGCCGGCGCCTCAGCAGCCGGCCCCGCAGGGCACCACGCAGCAGCCGGGCGGCTTCCAGTTCCCCACGATCCCCGGCTTCCCCGCCCCGGGCGGCACCACGACGACGGGCGGCACGACCCAGACGAGCGGCGGCACGCAGGCGCAGCGCATCGACCCGAACCTCGCCGGCGCGGCCACCTTGCCGCTCACGGCGTTCGCCCAGCAGTCGGCCCCGGGCATGCAGCGCGACGGCAACGTCGCCGCGGCGAACTTCTCCGAGGGCAGCATCCTCGAGGAGGCCGTCAACCTCCAGCCGGGCAAGTGCTACACGGTGCTCGCCGTCGGCGCGGGGCCGAGCGAGGTCGACATCCAGCTCGTCGCCACGACGCCCGTGCCCGGGATGAACCCGGTCCTCGCGCAGGACAGCGGCAGCGGCCAGCAGGCCTCGCTCGGCGGCGGCGGCAATTGCTACAAGTGGCCGTGGCCGATGGCGGGGCAGGCCAAGTACGTCATCAAGGCGACCCGTGGATCGGGCGTCATCGCGGCGCAGCTCTACTCGAAGTGAAGTGCGCGTAGCCTCGGATCGAGGCGAAACGAAAACGACGGGGGCGCGGCTCGACGAATCGAGCGGCGCCCCCGCGGTGTTTTGTGCGTCTCTGCGTCAGGAGAGGATGCCGGGCGCGGGGAAGCTCTGGCAGAGCTCCTTCACCTCGCCGGCGATACGCGCAAGGAGCGCCTCGTCCTGCGGATGGTCGGCGACCTCGGCCATCCACCCCGCGATGAGCCCCATCTCCTTCGGGCCCATGCCGCGCGACGAGATCGACGGCGTGCCGATGCGGAGCCCCGACGGATCCATGGGTTTGCGCGGATCGTTCGGGATCGCGTTGTAGTTGCCCACGAGCCCCGCGCGATCGAGCGCCTTCGCGTACGGCTTTCCGCCGATGTTCTTCGGCGTCATGTCGACGAGCAGGAGGTGGTTGTCCGTGCCGCCCGTGATGAGCCGGAAGCCCTTCGCCACGAGCGCCTCGCCGAGGACGCGCGCGTTCTCCACCACGCGCGCCGCGTATTGCTTGAACGACGGCTCCAGCGCCTCGCGCGCGGCGACCGCGATCGCGGCCGTCGTGTGGTTGTGCGGGCCGCCCTGCAGGCCGGGGAACACCGCGCGATCGATCGCGGAGGCGTGCTCGGCCTTGCACAGGATCGCCGCGCCGCGCGGGCCGCGGAACGTCTTGTGCGTCGTCATCGTCACGACGTCCGCGATCCCGATCGGCGACGGATGCGCCCCGCCCGCGACGAGCCCCGCGATGTGCGCGATGTCCGCCGCGAGGATCGCGCCCACCTCGTCCGCGATGGCGCGGAACGCGGGGAAGTCGAGCGTGCGCGGGTAGGCCGTCGTGCCGCACCAGATGAGCTTCGGCCGGTGCGTCCGGGCGAGCTCGCGCACCTGGTCCATGTCGATGCGGTGATCGTCCGCGCGCACGCCGTAGGGCACGCTCGTGAAGAACTTGCCGGTGATGCTGACGTTCCAGCCGTGCGTCAGGTGCCCGCCCGCGGGCAGGCCGAGGCCCATGATCGTCTCGCCGGGCTTCACGAACGCGAGGTAGACGGCGAGGTTCGCGGGGCTGCCCGAGTAGGGCTGCACGTTGACGTGCTCGGCCCCGAAGACCTGCTTCATGCGGTTCTTGGCCAGCTCCTCGACCTGATCGATCTGCTGCTGGCCCTCGTAGTACCGCTTGTGCGGGTAGCCCTCCGAGTACTTGTTCGTCAGGACCGACCCCGTCGCCTCGAGGACCGCGCGCGAGACGTAGTTCTCGCTCGCGATGAGCCGGATCGTGTCGGCCTCCGCGCGCTCTTCGCGGCGGATGAGCTCGGCGATCTCGGGATCGACCTCGGAGAGCGGGCGGTGGCCCTCGGGTTTGCTCGTGGCAGTCATCCGACTTCGAACTCCCCGCGGCTCAGGAGATCCGCGACGCGCCAGAGGAACGAGTTCGCCAGCACGCCGTCGACGATCCGGTGATCGTACGAGAGCGCCATGTACATCACGGGGTGGATCGCGATCACGTCCTCGCCGTCGCGCGTCACCACGACGGGCCGCTTCTTGATCTCGCCCATGCGCAGGATACCCACGTTCGGCTGCGAGATGATCGCGCCGCCGAAGAGGTTGCCCTTGAGGCCGGGGTTCGACACCGTGAACGTCGTGCCGGCGAGGTCGTCCGCGGTGATCTTGTTGGCGCGGGCGCGCGTGGCGACATCGTCGATCTGCGCCGCGATGCCCCGCAGCGAGAGCTGATCGGCGTGCTTGATGCTCGGCACGATGAGCCCGCCGGGCGTGTCGACGGCGACGCCGAGGTTGATCTCCTTGAGCACGGCGAAGGAGTTGTCGAGCACGCGCGCGTTGAGGTGCGGGTGCTCGCGCAGCGCGCGGACCGTCGCGGCGCAGATGAAGGCGAGGAACGTGAGCGGCACGCCCTCCTTCTTGAAGCGATCCTTGTGCTGCTCGCGCAGCTTCGTGGTCGCCTGCAGATCGACCTCGGCCACCGTGACCACGTGCGGCGACGTGATCTTCGAGTACGCCATGTGATCGGCCGTGATGCGGCGGCGGCGCGAGAACGGAATGACCTCGTCGCCCGGTCGCGGCGTGTAGGGGGGTACCCGGTACGCGCCGTAGCCGACGCCCGGGATCGGCGGGACGAACCCGCCTCCCGCCTGCACGAGCTGCGCGAGCTCGGGAGCGGCCGTGATCGGCGCGACCGGCATGGGCGCGGGGGGCGGCGGAGGCACGGCGAGCGCGGTAGGCGCAGGCGCGGGGGCCGCATGGGCCACGCGGCGCACGTCGTCGTGCGTGATGCGGCCGTGCTCGCCCGTGCCTTGCACCTGGCTCAGATCGACGCCTTCTTCACGCGCGAGCTTGCGCGTCGAGGGCGAACCGAGCGGCTGGGCCGCGGGCTCGGCCTTCGTCTCTTTGGGCGCCTGCGGCTCGGCCGGCGCGGGGATGACGGGGCGCACCACGTCTGCGCCGGCGGTCGCTGTCTCGTCGATGCGGCAGAGCAGCCCGCCCTTCGGGACCACTGCCCCTACGGGCGCATCAATCTCGGCGACCCGCCCCGCGGTAGGCGAGGGGACCTCGGTGTCGGCCTTGTCCGTCGCGACTTCCAGGAGCGGCTGCTCCCGCTTCACGAAGTCGCCTACACGCACGAGCCACTTGGTCACCGTCCCCTCGGCCACGCTCTCACCGAGCTGGGGCATGACTACGTCGATCATGGAGTTCGCTCCTGGAAATCCCCGCGCTTTCGGGTCCGGCTTGCGGGGGGGCCGCTCGTATACGCCCGGCGCCTGGCGAGGGCAACGTGGGCGCACGCGAAGAGCGACGATCTTGGGCTTCCGCCGCTGTCAGAGCGCCGTGCCCGAGGACGCCTTCGCGAGCGCGCGGTCGACGGCGTGGGTGCTGAAGCCCACGAGGATCTGCCCGCGGATGTCGATGACCGGGATGCTGCCCCCGCGCTGGCCCGACTTGTCGAGCTTGTCGCGCATCTCGAGGGCCGCCTCGGGGCTCGCCTCCACGTCCTTCTTCACGACGCGCACTCCCTTGGAGCGCAAATAATCTTCCGCCTGGTGGCAGGGCTTGCACCAGTCCGCGCCGTAGACGATCACCGTCAGATCCGAGGTCACGACGGGCGGCGTGTCCGCTCTCTTCGGCCCCTGCGTCGCGCTCGGCGCGCCGGTCGGCGAGGGCGGTGGCGGGGGCGGGGCGATCTTCGCGAGGTACGCGCTCCGCCGCTTCTCCACCTCGGACTCCCACGCGCGCCGCGTCATCGTCCGCGCCGCGTAGGTTCCGTCGTCACGCTTCTTCGTCAGATCGACGACGTAAAACAGGTTCTTCGTCCCCTCCTCGCGGTCGCTCACGACGACCCGCACGAGCGCTCGACCTTCCGCCGGCACGTCCGCGGGCTTGAGCTCGACGTGCATGTCGCCCTTGTCGTCGATCCACGTGAGCAGGAGGTTTGGCGTGTCCTCACCGATCGCGAGCGCCGGCAGCTCCTCCGTCGTCGCGAGCGGCGTCGTGCCGTCGTCTTCCTTTTTCGTCGAGCACGCAGCCACGCTCGCCAGCGTCACGAGCGCGATCATCGCCACGACGCCGAGGCGCCTCACGCCGTCCTCCCGACTTCTTCGGCCGCGAGCTCCTCGCCGAGCGTCATCCACTCCGTCATCGCCGTGTCCACGCGCTTCGCGAGTGCTTGCTCCTCGGCCACCATCTTCGCGAGTTTTTCCCAGTCCCCGCTCGGGTCCTGCTTCAGCACCTCGCGCATGCGCCCGAGCTCGGCCTCGCCCTTCGCGATCTCCTCTTCGAGCTCCTTCACGCGCTTGCGCTTGCGCTCGAGCGCCCGCGACGCGGCCTTCTCCGCCTCGAACGCGCGCTTCTTGTCGAGCGGCGACTCCGGCCCTTTCGCTTGCGCCACGACCGTCGACGCGCTCCGCTTCACCGCGCGCTTCGAGCGCCCATCGTCCTGCGCGCGCTCGTCCTCGTGCTCGCCGTCTTCCTCCTCGGGCGGCGTGGTCGGTCGGGACAAACTCGCCTGGAAGTCGCGGTATCCGCCGGGGAAGAGCTCGATCTTGCCGCCGTTGAACGCGCAGATCCGCGTGGTCACGGCGTCGAGGAAGCGGCGATCGTGCGACACGAGCAGCACCGAACCCTCGAAGCTCGCGAGCGCTTCTTCGAGGATCTCGGCCGCGGGGATGTCGAGGTGGTTCGTCGGCTCGTCGAGGAAGAGCAGATTGCGAGGCTCGAGCAGGAGTTTGGCCAGCGCGAGGCGGCTCCGCTCGCCGCCGGAAAAACCTTCCACTTTGCGCAGCGTGTCGTCGCCGTAGAACCGGAACCGCGCGAGGTACTGCCGCGCGGCATCGACGTTCATGTCGCCGCGCACGCTGCGGATCTCCTCGACCGCGGTCTTGTTCGGATCGAGCGAGCCGAGGTGCTGATCGAAGTAGCCCTCGCAGAGGTTCGTCCCGCGCTTGACCTCGCCCTGATCCTCCTCCGCGCCGCGGCCCGCGAGGATCTTCAAGAGCGTCGACTTGCCACACCCGTTCGACCCGAGGATCCCGATCCGCTCCCCGCGACGCACGAGCAAATCGAAGCCCGAAAAGAGCTGCCGCCCGCCTCGCGTCGCTTCGAGCCCGCGCGCGTCGAGCACGATGTCCCCGCTCCGCGGCGCCTGCACGAAGCGGAAGGCGACCTTCTCCGCCCGCGCCCACACGTCCTCCGGCCGGTCGACGGTCTCCATCTTGTCGAGCATCTTCCGCCGGCTCTGCGCCTGCTTCGTCTTCTGCCCTGCGATGTTCCGCCGGATGAACTCCTCGGTCTTCGCGACGAAGGCCTCTTGCCGCTCGGCGAGCTCGCGCTCCCGCTCGAGATCCTCCTCCCGCGCCTCCGCGTACCGCGAATACGGGAGCGGATACACGCGAAAGCTCCGCCGCCCGAGCTCCATCGTGATCGGGCAGAGCGCGTCGAGGAACGCACGATCGTGCGAGACCACGAGCATCGCGCTCGGCAGGGCCGCGAGGTGCCGCTCGAGCCACGCGATCGTCTCGATGTCGAGGTGGTTCGTCGGCTCGTCGAGCAAGATCAGGTCCGGCGTGTTCGCGAGCGCCACGCCGAGGTGCAGCCGCCCTCGCTCCCCGCCGGACAGGCTCCCGAGCGCGCGGCCCATGTCCTCGTGCGAGAAGCCGAGGTGCGCGGCGAGCATCTCCACCCGTCGCTCGAGCGCATCCCCGCCCGCCAGGTGGTACTTGTCCGTCGCGTTCGCCAGCCGATCGAGCGCTTGTTTCGTCCCGCTCGCGGCCGCGTGCGACGCCTCGTCGAGCTCCTTTCGCAAGGAGAGCAGCTCGTCGAACCCCGACAGGAATGCTTCGAGCACCGTGCCGACCTTCGGCAGCTCGTGCGATTGCCGGACGTACGCGACCCGCGTCCCCCGCTTGATCACGACCGAGCCCGCGTCCGGGACGAGCTCGCGCGCGATCAGCCGCATGAGCGTGGATTTTCCCGCGCCGTTCGGCGCCACGAGCGCGGCCCGCTCCCCCGGGGCGAGCGAGAACGTCACCCCCTGAAAGAGCTGATTTGCGCCGTACCCGAAGCCGAGTCCGGACACCTGAAGGACCGTCATGGCCGGCAGTCTTAGCATGTAAGGCGGGGGGCACCCGACATCCGGCCCCGGGGGTCACCGGAACCTCGCGCCATCCGCCTCGAACCTGGATAGGATGTGCCCTGATGACGAACGCCACGGACCTCGAACCCACCGCCCTCGCCTGGACCGAGGAGCTCGCGCGCGCGCTTCAAACGCGCACGGCGTGGAGCCAGCTCGGCACCGTGGAGATCGTCGAGCACTCGGGCGCGGCCACGCTGGGCGGCGTCATCGATCGTCGCCTCATCCGCCTCGAGCCCGGCAAGCCCGTCGAGGAGACGCTCGAGAAGTGGCGCGGCTCGGCCGACGGTCGCATCGTCGACCGGCTCGTCGTGCAGGCGAACACGATGCTCCTGCGCCGCTTGCCGCCGGCGCGCGTGGTCGAGCCCTTCGGCCCTGGATGGCTCGCCGACTTCGAACCCAAGGGCCCGATCGTCGTCCTCGGCACGGCCGCCGATCTCGTGCACGTCGTGCGTACGTTCCGTGACACGCCGCTCGGGAGCCGCATCCGCCCCTCGGCGGCAGATTGCAGGCCCGGATCCCTCGTGGCCGTGGCGGGTGAGGGCCTCACGGCGACGATGGTGTGCATGGTGTCTTTGTCGCTCACGCCGCAAGGCATTCACGTCGTCAGCGTCGTCGACAACAAATCGCGAACGAACGCGAAGCTCTCGCGCGCCGACGCCACGATCGCCGCCCAGCGCCCCGCCTGATTGCCAAAATCGTGCTCCGACCAGCGTGGGCACGATTCTCACGTTTTCACGCACACCAAATCCCGTTTTTCGCGCCAGGCCGCTGGTGGATACGCGGAGTTGTGCGTTGTCATTGAAAAGAATGGGATCCCATGCAATACGACAACGTTCATTTCTTGAACGAGATGTCGTGAAACGCCTCGCTCCGCGGCCGGAAACGGTATAGATTCGGTGTTATTCATTCGTCCCAGCCGATATGTTTTCGGCGGGCGACCCGCCTGACGCATCGCAGCGCGCCACGATATCGACGCTGCGGCGCCAAACCCTGGCCGATCGAGGAGATGTGTATGTCCGGAGAGGCGAAGCATGAAACCAATAATGTGGGCTGGGATGCCATGCCACCCTCGTCGCGCGCGCCGGCCTTCGTGATCACACAGGAAGGGGTGAACAACCCCGATCGGAAAGGCGCCGAGGCGGCGCTGCACAACCTCAAGCAGGCCCAGGCCGAGCACCCGTTCTGGCGGAACCGCTTCTTCAAAGCGTGCACGGCCGGGCACCTGACGAAGGCCGATTTCCAGTTCTTTTTCGGTCAGTACTACCTCTACAACCGCAACTTCACCCGATATCTCGCCGCGCTGATGGCGAACTCGGACAACGATTACCATCGCGCGCGGCTGTCGGAGAACCTGTGGGAGGAAGGCGGCGGCCAGGAGACGGACAAACGCCACGCCGAGATCTTCCGCAAGTTCCTGCGCGAAGCGCTCGAAATCGACATCGATAAGACCGACTACCTCGACGCCTCGCGCTTCTTCGTTCGTGAATTCCTCGATTTCTGCCTGCGCTCCCACCCCGCCGCGGGCTCCTCGTTCCTGTCGCTCGGCACCGAGGGCATCGTCTCGCGGATGTATACGATCATGGTCGAGGGCATGCTCAAGGCCGGGATCCCCGAGGAATTCCTGACCTTCTTCCGCATTCACATCGGATGCGACGACGAGCACGCGGAGACGCTGGAGGACATGATGCTGTCCTACATGCACACGCCCGACTGGTACAACACGTGCCTGTCGTCGATGAATTACGCGCTGAGCCTGCGCCACCGCTTCTTCGAGAGCCTCTACGACGCCATCCAGGGTCGGAAGCTCCAGGGCGTGCTGAGCCGCATCCAGGCGCGCCGCTCCCTCGCCCCCCAGTTCCCCGATGCCAGCCAGATCCGCTTCGCCTCCGGTCAGCGCGGCACCCCGAGCTACGAAAACGAGTCCATCGAGCGAATCCCCTTCAAGTCGGAGATCCTCGACACCCGGATCGTCCGCATCCCGCCCGGGAAGGTCAATGAGCGGCACAAGCACGCCCACGAGATGATCCTCCACGTCGCCGAGGGCACCGGCCGCGTGCAGGTGAACGAGTCGACCGTCGAGGTGAAGGCCGGCGATACGGTCTTCGTGCCGCGCTGGTCGCTCCACCAGACGCAGAACACGGGCGACGGCGAGCTCGTGATGCTGGCCTTCACGGATCACGGCCTCACGCGCCGCGCCTACCAGAACGAGCCGCCCCCGGCTCGCCCCGCCCCGCGCAAGGAAGACGGCGTGATCGCGCAGGCCGTCGCCGACGCCGAGGAGTAAACGCGAGAGAGCGCACCCCGGGGCGCCCCGGGGCGCCAAAACGAGAATGGCCCGGCCGAAGCAGCCGGGCCATTCTTCATTTGGGGCCCAAGGGGTCGAGCCCGAAGCGAGCCGTCAGAATCGTTTCGTCGGATCCTGGTCGAGCTTCTTCAGGTTGAGCTCGATGCGGCGGTTGCCCGGGTCGAGCTCCAGCGCCTGCTGCCAGAACTTGCGCGCGTCCTCGCGCTGGCCGTTGCGCAGCGCGGTGAAGCCCTGATCCATGAGCGACGCGACCTCGCGCTCCTTGAGGCGCGCGGCAATCTCCTCCGGCGTCTCCTCGGGCGGCGGCGGAGGCGGCGGGGGAGGCGGAGGCGGCGGCGGCGGCGGCGGGAGCGCCTGCGACGACGAGAGCTCGCGCGGCACCGGCGGCGCGTTGAGCGCGTCGAGGCGCATGCGCGCGTTCGTCGGGATCTGCGCCTTCTGCTGGAAGCCGGGGTCCGGCCCGAAGTCCCAGTCGTCCTTGCTGCCCTGCTGCTGCGTGATGCGGCCGGGGCGCACCGAGGGACGCGGCGCATCGTCGTCGGACGGGCCGAAGCGCGCCTTCTCGTCGAGCTTGCGCACGCCCTCCATCAGGATGTGCTGGTAGTCGCCGTTGATCGTGCGCTCGAAGTCCGGCGGGAACGGCGCCATGTTGAAGACGCCGTCCTCGACCGCGATCATCTCGTGCACCGCCTCCTCGCCGACGATGTTGTCCCAGACGGCGTGCACGATGTCGCCATTGTGGATGAGGATGATGCCCGAGACCTGGCCACGTGCGATGCGGAGCGCAGTCGTCTTGCGGCCGAGGCAGAGCATCTGGATGACGTCGACCGCCGAGAGCTCGGAGAGGCTCCCGAGCAGGCTGTCGCGCGTCTCCATGGCCTGCAGGAGCGCCGCGCGGAGCTCGTGCAGATCGAAGGGCTTGCGCATCAGCTTGAGACAGCCGACCGCGTGCGCCTTGTCGCGGATCGTCGCGACGTCGAACGCGGTCATCACGATCGCCCGCGTGTCCGGCGTCTCCACCGCGGCCCAGACGACGAGGTCCATGCCGCTCATGCCCGGCAGGTGGACGTCGGTCACCAGGACGTCGATGGGCGTCTCGCGCAGGATCTGCCGCCCGACCTCGGCGTTCTTGGCCAAGAGGACGTCGTACCGATGGTTGTCCTGGTAAAGGAACCGATGGAGAGCGAGGACGATCCCGTCCTCGTCGTCGACGATCAGCACTCTGTGGCGTCGTTGAGCCATGGCTGTTCTACCTGCCGGTCATGATGGGCAACGTGATCGTGACGCACGTTCCCGAGACGTTTCCGCTCCGTCCGCCGATCGTGATCGAGCCACCGTGGTCGGTCACGATTCGATAACATATCGAGAGCCCGAGGCCCGTACCCGTGGGCTTGGTCGTGAAGAACGAGTCGAAGACCTTGTCGACGATCCCCTCGGGGATGCCGCTGCCCGTGTCCTCGACACGCAGGACCATCCGCTCGTCCTCGATGCCCGCGTAGACCTTCAGCTCGCCGCCCTCCGGCATCGCGTCGGCCGCGTTGATGAAGAGGTTCAGGAGGACCTGCTGGAGCTGGTCCTGATCGATCCAGAGCGGACGCAGAAGGCCGTACCGCGTGCTGAAATGGATGTTGTTGAGCCGGCCCTCGGCCGCTCCGCGCGCGCGGTTCACGATGCTCGGCAGATCCGCCTTGTTGCGCCGCGGCGGCCGGTGGCGCACGAAGCCGAGGAGCTGGCCGAGCATGTTGTTCAGCCGGTCGATCTCGCGGTTCACCGCGTGCAACGAGTCGCCGAGCCCGGCCTCGGCGGCCTCGTGCTCGATCGACTGGATCGTCGCCTTGATCGCGGCGAGGGGGTTGCCGATCTCGTGCGCGACCATCGCGCATGCCTTGCCGACCTCGGAGAGCCGCTCGAGTTGCCTGCGTTCGGCCTGGAAGCGCTCGGTCTCCGTGACGTCGTGCATGGAGATGATCGTGCCGAGTCGAGCCGATCGGATGACACGGAAGCCGACGACGGTCTTGTTGCCGGCTTCGTCGAAGGCCTCGACCGTGAGCTCCTTCGTGCGCTGCGGGCCGTCGCGCCCGAGCTCGTTTTCCACGTGCTCGAAGATCTTGTTGATCAGCGGGGCGCCGCCCGCGCGTCGCGTGATCAGGTCGTCGGCGACGCGGTTCGTCACGACGACCTCGCCCCCCTCGTCCACGATCACGACACCCACCCCGATCTCGTCGAGCAGGGTGGTCCCCGATGAAAACGGCACGTTGGGGCGGTTTTTCCTCATGGTTTGGAGGGGGGTGGCGCAGCGTGGGCGCAGCGATCGTCCATTCTACGCCGCTCGCGCCACCCCCGCGGCTTCAACGTCAACCGTAGCCAAAGAGCTTGGTGACCGTCTTCACGACCTTCTCTTCGGCCGGATCCGGCGCCTCGTCGCGGAAGCCGAGAACGCTGAGCGCCAGCGTCTCGTCCGACCACCGCAGCCATCGCGTCCGCATGACCACGTTGTTCACGTCGAGGATGTGGATCACGTGAGGCTCGGCGATCGGCAGGAGGTTCCTCACCCGATCACTCACCTCGGACACGACCGAAGCCGCGGCCGCGAGCTCGTTCTGGTACCGCACCTCGCCGGCCGCCGCGATCACGAGACCACGCGTATCCGCCAGCACGACCGCGCGCCCGCCCGTTTCCTCGCGGAGCAGCGAGCTCATGCCTTCTTCGAGCAGCGTCTCCAGGCGCTTGTCCGTGTTGCGGAAGCTGATCGGACCCGTGCTGATCGGCGCCTGGCTCGGCGGAGCCTTCTCCATCGAGCGCGCCGCCGTCATGGCGAAGGCCTGCGCCTCGAGGTCGATGATGCGCCGCCGCATGTTCTTCGCCTCGATCGCGATCGCCTCGAGCTCCTCGACACGCCTGCGGAGATCGCTGTTCTCGTTGGCGTAGTAGTCGAGCTCTGCGGCCTTCTGCTCGAGCGTGCGAACGCGGAGCGAGAGCTCGTTGTTCTTCTTGTTGAGCGATTCGGCTTCCTTGCGCAGCTTCTCGGCCTCGGCCGCGCTCGCGCCGCCGCCCGCCGCCGCCGCGGGCGCGCTGGCGGAGGCTGCCTTGAGCTTCGCCTCGAGGTCCTGCACCTTCGCGCGCGCCGTGCCGAGCTCCATGCCGAGCTTCGCCGCCTCGTTCGCGGCTTGCTGCAGCGTGGCGATCTGCGCCTGGAGCTGCTGCACCTTGGTCTTCTCGGCCGCGAGCTCTTGACCGACCTTGCCCGCGTCGCCCGTCGACTTCTGCGCTGCCGCGAGCTTCTGCTCGAGGTCGCGCACCTTGGCCTTTTCGGCCTGGATGTCCTGCGCGAGCTTGCTCGTGCCCTCGGCCGTCTTCTGCAGCGCCGCGACCTGCGTCTGGAGCTGCTGCACCTTGGCCTTTTCGGTCGCGAGCTCCGCCGAGAGCTTGTCCGAGCCGCCCTGGCGCGTCTTGAGCTGCGCGTTCTCCGTCGCGAGCTGCTCGGCTCGCTGCGCCGACGCGCGGAGCTGATTCGCCTGCGTCTGCGCCTCGCGGAGCTGGGCCTGCGCGGCCTGCACCTGCGCGTTCGATTCGGCGAGGCGGCGTTCGAGATCCTGCCGCGCGCCGTCGTCCCCGCGACCCGCTTGCGCCTGGGCCATCGCGGCTTGCAGGCGTTGCTCGAGGTCGTGGGCGCGGGCGCGCTCGGCTTGCAAGGCCTGCGCGGCTTGATCGGCTGCGGCCGCGCGTTGCCGGAGCTCGGCGTTCTCTTGCCGGAGTTGGGCTTCCGCGGGCGAAGGACCGCTCGCGGCGGCGCGCGCGCGGTTGACCTCCGCCTGGAGCTGGTTCACCTGCTCGCGGAGCTTCTGCGCTTCACCTTGGGCCTTCTGCGTGGCCTCTGTGCGCGCTCGTTCCGCGGCCTCGGAGGCCGAACGCGAGAGCTCGGCGTTCTGCTGCTGCAGGGTCGCGAGCTGGCCTTCGGCTTGCTGGCGTGCCTCTTTTTCGGCCTGGACGAGGCTCGTATCCGCGGCGGCGCCGTTTTTCGAAGGGAACGCCCTGCTCACGAGCAGGCCAGCCCCGAAAAACAGCCCGGCTCCAGCCGCGGAAGAAAGCCATATCGATTGGATCAGGTCCATTCCTTCCTCAAGTCCTCGGCTACCGCCACTCGATCTCGACGCGCCGGTTCAGGCTCCAGGCCGTCGGGGTGTTCGAGGCATCTGCGGGCTTCATGCCGCCTACGGCCTCGGTCGTGATCCTGGAGTGCGGAATGCCGTTCGCGTGGAAGAAGTTCTCCACCGCAGCGGCGCGCTTGCGGCTGAGCTCCAGGTTGTGCTCGCGCGATCCGAGTTGATCCGAATGCCCCCGGAGATGGATGCGCAGGCTCGGGTTCGCCTTCAGCTGCTTGAGGACCTCGTCGAGCGTGCTCTTGGCCGACAACGTCAAGAGATTCGAATCGATCTCGAAGAGGATGTCGGAGACCGCCGCGGGTTTGTCGCCGGAAGCCACCGCCGGGGGCGTGGGCTTCGTCGGCGGGGGCGTGGGCTCGGGCTCCGCCGTGGGGGCCGGCGGAGTCGCTGTGGCCACCGAGACCACCGGCAGCGCGGAGGTCGTCGCCGTGGGCTCGGGCGCCGTGTTCGGCGGCTCGGGCGTGGGGGTCGGTCGTGGAGGCGGCGCGACGGCGACGCTCGGGCCAGGCGTGGCCGTAGGCCTTTGCGCCGAGGCTTGCGCCGAGGTCGTTCCCCCCGGCCGTGCCCCGGTCACCTGGGCCTGCTTCGCTTGCTCCTCGGCGTATTCGGGCGCGAGCTTGAGGTTAATCAGCCCGAGGTCCGTGAGACCGAGGAGCAACAGCCCACCAAAGGCCAGCCGAGCGTTTCCAGTCGAGTTAGCCATAACAATCAGGTCGCCGTCATACGATCTTGGACAGCTCGGTCACGCGCCGGCGAATATCGAGGAACACGAGGCCGAGCTTCGCGTCCGGCGTCGTGAGCACGATGAGCAGCGATTCCGCGCCGACCGCGTTCAGGATGACGTAGCCCTGACGGCCACGCACGTACGTCTGCTCCATGGCGCCACCCATGAGCTCGTGGGCGATACGCTCACCGACACCGAGGAGCGCGGCGGCCATACCGGACACCAACTCTTCGTCGATCTCGTTCGGGAGCAGCGAGGCGATGATGAAGCCGTCGGTGCTCACCATGGCCGACCCGATGATGTCGGGCGATACCGAACGAAGATTGCGAAGAATTTCCTGGATTTTTTCGACTCGACTTCCAGCTGCCACGTCTCCTCCTGTGCGGGCAAGCCGAGCCCGAGTTCGTGCTCGAGCTCATCAATCAACCCGGGCGCCGCGTCCGGGACATGTTCTGCCCTCTCGCACTGCTCTCCGGAGTCCCTCGGGCCACCGTTCTACTCCGAGGGCCCATCGGAAAACCGGCAAGTGGGCGAGGCCGCCACCACCACGTGGCGGCGTCGTCTAGCCCAATTCGACCGTCACCTGGCACGTACCTTCGCCGTTGGCGCCGCACTTCGTCTCGTACGCCTTCGGCTTCTTCTTGATGAGGATCTCGGTGATCCCTGCGACGAAGCCGACCTCGGAGTGGCAAATACGCTTCGAGATGCTCGCCATGCCTGCGCACGTGATGCACTCGTCCAGGTCCACCACGAGAAGCTTGTCGTCAAGCTGGCGAGGGATGAGAATGCCAATACGTGAATCGCGCACGAACTGGACGACTTCCTTGAGGTAATCGTCCGTGTTCGGCTTGTACAGCATCTGGCCGGCTTCCTTGCCGAGCTCCCTACCACCGTTCTGGAAAACGACCGCCGCCCCGCGTCCCAGCACTTCCTCCACGTAACCCGCGGAGAAGTGACGGAACACGCGAAAGACCAACAGCGGAATGTCGTTTCCCAGAATCGGCCTGTGGGTCTGAGCGACTTCTTGGATGAGACCCATTAGAGCACCTCATTGTCCTTGGATTGACCTGGACTCACACCAACCTCCCTATGATGCGGACCCAACCCTGCACGGTCGGCGCGGGGACACCCGCCACCCACCGCCTGCACACGCCCTCGCGACAGGCAGGACGGCGGGCGAACCCGCGTGCCAGCTCGGCGGGGTAGAGGCAGAGTGTACCGTCGGTTCGACCATCGCGTGAAAAATCGGCGGGAAATCCAAGCGTTGACGTTGCACCCCGAGGCGTGTGCCTACGAGGTCGCGGAGGCCGGGTGCGGTCCATGGACCCGCCCCGGGTTCCGCGGAATACCTTGAACCAAGGCAGGATAGACTGAAACGGACCCCGATGCTAGCCAAGAAATCCCCGCCAAGGGGCTCCGGGCACCGCGAGGATACGCGGCATCGCACGCGATCACAAGAAAGCATCCTGCTCGACGATCACGTCCGACAGACCCGCCCGGAAAATCGGACGAACCGTGCTTCAGATCGCTTCGGATGGGTCTTGTGATCTGGTTTTGTGAATTGGAACGCTTGGTAGAAACACCGGCACATGCGCATCCATGTGCCGGACTGTGTGAAACTGAGCCTCTAAGGGCGAGGACCAGGGGGGCGGACGGGAAAAACCGTCAGGCGGCGACCGAAGGTACGGACTGGAACGTGGCAGCGAGGACGTCAGGCGCAGGTAGGGCAACCGACGAAAGTCCACGCCGCGCCGCCGGAAGCCACGAGGCCGGATCCCCCACGATGCCCCGCGCCATCGACTCGAGGAGCCGTCGCCGCAGGAGATCCTTGCGCCGGTAGAAGCTCGCCCCGTGCTCGGCGTTCGCGTGCGGGACGTAACTCGCGAGCGAGACGTGCGTCTTCTCGTGCAGCATCAGATCCACGAGCGCCCCAAACGCCGCCGGATCGTCCTGCTGCAACACGGACACGAGCAGCGCACGCACCCGCGCCGAAGCGAGGTTGACGCTGATGCCGCTGCCGTCCGTGTGCGCCATCTCGTCCGGGCCGTAGAGGTCCTGGTGCACCGAGATCGGCGAGGGCGTGAGCTCCGCCGCGATCGAGATCGCCGCGTCGATCCCCTCGAGCACCGTCATCGCCGCCGCAAGCGCATCGACGCCCGGAACATCCTTCGCCGTCACGAGCAAGGTCTCCCGATCGATGCGCTGCATCGCGAGCGCGCCGATGCGCCGGCCCCGACGGTCCTGCGAGCTCGCCGCCGCCGCCGCCGCGGAGGTCGCGACGAGCCGCCGCCAGAGCGCGTCCGCAAGCGGATCGTCGAGCGAGACGTACGTGCGACCCGCCATCAACGGCTCGCCCATCGGTCGGAGCGTGCCCGCACGGTAAGCGCCAAGAAGATGGCGCAAGGTGACGACGCGCGGGTGCTGCTCGTGCTCGTCGTCGATGGTGATCACGCGGATGGCCGGCGTGTCGAGCAGCGCGTCCGCGAACCGCACGACCTCCTCGGGCGCGGCCACCGTGGGGCGCTTCTGCGGTCGTCGCTCGGACTCCGGTGGCACGGAGCTCGGCGGCGTGATGAGCGGCCAGGGCTTCGAGGATCGTGTCGCCTCCGTGAGCTCCTCGGGCGCGCTCGCCGTCGCAGGCTGCGTGGGCTGGCCCGCGAGCGCGGCGCAGAGCAGGCGATCGAGGACCGACGAGAGGCGATGATCCACGGCGCGGAGGAGCTCGCGATCGTAGAGCGCGTCGTGCAGCACGAAGCGCTCGAACGCCGCGATGAGCGCAGACTCGACGGCCGCCGATGCGTGCGCGGCCACCGCCGATCGACCCTTGTTGAGCGGCACCTCGGCCGGGAGCTCGACGACGATGCCGAAGCCTGCCGACACGATCGCCCGCGCGAGGTCGCGATGGAGCGAGAGCTCGGGCGCGGTGAAGAGATCCTGCCTCACCGCGACGAGCAAGCCGCGTTGCGTGATCGTGACGTGCGGCAACGCGCCGTCGCCGCGGCCGACCCAGATCGAGAGCTCGCCGAGCGGGCCGGTGAGCGCGCCCCCGACGTGCGCGCGCGCGACGCGGCGCATGCGCGTGCGGGCGACGTTGATGAGCACACCGTCGACGTAGATCCGAGCGACGGCGGGATCGACGAACGACGCGGCCGCGGCGACCTCCGAGGCGAGGACCGAGCGGCTGATCGGTTCGTCGAGCAGGAGCCGCACCGACGTGCCCGTCCAGCCCTCGACGTGCGGAAGCGGTCGGAGCGACCACGCGAAATCAGCGTAGGGCGGGCCCTTGCCGAGCGGCTCGACGCGCAGGAGGTGGCCCTCGGTGCGCGTGCGTGTCTTCACCTCGAGCCGCGGCGCGATCTCGAGCGCGCTGAAGAAGCCGATGCCGTGCTCGCCGATCGCGAGCTCCTCGCCCTCCTTGCCGCTGCGGAACGGGACGAGCAGATCGCCGAGGACCTCGTCGGCCGTCATGCCGCGCCCGCGATCCGTCACGATGATCTCGGTGCCGCCGAGGCCCGACTGCACGTCGATCGCGGAGCCGCGCGGCGAGGCGTCGAGCGCGTTCTGCACGAGCTCGCGGAGCGGCGCGATGCGCGATGCGCTCTGCGCGTAGATCGTGCGGGAGAGGATCCGCTCGGCGAGATCGGGGACCGTCGCCTCTCTGCGGCAAGCCTCCACGATGCCCGGGCGGGCCGTGCGGCTCGCCGCGAGGTAGGCCGCGGAGCGACCATGCACGCGTACGAGGAGCAGGTCCGAGAGACGGCCAGCGTAGACTTCGGTCATCGGTTTCCCCCTGATTTCCCCAACGTCCGAGGCGCGCGTTACACCGCTCCCGTGACCCCGATCGGCTCGCTGACGATGAGCTCGCGCTCGAGATCCGGTTCACGCATGCCCGTCGCGCGATCGAACGCGACGCGCAGCGCGTACTGCTCCGCCCAGCCCACGCGCCGCGCGACCGCGGGCGCGTCCTCGCGCACGAGCAGCGCATGACGCGTCCCGAGGCAAGGCAGCGGGCCCGGCGCGTTCTTGCGGCCGCGCGCGAGCGCCACGGGGACGGCCTCGGGCCGCTCGGATCGACGCGCGAGCTCCACGATCCCGGGCAGATCCGGGCGGCGACGCGCGAGGCTCGAGAGGCTCTCGGCGTGATCGATCTCGAGCTCGCGCGCGAGCAGCTCCCGCTCGCCGGGGATGAAGCCTTGCCACTCGCGCTCGGCCCAGAAGCTCTCGGGGACGAAGAGCCGGCTCTCCACGTTGCTGCCGAGAAAGCCGATCAGAGGCTCGCGCCGCTCCGGCCCGACGAGGTACCGATCGGGACCGAGCAAGGACCGCGCGAGCTCGGGCGCGACCTCGTTCCACGCCGCGGATTGCAACATCAGCGCGCTGATCTGCGCGGCGACCTCCGCGAGGCGATCGGCTGTCTTGCGGGTCGTCCCCGGGGCGCGGGCGAGATCGACCAGCCTGCGGTAGAACGTCGCCGCGGTCGCGCGGAAGTTTCTGCAAGGCTTGAGCGCGTCGCGACCCTCGGTGAGCTCCACCGCGGAGGGAAAGTCGATCAGCGCGAGCTCCGGGATCGCGAGGCAGCCTTCGACCTTCACGCCGGCGTGGTACGTCGCGGCGCAGATCCCCGTCACGAGCGAGCGGCCGCCCACGTAGAAGCGCGCGACGCGGCTCGGATCGTCGGGCGAGAGCGAGTCGGTGAAGTGCGAGCCTCCCGAGAGGTAACGGCCGTCGTTCAGCGGCACGCCGTCGAGGTTCACGATCGCGCGCTCCTTCGGGAAGAAGTGCAGCGCGTCGCGCAGGTACGCGCGGAGCGGCTCGGCCTCGACGAGCGACGAGCGCACCTGCACGCGTGTCCCGGCGCGCGGCGTCAGCCTGCGGATCGCGCAGATGAGCGACGACGGCTCCGGCCCGTCGGCGAGCACCGACAGCGACCAGCCCGACGCTCCGTCGCCCGTCTCCACCTCGATCGACAGGCTGGCCGGATCGGGCAGCCCCAGGCCGATGACCGAGAAGAAGCCCACGCCGAAGCGCCCGAGATCCACGCCGGGCCGCTTGTCGGTGGCGAACGGCACGAGCAGCCGTGACAGGATCGTCCGCAGATCCATGCCGATCCCGTCGTCGGTCACGATCACCACGCCCTCGCGCACGCGTACGTCCACGCGCGCGGGGTGCTCGGGTGTCGCGTCGATCGCGTTCAGCACGAGCTCGACGACTGGCCGCAGCGGGTGGCCGAACTGCCGGCCCACCTCCTCATCGAGGATCTTGAGCAGGTAGGCCCGATCCATCGGCGGGCGGGCCGGCGTCCCGGTGCCCGAGACGAGCGCCGAGAGCGCGGGCCGGTAGAGCCCGATGGCGACGAGCTCGTGCAGCGAGCCCAGGAAGCAGAGCTCGCCCTCGCGCACCCCGCCGCGGGCGATTCCGCCGGCGCGGGCTGCGGCGAGGTCGATGTGCGTCCTCGTGAACGGCCCGTGCGCCGATTGCTCGGCCGGAGGCGTCCCGAGGGGCGAGGAATCCGGAGCGCTGCGTGCCGTCGCCATCGAGCAAGCAATGGTGGGCCAAGTTACCTCTCGCGCAAGGGGGGGTTCCGCTGCCGAGCGTTCTCTTTGGCTTGTGTTCCGGTCGTCGCGCGCGGATCCGCCCTGGCGCGCGCGGGGCGCGCTCGTCGTGGTCGATTTCGAGGTCTGGCTTCTGATACGCTCGGGTCGTTTTCCTTACGACTAAGGAGGAAACGATGGGGCGCGTTCTGCGGTGGCTCGGCGTGAGCCTGGGGCTTTTCGTTTCGATTGGAATCGGGCTCGGGGGAGGCTGCGCGGCGAGCGGCAGCAGTCGACCCGGCAGCGGGGGCGAGGGCGGCGAAGGCGGGTCGGGGGGATCGGGCAATGGCCCTGCCGGGCCCGGAGGCGGCGGCGTCGGTGGATTCGGCGGCGGCGTGGGCGGCGGCGGCCCGGCTTGCGCGAAGTTCACGGCCGAGGCCACGCAGGCGCCCGCGGCCATGCTCACCGTGCTCGACGCGAGCGCCAGCATGAACAAATCGTCCAAGTGGGGGACGGCGCAGCTCGCGATCAAATCTGCAATCGACAAGGACGTTTTCGACACGATGTCCCTCGGCCTCACGGTCTTTCCGTCGAGCTTCGTCAACCCGCCGCCCTGCGTTTGCGCCTATGTCGGGCTCGATCAGGCGACGTGCAATGCCCTCCTCGCTCCGGGCGTCTCGTGCGGCGTCTCCGTCCTGCCGCAGGTGCCCGTCGCGCCGGCCGGGAAAGACAAGACGAACGCCCCGACCGGCGTGCGCCGCCAGATGTACGATTGGCTCGTCGCCCATCCGCCGCTCAGCAACGGCGACGACGGATCCCCGATTTACGACGCTCTCCGGGCCGGCTACGAATCGCTGAAATCCGAGAACATCGCCCGGCGCATGCTCGTCTTGATCACGGACGGCGGCTTCTCGTGCACCTCCGTCGCGAGCCCGGTCCGACCCGGGTACGCCGACGATTACAGCTGCCCCGACTGGGAGTACCCGGACAGCGTCAATTCGCTCATCGCGGCCGCGCGCACCGACCCGAACAAGCCCATTTTCACGTTCATCGTGGGCGTGCCCGGCTCGAACAGCACGGGCGTCGCCGTCGACGGGTTCGCCACGCCGCCCTACGACATGCTCCTCGCGCTCTCGACCTACGCCGTCAGCGGCTCGCCGGACACCGTGGATCCGGCCTGCTCGAAGGACGCCACCTTCATGCAAGGGGGGGCCGCCCCTGCCAAACCTTGCCATATCGATCTCTCGAACGGCGCGCAGTTCAACGCTGACGCGCTGGCCCAGGCGATCGCCGACGTCCGCGGCAAGGCGCTCGGCTGCATCTACGACCTGCCGCCCCCGCCGCCCGGCGAGCAGATCGACAAGAACCAGGTCAACGTGAACCTCACGCTCGACGGCATGCCGCAAAGCCTGAAAAAGCGCACGGATCCGCTGGATCTCTGCCCGCAGGACGGCTGCTGGGACTACACCCAGGACGGCAAGGTCCAGCTCCTGGGCAAGGCCTGCGAGGCCCTCGGCGCCGCCAGCGACGCGAAGGTCGACATCCAGGTCGGCTGCGAGACGATCCTCAAATAGAAAAACGTTTTTCGAGCCAATCGTTTTTCCCCAACGTCATCCCTCGCGTCGCATTCGTGCGCCCCTCCGCGTAGCTCGCCCGGCCCTTGCCTCGCTTGGCGTACGCCGTGCTACGCCACGGACATGAAGCTCCGATCCCTCCTCTATCCCGATCCGAGCCGCACGGGCTCGCTGGGCCTCCTGCTCATCCGGCTCGCGACGGGCCTGCTCCTCGCCGCGCACGGGCTCTCGAAGCTCACGGCCGGCCCCGCCGGGCTCGCCGGCGGCCTCGCGGCGATGGGCTTTCCCGCGCCGACGCTCCTCGCCTGGTGCGCGACCCTCGCCGAATTCCTCGGCGGCATCTGCGTGATGCTCGGCCTGCTCACGCGCCCCGCCGCCGCGGTCGTCGCGTTCAACATGGTCGTCGCCTGGGCGTCCATGCACATGGCGGACGCGGCGCACTTCGGCTCGGCCAAGGGCGGGGCGTTCGAGTATCCGTTCCTGCTCTCGATCCTCGGCCTCGCGCTCGCCATCACGGGCGGCGGCCGTTACTCGCTCGACGCCGTCCTCTTCGGCCGCAAGACCGACGCCGGCGGCGGAGGCGGCTGAATCGAGCGCGGCCCCTCGGCCTTCGGCGAGAGCCAGCGCTCCGGCGCGTCGTCGTGCGGATCGCGCACGCCTTCGAGCTGCGCATTCACCTCACCGCCGACGAGCAGCGATATCGAGAGCAGCCAGAGCCAGAACAGGAGCACCGCGACGTTCGCGAGCGTGCCGTAGAGCGTCGCGTACCGCGCCAAACTCCGCACGTAGACCGAGAACAACGTCGAGACGATCGCCCAGAGCGACACGGTCACGATCGCGCCGGGCCAGACGCGCCGCCGCACCGCGGGCGGACGCGTGATCGTGAAGCGGTAGAACCCTGCGACCAGCGCGGTCAGGATCAGCGCAGGCCCGAGCGCGGCCACGAGCGCGTCGCCGAGCGAGCCGGTCACACGCGTGAACACGATGCCCATGAACGTGGCGATCCCGACCGCCGGGATCGCGCCGAGCACGAGCCCGAGACCCACGAGGCGACGCTTCCACCAGGGACGGGGCGTGCACACGAACATCGTCTCGAACACGCCGATCGCCGTCGCCGCGCCGCCCGACGAGACCCAGAGGAAGGCGAGGAGCCCGAGCGGCGCGAGCACGAGGGCCTTCGCGTCGGAGATGCGGAAGAAGTCCTCACCGAGCGCGGCCGAGACGGACGGCGGGGCCGCGCTGAGTAGCGAGCCGAGCAGCTCCGCCGCCGCGTCGCGCAGCCGATGCAGCGCCCAGCCGGCCACGGCGAGCAGCGGGATGATGCTGAGGAACGCGTCGAACGCCATGGCGCTCGCCGCCCGCGGCGCCTCGTGCAGATCGAGGTAATGGACCAGCCGGCCGAGCGCCCGGAAGGCGGAGCTCGCCAACCCGGAGAGGTGCCGCCGATCCCACATGCCTCCACTGTAGCAAGGCTCCGGCCTCGATGGCGCGCTGTGTCGTCGCGTTCGTGCGCCATGGAAAGCAAAAGGCCGACGCCTCAGGGCGCCGGCCTTCGCTGTGCTTTCACGATTGCGTCGTGGGTGTCACGACGCGCGTCGGATCAGAAGTCGTGGCTGTGGCCCGCGTGCGCGCCACCCGCCGCCGCCTTCTCCTCCTTCGGACGCTCCGCGATGAGCGCCTCGGTGGTGAGCATGAGGCTCGCCACGCTCGCGGCGTTCTGGAGCGCCGAGCGCACGACCTTCACCGGGTCGATGACGCCCATCGCGAGGAGGTCGCCGTACTCGCCCGTCGCGGCGTTGTAGCCGAACGAGCCCTGACCGTCGCGAACCTTCTGGACCACGATCGAGCCCTCTTCGCCGGCGTTCGCCGAGATCTGGCGGAGCGGCTCCTCGATCGAGCGGCGGATGATGTTCACGCCGAACCGCTGCTCGTCGTTCACCTCGAGCGAGGCAAGCGAGGCCTGCGCGCGGATGAGCGCGACGCCGCCGCCGGGGACGATGCCCTCTTCCACGGCCGCGCGGGTCGCGTGGAGCGCGTCCTCGACGCGGGCCTTCTTCTCCTTCATCTCGGTCTCGGTCGCGGCGCCGACCTTGATCACGGCCACGCCGCCGACGAGCTTCGCGAGGCGCTCCTGGAGCTTCTCGCGATCGTAGTCGCTCGTCGTGTGCTCGATCTGGGCGCGGATCTCCTGCTGGCGCGCCTTGATCTTGTCCTTCTTGCCCTGGCCGCCGACGATCGTCGTGTTGTCCTTGTCGATGATCACGGTCTTGGCGCGGCCGAGATCCGAGATCGTGACGTTCTCGAGCTTGAGGCCGAGCTCCTCCGCGATCACCTGGCCGTCGGTCAGGACCGCGATGTCCTTCAGCATCTCCTTGCGGCGATCACCGAAGCCGGGCGCCTTCACGGCCGCGCAGTGCAGCGTGCCGCGGAGCTTGTTCACGACGAGCGTCGCGAGCGCCTCGCCCTCGACGTCCTCGGCGATGATGAGCAGGTTCTTCTGCTGCTTCGCGATCGCCTCGAGGACCGGGAGGAGGTCCTTCATGTTGGAGATCTTCTTCTCCGAGATGAGGATGTAGGCGTCCTCCATGACGCACTTCATCGCCTCGGCGTCCGTCACGAAGTACGGGCTGAGGTAGCCGCGGTCGAACTGCATGCCCTCGACCACGTCGAGCGTCGTGTCGGCGCTCTTCGCCTCCTCGACCGTGATGACGCCTTCCTTGCCGACCTTCTCCATCGCGTCCGCGAGGAGCTTGCCGATCGTCTGGTCGCCGTTCGCGCTGATCGTGCCGACCTGGGCGATCTCCTTCGCGTCCTGCGTGAGCTTCGCCGAGCCCTTGAGGTTCGCGACGATGGACTCGACCGCCTTGTCGATGCCGCGCTTGATCTCCATCGGGTTGTGGCCCGCCGCGACGAGCTTGGAGCCCTCGCGGTAGATCGCCTGGGCGAGCACCGTCGCCGTCGTGGTGCCGTCGCCGGCGATGTCGCTCGTCTTCGAGGCCACCTCGCGCACCATCTGCGCGCCCATGTTCTCGAAGCGGTTCTCGAGCTCGATCTCCTTCGCGACCGTGACGCCGTCCTTGGTCACGGTGGGCGAGCCGAAGCTCTTCTCGATGACGACGTTGCGACCCTTCGGGCCGAGCGTGACCTTGACGGCGTCCGCGAGGGCGTTGACGCCCGCGAGGATCATGCTGCGGGCCGACTCGTTGTAGATGATCTCTTTGGCAGCCATGTCGATATCTCCAGATTCAGGGGGTTACGGCCCGCGTCACGCCTCGATCACGCCCAGGATGTCGTCCTCGCGCAGGATGAGGTGCTCCTCCCCGTCGAGCTTCACCTCGGTCCCCGAGTACTTCCCGAAGAGGACGCGATCGCCTTCCTTCACGTCGAGCTTGCGCACGGTGCCGTCCTCGAGGACCTTGCCGTTGCCCACGGCGAGGACCGTGCCCTCCACGGGCTTCTCCTTGGCGGAGTCCGGGATGTAGAGCCCGCCCTTGGTCCTCTCCTCTTCCTTGAGTCGCTTGACGATCACGCGGTCCTGCAGCGGCCTGATCTTCGTCGCCATCGTGAAACCCTCCGGGGGTGGTCGAAAGCCACCAAATCCCATTCGCAATGGGCAGGCGCGGGGCGCGCGCATTCATCTGTGGGCGCCCCCGCCACATGCCCGATGAGCTTGCGGTTTTCGATTGTTAGCACTCACGGGGGGTGAGTGCTAACGAGCGGCGCCGAAGATAGTCATGGTCGTTCGACTGTCAAGCGGCTGCAAATCGCGGCCTTCGCGATCGCTGGCAGCCGCCCCCTGGGGTGGCCACAAATCCTCGGAATCCCTCGTAAAACCGTCTGCCGTCCGCTGGGCGTCGTGCGTCCGCTGCGGTAGATTCCGTTCATGAGGCCCGCGTCCGGCCCCGAGCCGTCCGCGAGCCCTCTGTCTCCGGTCTTTCGAGCACGAGCTGTTCAACCGGGCGCGTGGCGCCTGCTGGATTCCGGTTCCGAGGCGCCCCGTCCAGGACGAGGTGCCCCGTGAGCCGTACAACCAGCATTGCGATCTCTCCCAGTATCTCCGACTACTTCATGAGCGCCGTTGGCGATGCGCTGCGCTCGCGGAAGATGGAGGCCTCCGCGGCGGCGTCTCATTACCTCGTCGGTGTTCTCTGTGACTATGCCCACCCCAGCGAGGAAAACGAGTCGGCCTTTTCCCGACCCCTCGCCTTCCAGCTCCACGACGCGCTCGAGGCCTCGGGGGCCACACGCTTCCGGCGCCTGCGCGCGCTCGGCGACGGCGTGCTCTACGGCGTCGGCTTCTTCGGCAGCCACGTCGAGCTGCGTGGGATCGACCGCGGCTACGTGATCCGCGTCGGCGCGACCGCGTACGACAACGCCTCGGCCATGTTGCGCACGCCGGGCCAGCGCGCGACCCACGACGTCCTTTCGGAGCTCGCCGACCGATTCGAGCAATTCGTGGAGGTCCTGAACGAGGTCGCCGACGGCGCCATCGCGAAGGGCGCGCAAGGCCAGCGCGGGCTGCTCAAGCTCTACGAGCGCTGGCTGCGCACGGGATCGTCGCGCCTCGCGGAGGAGCTCGGCGCGCGTGGGCTCGTGCCCGTGCGTGGAAAGGAGGGCGTCCACTGATGGCGCCCTCGCTGCCCGCGCGCATTCAGGCAGCGCTCGAAGGCACGTACGGCATCCCGGAAGCGCCCTCGGTGGAGGACTTCATCCGGCCGATCGACGCTTCGGAAGACGAAGGGCGCGAGGTCCTCTTCGTGCGCGAGGACGAGGACGGCATCTCGCTCTTGCTCCACCTGCCGCGCGCGGCGCTCGAAGCGAAGAACCTGCCGTTCGATCTGCTCTGCCAGGTGGTCGAGGGCGTGAGCCATTTCCTCTACCTGGCCGAGCGCGCGCGGCGTGAGCTGCCGCTCACGCAGCTCGAGCTCGAGCTCCAGGCCGAGGTCGACAAGTACGTTCTGTTCGTGCACGGCCCGCTCGCCGCGCGCCGCTTCGATCCCGGCCGCGCGGCCCGCATGCGCGCGCGGCTCTTCGAGGCCGTGGCGTATCTCCACCCGCCGGGCACCGAGCGCGGCGATCGCTACCGCCTCGCGAACGATCTCGCCGCCCGCTTCGCCGGCAGGCTCGAAGAGACCTTCGCGCGGCGCGGCCACTTCGACCGGATGCGCCGCGCGCTTCGCTCCTTCTACGCGGCCGGACAATCCGACAAGATCACGCTTGCCCGTGCGGCCTAGACCATCCCGTTCGTCCGGAAATACTCGATCGCGCGCTCGACCGAGGTCCGGAGCGGCGTGCACGGCATGCCGAGCTCGCGCCGCGCTTTCTCGCCGCTGAAGTACGCGTACTCCTGCATGTACCGGACGCTCTTGTACGTGGCGAGCGGCGGCGCGTGGCTCACGTGATCCGACCAGAATTCGAGGCCGGCGGCCATGGTCCGCGCGAGGCCCGAGGGGATCGGCAGCCGCGGCGGCTTCTTCCCCGCGACCTCGGCCACGAGCTCGAGGAACGCGCCGAACGTGACGTTGTGGTTTCCCAGGATGTACCGCTCGCCGAAACGCCCGCGCGTCTCGGCCGCGACGTGCGCCGTCGCGACGTCGTCCACGTCCACCGCGCAGAACCCGCCTTTCCCCACGCCGGGCATCTTTCCCTGGAGGAACGACAGGATGATCCCGCCCGTCGGCGTGGGCCCGATGTCGCGCGGGCCGAACGGGAACGCGGGGTTCACGATCACCACGGGAAAACCCGCCTCGGCGAGGCGCGTGACGACCCGCTCGGCGTGGTACTTCGACGCGATGTAGTCGTTCGCGATGTTCCAGAGGTTCCACGGCGTCGACTCGTCCGCGGGCGTCCCGTCCTCCTTCAAGCCGACGGCTGCGATCGAGGACGTGTAGATCACGCGACGCACGCCCACGTCGCGGGCCGCGAGGAGCGAGGTCAACGTGCCCTCGATGTTGACGCGGTGGATCGGCGTCGGATCGGGCATCCACACCTTGTAGATCGCCGCGAGGTGGTAAAACGCGCCCGCGCCTTCGAGCGCCTTGCGCATGCCTACCGCGTCGCAGACGTCGACCTCGACCTGCTCGACACGATCCGCGGGCAAACCCGCGAGGTTTTTCGGATTGGCGCCGGGTTCGACGAGCGCGCGTACCTTGCGGCCCGCTTCGAGGAGCTTGCGCACGACGGCCGAGCCGATGAATCCCGTGGCGCCGCTCACGGCGGCGAGGTCCTGGGTGGTCATGGTGCGCCTCCATGCTCGCCCGAGTTTGCGTCCGAGGGAACGAGGTACGTCGCGGCGAAGTTCGTCCGGCGCTCCCCGATGCGCGTCAGCGTGTAGGGGCAGGACTCTACGATGGTATCGGGAATGTCCAGGCGTTTTCGTTGCTCGAGGGCCGGGACGCCTACGCCGGGCCTCCGAAGCGCTGTGGTGAAAGTGCCCGGCGCATGTAGGCCTTGACCTTCTCCCCTTCGACGTACTCTCATCCCGAAACGATGTCGTCCGCCAGCACCAGCACGAAGCCTCTTACCGTCGTCGTCGCCGAGGACGAGCCCGCCATGCTGAGCCTGGTGGCGCGGCATTTGAAGACCCTCGGCTTCCAGGTTCACGATGCCGCCGACGGCGAGACCGCCTGGCGCCTGACGCAGCAGCATCGCCCGGATCTGGTGATGCTCGACGTGATGATGCCGCAGATGAGCGGCTGGGAAGTCGCGAAGCTCGTCAAGGCACCGGGCGCCGCGGGCGGAACGCTCGCGAACACGCCCGTCCTCATGCTCACGGGCATCGGCGAGAGCATGAACGCGATGACCTCGCCGCTCTTCGCCGACGGCTGGCTCGACAAGCCGTTCGAGTTCGCCAAGCTCGACGAGAAGATCCGCGAGCTGCTCGCGAAGTACGGCAAGGACATGCCGCCGCGCCGCGCGCTCGACGACGCCGACCTCGACGAGGAGCCGGCCGAGGAAGCCGCGCCCGCGCCCGCGCCGAAGCCCGCGCGCGCCGCGAAGAAGGCGACGAAGAAGCCGGCGAAGAAGGCTGCCGCGAAGAAGGCCGGAAAGGCCACGGCGAAGGCCGCCAAGACCACGAAGAAGGCGGCCGCGAAGGCCGCGGCGCCGGCGAAGAAAACGGCCGCGAAGAAGGCCACGAAGAAGGCTGCGGGCGGCAAGGCGGCTGCGACGAAGAAGGCGGCGCCCACGAAGGCGAAGTCGACCGCGGGGCGGAAGTCGACGGCGAAAAAGCCCCGCGCGGCCGCGCGTCGATCGAGCTGACGACGCGAGAGTCGGTACGAGGAGGGCGCGGCGGACGGTCTTCGTCCGAAGCGCCCTTCGTCGTTTGTGGCTGCTTTCGGGCTGCGAGGTTCCTGGAGGCGGGTAGGGGGGAGCCCCGAACGTGCTTGCTCCCTGGGGGAATCATCCAGGCACATGGCGCGTAAGATCGCGATGCGCGGCGCGTTCCCAAGGTTAGGAACTTACGGGCGCTCGAAACGTCAACAGCTACAATGACGCCCCTCACCACCCGGCGATCGGTCCTCCCGGGGCGATCGGAGCGACTTCTACCGTGAGCGATCACCGTACCCAAGGGCTCTCTCGCATCCGCCGCGCCGCCGCGATCGTCTCGCTCCGGCTGCGCATCGCGCGGGCCGTACGTTATCTGCCGAACGCGCTCACGCTGGCGTTCGCCGTCGTCGCCGGCACCCTCGCGTGCCGCAAGTTGTTCCCCGACCACCTCTCCGAAGAGCGCGCGCGCCACATCTTGATCGGCGCCGCCGCGGCCGTCGTCGCCGTGGCGCTCGTGGGCCTGCTCCGCAAGCTCCCGCCGCGGGCCGGGACGATCGCGCTCGATCGCCACCACAAGTTCCATGACCGGCTCACGAACGCGCTCGCCTTCGACGCCCTCGATGCCTCCAAGCGCACGCCGCTCATGGAGGTGGCCATCGACGACGCGTGTGAGAACGCGCGGGATCTGAAGCCCAGCAAAGCCGCGCCGATTCGTTTGCCCTCCGACTATCTCGCGGCGCTCTTCGTGGGCATCGGCGCGGTCGCGCTCGCGCTCTTCGAGATCCGCACGCAGATCAAGGAGGCGCCGCCGCAGCTCCGCACGATCGACGCGGTCGCGCTCTCGGACGACGATCTGGAGCTCTTCCGCGAGGCCGCGAAGGAGCTCGCGAAGAAGGATCAGACGCCCGAGGTGCAGGCCGCGATCGAGCGGTTCAACCAGCTCGTCGAGGACATCGCGAACAAGCGGCTCGATCGCACCGAGGCCTTCCGCAAGATGGAGGCCATCGAGCGTGATCTTCTGAAGGGCGCCGAGGCCGATCGGAAGGCGCTCGAAGAGGCGCTCGAGCAGATGGGCAAGGACCTCGAATCGAGTGAGCTCTCGAAGCCCGTCGGCGAGTCGCTGAAGAAGAAGGACCTCGAGAAGGCGAAGAAGGACCTGAAGGAGCTCGCCGAGCGCCTGCGCGACGGGAAGAAGAAGCCCGACAAGGCCTCGCTCGAGCGGCTCAAGGACGCGCTGAAGAAGGCCTCCGATCGGCAAAAGGAGGCGCTCGCCGCGATCAACGAGAAGCGCGCCGAGGCCCGCGAGGAGCTGCTCAAGAAGAAGCAAAAGAAAAACGAGCAGGACGGCGGTCCGCAGGACGAGCAAGAGGAGCGCCTGCTCAAGAAGAAGGAGCGCGAGCTCGAGCGGCTCGATCGCGACGCGGAGAAGCAGGAGCGGCTCGGGCGGCAGCTCGACAAACTCGATCGCGCGCTCGCGAAGGCGGCCGAGGATCTGCTGCGCGAGCTCGGCGCGTCCGCCGAGGATCTCGAACAGGCGGCCGAGGACATCAACCGCATGCAGCAGGAGGAGATGTCCGAGAAGGAGAAGGAAGAGCTCCGGCAGCGGCTCGAAGAGCTGCGCGAGATGCTCCGGCAGCAGGGGCAATCGGGCAAGCAGCGCATGGCTCGCATGCTTCGCTTCGGCAAACGCGCGCGGGGCGGGCAGGGGCAAGGTCAGCCGCAGCAAGGCCAGGGCCAGCAAGGCCAGGGGCAAGAGGGCCAGGACGGCCAAGAGGGCCAGGACGGCGAGGGCCAGGACGGCCAGAACGGCCAGAACGGCGGCCAGCAGAGCGGTGGTCAGGGCAAACAGTGGGTGATCGGCCCCGGCGGCAAGAAGATGCTCGTGCTCTCGCAAGGCGGCGGGCAGGGGCAAGGCCAGGGCGAGGGCCAGGGGCAAGGCCAGGGCGAGGGCCAGGGGCAGGGCGGTCAGGGCACGGAGCCGGGCGGCAAGGGCGTCGGCTCGGGGCACGACGGCGATATCGCCGGCAAGCGCACCGATCCCAAGATGGGGACGCAGGACGTGCAGGCCCAGGGCCTCGACAGCGGGGGCGGCCCGTCGAACAGCGAGGTGATCCTCGCGGCGGCCGAGAAGGGCTTCCGGGGCGGCGGCTACAAGAAGGTCTTCACGCAGTACAGGACCGTCGCCGAGGAGCAAATCAACAAAGAAAAGGTGCCCGACGGGTACCGATTCTACGTGCACCGCTATTTCCAGCTCATTCGACCCAGGGAGTGAGCGGCGCGCGCGGGCACGATTGGTTTTTCCAAGTAGAACGATAGGGGAAGAGATGGCCGAGAAAAACAAGGATCTCGCGCGCGCCGAGGTCGCCGATTTTCAGAAGAGCATCGGCGGGCTACGCGAGGAGGTGGGGAAGGTCATCGTCGGCAACCGCGAGGTCGTCGACGGCGTGCTCACGTGCATGCTGGCCGGCTCCCACGCGCTGCTCGAAGGCGTGCCGGGCCTCGGCAAGACGATGCTCGTCCGGACGATGGCGCAGGCGCTGGAGCTCCAGTTCTCGCGCATCCAGTTCACGCCCGACATGATGCCGGCCGACATCCTCGGGACGACGATGATCGACGAAGGCGCGGGCGGGCAGCGTTCGCTCTCGTTCCGCAAGGGCCCGATCTTCGCGAACATCGTCCTCGCCGACGAGATCAACCGCGCCACGCCGAAGACGCAGAGCGCGCTGCTCGAGGCGATGCAGGAGCACCGCGTCACGGTCTCGAAGACGAGCTACACGCTCGAAGAGCCGTTCTTCGTCCTCGCCACGCAGAACCCGCTGGAGAGCGAGGGCACGTATCCGCTCCCCGAGGCGCAACTCGATCGTTTCTTCTTCAAGCTCCACGTGCCGTTTCCCGGCCGCGAGGAGCTGCACGCGATCCTCGACCGCACGACGGGCATGGACGCGCCCGAGGCGAAGCCGGTGGTCGACAAGAAGCGGCTGCTCGCGATGCAGAAGCTCGTGCGCGAGGTGCCGGTCGCGCGGCACGTCCAGGACTACGCGGTGCGGCTGCTCCAGTCGACGCACCCGGAGGGCAAGTCGCTCGACCTCGTGAAGCGCTTCGTCAAGTTCGGCTCGTCGCCGCGCGGCGCGCAGGCGCTCCTGCTCGCGGCGAAGATCCGCGCGCTCTTCGAGGGGCGGTTCGCGGCGTCGGTCGACGACGTGAAGGCCGTGTGCTTGCCGGCGCTCCGGCACCGCGTGCTCCTCAACTTCGAGGGCGAGGCCGAGGGCGTGAAGACCGATGACGTCCTCCTCGCGATCATGAAGCAGCTCCCCGACACCGAGTAGGGACCGTCCTCGCCATGGGTGTGCTCGAGTTCCTGGGGCTCCGGCCCGACAAGCCGTCCTTGCGCCGCGGCGGCGCGGCCGGCGAAGACGACCTCTTCGACGACGAGTTCCAGCGCAAGCTCGAGTACCTCGCGATGGTGAGCCGTCGCGTCTTCTCGGGCGCGATGCGCGCCGAGCGCCGGACGAAGAAGACGGGCTCGGGCATCGAGTTCGCCGATCACCGCGACTACGCGCCCGGCGACGACATCCGCTACCTCGACTGGAACGCCTACCAGAAGTTCGATCGGCTTCTGATCCGGCTCTACGAGGAGGAAGAGGATCTCGCGATCTACTTCATCCTCGACACGTCCTCGTCGATGGGCTTCGGCGAAGGCGAGAAGCTCCGGCAGGCGAAGCGCCTCTGCGCGGCGCTCGCGTACGTCGGGCTCGCGAACCTCGATCGGATCGCGATCGTCGCGGCCACGGACGAGATCAGCGGGCGGATGCCGACGACGCGCGGCAAGGCGCGCATCTTCCGCATCTTCCGCTTCCTCAACGGCGTGAAGGCCGAGGGCCCGACGGACCTCGGCACGGCGATGAAGACGTTCGTCGCGCAGCACAAGCGCCGCGGCCTCGCCGTGCTGCTCACCGATCTCTACGATCCGGAGGGCTTCGAGCGCGGGATCAACGTGCTGCGTTTCAACCGCTTCGAGCCCTACGTGATCCACCTCGTGGATCGGCACGACGCGCGGCCCGACATCAAGGGCGACGTGCGCGTCTACGACTGCGAAACGGGTACGGAGCGCGAGGTCACGGTCACGGCCAAGGTGCTCGAAAAATACCAGCAGGCGTACGACGGATACCTGGACGAGGTGCAGCGGTTCTGCACGACGCGCCAGGTGAGTTACTTCCGCGCCGACGTCGACGTGTCCTTCGACGAGCTCATCCTCCGCGTCTTCCGCCGCGGCGGCTTCCTCCGGTAGGCCATGCATTTCGTCGGCGTCCCGCTCGCGACCCTGCTCCAGATCGGCGCCCTCGCCGGCAGCGTGGTCGTCGTCTTCTACATCCTGAAGCTGCGCCGGCGCCCCGTCGCCGTGCCCTTCGAGAAGCTCTGGGAGCGCATCCTGCGCGACAAGGAGGCGACGAGCCTCTTCTCGCAGTTGAAGCGCTTCCTCTCGCTCCTCCTGCAGCTCGCGCTCCTCGCGCTGCTCCTCCTCGCGCTCGGCGATCCGCGCCCCGCGGCGAACATCCTCGAAGGCCGGAACATCATCGTGCTCGTCGACGCGAGCGCGAGCATGAAGGCCACGGACGCCGCGCCGTCGCGCATCGATGCCGCGAAGGACGAGGTCAAGCGCATGGTCCGCGGCCTCTCGGGCAGCGATCGCATGCTCATCGCGCAGATGGATGCGGCCGTGACGCCGCTCTCCACGATGACGAGCGAGATCCCCGATCTCGAAGCGGCCGTCGCGTCGATCAAGGCCACGGACGCGAGCGCCGACTTCGCGCGGGCCTTGCGCTTCGGGGCCGACACGCTGCGGGGCCTCTCCTCGCCGGAGATCATCGTCGTGTCCGACGGCGCGCTCGGCCCCGCTGTCGATGGGGCCGGTCCCGTCGAGCTCGGCGACGTGCGGATCTCGTACCTGCCCATCGGATCGCGCGCGACGAACGTCGCGATCACGGGCTTCTCGGTGCGGCGCTACCCGCTCGACAAGAGCCGCTACGAGGTGATGCTCGAGGTCACGAACACGAACGAAGAGCCGGTCGACGTCGAGCTCTCGCTCTTCGGCGACGGGCAGCTCACGGACCTCTCGCAGATCCGGCTCGGGCCGAAGGAGCGGCTGCCGCGCTTCTATCCGAACCTCTCGGGCGCGTCGAAGACGCTCGAGGCGAAGATCGCCTACGCGAACGGCAGCCGCGACGATCTACCCGCCGACGATCACGCCTTCGCGCTCTTACCCGAGCGCAGGCGGGCCCGCGTGCAGGTCGTCACGACGGGCAACATGTTCCTCGAAGCGGCGCTCCTGCTCGACGAGTACCTCGAGGTCACGTCGATCGATCCGTCGCGCTACCCGGCCAAGGGCAACTTCGACGTGACCATCTTCGACGGCGTGACGCCGAACGTCGCGCCGGGGAGCGGCAGCCTGCTCTACCTGAACCCCTCGGGCGAGAACGTGCCGTTCGAGGTGGGCAAGCCCGTCGAAGATACGGATCCGAACTATCGGCTCGGCTTCGACGAGCTCGACGAGAAGCACCCGATCCTCCGCTACACGGTCCTCTCGGACGTCAACATCGGGCGCGCGCGTCCGCTGAAGGGCGAGAAGGAGGACAAGGTGATCGGCAAGAGCTACAAGGGGCCGATCCTGATCGCCGGCAGCCGCGCGGGCGTGAAGTTCGTCGCGCTCGGCTTCGACATCCGCGAGAGCGATTTTCCGCTGCGGATCTCCTGGCCGCTCTTCCTGCTCAACACGATCAACGAGTTCGTCGAGGAGGACGTCCAGTACATCTCCTCCTTCCGCACGGGCACGGTCTGGCAGATCCCGGCCTCGTCCGCGGCGGCCACCGCGACGCTCGAATTGCCCGATGGAACGAAGCGCGATGTGCCCGTGAAGGACGGACGCGCGGTCTTCCTCGGCCAGCAAGCTGGCTTCTACAAGCTGTCCACGGGCCCCGACGAGACCACGACCTTCGCGGCGAACCTCGTCGATCCGGCCGAGAGCGTGATCAAACCGGCGACCGAGCTCGTCGTCGGCGGGCGCGCGGCAGGCCCCGTCGGTGAGTTCAAGGTCGGCGTGCGGCGCGAGATCTGGATCTACTTGCTCGCCGCGGTGCTCCTCGTCACCGCGATCGAGTGGCTCACGTACCATCGGAGGGTGACGGTGTGAACAAGCGCCTCCGGGTCATCGCTTGGGTCTCGACCTGCGTCGCGCTCGCAGGGCTCCTCTTCTGGGCCTATCGACGCTTCGTCCTCCTGCACCCCGAACCCACGCTGACGTGGGTTCGCGGCGGGATCACCTACGAGCTGCTCAACCCGAAGATGCTCGGGGCGATCTTGCTCGCGCCGTGGTTCGTCGGCGTCCTCTCGCAGTCGCTCGCCGATCTGCCGTGGCCGCAGCGCGTGCTCTCGGTGCTCCTGCGCATCTCGTTCGTCGCGCTCCTCGCGCTCGGCCTCTCGCGCCTCGCGCGCACGGCCACGACCGAGAAGGTGTGCACGGTCTACCTCGTCGACGTATCGGACTCCGTCACGGACGAGGCGCTCGACGACGCGCGCGCGGCCGTGCAGCGAGCCTGGGCCGAGAAGCCGAAGGACGCGGTCGTCAAGCTCGTCACGTTCGCGAAGCGGCCACGCGTCGTCGAGGTGGCCGAGGGCGAGGAAAACGGAAAACCTCCGCCGATCACGCGGCACGAGAGCGCCGACAAGGCGCAGTCGGAGTCGCTCGGCGCAGGCTCGAACCTGCAGGCGGCGCTCCAGCTCGCGTACGGCCTCTATCCGCAGGGCTACCTCAAGCGCGCCGTGCTCCTCACGGACGGCGTGCAGACCGAAGGCGACATCCTCGCCGAGTCGAACCGCGCCAAGGAGCTCGGGATCAAGCTCTTCACGATCCCGTATCGAAGGCCCGCGCCGCCCGAGGTGGCGGTGCGCGAGCTCAAGATGCCGGAGCGCGTGAAGGTCGGCGAGACGTTCGCGATCCACGCCGACATCTACGCGACGCGGGCGACGAAGGCGCGCGCGCGGCTCTACCAGGGCGAGGCGCTGAACGGGCTCGAAGGCATCAAGGAGCTCGATCTCAAGGCCGGCCCGAACGACGTCATCTTCAAGAGCGTCGTGCGTTTGCCGGGCCAGGTGACGTACGCGTTCGAGGTCGACGAGATCCCGGCCGACAAGTTCAAGGAGAACAACAAGTACGCGACGACGATCGATGTCCCCGGGCGCCCGGCGGTGCTCTACATCGAGGGCACGCCGCAGCACGCGGGGCCGCTTTCGAGCGCGCTCACGGCGCAGCAGCTCGACGTCGACGTGCGTCCGCCGGCGGGCTTTCCGGCCTCGGTCAAGGAGATCGAGCGCTTCGACTTCGTGATCCTGAGCGACACGCCGAAGGACGCCGTGTCGCTGCAGGCGCAGGAGCTCATCGAGACGTACGTCCGTGATCTCGGCGGTGGTTTCCTCTTCGCGGGCGGCGAGGCGGGCTACGGGCTCGGCGGCTGGTACCACTCGACGATCGAGCGGATCTTGCCGGTCCGCATGGACAACGAGCGCAAAAAGGAGATGCCGAGCGTCGCCATGGTGCTCGTCATCGATCGCTCGGGCTCGATGACCGGTCTTCCGCTGGAGATGGCGAAGGCCGCGGCGAAGGCCACGTCGGGCGTGCTCTCGTCCGACGACCTCATCGAGGTGATCGCCTTCGACTCGGCGCCGACGCGGTACGTGAAGATGCAGCCTGCGCGAAACCGCTCGCGCATCGCGGGCGACATCGCGCGCATCCAGCCGGGCGGCGGCACCGAGATCTTTCCGGCGCTCGACGCGGCCTACCAGGACCTCACGGTCACGCAGGCCCGCAAGAAGCACGTCGTGCTGCTGACGGACGGCAAGGCATCGAGCTCGGGCATTCGTGATCTCGTGTCGGCGATGATCGCCGAGTCGATCACGGTGACGACCGTCGGCCTCGGCGGCGACGTGGACGAGCAGCTGCTCAAGATGATCGCCGACGTCGGCGGCGGCCGTTATCACGCCGTCGGAGACGCGAACAACCTGCCGCGCATCTTCACGAAAGAGACGGAGATGATCGCGCGCGCAGCCGCGGTCGAGGAGTGGTTCCCCGTCACGCAGGTCGGCGACGCGGCCTTCTTGCGCGGCGTCGACGTGCGCACCGCGCCGAACCTGCACGGCTACGTCTCGACGAAGATGAAGCCGCCGCCCGCAGTGGAGCTGCTCCAGAGCGACACGCAGGAGCCCATCCTCGCGCGCTGGCGCGTGGGCCTCGGCTGGACACTCGCATGGACGAGCGATGTGAAGTCGCGCTGGGCCGTCGAGTGGCTGAGGTGGCCGGGCTTCGAGCGCTTCTGGGGCCAGCTCGTGCACGAGCACATGCGGCAGAAGCATCGGCGCGAGCTCGACATGAAGGCCGAGGTCGTGGGCGGGCGGCTGCGCGCCTCGGTCGACGCCTTCGGGGCCGACGAGCGCTTCGAGAACAACCTGACCTCGAAGCTCTCGATCATCGTGCCGGGCGGCGAGACGAAGGTCGTCGACTTCCGGCAGACGGCGCCCGGTCGGTACGAGATCGATGAGCCGCTCGACAAGTACGGCTCGTTCCTGCTCCGGGCCGAGCACATGCGCGAGGCCGAGGGCGGCGCGATGAAGCAGGTCGCCGTGAGCTTCGGCCACGTGTCGAACCCGTACCCGAAGGAGTACGCGAGCTTCGAGGCCGATCTCCCGACGCTCGAGAAGGCGGCCCTCGCCACGGGCGCGGCCGTCGATCCCGCGTCCGTGCAAGCGATCTTCGACCCCGGCGGGGAGAAGGTGACGTACCACGAGGAGCTCTGGACGCGCTTCGTGTATGCGGCCATCGTGGTCTTCCTCCTCGACCTCTTCGTCCGTCGCGTCCGTCTGTTCGATCGGAAGTTCCTCCCGAAGCGCGGGGCGCGCCCGTCCGGGCAAGCGGCCTCTGCGCGAGGGGCGTGATGCGTGGAGAGAAGCGTTGTGACGAGCACGTGAAGGCTCGCTCGCCGACCTGGACGGGAAATGCACGTGGCAGCCGCGTCTCGGGTTCCGTGTTTCCAGGTGAAGTGGTAGAAGGGGACGAAGGTTCGTCCTGTTGTCGACGGCCTTCGGCCGATCTTGGACATTCCCAGCTCGGACCTCGAACCCCGGCGTGATGACGTGAGCTCTCTCGATGCCCTCCTGACCCGCCTCGAAGCGGGGCGCCCGCTCGTCCTGGGTGGCGATCCGGTCTCGTCCTTCGCGGCGAGGGGCGTGGAGACCTCCGGCGCGGCGCCCCTCGGCCGCGCCGTGCGCGAGAACCCCGGCGCGGTCTCCGAGCACTACCGCCAGGAGATCGCCGCCGGATCGGACGTGATCGTCGCGGTCACGGACGAGACGATGCCGCGGGCGCTCGCGCAGATCGGCATGGCGTTCCGCTCCGCCGCGCTCACGGGCGCAGCCGTCGACCTCGCGATCGAAGCAGTCGGCGCTGCGCCTCGTCCGGTCGTCGTGGCGGGCCTGCTTGGCGCGCGCTGGATAGCGCCCGCGCTCCCCGAGCGGATCACCGAAGAGTACGCGATGCACGCGACGCGCCTGTCGACGTCGGGCTGCGAGCTCATCATCGCGCGTGGTTTCTCGCCGGAGGCTTTCCGGCACGGCACGCAGCTCGCGCGCATGGCGCGGCTCTCGGCCATCGTGAGCGCGTGCGCGACGCAGCTCCCCACGTGGGCGCTACTCGAAACATCGGACGGCGAGCGTGTCGTCGATGGGGACTCGCTGGAAGAGGGGACACGCACCGCGGTCGAGGCGGGCGTGCATGCAGTGCTCGTCGACGCGCCGAGCGAGAGTGCGGCCAAGGCTGCGCTGGAGATCGTGACGCGCGCGGGGGCTCCGCGCGTCGGGGTTCTGCTCGCGGCGAGCCCCGAGTGCCAACATGGCGTACCAGACACCACGACATCGGTGGATGCGTGGGCCGCGGCGTGCAAACGTCTGGTGGACGCAGGGGCGAGGTTCGTCGGCGGTGGTGCTGGGACCACGGCAAAACACGTCGCTGTCCTCGCGCGTGTGCTTGGTCCGAAGGGATCCGGCTCGGAGCGCTCCCCGATGTGGCCGCAGGCCGTCTAGGCCTGATCTGCGCCTCCAACTCCCCGAACAGCTTGAGAACCACGAACGATGGCCGAAGCGAGCCTTTCGAATCACGCGGAGATCATCCGCGGCATCGATGACCTCCTGATCCCTTTCCACGCGGCGATGAAGCCGCGCGATCGTTACCGCATCGGCGCGGAAGCCGAGAAGTTCGGCGTCGACACGACGACCGGGGCGCCCCTGCCTTACGAGGGCCCGCGCAGCGTCCTCACGGTGCTCGAAGCGCTCGTCGAGCGCCACGGCTGGAAGATCGATCGCGAGTCGCCCACGGGCCCGATCATCGCCCTCGAACGCGCGGGCGCCTCCGTCACCCTCGAGCCGGGCGGCCAGCTCGAGCTCTCCGGCGCCGCGTTCGACAACGTCCACCAGATCTGCCTGGAGATGAGCGGTCATCTCGCGGAGCTGCGCGACATCTCGGGCGAGCTCAACCTGAGCTGGCTCGGCGTCGGCTTTCATCCGCTCGCGCGGCAGGACGAGTTGCCGTGGGTGCCGAAGTCTCGGTACGGCATCATGCGTCGCTACCTCCCGACGCGCGGCACGGGCGGCCTCGACATGATGCGCCGCACGGCCACGGTGCAGGCGAATTTCGACTACTCGAGCGAAGAGGGCGCGATGCGCGCGCTCCGCGTCTCGCTCCGGCTCTCGCCCGTCACCACGGCGATGTTCGCGAACTCCCCGTTCGTCGAGGGCGCCCTCTGGGGCGGCAAGAGCCGGCGCGCGCTCACGTGGCTCAGCGTGGATCCCGCGCGGCAAGGGCTGCTCGAGAACGTGCTCGAGCGCGGCAAGCGCTTCGTCGACTACGTCGAGTGGGCGCTCGATGCGCCGATGTTCCTCATCAAGCGCGGCGATGCGGTCCTCGAGAACACGGGCCAGTCCTTCCGCAGCTTCTTGAAGCACGGCTTCCGCGGTCACCACGCGACCTCGACGGACTGGCAGACGCACCTGAACACGCTCTTCCCCGAGGTGCGCCTCAAGCGCACGATCGAGGTGCGCGGCGCGGACTCGCAGTCGGCCGCGCTCACGTGCGCGCTGCCTGCGCTCTGGACGGGCATCCTCTACGACGAGCGCGCCCTCGACGAGGCCGAGGCGCTCACCGAGAGTTTCACCTATGCCGAGCTCGAAGCGCTCCGTCCGGAGCTCGCCGAGAAGGGGCTCGGGGCGACGTTCCGCGGCGAGAAGCTCGCGGCGCTCGCGGAGCGCGTGCTCGTCATCGCCGAGGGCGGGCTCGCGCGGCGGGCTCGGATGCGCAATGGCAAGGACGAGCGCGTGCACCTCGCGCGCCTCGGCAGCCTCGTCGAGAAGGGTCAGTGTCCCGCGGACGCGCTCGTCGAGGGGCTCGACGCCGGCTCGGATCTACGCAGCGAGATCCTCGTGCGGGCTCGCATCTAGAGCCGCCATCGCAGGGAGAACGAGCCCTCGTTCGGCGCGCTCTCTCGCTTCTGGGGGACGGGGTTCGGACGATGTCGACGATTCTCTATCTGTTCGCGACGGCGCTTCTCATCCTGCTGAACGCGTTCTTCGTCGCCTCCGAGTTCGCCATCGTCAAGATGCGTCCCTCGCGCCTCGAGCAGCTCGTGCGCAGCGGCGACGCGCGCGCCAAGCGGGCGCTCGCGATGTCGCAGCGCCTCGACGCGTACCTCTCGGCGAACCAGCTCGGCATCACGCTCGCGAGCCTCGGCCTCGGCTGGATCGGCGAGCCTGCGGTCGCGCACCTCCTCGAGCCTGCGCTCCTCCGGTTCGGCGTCGGCCCCGAGGCCACGCACGCGATCGCCCTCGGCGTCGCGTTCACCCTGATCATGTCGCTGCACACGATCATCGGTGAGCTCGCGCCGAAGACGCTCGCCATCCAGCGCACCGAGAAGGTCACGCTCTGGGCCGCGCAGCCGCTCCACGTCTTCTTCGTCCTGATGTGGCCCATCATCTGGGTCTTGAACTCCGCGGCGAACGGCTTCGTCCGGCTCTTCGGCCTCCAGCCCGCGCACGAGGAGGAGATCGCGCACACCTCCGAGGAGCTCCGCATCCTCCTCACGAGAAGCCCCGCGGGCCTCGATCCCGCGCTGCGCAGCATGCTCGTGCGCATCTTCGACCTGCGCCGCCGCACCGCGCGCCATGTCATGTCGCTGCGCAGCGAGGCCGCGACGCTCCGGGCCGCGATGAGCATCGACGAGGCCGTGAAGATCGTCGCGGAGGCCGGCTACTCGCGGTATCCCGTCCTCGACGCCCAGGGCCACACCGTGCTCGGGTACCTGCACCTGCGCGACCTCTTCGACGTCCTCTCGGGACGTCGCAAGGCCGCGCGTGTCGCCGAGCTCCTCCGCAAGCCGATCTTCGCCCGCGAGAACACCTCCGTCGAGCGCCTCCGCCTGGAGATGCAGGCCAAGCAGATCCCCGTGGCGATCGTCACGAGCCCGACCGGCGAGTTCGTCGGACTCGTCACGATCGAGGACGTGCTCGAAGAGATCGTCGGCGAGATCCGGGACGAGAACGACGAGGAGGTGCCGCCGATCCATCGGCGTGGTCCGGGCATCGTCGAGGTCGACGGCCGCGTCCTGCTCGCGGACCTCGAGCGTGACGCGGGCATCGTCCTTCTGCCCGAGGCGAAGACCGTCGAGACCGTGGGCGGCTACATCCTCGAGCGGCTCGAACATCCGGCCGAGCCCAAGGATCGTGTCGAGTGCGAGGGCTACACGCTCGTCGTGACGGACGTCGTCGGCCGGCGCGTGCGTCGCGTCCGCATCGTCACGACCGACAAGTCGGTGCCGCCGCCGCCGCCGTCGGCGGCCGAGGCGGATGGCGGCGGGCTGCCCGAGTGATGGCTGGAGTGGACTCGGGCTCGCTCTCGGTTTAACCGGGAGCATGCACAAGGCACAGGGTTTGGCGGGCGTGCTCGCGCTCGCGGGGGTGCTCTCCGGTTGCGGAGGGGCCGGCGAGCCGTGGCCGAAGCGGCCGCTCTTGAACGAGATGACGAAGGACCGCGCGGCAGAGGGCGCGCCCAAGGCGGCGGCGTCGCAAGCCGATGCGACGCGCGGTGCGATCCTCGGTCCCGAGAAGAGCGCCATCAAGTACGAGCGTTTGGTGAAGATGCCGGAGCCGGGGTGGAACATCCCGCGCGCGGTCCAGCCTTCGCCCGACGGCAAGCTCGTCACGTACCTCGCGAGCGAGTCGGGCGACATGACGATGTCGCTCTTCGGGTTCGACCTCTCGACGCGCACGTCCAAGGTGCTGCTCCGCGCTTCGGATTTGCCGGACAGCTCGAAGCCGCTCTCGCGCGAGGAGGAGCTCCGGCGCGAGCGCCAGCGGCAGAAGACGATGGGCATCGTCGCGTACCAGTGGGCCGAGAAGGCGCCCGTGATGATCGTGCCTTCGTCGGGGGACGTCTTCGTGCGGCAAGGGGCGGGCACGATCACGCGGCTCACGGAGACGAAGGAGCCCGAGCTCGACCCGCAGATCTGCGCCACGGGCGAGCGTGTCGCGTTCGTCCGGTCGGATGACCTCTGGGTCGTGGACGTCGCGACGCGCAAGGAAACGCGGCTCACGACGGGCGGACCTGCGGGGACGACGCGCGGCCAGAGTGATTTCCTCGGGCAGGAGGAGCTCGACGAGCCGCACGGGTTTTTCTGGTCCCCGGGCTGCGACAAGATTGCTTATCTCGAGGTCGACGAGCGCGAGGTCCCCGAACATCCGGTGCTCGGGTATCGCGGCGAGAAGCCCGACCTCATGATGCAGAAGTATCCCGCGGTGGGCGACAAGAACCCCAAGGTCCGCGCGGGGATCGTCGATCTCAAGACGAAGAAGACGACCTGGTTGAAATGGCCCGCCGAGGCCGAGCGCTACATGGTCCGCTTCCACTGGGCGCCCGACGGCAATGCGCTTTATCTGCAGACGCTCGACCGGTTCCAGAAGCGCCTCGCGCTCGTGCGTGCGGACGCGAAGAGCGGCGAGACGAAGGAGCTCTTCGCGGAGACCTCGGCCACGTGGCTCGATCCGGCCTCGTTCAAGCCGCTCGATGATTCCAAGCGGTTCCTCTGGACGCGCCCCATCGGCGGGCATATCCACCTCGAAGTTCGCGACGCTGCCACGGGCGCGCCGATCAAGCAGCTCACCTCGGGCGAATGGGACGTGCATCTCCTCAGCCGCGTCGACGAGGCGAACGGGCGCGTCTTTTACATCGCGGATAGCAAGGAAGCGCCGCTCGATCGGCAGCTCTATTCGGTGAAGTTCGACGGCAGCGAGACGAAGCGCTGGACCGAGGAGCCTGGCGTGCATTACGCGGGCGTCGATCGGAACGCGAAGATCGCCATGGACATCCATTCGGCGAAGGATCGGCCACCGAAGGTGGTCATTCGTGAGCTCGGAGGCGCTGTGATCGGCGACCTCACGTTCCCGATGGATCCCGATTTCGCCTCGCTCGGCGTGCGTACGCCCGAGATTTTCTCGGTGGACGCCCCCGGCGGCGTGAAGCTTTATGGCACGCTCCTGCCGCCGCGCGTGATCGAGCCCGGGAAGAAATATCCGGTCATCGTCATGGTGTATGGCGGCCCGGGCGTGCAGACGGTGCTCAACATGTGGTCGCCGTACCTCCTGTGGCAGCACCTCGCGGATCGTGGGTTCGTCGTCTACCAGCTCGACAACCGCGGCACCTCGGGACGGGGCCCGGCGTTCGAGGCGCCGCTCTACAAGAACATCGGCCACGTGGAGCTCGAGGACCAGATCGCCGGCCTCGACGCCGTCGCCAAGCGCCCGTACGTCGACGCGAGCCGCGTCGGGATCATCGGCCACAGCTATGGCGGGTTCATGGCGGCGCTCGCGTTGCTCAAGGCGCCCGATCGGTTCCATGTGGGCGTCGCGGGTTCGCTCGTGACGGACTTCCGGCTCTACGACAGCGCATACACCGAGCGATACCTCGGCGACCCCAAGGCGGACGCGAAGGCGTACGAGGCGGCGGACCTGACGAAGCTCGCGGGAAACCTCCGCGGCAAGCTCTTCCTCCTGCACGCGCTCATGGATGAAAACGTGCACTTCCAGAACACGGCGGAGTTCATCGACGCGCTCGTCGCGGCGAACAAGCGCTTCGACCTGCTCGTGTTCCCCGGCGAGCGCCACGGCTACCGGGCGCCGGCCGCGAAGCTCTACGCGACCCAGCGGTCGATCGAATATTTCGTGGAGAACCTGCGGTAGGTGCCTCGGGGGGAGGGGGCTCGGACGAGCTGGGCCGAGCCCCTTCGAGGCCCTTGCTCTGGACCCGGACGTCGTCTAGAGTGCCGCCGCGCGGTGCCCGACAGCGGGCGGCGTCCGGGGAGTCGCACAGTCCGGTAGTGCACGAGCTTTGGGTGCTCGTTGTCGTGGGTTCAAATCCCACCTCCCCGACCAGTATCACTCAATACGATTTCATCGTGTCGCAATAAAGGTTCGGGCCGGGATCCACGCCGAGCATCTGCGTGTATCGCTTGTAGAACCCGACGCGGTCCTCGACCTTGGCGTTCGTCGGCTGGTTGCACTCGAGCCCGCCGTTGATGATGTTGATCGTCATCCCGAACCCGGGCACGCGGCCGAGCATTTGATCCTGCGACGACGGCGTCCACTTCCCCGTCATCACGTCGTGGCAGGACGGCTTCGGCGATTGCGGCGTCATCCAGAACCACCCGCCCGTCCGGAAGGCCACCGTGCCATTCGAGGTCACCTGGTCCGGATCGGTCAGGAGCGGCAGCCCCAGCGCGTCGCCCGCTTGCCCGTAGTTGTAATTCCACGAGAGCTGGATGGGCCCGCGCCCGTGATAGGTCTTTCCCGCCGCGCAAGGCCATTGCTGGTAGGTCGAGTTGCAATACCCCGTGCAGCCCCCGTTCTCGCAGCCGACCTCCTGCGTGAAATAGAGGCCCCACGCATACGGTCCGTCCGGGGCCGCGGGCCAGCCGCCCGTGGTCTCGTGCGAGATGTTCGCGAGGAACGCGGCCGCCTCGCGCTTCCTGTCATCGAGGCTGCCCTCGTTGCAGAACGCCGGGAACGTCTCCGCCGCGGCGACGAGCGATTCGTACGCGTAAAGATCGTTCCGGTGCAGGAACATCGCGTCGTAGACCTCTTTCGAGACGATCGCCGCGAATCCATTGCCGCCACCGCCGCCGCTGCCGCCCATTCCACCGGCGCCGCCCATTCCACCGGCGCCGCCCATTCCACCGGCGCCGCCCATTCCGCCCGCGCCGCCGCTTCCGCCCGCGCCGCCGCTTCCGCCTACGCCACCGCTCCCGCCGCTGCCACCCACGCCACCGCTGCCGCCCGCGCCGCCGCTTCCGCCGCTTCCGCCGCTTCCGCCGCTTCCGCCAGCGCCTCCTTCACCGTCGCCGCACGCCACGCCGAGCAGGGCCATGGCCACGATCAAGCTCGTCCATCGGGTCTTCATGGGCCGCCATCGTCACCCGGGCTGCCCTCGAAATCCACATCAGCGTGGCCGCCTGCGCGCGCCTCAATACGCGCGGCGCTGCTCCGCGAGCCACGCCCGCGCCGCGCGTTCGTCCCTCACGCACACGGGCATCGGCTTCCCGAGCGCTCGCCCGCGCAGAAACCAGCCCGCCGTCGTCGCGAGCTTCGCCACGAGCTGCTGCTGGAACGTCCCCCCGAAGACCACGAGCCCTGCATACGCGGGTGGCAATTGCCGCATCGCCGCAACACGCCTCGCCTCGGGGGTCACGCGCCCTACGTCCGCCACGTCGATCAGCAGATACGCGCGCCCCGACGCCGTCGCGAACTCCGTGAACGCATCCAGGATGCGTTCGACATCCGCGTCGGCCACATCTCCCACGAATCGCACGAGACCGGTGTCGGGCGGCTCGAACGCGAGCCGATGCGTCCCGACCGTCACGGTCTCGCAGTTCGCGCTCACCGGCGCCTGAGAACCCCCGCCGCCGCCACGTCGACTCTCTTCGCGCTCGTACGTCGACCCTGGCCGAGGGTCAAGCTCGTCCAGAACGAAGGCATTTGACCATCGCGTGCGGGGCCTGCCCGCACGTCCCGGTCATCCTGGGCCCCGGCCTTCCGGGGCCCGCCCTTGTTTCAGCCTTGACCGTCCTGAGACGTGATCTCCACGCCCGGACCCAGGAAGACCACGGCAAGGGCCAGTCCCACGAACTTCAGAACCTGGTGAACGCGCTCGCGCATCATGGCCGCCTCCATGTCAAGTCGAAGGACTGATTGTTACAGGACGGTGACACACGTGCAAGTTTCTTTTAGCGCGCCTTGACTTTTTCCTTCCCAGGGCTACGCGCCGCGTTAGGTGCGGTGGGGGGCTCCGGTCGCGTTGGTCACGGTGGGGGGCTCCGGTCGCGTTGGTCACGGTGGGGGGCTCCGGTCGCGTTGGTCACGGTGGGGGGCTCCGG